>CAZRHV010000034.1:0-22115 GCA_964599985.1 uncultured Marinosulfonomonas sp. | reverse complement strand
GGTCCGGGCGCGGCCCGGCGGTGCCGGGCTAAAGGGGAGTGTCACATGACCAAGGAACGGCTTTCCCTCTTTGACACCACGCTGCGTGACGGCCAACAAACCCAAGGTGTACAGTTTTCAACGCCGGAGAAACATTTGATTGCGGCGACGCTGGATGATCTCGGCATAGATTATATCGAAGGCGGCTGGCCCGGTGCCAACCCGACGGATAGCGAATTCTTTGACAATCCGCCCAAGACTCGCGCCACGTTCACCGCCTTTGGGATGACCAAGCGAGCGGGGCGCTCGGCTGAGAATGATGAGGTGCTGGCGGGTGTACTGAATGCCGGAACGCGCGCGGTGTGTCTGGTGGGCAAGACCCATGATTTCCATGTGGAAACGGCGCTTGGCATTTCGCTGGAGGAAAACGTCGAAAACATCCGCGCCAGTGTTGAGCATCTGGTGGCCAAAGGGCGCGAGGCGCTTTTCGACGCCGAACATTTTTTCGACGGCTTCAAAGCCAACCCGGAATACGCGCTGGAATGTTTGCAGGCGGCTTACAGTGCGGGCGCACGATGGATCGTGCTGTGTGATACCAATGGTGGGACGCTGCCGGGTGAGGTGTCAGAGATCACCGGCACAGTGATCGCCGCCGGAATTCCGGGGGATCATCTGGGTATTCACACCCACGATGATACCGGCAATGCCGTGGCCAATTCGCTGGCGGCCGTGGATGCGGGCGCGCGGCAAATTCAGGGTACGCTGAACGGGTTGGGTGAGCGTTGTGGAAACGCTAATCTAGTGACGCTAATCCCGACTCTGCTGCTGAAAGAGCCGTATAAAGGCAGGTTTGAAACCGGGGTCAGTCTGGACGCGCTGGCGGACCTGACCAAGGCTTCGCGGCAGTTGGATGACATCCTGAACCGGGTTCCCCTGCGCGCCGCACCCTATGTGGGGGCGTCGGCGTTTGCCCATAAGGCCGGGCTGCACGCAAGCGCGATACAAAAAGACCCGACAACCTATGAACATATCTCGCCCGATACCGTGGGCAATTCCCGCATCGTGCCGATGTCCAATCAGGCCGGGCAGAGCAATCTGCGCACCCGGCTGGAGGATATGGGGCTGGAGGTGACCAAGGGTGATCCGGCTTTGGTGCAAATACTGGAGCTGATCAAAACCCGCGAGGCGCAGGGCTATTCCTATGACACCGCGCAGGCCAGTTTTGAATTGCTGGCGCGCGCAGAGCTGGGGCAATTGCCAAATCTGTTCGAGGTGAAGCGCTATAAAGTCACAGTGGAAAGGCGCAAGAATAAGTATAACAAGATGGTCAGCCTGTCGGAAGCTGTGGTGGTTGTGAAGATTGGCGATAATAAAAAACTGTCAGTTTCAGAATCGATGGACGAAGCGGGTACAGACAGGGGGCCGGTAAATGCTCTGGCCAAAGCGCTGGCAAAGGATTTGGGTCCATATCAGGGGATGATCGATGACATGCGGCTGGTGGATTTTAAGGTGCGGATCACTCAGGGCGGCACAGAGGCGGTGACGCGGGTGGTGATTGACAGTGAGGACAGTAAGGGTCGGCGTTGGTCCACTGTTGGGGTTTCACCAAACATAGTGGACGCAAGCTTTGAGGCGTTGCTGGACGCGATAAACTGGAAACTAATACGGGACGGAGCGACTTGATGAGAATTGTTAAACAGAGCGCCTGCGGCGCATTTTGGGAAGCGCTGCGCGCGATTGGCGATAAGCCATGAGCGTAGAAGCCTTTTTGACGCTGCATCAGGATCTGGAACGCGAAGGACCGGGGGAGCCTGCCGATATAAAATGGCTTGGCCAGCAGGTTGACCTGCCCAAAAATGCTTTGATTGCCGATCTGGCCTGTGGGCCGGGGGCTGATATTGGTCCACTTCTGGAATTATCCAGCGATGCCTCTTTGGTGGCAATTGATCACAACCCGCATTTTCTCGAGCAGGCCAGCAGTAAATGGGAAGGCGACGCCCGTGTTGATATGCGCCTCGCGGATATGCGCGAGCCGGGCGGTCGGTTCGATCTGATCTGGTGCGCTGGTGCGGTATATTTTCTGGGCGTGACCGAAGCGCTGGAAATGTGGAAAATGTCGCTAACCGCAGGCGGTGTGATTGCTTTTAGTGAGCCTTGTTTCTGGAGCGATACCCCTTCAAAAGCTGTCGCGGGAATATGGGAACAGTATCCGGCGATGAGCAATGAAGCCGGTATAAACGCGCGGGTTGAACAGGCCGGGTATGAAACCATCGCGACACGTCGTTTATCAGATGATGCCTGGTCGGCCTATTACACCCCGATGCTGGAGCGGATTTCGGTTCTTAGCGACGGCGCGGATGACGATATGCGCATGGTTTTGGCCGACGCCGTTGCCGAAATCGCTGCCTGGGACAAATATGGCGATGAGTATGGCTATTTGCTGAGCATCGTTCGACCAAAGTGAGCTTTCAGGCCTGTGCAGAAATCGTCCGCAAAGGCGACCCTGACAGGTTTCTGGCCGTTATGGCAGCCCCTTCGAGGGCGCGCGGACCGCTGTTTGCGATCTATGCGTTCAACGTTGAAGTCGCGCGCGCGCCGTGGGTAAGTGCGGAACCAGCTATCAACGAAATGAGGCTGCAATGGTGGCGTGATGCCTTGAGCGAGATCGCACAGGGAGCGAATGTGCGTCGCCATGAAGTTGTAGCTGCGTTGAATGGTGTGATCGACCCGCATGGTGCAATGGTTTTGCAGGAACTGATCGATGCTCGTAGCTGGGACATCCATTCAGGCCCGTTCAAAAATTCCGCCCATTTCAACGCCTATATTGAAGCTACGGCAGGTGGATTGATGTGGGTTGCGACGCGCTCACTTGGGGTGAAAAACGGTGAAGCGGCAATTCGAGACATAGGCTATGCCTCTGGACTGGCCAACTGGTTTCAGGCGATCCCACAGCTTGAAGCGCGTGGTAGAGTTCCATTGGTGGATGGGAGACCTGACGCTGTAAGTGAGTTGGCCAAGGCCGGTCTGGAGCGTCTCAGGAACGCGAAAAAACTGGTTCCCCGAGACGCTTATTATGCAACCCGTACGGGTTGGCAGGCAGGCAAAACCCTCCGCCTCGCTGCCGCCAACCCGGCCGCCGTTTCGGGCGGCAGGCTGCATAACTCTGAATTCTCTAAAAAATTGTCTCTAATGCTGAAGGTGTTAATCAGAACCCCTTGAGCCGACATGCCGGTGCAAATGCGCCTTGGCGGCAATACTATTGCGCGAAGCGGGGTAGCTTACCATTGCCGGCGCAGGAATTGGCGTTACACCAAGCCAGCGAACAATTCTGAAAACCATCGAAAATATACTCTTCACTCAGATCACCTGAAAACGTTGCTTTACCAGTGGGATCATGACGTACCGGCCCTAAAAAGAAAGCAAGTGCGCTAAAACAGACTGTTTTCTATGGGTTGATGGCACAATTTTGAATGAAATTGCCGGTTGTTTCCCGGCAGGCGTTAATCATACCGTTTTTGGCCGCATCACCAACCAGATCAGTGCGACGCCAGCAAGCGTCAGAAATGGAATCATCGCCAGATTGACAGAGTACCAACCCTCAACCGGGTTGCCGCCAGAACAATTCATCAACCCACCCGAAGCAACAGAAGCCAGCGTTACACAGCCGAAAACGATCATGTCGTTCATACCCTGTACGCGGCCGCGCTCTTCGTTACTGTGGGCGCCGGCCAACATGGTTGTCGCGCCGATAAAGCCAAAGTTCCAGCCAAGGCCAAGCAGAACCAGAGCAACGTAGAAGTTTTCAAGCTCTACACCAGATAGGCCAACCACACCCGCCGCCGCCAAAATGGCCAACCCGGTTGCGATGATCTTTTCCACCCCGAAACGGTTAATCAGATGACCGGTAAAAAATGACGGCGCAAACATTGCCAATACGTGGGCCATTACAACATCGGCCGCATTGTTTTGCGTAAACCCACAGCCAACCACTGCCAGTGGAGTTGACGTCATCATCAGGTTCATCAGCGCGTAGGACACCATGGCGCAGATAATTGCCACTGCAATTCTGGGTGTGCGCAATAGTTCCATGCGGCTGCGACCTTTGGGGCCGTCTTCGGCAATGGGCTCGGGCTTTGGCAAATCGAGAAAGAAAAACAGTGAGGAGCCAACCACGTTAATTACAATGACCGCCAGATAGGTGCCCAGGAATGGCACTACCAGAGATTCCGAAGTAACTTTAATCAGTTGCGGTCCAATTACAGCCGAAACCAGCCCCGCTGCCATGACAAACGAAATTGCCTTGGGGCGAAAACTTTCGCTGGCGGTGTCCACAGCTGCAAAGCGATAGAAGCCCTGCGCTGACATATAAACTCCGGTAAATAGTGAACCAATAAGAAAAATCGTAAAGCTGGAATATAGCAGGCCGATTGCCCCGATTGCCGCCCCTGTGGCACCGCCAAAAGCACCCACAAAGAACCCAACCTTGCGGCCATATCGCTGCATTATTGCGGACATTGGTGTGGCGGATAACATCGAGCCCAGAACAATCAGCGAAATTGGCAGGGTGGCAAAACACAGGTTGGTGGCCAGTGATTGCCCAGCCAGCCCACCCAACACAAACACCATCGGCATCTGCGCGCCAAGAATAGCCTGTGCGAGCATCAGAATGGTGACATTGCGCCGCGCTTTTGCGTCTGATGTAGGGAATTCAGCGGTAGTCATAGTTTTTGACCTATCGGGGAAACTCATTGAGTAAAAGGTTTTAAACAGTCCGATCGATCACATGTGCGAAAGAGCCGCAAATACGCCCCTGCCGCAATCCCATTTCTGGTAACGCATTGCCCTCGGCGTCGGTTGCTTTGTACAGGGTGGGGCCTTCTGCACGAAGGGTTGTGGCATAGTGGAATTCATGGCCCCGTAGCGCTCCGGTGAATGGCCCCCCAAGCGGTGTCAGGTTGCGGTAGCCAAGGTGCAATTTTCGTTTTGCAAAAGACGTTTCCAGAGGTAGCAAGCCCAACATTGGGTGGGTGTTGCCTTTCGCATCGCTTAAGGCGTCGCCCAGGACCATATAGCCTCCGCATTCGCCATAAATCTGTGTTGTTGGCGCGGCTTTTGCGATGCCGCCCCGAAAGACGCTTGCTGAAGTAATCGTCTCTGCGTGCAGCTCAGGGTATCCGCCGGGCAGAAAAATCAGATCGGCCGGTTTCGGGGCTTCATCGTTTAGCGGTGAAAAAAATGAAAGCTCCGCGCCTGCCGTTCGCCAGTCTTCCAACAAATGCGGATAGGCAAAGGCGAAAGCGGCATCCTGCGCTATTGCAATACGTTGTGCCGGGGGTGGAACGCTTTGGCTTGAACTAGCGGGGGTATTACGGGTTGCCAGTTTTGCCAGAGCATCCAGATCAACAGCCGTGCTGACAGCATCAGCGACAGTTTCAAGGTAGATTTCCAGATCGGGATGTTCGCTGGCCTGCACCAGCCCGAGGTGACGGCTGGGGTGTTCCATGCCGGTCTGTCGAAAAATTGCGCCTAAAACCGGAATTCCCAGTGGTTCCAGAGCGCGTCGTAACATCATTTCATGCCGCGGAGAGCCGACTTTATTCAAGATCAACCCGACGATTGGCACGTCAGGGTCATGGTTCGAAAATCCAGCAACCATTGGTGCCACAGACTGGGCCATTTTTGCCGCATCAATTATCAGCACGACCGGCAGGTTCAAAATACGTGACAGGTCTGCCGTCGCGCCTTTGCCATCCGGTGGCGCGCCGTCGAACAGGCCCATGGCGCCTTCGATCACCAGCAATCCGTCACCAAAGGCAAGCATTTTCAAGCGCTCAGGGGACATGGCCCAGGCATCCAGGTTAACGCAAGGAGCGCCACAGGCTGCTTCATGAAAGCGCGGATCAATATAGTCAGGGCCGGATTTGGCGCCACGAACATTCTGACCCGCACGTTTCAGCGCTCGCAATATTCCCAGAGTAATCGTGGTTTTCCCGCAGCCAGATGTGGGCGCGGCGATGATCAGACCATTGCTCATAACTATTTGGTCCGCTTGCGCTGTAAACCGGCGCAGAATTCTGACCATTTGGCGGGTGAATTTGGGTTTGAGTCGCTCATCCTGTGGTTATGGCGTCTTTAGCGAGGTGCGAAAAGCAAAACCAGTTACGCGCGGGGGTTTGCCTTGCTGTGATGCCTGCCTATAGTCCGCCAGATGACAGCGAAACCCAACAGCGAATTGCGCCGTGGATGGACCACAGGGGCCTGCGCCACGGCGGCGGTGAAAGCGGCACTGATGCAGCTTTGGGGCGGGGCATTTCCAGGCGAAGTTTTGATAACTTTGCCGCGTGGCGAACAACCCGTTTTTGCGCTGGCACATAGTGGAAAAGGCCCTGATTGGGCAGAGGTGGGGATCACCAAAGATGCGGGCGATGACCCGGATGTAACCCATGGCGCGCTGATAATCGCGCGGGTACAGGCCAGCGGCGGAGGGATTGTTTTTCGCGCCGGCGAGGGGGTCGGAACGATTACAATGCCCGGCCTGCCGATCAGTGTCGGGGAACCAGCAATAAACCCGGTGCCGCGCCAAATGATAAGAGCGGTGGTCGAGCAACTGGCCGAGCAATTTGACAAAACCCCGGATGTTGAAATTACCCTATCAATCCCCGGTGGAGAAGAAATCGCCAAAAAGACCTGGAACCCAAGGCTGGGCATCACCGGGGGGCTTTCAATATTGGGTACCACGGGCATTGTACGGCCATTTTCATGTTCAGCCTGGATCGCCTCCATCCATCGCGGCATCGATGTTGCTATTGCCACCGGTCAGACCCATGTCGCGGGATGCACCGGTGCGACGTCGGAACGCGCTGTTCAGACGCTCTATGGTTTGCCGGATCACGGGATGCTGGATATGGGGGATTTTGCGGGGGGCATGTTGAAATATCTGTCCCGGCACCCCATTGAAAAAGTCACCATTGGCGGTGGTATTGGGAAATTGACAAAACTTGCACAGGGAGCGCGGGATTTGCATTCGGGGCGCTCGCAAGTGGATATTGCTGCTTTGGCGGAAATAGCAGGAGACCAAAAGATTATGTCTGCAAAGACAGCGTTGCACGCATTGGAAATTGCCGGACCTCATTTGGCAGAAATAGTCGCAGCCAAAGCCAGAAAATCCGCCAAAGTTTTATTAAAAGGTGCTGACATTGCGTTGGAAGTGATCGTGGTAGACCGCAGCGGCACCATATTGGCGAGGTCTGAATAGTGTTGCTTTTACTGGCCGGAACCGGGGAAGCCCGTGACATAGCCAAACTAATGGCCGCTAAAAACATTCCGGCAATAGCGTCGCTTGCCGGGGCGACAAGGGATCCGACAAAACTGGCAATACCCTGCCGTAGTGGCGGGTTTGGCGGGGCTGAAGCGTTTGAGGCGTTTTTGCACGACAAGGGGATCACCGCTATTCTTGATGCTACACACCCCTTTGCCAATCGCATATCTGCGCGAACGGCTGACATAGCTAGGCTGCGGGGATTGGCATATTTACAATTGTTGCGCCCGCCCTGGGTACCAGACCCGGATGACAACTGGATTTCGATTGAAAGAGAACAGGACGCCGCCCGGTACATTCCAAACGGCTCGATCGTATTTCTGGCAACAGGGCGCAAGACATTACCCGATTTTGAGAACCTTTCAGGTTGCCGGATTATTTGCCGTCGCATTGATCCGCCGCAACACCCGTTTCCATATGAAAATGGTGAATATTTGTTGGGAAGGCCGCCATTCTCAGTTGCAGATGAAATGAAATTGTTCAGCGAACTGGGCGTTGATTGGCTGGTGGTTAAAAATGCAGGCGGGGTCGCAAGTGCAACCAAGTTAACCGCTGCCCGCGCGCTTGCTATCCCTGTGGTGATGATCAATCGCCCGCCGCAACCCGACGCCAATAAGGTTGAAACGGTTGAACAGGCGATGAGCTGGGTCAGGTCATTGTAATGGTAGGGCGCGTAATAACGTCCGCTGAATGCGTGGCCGAGGGTGCTGATTGGCTGGCAAAGGCCGAGCCGCGTTTTGCAGATGTCTTATCAATGACCAGCCCATTACCCCTGCGATTGCGAAAGGACGGATTTACGGCGCTGCTTGACGCGATTGTCAGCCAACAAATTTCCGTTGCAGCGGCTGATGCGATCTGGGGGCGGTTAAAGCTGGCTGGGCTAACCGGGCCGCGTAAAATCAAGTGGGCAAGTGACGAAGAACTGCGCGCCTGTGGGCTGAGCGGGCAAAAAGTCCGCTATGCACGGGCACTTGCTGACTCCGGGATTCATTATGTCGGATTAAGGGACTTGCCAAGCGACGAGGTAATAGCGACGCTGACAAAAATCACCGGCATTGGCCCCTGGACAGCGGAAATATATGCCATGTTTTCCCTTGGCAGGGCGGATGTTTTTGCGCCCGGTGATCTCGCATTACAGGAAGCCGCAAAAAACCTGTTTGAGCTGGATGAACGGCCGACCGAAAAAGCGCTCCGGGAAATGGCGCTGGCCTGGTCGCCGTGGCAAAGCGTTGCGGCGCGTGCGCTCTGGGCATACTACCGGGTGATGAATAAACGGGAAGGGATGCGATGACACGGGTATTGGACAATTTGCGCCGCGGGCCGGAAAAAGGGCAGGGCAAGCAGGTCGTGGTTTTCCTGCATGGTTACGGGGCCAACGCTCAGGACCTGTTGGGGCTGGCCGACCCGCTGGAGGAACATATGCCGGGCACCGTCTTCGTGGCCCCCGATGCGCCCGAGCAATCCGTGGGCAATCCAATGGGGTTTCAGTGGTTTCCAATTCCATGGCTGGACGGATCATCAGAGGAAGAAGCCGCGGTGTCGATGCAAAATGCGGTCGTCGATCTGAATGCCTATCTGGATCAGGTATTGCTGGATGAGGGGCTAACTGCCGACAGGATGATCCTGTTTGGCTTTTCCCAAGGTACAATGATGAGCCTGCATGTCGCCCCCCGTCGCGCAGAAGCCGTAGCCGGGGTTGTCGGGTTTTCCGGACGTCTGCTGGAACCGGAATTATTGCAGGACGAAGTTATTTCCCGCCCGCCGGTATTGCTGCTTCACGGCGATCAGGATGATATGGTTCCCCCCGCCAGCCTGCCCGCCGCCGCCGAAACCCTGCAGGGTGCCGGCTTTGATGTGTTTGCACATATTATGAAAGGCACCGCCCACGGGATTGCCCCGGACGGGTTGAGCGTTGCACTGGCATTCATGCGTGAAAATCTGGGCCTGGAATAGATCATTCTTTACCCTAAATATTGAGGGCTTGTGTCGCATATGCCACCATATATAGTCCGCCTTAAGTGCCCAGTTTGAAAACCTCATTATTGGGATAATATTTTGAAGGCGAATTAGGAACTGGCTGGTAAGATGAATGGTGAATTCAGAACCGAGTTTGTACGCGAGGCTGCAGGATTGCGGCACCATCCGGCGTTGGTTCTGAACGCTGATTATCGCCCGCTTTCCTACTACCCCCTTTCGTTGTGGCCTTGGCAGGAAGCGGTAAAAGCAGCCTATCTTGATCGTGTGGACATCGTCGCCGAATACGACGCTGTTGTCCGCAGTCCGTCCACCACAATAAAAATCCCTTCTGTGGTCGTGTTGAAGGGCTATGTAAAACCCCAAAAACGGGTCGCGTTTACCCGATTTAACCTGTTCCTGCGGGATGAATTTTGTTGCCAGTATTGCGGCGCCAAAGGGGATTTGACCTTTGACCATGTGATCCCGCGCTCAAAGGGCGGCATCACCAGCTGGAAGAATGTCGTGGCGGCCTGTTCGCCATGCAATCTGGCCAAAGGGGCTCGCAATATGCGACAAGCAGGCATGCAACTACGCAAGCCGCCCTGTCGCCCCTGCGCCGAAGCATTGCGCAATATGGGCCGTAAGTTCCCGCCAAATCACCTGCATGAAACCTGGGTCGATTTTTTGTACTGGGATACGGAACTGGACGCCTAAATGCGGTCCGGTCGTTACTTTGACCGTTGAAGCATTCCAAACAGATCACGCGGGTCATCCGGGTCAGCCAACATATCCAAATTCTGGTAGTATGGCGTATCCTTGATCTTCTCGCGCACGTAACGCAGGGCGGAAAAATCCTCAATTGCGAACCCGACACTATCAAACAGCGTAATCTGGTTGGAATTGCGACGCCCGGATTTCTGACCTGTGATCACCTGCCATAGCTCGATTACGTCATGGTCCGGGTCAAGCTGTTGGATTTCACCTTCAATACGGGTCTGAGGCGGGTATTCGACGAAAATGTCCGACCGCAGCAGGATGTCCCGGTGCAATTCTGTCTTGCCGGGGCAATCGCCGCCGATAGCGTTAATATGAACACCTGAGCCGACCATATTATCGGTCAAAATGGTGGCGCATTGTTTGTCGGCAGTGCAGGTGGTGATGATCTGTGCGCCCTCTATGGCTTCCTCGGGTGAATTGCACCGAACGATGTTCAACCCATGCCCGGCCAGATTGGTGGCGCATTTCTGCGTTGCTGCGGCGTCAATGTCATAAAGCCGAACAGTATCAATCCCGACCACAGTTTTCATCGCCAATGTCTGAAATTCTGACTGCGCCCCATTGCCGATCATCGCCATGGTGGTCGCGCCCTTGGGGGCAAGGTGGCGCGCTGCCATCGCCGAAGTTGCGGCCGTGCGCATTGCTGTCAGCAATGTCATTTCCGACAAAAGAACCGGGTAGCCATTATCAACATCCGCCAGCAGACCAAAAGCTGTCACGGTCTGGCGTCCATCGCGGGTGTTTTTCGGGTGGCCATTGACGTATTTGAAGCCATAAACCTCGCCGTCCGAGGTGGGCATCAGTTCAATCACCCCTTCGGCGGAATGGCTGGCGACACGGGGCGTTTTGTCAAAGATTTCCCATCTCTTAAAGTCGGCTTCCACGTATTCTGTTAGGTCCTGCAATACGGTTTCAAGGCCGATGTGATGTACAAGTTTCATCATGTGTTCGACACTGACAAAAGGAACGAGCGCGAGCGAGGAAGGTTTAATTTTCATCGTTGTGTCCAATCAATCATATGCGCGGGTTGGGCGATCAAAGACCCGCCGACCAAGGGCCGAAGCCGCAAGATCAACCATCAACTGCGCCGTGCGACCACGCTCATCCAGAAACGGGTTCAGTTCAACCAGATCAAGCGACGTCATCAGCGCACTGTCATGCAGCATTTCCATGATCAGATGTGCCTCGCGTAGAGTTGCGCCACCGGGGACGGTCGTACCAACGGCAGGGGCGAAAGATGGGTCGAGGAAATCAACATCTAAAGATACATGTAGCGCTCCTTTGGCTGCCTTAACCTTTTTCAGAAAGACCGCGAGTGGGCGGCTGATACCATTTTCATCAATCGACCGCATATCATGGTACAGGATGTCACTGGCTTCCAGCGCACGCCGCTCGGGTCTGTCAACTGAGCGCAGCCCCATGATGCAAACATTTTCCTGCGGAACCGGGGCTGGAACTACAGGGAAACCGTCAAATCCGGATTGCCCGGTAGCATATGCCAGAGGTGTCCCGTGTAAATGACCGGAAGTTGTGGTTTTTGGCGTGTGAAAATCTGTATGCGCATCCAGCCACAATACAAATTGCGGACGCCCGGATTTGGCCGCATGGGCAGCAACACCGGTAAGAGAGCCAAGTGAAAGGCTGTGGTCGCCGCCAAGGAAAATAGGCAGTCCTTGCTCCATTGCGCTCTGGGCTTTGGCCATCAAAGTTGTCGTCCATCCGATGGTTTGGTTCAGGGCGTGGATTTGGCCAAAAGGGGCAGGGGTGTCCTGTGCATCAGGTGGTGCTAGATTACCGTGATCCGTGACCAAGTGGCCCAGATCTTTCAACGCCGTTTCCAACCCGGCAGTCCGATACGCATCCGGTCCCATCAGACAACCCGTGCGACGTTTTCCGCTGTCAACGGGGGCGCCGATCAGATGGCAGTGAATATTTTCCATGGCATTCTCCTGTTGTGCAAGATTATCCGTATTGGTGGAGTTGTCAGCTATCAAATTGTACAATATGGTATGTCATATACCGAAACGATATGGAAATTAGTGACAAATGGACATTTTGGACAACAGGATCATCAGTTTGCTACGGCATAATTCGCGCGCGGCTTTGTCTGATATGGCGGGTGAACTTGGGGTGTCCCGTGCCACTGTGCGCACCCGGATTGAACGGCTGCAACAGGCTGGTGAAATCGTTGGATTTACGGTCGTGACCAAGGGCGACCATGCCACATCAGCCGTGCGTGGCTTGATGATGATCGGTATCGAAGGGCGCGGCGCGGACCGGATTGTCCGCCAGTTGCGCGGCATCCCGGAAATCACCGCGGTTCACACCACCAACGGTAAATGGGACCTGATTGTTGAAATTGGCACCGATACCCTTGAATCCCTGGATTTGGTTTTAGCAGTCATTCGACGGCTTGACGGTGTGTCGGTAAGTGAAACGAACCTCTTGCTTGCAACCCGCAAGTCTGGCTAGGCTTAGGCGTGAAACTCAAAGGGTGTTCCCGTTGCCATGGCCTGAAAATAAAGAACAAACCGCTGAATGGTTGCTGGAAAGCGACCGGCTGGCCGGGTTTGAGATTACCGAAGATTTTGAGCGTTTCAGCCAGATGGATGACATGTTTACCCGGGCATTCTGGGACCCGGAGGTGCAAACCAAAGACAGCGATGCTTTTTTCGCCAGCTACCGGATGGAAGCAGCGCCGCGCCGGGGCGCTGGTTTTACGCAGCGGGATTTTGCGCTGCGTAATGCTTCATGGATTATCAGTGACATCATTTCCGGGCGCGGTGCTGAACGTGGCCTGCGCGAGGGCTTTCAGGGAGCAATAGTAAGCGATACGCCGGTTGCGCCAAATCAGGTTGAACTGGGGCCAGCGAAAGATGAGGCCCGCGAAATTAAGCGCATTGCCAGTTTGTTTGGCGCTGATCTTGTCGGGATCACAGCTATTGACCAGCGTTGGCACTACACCAAACGCCCCGATACCCGCGATATGACCCCGGTTGAAAATGATCTGCCCGAGGGGCTAAGCCATGTGATCGTTATGGGCCATGCGATGGATTTTGACCTGGTGGAAACTTATCCTTCAGCATTGGCAGGAACCGCGACCGGGCGTGAATACAGCCATGAGGCGGCAATTTGCATTCAACTGGCTGCCTATATTCGCAACCTTGGATTTCAGGCCGTTGCGTCAATGAACGACACGGCGCTGGTTATTCCTTACGCGATTAAGGCCGGTCTGGGAGAGTATGGCCGCAATCAGATGGTGCTTACACCTCAGTTTGGGCCAAGGGTGCGATTTTCCAAAATATTCACCGACATGCCGCTGGCCACAGATCTGCCCCGGCAACTGGGGCTGGCGGCGTATTGCGAAAGTTGCACGGTCTGCGCTAAGGCCTGCCCACCAAAAGCCTTACCCCTTGGCGAGCCACAACTGGCAGGGGACAGCCGCTCGGCGATCAAGGGCGTTAAAAAATGGTCTGCCAATTGCGAAGCCTGTTTCGGGTATTGGACCAAAATAAAAACCGATTGCGCAATTTGTATGCGGGTTTGTCCGTTTAATCGGCGCGGTTCATGGCATGATCGGCTTTGGGTGCGTCTGGCCACTGGACGTTGGTCAGAACTGGCGCGTCTATGGGAGCGAAAACGCGGCAAACGCGAGAGACTGAAACCCGTGGACTGGTGGGCGCGTAACTAAGTAAATGGAGGCCCTGCGGGCCACTGGATTAGCCCCTTTCGGGGCCAAGGCCTGCGGCGCAAGTATTTTTTAACAGAAGAAGGGGATTGTGAAATGGCCGACGCGTTTTTTAAACCGGTATCGGGGATGGAGCTGCCACGATTTGCAGGGGTGGCGACGTTTATGCGTTTACCCTATGTGCCGTTTGATCACCCTCGGATTGGTGAGGTTCAGATAGGACTGATTGGCGCCCCTTGGGATGGTGGCACCAGTAACCGCCCCGGCCCCAGACACGGGCCGCGTCAGTTGCGCGACATGTCCACCATGATCCGGGCAGAAAATGGGGCGAGCGGTGTGCGCCCCTTTGAAGCTGTCAATTGCGCAGATATGGGCGATGTGACGCCGAATCCGGCTGATCTGATGGACAGTCTGGAGCGGATGAAAGCCTATTATCTGCGGTTGAAGGCGGCCGGTATCAGACCGCTGACGGCTGGCGGGGATCATTTGTGTTCACTACCGATTTTGCGTGCATTGGCCAGTGATGGCCCCCTGGGAATGGTGCATTTTGATAGCCACACCGATCTGTTTCACAGCTATTTTGGTAGTACGATGTACACCCATGGCACGCCATTTCGCCGCGCGATTGAAGAAGGATTACTGGACCCCAAACGTGTGGTGCAGATCGGTATTCGTGGCACAGCTTACGATACCGAAGACCGCGATTTTGCCCGCGATGTAGGGGTGCGTGTTATCGCAATCGAAGAGTTTTTTGAACGCGGGATCACGGATGTGATGGTGGAGGCACGCGAGATTGTTGGCGCTAAACCGACCTATGTTTCCTATGACATCGATTTTGTTGATCCGGCATTTGCGCCGGGTACAGGTACGCCCGAAGTTGGTGGCCCAAATTCATTTCAGGCTTTGCAAGTTGTGCGCGAACTGGCCGGGTTGAACATTATTGGGGCTGATTTGGTTGAGGTTTCCCCCCCCTTCGACAGCAGTGGTGGTACAGCCTACCTGGGCGCGTCAATCATGTTTGAGCTGCTTTGCGTGATGGTCTGACACCCTAACCCAATGCGTGAAGATGTCTGGCGCAGCCGACCAATGCTGCATTGTCATCCTCAATCGCCCAAACTGAAAAATTGTCCATAAAGTCACTAAAGCGTCCCTTGTTGCGGAAGGCTTCATTGAACCCGAACTGCGTTAGGTAAGGCGCAACAGCGCGTGAAACACCGCCCACCAGATAGACGCCACCAAAGGGCAGGTGGATCAGTGACTGATTGCCAACAACAGTACCCAAAATACGGGCGAACATGCGCGCCGATTTCTCTGCCCTTGAATCGGTGCCGTTGATGACGGCCTGCATAATGTCTGGCGCTGCCAGCTCGGCCGGGTTGCCATCCCGTTGCCCAAGCCAGATGTATATCTGTTCCAGACCGTACCCTGACAGGGCGTCCTCTATTGCGCAAAATCCGTTTCTATTTTGTACAAAATCATGGAAATCAAGATCATCGCCGTTATGGACAGGCAGATTAGAATGGCCACATTCGGAGGGTGGAACGAGGCGTTCATGATCCGTATCATACACCGGGGCAATGTTGAAGCCGGTGCCAATGCCAATCACCAGTTTGGCGGAATGGTGAGAGTCGTTGTCAACCGAGATGACCGGGGTAAGGGCAGTGTCGTGCAAATGTCCAAGGGCATGTCCCTGGGCTTGCAAATCATTCAGGATTGCAACGGTTTCTGCCTGAGTTGCCTCGGCCAGTGTTTTGCGATCAATTGCCCAGTCAAGATTGGTCAATGCGCCAACACCGTCCCGAACCGGCCCGGCAACAGCAACGCATGCCCCGGCACAATTTACACCACCTTGGTCCACAATATAGCCGTGCAATACCGTTGTAAGGTCTGGAAAATCTCGGTTTGAAAACTTGCGAACGGTATCAGGCAGTAATGCCGTACCTTCGGCCAGCGCAACACGCGTATTGGTGCCACCGATGTCTGCTACAAGAGTATAGCGATTTGGGGGATGTTTAGTCATTTCCCGTTTCCCGCCCAAAGGCTTTTTTCAACATATTGTAGCTCATCTTCGGTGTTCGAACCTGTGTTTCAAAATCGACATGAATCAATCCAAAACGCTTATCATAGCCAAAGGCCCATTCAAAGTTATCTAACAGCGACCAGAAAAAGTAGCCCTGAATATTAACGCCGTCGTTCAGGGCGCGATGAACAGCCCGGATGTGTTGGCTAAAGTAATCAAGGCGTTCGGCATCATTTACCTTTGCACCTAGCACCAGATCACTCCAGGCCATGCCGTTTTCCGTAACAAATAGAGGCAGGTCACTGGTGTAGTCGTTCTTCAGACGGGTCAGGACATTGTACAGACCATCGGGGTAAATTTCCCAACCCATCTGGGATTTATCTAAAGGGCCAGACACGGTTTTATTTGCGGGCCAAGTGGCGTAAGGATCAGCCGCTATAATTTGCCGGGTGTAATAGTTCACGCCAAGCCAGTCGATTGACCTGCTGATTTGGTCCATATCGGCTTCCCAGCCAACGGGCATATGTTGACCAAAGCCAGAAAGGGCCTCCTGTGGGTAGCTGCCCCTGGTCACCGCCTGTACAAACCACCTGTTTAAGATCGCGTCGTATCTGTTTGATGCAGCAAGAGTTTCTAGGTTTTGATCAGCAGGCTGGATGTGTTCGAAATTCAGCACAATGCCGAGGTTTTCCTGCCCATAGGCGCGCATCCTTTGCATTGCTTCCCCATGGGCCAGCAAAACATTGTGCATTGCATTTGCCGTGGCGGGCAGGTCGGTCAGACCGGGGGCGTGGTGGCCGAGAAAATGCGATAGATAGGCGACGCACCAGGGTTCATTTATTGTGGCAACAGATTCCAGACGATCGCCAAGCCTGGAAATAACAATATCCGTATAATCGCCGAACCAACCCGCGATGTTTCGGTTAGTCCAGCCACCAAGCTGTGACAACGCTGCCGGCAGCTCCCAGTGGTACAACGTCAGGAAAGGTTTCAACCCGCGATCCAGCGTGGCGTCTACAAGACGGTCATAGAAATCCAGTCCTTTTTGGTTTATCTGGCCACGACCCTCGGGCAATATCCGGGCCCAGCTTGTGGAAAACCGGTAGGCGTCGAAGCCTTTAAGAAAATCGAGGTCTTCCCGGTATCGGTGATAGTGATCGCACGCGATTGCGCCGTTTTCCGCGTTTGCAACTTTCCCAGGTATTTTCGCAAATTGATCCCAATGTGTCGCCCCGGCTCCGCCAAAGGAATGCCCCTCAATCTGGTAGGCTGACGTAGCCGCACCAAAGAGAAATTGTTCTGGAAAATCAAATCGATCAAGCATATTCTTTATGTAGAAGTAGGGGCGGGGCCTGTGCTTTCACCTACCGTTAATTCTGTTTCCAACAAGATGTGTTGCGCACTATCCTGCGGCTGGCCAACTATGTTTAGCAACATTTCCGCGCATATTTGACCGGCTTGGCGAACGGAAGAACGTGCCGCCGTAAAAATAGGAATATCCGCCCCATTCCGCAGATACGACAGTTCATCATCGTGTATAACCACAGACACGTCCCGGCCCATTTGTTTGCCGGTATCAGCAATGGCTCGGCGTACACCAATTGCAGTGATCATGGAAGAAACCAGAAACGCAGTTGGTGGCACATCGTATTTTAGCATTTTAATAGCACTACGATAGCCAAAATCTTCGGTCATTTCCTCGGATACCATCAGATCTGTGTCCAGAACAATCTTGCGTGCAGCCAATGCGGTTTCAAATCCGTCCCGGCGACGATTTGCGAAATCCATGGATTCCAGCCCGTTTATCAGCGCAACACGGCGGTGGCCAAGATCAAGAAGGAACTCCGTCGCGCGCTGAAAGGAACGCCGGTTATTGACGTCTACCCAGGAATAGTCAGCCTTATTTTCGTCGGCACGCCCATGGACTACAAAGGGCAGGCCGAGTTCTTGTAACAATTTAATACGCGGATCATTGGGCCGCGGTCCGTGAACGATAACGCCATCAACGGAAGCCTTTGCAGCCAATGTACGATAAGCACCAGCTTCGTCGTCGTCGGATACCACAGACAGCAACATGTCATAGCCATTTCGAGAATAGACCTCACCGGCGCCGGCAATAAAATCTGCAAACACCGGGTTTACAATTTCATGTTGAGTTGAGATTGGAATCACATGGCCGATGGCCATCGAGCGACCCGTCGCCAGCCCCTTGGCGCGAGTATTGGGACTATAGTTGTTTTCGCGTGCAACTTTTTCCACCCGACGCCGGGTGGCTTCGTTAACTTCTGGATAACCGTTCAGAGCCCGGCTTACAGTGGTCTGGGACAGGTCCAGAATATTAGATAGTTCCTTGAGGTTCATGTATCCAAAGCGCTTTCAAATTACACAAGAACATTAGGTAGCAATTTCAGAAAGGTCAAAGGGCGATTTTCTCAGTACATACGTGTAAAGTTGAATATGTTCAGCAAAAATGGCGAAAATGTGATATTTACGTTGACAGGTGGCTTTGAATCCTCGACGTTCAAATTATCCAAAGCGCTTTGGGAAAACCCAAGTCGCGGTTGGCGTAGATCTACAGGTGCTCGATAGGGCGCCCACTTGGGAGGATATCCATGAAATATGTATTATATGCTGGCGTCGCATCACTGGCGCTGAGTGCCGGTATGGCATCAGCAGAGCAAGTAACAGTGTTTGGCCCGTGGCTCGGGCCGGATCAGGAAAACGTAGAAGCGGTACTGGCTGTATTTGCGGAACAATCTGGCTACGACGTGCGTTACGTCGGCTCCGACAGCTTTGAACAACAGATCCTTGTTGATGCAGAGGCCGGTTCAGCCGCTAACATTTCCGCATTTCCGCAACCTGGGCTTGCCGCTGATTTGGCTGCACGCGGGTTTTTGACACCATTGGCTGATGGCACCGCTGATTGGGTCCGCGAAAACTATGCGGCTGGTCAGTCATGGGTCGATCTTGGGACTTATTCGAACCCGGCCGGAGCTGATGAACTGTTCGGCTTTTTCTACAAAGTCGATGTGAAGTCACTGGTTTGGTACGTGCCAGAGAACTTTGAAGATGCCGGGTACGATATTCCTACGACCATGGAGGAACTGAAAGCGCTGACAGACCAGATCGTTGCCGATGGTGAAACGCCTTGGTGTATTGGTCTGGGTTCAGGTGGCGCAACTGGTTGGCCTGCAACAGATTGGGTCGAAGACTTGCTGTTACGCACTCAGTCGCCGGATGTTTATGACGGATGGGTTACCAATGAAATCCCGTTCAACGATCCGCGTATCATTGCAGCGATTGAAGAATTTGGCGCATTTGCCGGAAACGACGCCTACGTTGCTGGTGGTGCCGGTGTTGTTGCATCAACTGACTTCCGCGACAGCCCAAAAGGTATGTTTAGCTCACCTCCACAATGCTATATGCACCGTCAGGCTTCTTTCATTCCGGCGTTCTTCCCTGAAGGCACGGTTGTCGGTGAAGACGCTGATTTCTTCTACTTCCCGGCTTACGCAGGTAAAGACCTAGGTGCCCCAGTTCTGGGTGCTGGTACGGTTTGGGGGATCACAAATGATAGTGCCGGTGCGCATGATCTTATTGAGTTCCTGAAGACTCCGATTGCGCACGAGACCTGGATGGCACGCAAAGGCTTTCTGACCCCGCACATGGGTGTTGATGCCAGCGCGTTCAGCGATCCAACGCTCGCTAAGATGAACGAAATTCTTCTTGGCGCCACAACCTTCCGCTTTGATGGTTCCGATCTGATGCCAGGTGGTGTTGGTGCAGGGTCGTTCTGGACCGGTATGGTTGATTACGCTGGCGGTAAGGACGCGAAAGCAGTGGCTGATGAAATTCAGGCATCCTGGGACGCACTTAAGTAAGCGCTAAAATACTAACGGGAAATCCGTCCATATCGTTCGGGTTTCCCCAATTGCAAATACAAAATTACATTTCTGATCTTGCCATTGGAAGGATGCGGCCATGCACCCGGCATTACAGGGCTTAATCACAATAATTGTTGGCGTTGGCGGTTGCGTTGGTTATTTTTACTTTTCCAACCAGTTTCTCGACAAGGTATTATTCCCGGCGCGCGGCCCCAATGCAGGGCGAAATATTACCCGTGCAAATATGGTGCGCCCGTGGCTGTTTGTGCTTCCTGCCGTTTTGGCGCTTAGCTTATATCTGGCCTATCCGGTTGTTGAAACCATGCGCCTTTCTTTGACAGAACGGGTGACCCTGCCAGACGGATCAACCCAGTTCAACTGGGTAGGTTTAGACAATTACCGACAAATGATGGGTGAACCTAAATTCTGGGAAGCCTTGTTAAACAATGGGATGTGGCTACTGATCGTTCCCGCATTTTCAACAGCCTTCGGTCTGTTAGCGGCGCAATTGACCGACCGGATCGGTTGGGGAAATATCGCTAAATCTCTGATATTCATGCCGATGGCCATATCGTTTGTCGGTGCGGCGGTGATATTCAAACTGGTCTACGACACGCGCCCGATTGACCAAGATCAGATCGGCGTGCTGAATGCGCTTTACCTTTGGTTGGGCGGCGAAGAACCCAAGACATGGCTTACTATTCCCATCTGGAACAACATGTTCCTGATGGTTGTATTGATCTGGATTCAGACCGGGTTTGCGATGGTCATCTTGTCTGCCGCATTGCGTGGCATCCCGGAAGAAACCATCGAGGCCGCGATCGTTGACGGGGCCAACCCGTTTCAGGTGTTTTTCAAGATCAAGGTGCCGCAGATTATGGGGACAATTGTTGTCGTCTGGACCACGATCACCATCGTTGTTTTGAAGGTTTTCGACATCGTATTCGCGATGACCAACGGCCAGTGGCAAACGCAGGTGTTGGCCAATTATATGTTCGACAAATTGTTCAGAGCCAACGACTGGGGCGTTGGCTCGGCCAGTGCGATGGTGATCATGTTATTGGTCACGCCGATACTGGTCTGGAATGTGCGCAATGCGCGCAAAGAAATGCAGTAGGGGGCGGTTATGGATAATATTGCCGGTTCAAAATCCAGCCTGACTTGGGCGGTACATATCTCAGTTGTTGCGCTGGTTGCTCTTTGGTTGTTCCCAACTGTTGGGCTGTTTGTCTCATCTTTTCGCACAGCCGATCAGATTTCAACCAGTGGCTGGTGGAAAGCGATGTTCCCGTCTGAACAAAACCTGGTACTGCGCGCAGACGCGCCTGAGCTACAGGTACAAGAGGGTGCGCTCTATGTGATTGAAGGCGAGCTGTTTGAAGAAGGCAAAGAAGTCGAAGTTTCGGTTTATGGTATTTCGTCAAAGGCGATCGACGCATTCAACGCCGGAGATACGGGAGCCCTGACAAAAGGTGGCGACATCACTGTCTCTGCTGGTGGTCACTACAGATTAACCAATACAAAGCCATTCTCTGGCAGTCGCGGCCAGCGCATTTTCGTCACCGCAATTACACCGCCCGAATTCACCTTGGATAACTACAAAAACGTGCTGTTTGATCCAAGCAACCGAGAGGGAATGAGCAAGGCGTTTTTCAATACGCTGACGGTGACGATCCCGGCTACAATTATTCCAATTCTGATTGCGGCTTTTGCCGCCTATGCGCTGGCCTGGATGGAATTCCCCGGACGCGCGCTGCTGATTGCAGCAATCGTCGGACTGTTGGTGGTTCCGCTGCAACTGGCCCTGATCCCGCTGTTAAAACTACATAATGAAATTGGCATTGGTAAAGGCTATCTGGGCGCATGGCTGGCCCATACCGGGTTTGGGCTGCCATTGGCGATCTATCTCTTGCGAAATTATATGGTTGGGCTGCCTAAGGACATCATCGAAAATGCGCGTGTTGACGGTGCGACTGAGTTTCAGATTTTCGTGAAAATCATCCTGCCGCTCAGCTTTCCGGCTTTGGCATCGTTTGCAATCTTTCAGTTTCTCTGGACCTGGAATGACTTGCTGGTCGCACTGGTATTCCTGATCGATTCAACGGGTGAGACCACGGTGATGACCAAACAGATTGTCGAGCTTTTGGGCACACGAGGCGGGAACTGGGAAATATTGGCAACCTCGGCCTTCGTATCAATAGCGGTGCCGCTGATGGTTTTCTTTGCAATGCAAAAGTATCTGGTACGCGGCCTGATGGCTGGCTCGGTCAAATAAGGTGAGTAGCTTAAAATGAGTGTTGTACAGGCATTGAACCCAAAGTCTGAACTCTTGCCAGACCGGGACTGGTGGCGTGGAGCGGTGATCTATCAGGTTTATCCCCGTAGCTTTCAAGACAGCAATGGCGATGGCATCGGTGATTTATTGGGTATTGTACAACGGCTTCCCTATATTGCGTCGCTTGGTGTGGACGCAGTGTGGATTTCGCCGTTTTT
>CAZRHV010000033.1:15351-22338 GCA_964599985.1 uncultured Marinosulfonomonas sp. | reverse complement strand
CCAAACAGGTTCCAATGCTTATACAGCGTGATCGGCTGGGTGCTGGCTTGCTGGATGTAAACCTCTAGATGGTCCTGCAAATTCGCCCCAACTCCGGGGCGATCGGCAACTACCGGCACCCCATGTTCTGCCAGATGCGCCCCCGGCCCAATCCCGGACAGCATCAGGATTTTCGGCGAGTTGATCGAACTCGCCGCGACAATAACCTCCCGCCGCGCCCGGATTATTTCGCGCTGGCCCCGTCGGTCCACTTCAACGCCAACCGCGCGGCCATCCTCTACGATCACCCGGCGCGCAAAACAGCGCACCATTTCACAGTTTTCACGCTTCAACGCCGGTTTCAGATAGGCATTCGCCGCCGACCAGCGCCGCCCCCGGTGGATCGTCGCATCCATCGGCCCGAAACCTTCCTGTTTCTCACCGTTGTAATCATCGGTGCGCTCAAATCCAGCTTGCGCCCCGGCATCCACAAACGCCTGATACAGCGGGTTTTCGCGCCGTCCGCGTTTCACATGCAACGGTCCGTTTTTGCCCCGCCAATCGACATCGCCGCCATGTCCGCCACTATCCCAGTTTTCCATGCGCTTGAAATAGGGCAATACATCCGCATAGCCCCAACCGGCGGCCCCACTATCCGCCCAATGGTCAAAGTCCCGCGCGTGGCCCCGCACATAAACCATTCCGTTGATACTGCTTGAGCCACCAATTACCTTCCCCCTTGGCACCACCAACCGGCGATTATTCAACTCTGGCTCCGGCTCGGATTTAAACCCCCAGTCATACATCCCCATATTCATTGGAAACGACAGCGCGCCGGGCATCTGAATAAACGGCCCCGCGTCTGAACCACCAAATTCCAGCACCAGCACCGAATACTTACCATCTTCGCTAAGTCGATAGGCCAGCGCCGACCCCGCCGAGCCTGAACCAATTATGACAAAATCCGCCTCCATCAGGCGCCCTCAGCCCGCAATGGTTCATAGGAAAGCATGACGTGATTTTGGTATGCAGGTCGCTCCGTAAGCCGTTGGTAATACGTCTCAATCATCGGTCGGGGTTTGCGGGGAATATCAATGTCAAACCAGCGAAACAGCACATGCCCGATAACAATATCCGCCAGCGTGAAATCGTCCGAGACCACAAAATCGCGCCCCTTCAGCTGATCTTCCAGAATATCCAGCCGATTTTCAAAATCTGCTACTGCCAGCGCCAGTGCCGCCCCATCCCGCTCTGCCGCCGATGTCCGCACCCGCGCCCAG
Organism: uncultured Marinosulfonomonas sp.; assembly: GCA_964599985.1. Taxonomy (GTDB): domain Bacteria; phylum Pseudomonadota; class Alphaproteobacteria; order Rhodobacterales; family Rhodobacteraceae; genus NVTR01. The sequence continues at coordinate 21,079 of CAZRHV010000033.1, read as the reverse complement.
AAGATCGGCACAGTAAAGTATGGCGCAAACGAGGTTTTACCCCATTCCGCCCACATATCCACACCGGCCCGCGCACCCGGATCACCCGGCCAAAACGCCCCAGCTACATTTGCGTCCGCCCCCGCCCCATAACGCGCCGCCAGAAACCGCAATATCGCGCAACTTTCCCAAATCACTACATCGCCATCGCGCATCACAGGCACGGTCCCGTGCGGGCTCATCGCGCGAAATTCCGGCGTATCAGTACCACCATGTACATGGCCGTAATCCAGCCGCTCGTGTTCCAGCCCCAGCTCACCAATCCCCCACATCACCGCCTGCACGTTGCTGGATGTATCGCGCCCATAAACTGTGATCATTCGCTCTGCCCCCGCGGATACCGCTGACGTTCTTCAAGAACATTCAGGTCCATATGGTTGCGCATATACCGCTCTGATGCCTGCCGAAGCGGCTGATAATCCCACGGATAATGCGCCCCGTTTCGCAATGCCTCGTACACAACCAACCTGCGCGCCTGTGACGCGCGAACCTCGTCGTCAAACGCCGCCATATCCCAGCGTTGCCGCACCTTTTCTGCCAGCACCCGAACCGTCCCAGCCTGCGCCTCAACGCCTGCCAGATTGTGCAATTCATGCGGGTCGGCCACCAGATTAAACAACATCGGCGGATCAAGCTCGCAATGTACGTATTTCCATTTGCCATAACGCAAACAAACCAGCGGTGCCTCGGATGCTTCAGCCGCATATTCCATAGCTACCGGGGCCAGTCGCTCGGCCCCAGTGGCCAATCCCACGAGGCTTTCACCATCCACCCAAGGGCCAACCTCGCCCAAATCAACGCCCGCCAGTTCCGCCAAAGTCGGGCAAACATCCAGCGTCGACACCGGGGCCTCTACCAGACCCGCCGCCATCCCCGGTGCACAAACCATCAACGGCACCCGCGCCGAGCCTTCAAAGAAGTTCATTTTGAACCAAAGCCCGCGCTCCCCCAGCATATCGCCATGGTCCGATACAAACAGGATCACCGCCTCTTGTCCGGTGCTTTCCAGCGCGTCCAAAACCTCACCGATTTTGTCATCAATGTAGGAAATATTGGCAAAATACGCCCGGCGAGAGCGCTTTATGTCTTGCTCAGTAATATCAAACGACCGCCAGTCATTCGCATCAAATATCCGCTTCGAATGGGCATCCTGATCGTCATAAGCGAATGCCGGAACCTCTGGCAATAAATGCTCACATTCCGCGTACAGGTCCCAATATTTTCGCCGCGCCACGTAAGGGTCGTGCGGATGGGTAAATGACACGGTCAAACACCATGGCCGCCCGTCCGCACCGCGCGCCAGATCATAAACCTTCTGCACCCCGTGAAACGCCACCGCATCATCATATTCCAGCTGATTGGTAATCTCTGCCACCCCGGCCCCGGTGACCGAACCCATGTTGTGATACCACCAGTCGATGCGCTCGCCGGGTTTGCTGTAATCCGGGGTCCAGCCAAAATCAGCCGGATAAACATCCGTGGTCAGCCGCTGCTCAAACCCATGCAACTGATCGGGGCCTACAAAATGCATCTTGCCGCTTAAACAGGTCGAAAACCCGGCGCGACGCAAATGATGTGCATAGGTCGGAATGTCGGACGCAAACTCGGCTGCATTGTCATAAACCCGCGTCCTTCTCGGCAACTGCCCCGACATGAAACTCGCCCGCCCCGGCGCACATAAGGGTGACGCGGTATAAGCATTGGCAAACCGGGTTGAACGCGCCGCCAGCCTTTTCAAATTAGGTGTATGTAACCAGTCAGCTGGCCCGTCCGGAAACAATGTCCCGTTCAGCTGATCCACCATAAATATCAATATGTTAGGCTTGGCGTTCAATAGGAACACTCCACCGGTCCCATGCCAACATAGATGGTTTTCACCTCGCTATAGTGATCCAGTGCCGCGCGGGAATTCTCCCGTCCGACGCCTGACATTTTTGAACCACCAAAGGGCATTTCCACCGGCGTCAGATTATAATTGTTGATCCAGATCGTGCCCGCTTCCAGACGCTCCGCCACCCGGTGCGCGCGCGCCAGATCACGGGTAAAAACACCACCAGCAAGACCGAACGCGCAGGCGTTGGCCCGTGTAATGACCTCATCTTCATGCTCAAAGTCCAGCACCGACATAACCGGGCCGAAAATTTCTTCGCGCGCAATCACCATGTCATCGCTCACCCCGGAAAACACCGTGGGCTCAACGAAATTTCCGCCTTCAAAGCCCTGCACCCGTGGCACGCCACCACCGACCAGACACGTAGCCCCTTCAGCGCGGCCCTGCTCAATATACCCCATTACCTTGGCGTGCTGCGCCGCCGACACCAATGGCCCCATTTGCACGCCTTCATCCATCGGGTCGCCAATGGTTATCGCCTCAGTACGTGCCACCAATTGCTTCAAAAACGCTTCACGAATTCCGGCCTGCACAAACACCCGCGTTGCGTTGGAACAAACCTGCCCAGTGGAATAAAAATTGCCGTTCATCGCAGCACTTACAGCATCGTCGACATCCGCATCATCAAAAATGATCAGCGCCGACTTGCCGCCCAGTTCCATGGTCACATGGCGCACCCCTTGGGCCGCTGCCGCATATACTTTTTGCCCGGTCGGCACCGAACCGGTCAGCGATACTTTGGCAACCCCGGGATGACTGACCAGCGCCCCACCTACAGCCCCCATCCCCTGCACCACATTGAACAACCCCGCCGGTGCGCCGGCCTCATGCAATATCTCGGCCAGTTTCAGCGCGCCTAATGGCGTGGTTTCAGAGGGCTTGAATACCATCGCATTGCCGCAGGCCAGCGCCGGGGCTGCCTTCCAGCAGGCAATCTGGGTGGGATAATTCCACGCACCAATGCCGACGCACACCCCCAATGGCACCCGTTTGGTATAGGCAAAATCACCGCCCAGATTAATGGTTTCACCATTGATCACTGTGGCGATGCCGCCGAAAAACTCCAGCGCCTCGGCCCCGCTCACTGCATCCGCCACCAGTGTTTCCTGCAACGGCTTGCCGGTATCCAGCGTTTCCAGTTCCGACAACTCGCGGTTCCGCTCAACGATAATGTCCGCAGCACGGCGCAGCACCCGGCCCCGCGCTACCGGTGCCCAGCCAGCCCAGTCCAGTTGCGCCCGCGCCGCCGAAGAAACCGCCAGTTCAATCAATGCAGGTGTCGCCGCATGTAACTGCGCTATCACCTCACCCGTTGCCGGATAGATGCAATCAAACGCATCACCCGCCGTATCCTCAATATAAGCCCCATCAATGAAATGGCTTGCTTTTGGTTGTGCCCGCATCAGTTTGTTTTCCCGTTTTTTGCCCGCGCATGGGCCACCATCACGTCCAGATATTCGATCACCAGACGCCCCGCGTCCCGATCCTGCGCCCCGCCATGCAATGCGCCGCGTAGGTAAATTCCGTCAATCATCGCCGCCGCACCGTCGGCAATATCGCGTGCGTAACGATCCGGCACCAACTGGCGCAGCTCATGCACCAAATTGCTGCGGAGCCGGGCGGAATAGATTCGTAACAGACGCGCTGCATCCTTTGATCGCTGTGCTTCGACATAAAAAACCAACCAGGCCGACACGACATGTTCGGCAAACTGTTCACGCCCGAACGAGGCCATCACAATTGCCGCCAGGCGTTCCCCGGGCGTGTCCGCTTTTTTCAATCGCCGCCGTACAGACGTGCTAAATTCCCCCAGAATATGGCGCATCGCCGCCAGAAACAGCGCGTTTTTCGACTCGAAATAATAATGCGCCAGCGCTGTAGACATCCCTGCCGTTTTGGCAATCTGCCCAACAGTCACATCCAGTGACCCGGCCCGCCCGATCTCACCTATTGTGGCTGAAACTAACGCCGCCCGGCGCACTGGTTCCTGTCCGACCTTTGGCAATTCACCCCCCAATCCCGGCTTCCCGCCCAGCATTGAAAGTTTTTCCTGATCCGTCAATCAGAAAAGATCACTTATCGGCGCCTACCCGCAGCTTTCGCGGGCTAACCCCAAATTCTTCGCCAAATGCGCGGGTCATTGCACTTGGGTCGGCGTAGCCAACTCGCACCGCAATTTCCGCGACGCTTAAACTTGTCTGCTCAACAAACCGCCTTGCCGCCAACAGCCTGATGCGCCGATAGACCTTCTGTGGCCCCGCCCCCAGATCACTTTGAAACAGCCCTTCCAGTTTACGCGCACTCACCCCCAGCATTCCCGCCACCTGCGGCACGCTCTGTGGTTCTTCCAGATTTTCACGCATGATCGCCAGCGCCGCCGCCACCAACCGCGAGCGGGGCCGCGCGGCCTGCCCACCCAGATCGGTTTCACCAGACATCAGCAGCGCCCCGACCTCCAGCCGCAACGCCTCACCATGGGTGTCGCCAATCATCCGCAAGGCCAGATCAAATGCGCTCAGCGCCCCACCACATGACCAGCGGTCGCCATCAATTTCCATTCGGCTACGACGCACGTCCAGCTCTGGAAATGCCTCCTGAAATGCGTCGGTTTCATCCCAGTGGATCGTCGCCCGCCGGCCTTCCAGTAATCCGGCAGATGCCAGCAACCAACTGCCAGCATCCATGCCCACCAATACTTTGAATTTTCGGGCCGCCACCCGCAGGCTGCGCAAATTTGATGGCGTCACAAATTCCCGGTATTCATAGCTTGGCAATACAAACAGAAAATCCCCCGGTTCGGCCTCTGACAACGCCCCTTCAACCGCCACCGGCATCCCGCTGGATGATGTGACCGGCGCGCCATCCAGCGACATGAAGCTCCATTCATAGACCCCACGCCCCAACAGCGTGTTCGCCGCCCGCAAAGGCTCCACCCCGTTCGCCAGACAATGGTTTGAAAACCGATCGAACAGTAAAATACCGATTTTCTGGGATTTTCGCTCTGATACTTGCCAACTTCGCATGATTTCCATGCAACACCGCATGATTATAAAAATCAACTCCCATAATCTTGACCCGAGAATCAATTCCGGAGGCCGCGATGCCCTTAACCATGAACAACGAAGTTTTCATCACCTGCGCCGTCACCGGTTCCGGCAGTTCGCAAGACCGCTCCCCCCATGTGCCGCGTTCGCCGCTGCAAATTGCCCAGAGCGCCATCAAAGCCGCCAAAGCCGGGGCCGCCGTAGTCCACTGCCATGTCCGCGACCCACAAACCGGGGTACCCTCGCGCAGCCAAAAACTCTATCGCGAAGTAACTGACCTGATCCGCGCCTCGGACACCGATGTGGTCCTGAACCTAACGGCGGGAATGGGCGGCGATCTGGTGTTTGGCAAACCCGATGCACCGCTGCCCCTTGGCGAAGGCACCGACATGGCCAGTGCAGCCGAGCGCGTCGCCCACATCGCCGATTGCCTGCCGGAGATTTGCACCCTGGATTGTGGCACAATGAATTTTGCCGAGGCTGATTATGTCATGACCAACACGCCGGGCATGTTGGCCGCCATGGGCCGGATGATGACTGATCTGGGCGTTAAACCGGAAATTGAGGCGTTCGACACCGGCCATCTGTGGTTGGCCAAACAACTGGTTGCCGATGGCGTTCTGGAAAGCCCTGCACTTGTGCAGCTTTGCATGGGCATCCCCTGGGGCGCACCGGATGATCTGAACACGCTCATGGCGATGGTCAACAACGTGCCACCCGACTGGAACTGGTCGGCCTTTTCAATCGGGCGCAA
>CAZRHV010000033.1:0-15251 GCA_964599985.1 uncultured Marinosulfonomonas sp. | reverse complement strand
GCAGCAATTATTGGCGGTGGCGTCATCGGTGGCGGCTGGGCGGCACGCTTCCTGCTCAATGGCTGGAACGTCAGCCTCTATGACCCGGATCCACAAGCCGCCCGCAAGATCAACGAAGTGCTGGCCAACGCCCGCTACGCCTTGCCGATGCTCTACGACAAAGCCCTGCCCCCGGAAGGCACTTTGATCCATATGAAAACCATAGCCGAAGCGGTGGTTAACGCAGACTGGATACAAGAAAGCGTCCCTGAACGCCTCAACATCAAACACAAGGTTTTCGCCGAAATCGAAGCCCATGCCCCGACGCGCACCGTCATCGGCTCCTCTACATCCGGCTTCAAACCGTCACAGCTGAATGAGGGCATGAAAACTCCAAACCGCCTGATGGTCACCCACCCGTTCAACCCTGTCTACCTGTTGCCGCTGATCGAAGTGGTTCCAGCGCCAGAAACTTCCGAAACAGCAATCAAAAGTGCCATCGAAACGCTGACATCCCTCGGCCTGCACCCCCTGCGTGTGCGCAAAGAAATCGACGCCCATATCGCTGATCGGTTTTTGGAAGCTGTCTGGCGTGAAGCCCTGTGGCTGGTCAAAGACGGCGTCGCCAGTACCGAAGAAATCGACAACGCCATCCGCTATGGCTTTGGCCTGAGATGGGCGCAAATGGGCCTGTTTGAAACCTACCGCGTCGCCGGGGGCGAAGCCGGCATGAAACATTTCATTGAACAATTCGGCCCCTGCCTGAAATGGCCGTGGACCAAACTGATGGATGTGCCCGAGCTAACCGACGAACTGGTGGACAGGATCACTGAACAGTCCGACGCCCAGTCCGGCAAACACACGATCCGCGAACTGGAACGGATGCGCGACGAAAACCTGATCGGTATCCTGCGCGCCCTGAAAGCCCGCGATGCGGGGGCCGGGGCGCTGCTGAAACACCATGAGGCCAGCCTAACCCCTGCCCCGGCCAGCAAAAACAGTGCCGGACCAATCACCGTGATCAGCCGCACCGTTCCAATTGACTGGACCGATTACAACGGCCACATGAACGAAAGCCGATACGGTCAGGTGTTTTCCGACGCAGCGGACGAAATGATGATCCGCATTGGCGCAGACCAGGCCTATATTGCAAAAGGAAGCAGTTTTTTCACCGTCGAGATCAATATAAAGTTCCTGATCGAATGCCGCGCCGCCCAGAAATTCACCGTGCAAAGCCGTTTCACCCAAGCCGCCGAAAAGAAAATCCGCCTGATCCACGAAATGTTGGCCGAAGATGGCCGCGTTCTTGCCACCGGTGATCAGCTACTTTTGCATGTGTCACTTGAAACCCGGCGCACCAGCCCGATGCCCGCAGATATGCTCGCGAAAGCCAGCGCATTGAGGGGGGAAAACTGATGGATTTCGCCCTTTCCATTGAGCAGGAAATGATCGTCTCAACAGTCCGCAGCTTCGTGGAAAATGAAATTTACCCCCATGAAAACGTGGTCGAACACAGCGGCGAAGTCCCCGCTGACATCGCGACCGCCATCAAACAAAAAACCATCGATCTGGGCTTTTACGCCTGCAATTTTCCTGAATCAGTAGGCGGTGCTGGCCTCAGCCACCTGGAATTCGCGCTGGTTGAACGCGAACTGGGCCGCGGCTCGATGGCGCTCACCCATTTCTTTGGCCGCCCACAAAACATCCTGATGGCCTGCAGTGAAGACCAACGCGAACGCTATCTGTTCCCCGCCGTCAAAGGCAAAAAAATGGACGCGCTGGCGATGACCGAACCGGCGGCCGGATCAGACGTGCGAGGCATGAAATGCTCAGCCCGGCGCGACAAAGGCGACTGGCTGGTGAACGGCACAAAACACTTCATCTCGGGCGCGAACCACGCTGATTTCATTATCGTTTTTGTCGCCACCGGCGAAGACGATACGCCGCGCGGTCCGAAAAAACGCATCACCACATTTCTGGTGGATCGAGGCACCCCAGGTTTCACCATCCGCGATGGTTACAAATCCGTCAGCCACCGCGGCTACAAAAACATGATCCTCGAATTCGACGACTGCCGCCTCTCAGACGCGCAGGTGCTGGGTGAAGTTGACGGCGGGTTCAAAGTCATGAACGAATGGCTCTACGCCACCCGCATCACTGTCGCCACCATGGCCGTTGGCCGGGCACGACGCTGTTTTGATCTCGCCCTGAACTATGCCGCCGAACGCGAACAGTTCGGTCAGAAAATCAGCAAGTTCCAGGGTGTCAGCTTTCAGATCGCCGACATGATCACCGAAATTGACGCCGCCGACTGGCTGACATTGGCCGCCGCCGACCGGCTGGACAAAGGCCTGCCCGCCAACCGCGAGATTGCGTCGGCCAAACTCTACGCCTCCGAAATGCTGGCCCGCGTCACCGACACCAGCCTGCAAATCTTCGGCGGCATGGGATTGATGGATGATTTTCCGATAGAACGCTTTTGGCGCGACGCAAGGGTGGAACGCATCTGGGACGGCACTTCAGAAATCCAGCGCCACATCATCAGCCGCGAACTGCTACGACCACTGGGGGCATAAAAAGATGCCTGCGGCGCGAGTATTTTTAAACAGAAGAAGCCAGATCCAGCCCCCCGCTGGCACATGCAACACGGGGGGCCTTCTCCTGTTACGGCCAACGGCGCTCCCGCCTGTACCGCCTGCACAGACAACCCCAATTTTATTAAAATTTTGCTTCTTCTGTTTAAAAATACTCCCGCCAGAGGCATCCAACACCCACCCAAGCACGTTGGCCCGCCCATGACACGCGACCTGAGCCGCCTGTTGCACCCAAAATCCATCGCCGTTATCGGTGGCGGCAGTTGGTGCGTAAATGTCATTCAACAATCACGGAAATTCGGCTTCACCGGCCCGATTTGGCCGGTTCACCCAACAAAACCCCAAATCGCGGAGGAACCCGCTTACCAATATATTAAGGACCTGCCCGGCAGCCCCGACGCCGCATTCATCGGTATAAACCGCCACGCCACCCTTCAGGCAGTTGCCGCCCTGTCCGCCAAAAATGCCGGTGGTGCGGTATGCTTTGCCAGCGGTTTTCTGGAGGCAAAACAGGAAACTACTGACGGCGCAGACCTGCAACAACAATTGCTCAAGGCAGCCGGTAACATGCCCATCCTCGGCCCCAACTGCTACGGCTTCATCAACTACCTTGACGGCGCCCTGCTCTGGCCCGACCAGCAGGGCGGAACAAAAACCGACCATGGCGTCGCGATCATCACCCAATCCTCCAACATCGCCATAAACATCACCATGCAGCGCCGCGCTTTGCCGCTGGCCTATCTTGTCACTGCCGGAAATCAGGCCCAGACCGGCCTGGCGGAAATCGGAGCCACCCTGCTGCAAGACCCCCGCGTCAGCGCCCTTGGCCTGCATATTGAGGGCATAAATGACATCCGTGCCCTCGAAACCATGGCCAAAATTGCCCGCACCCATAACAAACCAATCATCGCCCTCAGGGTTGGCCGATCCGATCAGGCAGCGGCGGCTACAGTTTCTCACACGGCTTCGCTTGCGGGTTCAGACGCCGGGGCGCGTGCCTTGCTCAAACGCCTGAATATCTCTCAGGTTCACACGCTGCCTGAATTCATCGAGGCGTTGAAATTGCTCCATGTCGCCGGGCCACTTACATCCAACCGGATTGCGTCAATGTCCTGTTCCGGCGGCGAGGCCAGCCTGATTGCCGACATCGCCACCAGCCACGACCTGAGTTTTCCGCCCCTTAACGCCCGCCAGAAAACCAATCTGCACGCCGCTTTGGGGCCGATGGTAAAGCTGGCCAACCCTTTGGATTACCACACTTATATCTGGAACGATGCCAGCAAAATGGCAGATGCGTTCACTGCAATGATGGACCCGGATCTTGCCCTTGGACTTGTAATCTCTGACTTTCCGCGCGCTGATCGCTGTGACCCGAAGGATTGGGACTGCGTGATTGACGCGGTACAACAAACCCATATTTGCACAGGTATACCGATGGCCATAACTGCCTCACTGCCTGAAAATATGCCCGAGGATGTTGCCACCCGCCTGTTGGCCAGCGGTATCATCCCATTAAATGGATTGAACGAGGCACTGACAGCGGCCCGTGTTGCAGCGGAATGTGGACAACCGCCGACAAATGCAGCCCCAACTCTGCTTCCCCGACCTCCCAAAAACTGCAAAACCCTGCCCGAATCTCTGGCCAAAGCAGAACTCGCGCAATTTGGGCTAAAAACACCAAATTCCCGTCAAACTGACAACCAAAATTCCCTGCCAAGCCTCGCAAATGAGCTCACCTTTCCACTGGTACTCAAGGCTCAGGGCATCGCCCACAAGACCGAACATAACGCGGTAATTCTTAACCTCGCCAGCTCAAAACAAGTGACGGACGCCGCCCAAACCATGCAGGCAAAATCCTACCTTCTGGAAGAAATGATCACTGACATAGTCGCAGAGCTGCTCATCGGCGTGGTGCTGGATCCTGCCCATGGCTACGTGCTGACCCTAGGTGCGGGCGGTATCCAGACAGAATTGCTGCTAGACACCGCATCCTTGCTGGTCCCTGCCAGTGCAAAAGACATCAAAACCGCCCTTAGCACTTTGAAAATCCACCAAATTTTGCAAGGCTACCGCGGTCAACCCGCCGCCGATATAAATGCAATTGTTGACGCCGCTCTGTCCGTTCAGGCCTATGTCATGACAAACCATGGCCAGATCGAAGAAGTAGAAATAAACCCGCTGCTTGCCCTGAAGTCCGGCGCTATCGCCGCCGATGCCCTGATCCGAATAGGAGAAAATGATGACAGAAAACCCAATTAAAACCCGTGTGGTTGGCAAGGTGCTGGAAATCACCCTGGACCGCCCCAAAGCAAACGCTATCGATCTTGCCACCAGCCGGATCATGGGCCAGACCTTCGCCGACTTCCGCGATAACCCGGACCTGCGTGTCGCCATCATCACCGGAGCAGGCGACAAATTCTTTTGCCCCGGCTGGGATTTAAAAGCCGCCGCTGACGGCGACGCTGTCGACGGGGACTATGGCATTGGCGGCTTTGGTGGGCTCCAGGAACTGCCAGCTATGAACAAACCGGTCATTGCTGCAGTCAACGGTATCGCCTGCGGTGGCGGGCTGGAACTGGCCCTGTCTTGCGATCTGATCCTCGCCGCCGATCACGCAAGTTTTGCCCTGCCCGAAATCCGATCCGGCACCGTGGCTGACGCGGCTTCGATTAAACTGCCCAAACGCATCCCCTACCATGTCGCAATGGAAATGCTGCTAACCGGGCGCTGGCTGGACGCGGTCGAGGCCCATAAATGGGGCTTTGTAAACCACATCCACCCCGCCGCTGAACTGGTTGAAAAAGCTCATGAATTAGCCGCCGAATTGGCCGCTGGCCCGCCGCTGGTACAGGCTGCAATAAAAGAAGTCGTGCGTGAAGCTGAGAATATGAAATTTCAGGACGCGATGGACATGATCACCGGCAGCAAGTTCGAAACCGTGAAAAAGCTCTACACCTCAGACGATCAGCTGGAAGGTGCCCGCGCTTTCGCCGAAAAACGAGACCCGGTCTGGCGCGGAAAATAACGCAACTACCGCAAATCCTAACTATTCTATCGTTTTTCGCCCCCTGCCCGCAACATCCTGTTAACACCCGCCCGCCAAAGTATTCACGCGACGCGGGGTCGTTTGAATCGGGTGTGAAAATGGCGATCATCAACTTTGTAGAAACTCTCGGGGGGCCGTTTCTGCCCTATGGCGCAGATATACTGGGCCTTAACCTGACAGTTGACGGCGCTGGTATGCATCTGTCGGCTTTCGCGGGGGTAAACAGCTCTGCCAGACTGGTAAATTTTGATATTTCCGGCGCGGCCAGTTTCAGCGGGCAAAACTTCCTTGGCGCTGGAACAGATGGCTTCCAAACAGCGGATTATGGCGCCGTCACCCTAAACCTGTCCAATTCGCGTTTGGGCGAAGTTCTGAATACCTCCCCCGGTGACATACAGGACGCCGCGCGCCTGACATCCCTGAACGATGGCCAGGCAAGTGATCTTATATCGGTTGTCGGCATCGATATGGGCGCAAATACTTATTTGGTCTCAACCAACCCAAACGCCGCCGGTCTGACCACTTTTCAGGTGCAAGGTGACGGCTCACTGCTGGCCATAAACCCCTCCCCGGACCCGGCAATCGGGCAAATATCTGACCTCGCCACTGTCACCGCTTATGGCCAGACCTGGGTGCTCGGGACATCGCTGGCCAGCGACAGCGTTGCCAGCTACACCATCGACAATTCCGGCAACCTGACCCCTGCCAGCACCTTCGGCGCACCAGACGGCCTCGGGATCAACACCCCAACCAACCTCGCCCCGGTAATGCTGGAAGGCCAGCCCTTTGTGATCGTCGCCAGCGCCGACACCCATTCACTTTCGGTGTTGCGGCTGGAAGCAGACGGCAGTTTTACCCCGACAGATCATATACTTGACGACCTGTTCACCCGATTTGCTGACACAACCATTCTGGAAACCGCCACCATCGGGGACACCACATTTGTACTGGCCGCCGGGTCGGATGACGGTTTTTCACTGTTCAAACTGCGCCCTGATGGCCGGTTGCACCACCTGACTTCGGTGAATGACACAAACACCACCACGCTCGATAATGTCTCGGCCGCCGTGATGGGGCAGGATGGCGCGGATCTGCGGATTTTCCTGGCCTCTGGTACCGAAAGCGGGTTGACGCATTTCAGCTACGACCTGACCAGCCTCGGCAGCAATATCATCGGTACATCGGGCAATGATACCCTGACCGGCACCGCGCTGGACGACATCCTGATGGGCGGCGCCGGGGATGATACAATCTCAGGTGGTGCGGGCGACGACATCATCATCGATGGCGCCGGCAGAGATACCTTAATCGGCGGAGCAGGTGCAGATACTTTCACTTTCAACCCTGACGGCGCAAACGACACAATTCAGGACTTCCAACGTGGCCTGGACGCGCTCGACCTGTCATTCTTCCCGCTGCTTTATGATCCCAACACACTGGGTTTCACCGCCACATCTTCTGGCGCACGCCTGACGTTTCAGGGCGAAAATATCGATATTTACTCCAGCGATTTCAATCCCCTAAGTCTGGCTGAACTAACCGCAATCCACCCCTTCAATGTCGACCGGCCAGCCATGGTCCTTGGCGGCGGCACAAATGGCGGCGGCCAGACCCAGATCGGCAACGACAGCAATGAGACCCTTGTCGGTACTGATCTGGCTGACATTTTAACCGGCAATGGCGGGGACGATGTGCTGATCGGTGGCCAGGGCGCAGATGCAATCTTTGGCGGCATTGGTTTTGACACCGCCAGCTACATAACGGCCACCGCGGGCATAACCTTTGACTGGCTTAATATGGCCAGCAACACCGGTGACGCCGCCGGTGATCTGCTTACATCAATAGAAAAAATCACCGGCAGCGGCTTTGACGACCAGATCAGCGGTTCTGATCAGGGCGAACATATCAATGGCGGCAACGGCGCAGACACCCTGACCGGGCGCGGCGGCAATGACACCCTGTCGGGTGGCTATGGCAATGACATCCTGAACGGTGGTGACGGTGCCGACACACTGATTGGCGGCGACCAGATTGACATGGCCACCTATATCGACGCCAGCAACGGTCTGCGCATTGATCTCAGCTATCAAAACCGCAACACCGGGCAAGCCGCAGGCGACAGTTACAACTCAATCGAAAACCTCACAGGCAGCCAGTACAGCGACACGATATATGGCGACGCAAACGACAATTCCCTGTGGGGCCAAAATGGCGACGACTGGTTGCAGGGCCGTGCAGGAAACGACGCACTTTATGGCGGCAACGGCAATGATGTCCTGATCGGTGGCGCCGGTGGCGACCTGCTGGATGGCGGCGCTGGCACAGATCGCGCGCAGTATTTCATGTCAAAACAGGGCCTTACCATCGATCTGTCAAACAGCACCAACAACACCGGTATCGCCGCAGGCGATACCTACATCTCAATTGAGGACATCGCCGGTTCACAACATAGCGACCAAATAACCGGCAACAACGGCGACAACCGCCTGTTCGGAAACGCAGGCGATGACACACTGACCGGCGGTGCAGGAACAGACCATCTTTATGGCGGCGCAGGCGCAGATGTGTTCATATTCAACACCGGTTTTGGCAACGACACGATCCATGATCTAGACGACGCAGACCTGATACAGCTGCACTCAAACCTGCTCGCCAGCACATCCCTTAACGGTACAGCCGTTCTGAATGATTACGCCAGCCTCACCGGCACCACCGCAACGCTGGATTTTGGCAACGGTGACATTATCCTGATAGAAGACATCACCGATCTTTCTCAGCTAACAGACACCTTCACATTCGCCTGAATGCCTTTACCAGACACTCGCCAAAGCCCTTCTTCTGTTTAAAAATATTCCCGCCGGAGGCATCCCGAACCCCGGATATATTCCGGGGTGAGACAAAAGAAATCGCGCGCCAGCGCGCCCGCTAGTTCAGATCAAGCGCCCCATCCGCCAAGGCCAGAAGGTATTCCCCATAGTGGTTTTTCTTGAACACGTCAGCCCGCACCCGCAACTGTTCGCCATCTATCCAACCCATTGAAAATGCAACTTCATCCGGTGAACCCACCTGCAAACCCTGTCGCTTTTCCAGCGTACGTACAAAATTACTGGCGTCCAGCAGGCTGTCATGGGTGCCGGTATCCAGCCAGGCATAACCACGGCCCATCCGCTCAACTGTCAATTCGCCCGCGTCCAGATACATCTCCAGCAATGTGGTGATTTCCAATTCACCACGCGGCGAAGGTTTAACCGAACGCGCCCGCTCCGGCGCGGTTTCATCCAGAAAATAGAGCCCGGTCACAGCATAGTTTGACGCAGGCTTCTCAGGCTTTTCAATGATTGATTTCGCATTTCCATCGCCATCAAACGCCACCACACCGTAGCGCTCGGGGTCCGACACGCGGTACCCAAATACCGTCCCGCCAGACACCTTTGCATCAGCACTGGCCAGCAATTCCGGCAAGCCGTCACCAAAGAAGATATTATCCCCCAGCACCAATGCACTGGGCGCACCATCCAAGAATTTCTCGGCCAGAATAAACGCCTGCGCCAGCCCGTCCGGGCTTGGTTGTACGATGTATTCCAGCTTTAAACCCCACTGCGACCCATCCCCAAGCACCCGCTTGAACTGTTCCTGATCCCCCGGCGTGGTGATCACTGCAATCTCGCGAATACCCGCAAACATCAGCGTGGTCAGCGGAAAGTAGATCATCGGCTTGTCGTAAATAGCCAATAGCTGCTTGGAAACGCCCATCGTCACCGGATAAAGCCGGGTGCCCGACCCGCCGGCCAGAATTATACCTTTACGCTGTTTCACGCTCTACTCTCCAATAAACTCAATCAGGCCGATTTCACGCCAAGACGCGCGCCCACACCGCTCCGACCCTGCAATGCGCGCCACCAGTCTTCATTGTCCAGATACCACTGCACGGTTTTCTCCAACCCTTCAGGCAAGGTCAGCGATGGCCGCCAGCCCAGCTCGGTGCGGATACGTTCCGGGTCAATCGCATAACGCAAATCATGCCCGGGGCGGTCATCCACAAAGGTAATCAGGTCTGCATAAGGCGCATCACCGGGGCGTTTTTCATCCAAAATCGCACAGATCATCCGCGCAATCTCAATATTTGTTGCCTCGTTCTCGCCACCAATATTATAGGTCTGCCCGTTTTCACCGTTCGCCAACACGCACATCAACGCATCCGCGTGGTCCTCGACATAAAGCCAGTCGCGCACATTCACTCCGGCCCCATAAATCGGGATCGGCTCACCCGCCAAAGCGCGCAGGATAATCACCGGGACCAGTTTCTCGGGAAAGTGGAAAGGCCCGTAGTTGTTGGAACAATTCGTGATCACAATTGGCAGCCCATAGGTTTCACCCCAGGCCCGGACCAGATGATCACTGGCCGCTTTACTGGCCGAATAGGGGCTGGTTGGGGCATAGGGCGTGGTTTCCGTGAACTGCCCTTCAGCCCCCAAAGAGCCATAAACCTCATCGGTCGAAATATGGTGAAACCGAAAACCCGTTGGCCGGCGTTTGCTTTCCCAATAGCTCCTCGTCGCCTCCAGTAACCGATACGTCCCGGTCACATTGGTATCAATAAACGCCCCCGGCCCATCGATCGAGCGATCCACATGGCTTTCCGCCGCCAGATGCATCACCGCATCCGGCTGATGTTTCGCAAATATGCGCTCTAAGGCCTCGCCATCCCGAATATCAGCCTCTTCAAACGCATAAAGCGGACTATCCGCCACAGAGCCCACATTTTCCAAACAAGCCGCATAGGTCAGCGCATCAAGGTTCACCACCCTATGCCCCGCAGACACCGCCTTGCGCACAACAGCGGAACCAATAAATCCCGCGCCACCTGTAACCAGTATTTTCATCGCCTCATGCCTTCAACTTATTAACCACGTCCCGTAACCATGTTTCGCGCCCAGATTATGGCAACATGGCGGATTTTATACAGTTTTTCAGCCCAAATCCTTAAGAACATCCGCCAGATCAACCCGCCAGTCCGGCTGTTTTATCCCATATTCGCGCACCAGATCGCTGCAATCCAACCGCGAATTCAGCGGCCGTTTCGCAGGTGTTGGATACTCGGACGTTGGAATGTCATTCACCGCTACATCCAACCCGGCCTGCGCAAATATCTCCCGCGAGAACCCGGCCCAACTGGTATCCGGAGCACCTGCAAAATGATAAATCCCGCTGGTCCCCTTACCGGCCAGAAAAGCATCGCCTATCACCAGCAGAGCGTCCGCAATTGAGGCCGCACTGGTCGGCCCGCCAATCTGATCAGCCACAATCGATAATTCATCGCGCTCGCGCCCAAGGCGCAGCATGGTTTTCACATAATTATTGCCATGCGCCGAAAACACCCAACTGGTGCGCAACACCGCATATTCGCCACCTGCCGCAGCCACCGCCAGATCACCGGCCAGCTTCGTGCGTCCATAGGCGCCAATAGGGTGCGCCGCGTCGCTTGGTTTCCAGCGGTTTTCCCCTGATCCTTCAAACACATAGTCGGTTGAGATGTGCAAAAACGGTATCCCCATTTCCGCCGCTACAACCGCCATCGCCCCCGGCGCATCGCCATTGATCGCCTGCGCCAATTTCTCATCTTCTTCCGCCCGGTCTACCGCTGTATAGGCGGCTGCATTGATCAACAATTCCGGAGCAATTTCACGTATTTTCGCCTCGCATGCCGGCAAATCCGTCAGGTCAATCTCCGGCGCTTCCATTGCCAATACTTCACGCTTTCGCGCCAGTTCGCTTGCCACTTGCCCGGTGCGCCCAATAACCAGTATCGTCATGCGCCGCCCCCCTCATATACAAACGGGCTTTGAATATCGCCGAGCATCGGCGCACCCGCATCCTTATCCGACAACAGGGCCTCGCCTTTGCCAATTCCCCAGTCCACACCTATGGCCGGATCATCAAACCGCACCGCCCCGTCACACTCCGGCGCGTAATAATCTGAGCATTTATATATAATCTCGGTATCCGGCGCGCGCGTTACAAACCCGTGCAAAAAACCAACCGGCACCAGCAACTGACGGCCGTTTTCGTGGGACAGCTCGACACCTTCCCATTTTCCAAAGGTCGGAGATCCAACCCTTATATCCACCGCCACATCAAAAAACCGACCGCGCCCGCAACGCACCAGTTTGGCCTGCGCGTGTGGTGGCGACTGAAAGTGCAGCCCCCGAACCGTGCCAACCTGGGCCGACATCGAATGGTTGTCTTGCACGAACTCTATATCAATCCCGTGCTCTGCCATCCGGGCGCGGCTGTAACTTTCGCTAAAGAAACCTCGCGCGTCACCAAACCGATCCGGTGTGATGATCTTCAACCCTTCAATAAAAGTATCCACTATTTCCACAAAACACCTCTGACAACGCAACATATTCACCCGTCCCTAACAAGGCAGGCGCAGACTGTCACGGGCGCGCGCTTCTAATCTGGCGACCAACCGCCAACGGTGCTATTTCTGACCCAATACGCCAGCAAAAGGCCGATTATGCCCCGTAAAGCAAAAAACATCCTGTTTATCATGTTCGACCAGTTGCGTTTTGATTACCTCAGCTGCGCCGGCCATCCACACCTGCACACACCTCATATTGACAGAATCGCCAAGCGTGGCGTGCGGTTCACCCGCGCCTACGTGCAATCCCCGGTCTGTGGTTCTTCACGGATGAGCACCTATACCGGCCGCTACCCCAGCTCACACGGCGCGCAATATAACGGCTACCCTTTGCGCATCGGCGAACAAACCATCGGCGACCATCTACGAAAAACCGGCATGGATTGCTGGCTGATCGGCAAAACCCACATGCGGGTGGATGTGGAAGGCATGAAACGCCTCGGCCTGTCCCCCGACAGTATCATCGGCGCGCGTCAGGCTGAATGCGGGTTTGATGTCTGGTGCCGCGAAGACGGGCTGAACGGGCAAGGGCCTGACGGCGCGTACGGCGGCGACAGCCCATATAATGAATACCTGAAATCCAAAGGCTACGGCGGTGACAACCCCTGGGCAGACCACGCAAACGCGGCCCTGGAAGACGGCGAAACCGCCAGTGGCTGGTTCATGACCAACGCCGACAAGCCCGCCAACATCCGCGAAGAAGACAGCGAAACGCCGTGGCTTACCCGCCAGGCCATTGAATTCATTGATCAGGCCCAGGAACCATGGTGCGCCCATGTTTCCTATATCAAACCACACTGGCCCTATATCGTGCCCGCCCCCTATCACAACATGTATGGCGCAAACCACGTCCCCGCTGCCAATCGGGCAGAAACTGAACGCGAAAACCCGCACCCGGTCTACAGGGCATTCATGGACAGCCCCGTCAGCCGCGCTTTTGCCCGTGACGATGTACGCGCCAAGGCCATCCCTGCCTATATGGGGCTGATCAAACAATGCGATGACCAGATGGGCCATCTGTTTGCGCATCTCGAAAAAACCGGGCGGATGGACGACACCATGATCGTGATCACCTCTGACCACGGCGATTATCTGGGTGACCACTGGATGGGCGAAAAAGACCTGTTCCACGAAGAAAGCGTCAAAGTCCCACTGATCATCTACGACCCCGGAACAAATGCTGACGCAACGCGCGGCACCACCTGTGACGCACTGGTTGAAGCGATTGATCTGGCGGCGACTTTCATCGAAACCGCAGGCGGCAAAAACCCTGATCACATCGTTGAGGGCCGTTCCCTTCTGCCCCACTTGCATGGCCAAGCCCCTAATAACTGGCGCGAATTCGCGGTTAGCGAATACGACTATTCAACTTCACCTATATGCAAACAACTTGGCCTGAGCCCCCGTGACGCGCGCCTGTTTATGCTTACTGATCAAAACTGGAAATTTATCCACGCCGAGGGCGGCTTTCGTGCAATGCTGTTCGATCTGAATAACGACCCCTGCGAAATCAAAGACCTCGGCGACAGCCCGGCGCACCGCGAAATTATCGCAATGATGTATGAACGCCTTGGCCAATGGGGCCGACGCATGTCGCAGCGGCTGGTCATGTCGGACAACGAAATAATCAGTTCCCGCGGGGTGTCCGACCGAATGGGCATCCTGATGGGCATCTATGATCCCGGCGACGTCGCAACGGATGTCGCAGCCAGCTATCAGAACAAAGTTGACCGGGATTGGTCATAGGAACTCTGAACACCGCAATCTGGACCTATATCTCTGCCAAATCTGGCCCTATCGTAACCACCCGGCATATGCTTCTGACAAGGGACAGGTAAGGCGCGGATACAGGATACGCATTCTATTCCCGAAAAAGGACCAGCCCGATGAATATCAACATGAGCGCCAACGATATTTCCCAGGTAATAGAGGCCGACCGCGCCCATCTCTGGCACCATCTGATCCAGCATAAACCCTTTGAAACCATCGACCCAAAGATCATGGTTGAAGGCAAAGACATGCGGGTTTGGGATGCCACCGGACGCGAATATCTGGACGGGGTTTCCGGCGGCGTCTGGACGGTCAATGTCGGTTACGGACGCACAAGGATTGCTGACGCGGTGCGTGACCAACTGGTGAAAATGAACTATTTCTCCAATTCGGCAGGCTCAATCCCCGGTTCAATTTTCGCGCAAATGCTGATCGAAAAAATGCCCGGGATGTCGCGGGTATACTATACGAATTCAGGGTCCGAGGCGAACGAAAAAGTCTTCAAAATGGTGCGTCAGATTTCGCACCGGTTCCATGGCGGTAAAAAATCGAAAATCCTGTACCGCGAACGCGACTACCACGGCACCACCATCACCACCCTGTCCGCCGGTGGCCAAGAGGAACGCGGCGCGCAATATGGCCCCTTCACACCCGGATTTATCCCGGTCCCCCACTGCCTTGAATACCGCAACCAATATCCGGATGCAGAAAACTACGGCATAGCCGCCGCAGATGCGATCGAAGACGTCATCCAGCGTGAAGGAGCAGACACGATCGGCGCTATCTGCCTTGAACCTGTAACCGCCGGGGGCGGTGTTATCCCGCCACCCCAAGGATATTGGGACCGCGTTCAGGAAATCTGCAAACGCCATAACATATTGATCCATATCGACGAAGTCGTTTGCGGCGTCGGGCGCACCGGCAAATGGTTCGGCTATCAACACTATGGCGTGAAACCGGATTTTGTGACCATGGCCAAAGGGGTTGCTTCCGGCTACGCCGCCATCGCCTGCGCGGTCACCACCGAAGAAATATTCAATATGTTCAAAGACGATGCACAAGATCCGCTTGGCTATTTCCGTGACATTTCCACCTTTGGCGGCTGCACGGGCGGCCCTGCAGCGGCAATTGAAAACATGGGTATCATTGAAGATGAAAACCTGTTGGAGAACACCACTAAAATGGGCGAACGCCTGATGGATAATCTACACTCTCTGGCCGAAAAACACGCCGTCATCGGCGATGTGCGCGGCATAGGCCTGTTTTGCGGCGCTGAACTGGTTTCAGACCGCAATACAAAAGAACCGGTGGACGAGAGCCTGGCGCAAGCCGTGGTCGCAAACTGTATGGCGCAAGGGGTGATTATCGGTGTAACCAACCGCTCCGTTCCCGGCTTCAACAACACCCTTTGTCTCAGCCCGGCCCTGATCGCCACACC
>CAZRHV010000032.1:0-22629 GCA_964599985.1 uncultured Marinosulfonomonas sp. | reverse complement strand
AAAATACAACTTTGGCGGATTTTCGCCGAAATTTACCCTAACTTAAACTGCCGTTTGCCAGAATCGGCGACTCAGGTCAGTGTCGGTGTTGTAGCAGGTCCCTCCAACAAAAAGCCTGCTGCGAATTGTCAAAACCGTTACCCTTCCCCTTCTAAGAGGTCTGATCAGTTCCTGGTCAGGCCTCTTAACCTTTCTGGGATACGGCGGCGGATTGCTCAGATCAGGGCTGTTTCCAAAAAAACCTTTGCAAATATGGGGCGGTTTGGGGCATGTGAAAGCATAGATAACTATGGAAAAGGGTTACGAGCATGCAAAATAAATTATGGACAGTGGCAGTTACCGGGCTTTTGGCATTGGCGGCCTGTGGTGATACAGCGCTTGAGCAGGGCCTTTTGGGCGCCGGGGCTGGTGCAGGTGCTGCAATCATTCTTGGCGGAGACGCGACAACAGGCGCTGTTATTGGTGGGGCAGGTAATATTCTTTATTGCCAGAACAACCCGTCACAGTGCTAACTTAGCAATAATTGCACGTACCCCAGGGTGCGGCACAAGAATTGACGGCCATCGGGGTTATGCCCCGGTGGCCGTTTTTCGTTTGGCCAGTTGCGGGCATGGGTCTGCACACCAGTTCAAAATAGGGATGACCCAATGTTCAAGAAAATCCTGATTGCCAATCGCGGTGAAATTGCCTGCCGGGTGATCAAGACGGCGCAGAAAATGGGGATTGCAACGGCCGCGATTTATTCCGATGCCGACCGGGGTGCGCTGCATGTCAAAATGGCAGATGAAGCGGTGCGCATTGGCCCGCCACCTGCAAATGAATCCTATATCGTGATTGATAAGGTGATGGAGGCGGTGCGCCAGACGGGGGCAGAGGCAGTGCATCCGGGGTATGGCTTTTTGTCGGAGAACCCGAAATTCGCCGAAGCGCTTGCGGCTGAGGGTGTGGTCTTTATCGGGCCACCCGTCGGTGCAATTGAATCCATGGGTGACAAGATCACCAGCAAAAAAATCGCCCAGGAAGCCGGGGTCGCCACGGTACCGGGGTATATGGGCCTGATCAAGGATGCCGATGAGGCGGTGAAAATTTCCGGAGAAATTGGCTATCCGGTGATGATCAAGGCCAGTGCAGGTGGTGGTGGTAAAGGGATGCGGATCGCCTGGAATGATGAAGGCGCCCGTGAGGGGTTTCAGAGTTCCAAGAATGAAGCGGCGAAGTCGTTTGGGGATGATCGTATATTTATCGAAAAATTTATCACTCAGCCCCGACATATCGAAATTCAGGTGCTGTGCGATGCCCATGGCAACGGGATTTATCTGGGTGAGCGGGAATGTTCGATCCAGCGGCGTAATCAGAAAGTTATCGAAGAAGCACCCAGCCCGTTTCTGGATGCGGCGACGCGCAAGGCCATGGGGGATCAGGCCGTCGCACTGGCGCAGGCGGTTGGCTACGCTTCGGCCGGGACGGTAGAGTTTATCGTCGATAAGGAGCGGAATTTCTACTTCCTTGAGATGAACACCCGCTTGCAGGTGGAGCATCCGGTAACCGAGCTGATCACCGGTGTTGATCTGGTGGAACAGATGATCCGGGTGGCGAATGGTGAAAAGCTGTCGATTGCCCAAGATGACGTGAAGCTGAACGGCTGGGCGATTGAAAGTCGGCTGTATGCAGAAGATCCGTATCGCAATTTCCTGCCCTCAATTGGCCGGCTGACCCGCTACCGCCCGCCGGTAGAAGTAACAAGCGATACCCATGTGGTGCGCAATGATACCGGCGTGTTTGAGGGCGGTGAAATTTCGATGTTTTACGACCCGATGATCGCTAAATTATGTACCTGGGCACCTGATCGTCTGTGTGCAATCGAAGGGATGCGCACGGCACTGGACGCGTTTGAGGTCGAAGGTATCGGGCATAACCTGCCGTTTTTGTCAGCGGTTATGGATCATCCGAAGTTTGTATCGGGTGACATCACGACCGCCTTTATTGAAGAGGAATATCCTGAAGGATTTGTTGGGGTTAACCTGCCAGAAGGGCTGTTGATGCGGATCGCGGCTGCTACGGTTGCGATGTATCGGGTGGCAGAGATACGGCGCACTCGGGTGTCGGGGCGGATGGACAACCATGAACGTAAAATTGGCACTGAATGGGTTGTGTCGCTGCAAGACTCAGATTTCCTGGTGACCATTGACGCCGACAAGCTGGGGGCCTCCGTTCATTTTGGCGGAGGTAAAACCCTGCGGGTTGAATCGGACTGGACACCGGGTGACAGTCTGGCTGTTCTGGAAGTTGATGGGGCAGAACTGATACTGAAAACCTGCAAAATTCCGAACGGCTTTCGGGTGCGGGTGCGCGGGGCCGATATGAAAGTGTTCGTGCGCACCCCGCGTCAGGCGGAATTGGCGGCGTTGATGCCTGAAAAGACACCACCCGATACCTCAAAGCTGTTGCTATGCCCGATGCCTGGTTTGATTGTGGAGGTGAATGTAGCTGTTGGCGATGAGGTGCAGGAAGGTCAGGCGCTGTGTACCGTCGAGGCGATGAAAATGGAGAACATCCTGCGGGCTGAAAAGACGGCTATCGTGACCAAAGTTAACGCCAGTGCCGGTGACAATTTGGCGGTGGATGATGTGATCATGGAGTTCGAATGAACCGGCGCGCTGAAATCAAGTCTCAGGATGCACCCGAGTCGGTTTCCCGCATATCGCGCAATTCCTGTTGTCGTAGGTCTGTTTTGTCGATCGAACGCGATATTTCGCGCACATCCCATGGGGACGGTTTGCGCAGTTTTATCTGGCCGTCTTTGTCGATCAATACGAAGCCAAATCCACGCGGGCGCAATTCTTCGCGGAACTCGGATGGATTGGCCGGGTCGGTGTCGGTGATGACCACAACATCGCGTTCCAACAAACCTGCCGGTTGGTCGAAAAACAGGCCCATCTGGCTTTCGAACATCGGGTCGCGGTCGGTGTCAGCGAAAACCACCACCAGACGGTTTAACCACAGGAATTCATCGAGCGTCGCGTCAGCCCCGGCGCGCACGTCCAGTACCGGCAGCGCCGGGTCCACAGGCGTGTCTTGCGCCTGCGCGGCCAGACCAAGAAATCCGGCGAATACAAAGGTTAACAGGTGTCTCATCTCGTCTCCGTTCCTATCCGATATAGGGCGCATAAGCGAGAATACGATGGCCCGGGCGCGCATTACTATTGGAAATCTTCCGGCACTGTCAAATATTGAATCAGGAGCGTTGCCATGAGCGACAATGAAAGCTGGGAAAAGCTGGCAGAAATAGAGCTAAGAGGGCGCGGTGTTAATGATTTGACCTGGGAAACGCCCGAAGGGATTGACGTAAAACCGGTTTACGCGGCCGGGGATGTAGATGGGTTGGAGCATATCGGTGGAATGCCCGGTCTTGCGCCGTTCACCCGTGGGCCACGCGCCACCATGTACACCGGGCGGCCCTGGACGATCCGCCAGTATGCCGGATTTTCTACGGCTGAGGCGTCAAATACGTTTTACCGCAAGGGCTTAGCGGCTGGGCAGCAGGGCGTTTCGGTAGCATTCGATTTGGCAACGCACCGGGGCTATGACAGCGATCATCCGCGTGTAGAGGGCGACGTTGGCAAGGCTGGCGTGGCAATCGACAGCGTTGAAGACATGAAAATCCTGTTCGACGGTATCCCGCTGGACAAGGTATCGGTGTCGATGACGATGAATGGTGCGGTTATTCCGGTTCTGGCGGCGTTTATTGTTGCGGGGGAAGAGCAGGGTGTGTCGCGATCTGCCCTGTCGGGGACTATTCAGAACGATGTTCTGAAGGAATTCATGGTTCGAAACACCTATATTTACCCGCCGGAACCTTCGATGCGGATTGTGGGGGATATTATTGAGTTTGCCTCAGCTGAAATGCCACGTTTCAACTCAATTTCAATATCCGGTTATCACATGCAGGAAGCCGGCGCGAACCTGGTACAAGAGCTGGCTTATACGCTGGCGGACGGTAAGGAATATGTGCGCGCCGCGATTGAGCGGGGCATGGACGTGGATGCTTTTGCTGGACGGTTGTCGTTTTTCTTTGCCATCGGTATGAACTTTTTCATGGAGGCCGCCAAGCTGCGGGCTGCGCGGTTCCTGTGGCATCGGATCATGACAGAATTTGGTGCGAAAGACCCGAAATCGCTGATGTTGCGAACCCATTGCCAGACTTCCGGCGTGTCGTTGCAGGAGCAAGACCCCTACAACAATATCGTGCGCACCGCCTATGAAGCAATGAGCGCGGTGTTGGGGGGGACACAGTCTTTGCATACCAATTCATTTGACGAAGCGATTGCCCTTCCGACCGAGTTTTCGGCGCGGATTGCGCGAAATACCCAGTTGATATTGCAAAATGAGACCGGCGTGACAAATGTAGTCGACCCGCTGGCGGGGTCTTATTACGTTGAGAAACTGACCAGTGATCTGGCGGACGCGGCATGGAAGCTGATCGTTGAAGTCGATGAGATGGGTGGGATGACCAAGGCGGTCGCGTCCGGGATGCCCAAGCTGCGTATTGAAGAAGCAGCCGCGCGTCGGCAAGCGGCGGTGGATCGCGGTGAGGAAGTGATCGTCGGGGTGAATAAGTTTCGTTTGGAAACCGAAGATGTGCTGGAAATCCGCGATGTGGACAACGTGGCGGTGCGCGAAAGCCAGATCGCGCGACTGGCGAGCATCCGGGAAAGCCGTGATGCCGCTGTGGTCGAGGGCGCGCTTGCCGCGCTTGAGAACGCCGCGAGCACCGGGCAGGGAAATCTGTTGGAACTGGCAATTGATGCAGCAAAGGCGCGGGCAACTGTAGGGGAGATTTCGATGGCTATGGAAAAGGTATTTGGTCGCCACCGGGCAGAAGTAAAGACTTTGGCCGGGGTTTATGGAGCCGCCTATGAGGGCGATGAGGAATTCGCCGCGATCCAGCAGGATGTTGAGGCATTTGCCGAGGAAGAGGGTCGCCGCCCACGGATGCTGGTGGTTAAAATGGGGCAGGACGGGCATGATCGCGGTGCCAAGGTGATAGCGACAGCGTTTGCCGATATTGGCTTTGACGTTGATGTCGGGCCACTGTTTCAGACGCCCGAGGAAGCGGCGCAGGACGCGGTGGATAATGACGTTCATATTGTTGGGATTTCCTCTCAGGCAGCGGGGCATAAAACTTTGGCCCCGAAACTCGTAGCGGCTTTGGCAGCGCAGGGGGCTGGGGAGATAATTGTGATCTGTGGTGGGGTTATTCCGCAGCAGGATTACGGGTTTCTGGAGGCTGCCGGGGTAAAGGCGATTTTTGGGCCGGGGACGAATATCCCACAGGCGGCAAAGGACATATTGGCGCTGGTTCGGGCGGCTAACAGATAGTCCGATTTTAGTACGGGCCCGGGTTGGGGGCTGTCCGCCCCCCTTGCCCCGGCCGGGGCAATTCCCCCGAGAGTATTTTTGAACAGAAGAAGGGTGGGGTGCGAATATGGTGGGAAACGGGATGCTTTTATCACTTGATCATTTGGCTGTGTGTGCAGAGACGCTGGAAACTGGCTCGGCTTATGTCGAAGAGGTTTTGGGTGTGGCCCCAGAGCCGGGTGGGCAGCATGCGCAGATGGGGACCCATAATCGGTTACTGTCACTGGGGCCGGAAATTTATTTGGAAGTTATTGCGATTGATCCAGATGCAGATCTGCCGGGGCGGGCGCGGTGGTTTGGTCTGGATAGTTTTGAAGGGTTGCCGAAGCTGACCAACTGGATTGCGAAATGTGACGATTTGGGGCCGGTTTTGCAGGCGTCACCGCCTGGGAAAATGGATGTAATGGACTTGGCGCGCGGTGATTTGCGCTGGCAGATGGCGGTTCCTGAAAATGGCCAAGTGGCGTTTGACGGGGCCTATCCGGCCTTGATTTCCTGGACTGGACAAGCTCATCCCGCGACCCGGCTGCAGGATCAGAGGTGCCGGCTGGAGGAGCTTTGCATATTCCATCCGGAAGCTGTTGCATTGCGCGAATATCTGGAGCCGATGGTGGATATGACGCAAATCAAGATTGAGACCGGACCAGACGTTTGTATCGAGGCGCATATTCGCACTCCGTCGGGCTTGCGAATTCTGTAAACAATCCTGACAGCACAGATCAAAGCCGCTAAGACTTCGATATGTCCCTTTGGTCCCGCATATCCGACGCCCTGTCCGCCCTGACCAGTGGTGAGCCTTTGACTGCTGTGTTTGACAAGCTTCGCAGCCCACCAGAACGCACCGTGGCCTTTGCAATTGCGGTGATTGCGTTGAGCGCCAAGATGGCCAAAGCCGACGGTTTGGTGACCCGCGATGAAGTTTCTGCGTTTCGTGAAGTATTTCATATTCCTGCGAAGGAAGAAAAGAACGCGGCGAAGGTTTTCAATATGGCACGTCAGGACATTGCCGGGTTTGAAGAATACGCGGTGCGTATCAAAACAATGTTCGCTGAGGATGAAGGCACCCTGTGTGATCTGATTGAAGGGTTGTTTCACATTGCCATGGCAGACGGGCGGTATCATCCGAATGAGGATCTGTTTCTTGAGCGGGTGGCAGAGATTTTCGGACTGACGCAGGCACAGTTTCGTGGGGTACGGACGCGGTTTGTACCGGATGCGGTGCCTGACCCTTATCAGGTACTGGGGCTGGAACCGGGGGCAAGTGTTGAGGAGGCTCGTACAATCTGGCGACAGATGGTACGTGAAAGCCACCCGGACAGGATGATTGCGCGAGGTGTACCAAAAGAAATGGTGAAGCTTGCGGAAAAGCGGTTGATCGAGGCCAATCTGGCCTATGAGGAAATACGCGAGGCAGCGGGTTAGTGCGGTTTGCGACGTATAATATTGAATGGTTTGACAATCTTTTTAATGACGAAGGTGGGTTGCTGGAAGACAGTGGCTGGTCGCGACGCTATAATGTGAAGCGGGCGGATCAACTGGCGGCACTGGGGATTGTTTTCACTGCGATCGACGCGGATGCTGTGATGATAATTGAAGCGCCGGATGCGAGCAAACATCGCTCTACCGTGATTGCATTGGAAAATTTTGCTGCGCGTTATCAGTTGCGGCAACGAAAGGCCCTGATTGGCTTTGCCAATCATACGCAACAGGAAATTGCACTGCTTTATGATCCGGATGTGATCAGTGCCGTGCATGATCCAAAGGGTGAAAAAACTGGTAAAGGGGGTGCTTCAGGCGCCCCGCGGTTTGACGGGTCGTTCAGGTGGGATCTGGATGTGGATAAGGCCCCAGAGATTGTGAGCTTTTCCAAGCCACCGCTGGAAGCACTGTTGACCACAAAGTCCGGGCAAAAACTGCGCCTGATTGGGGTTCATATCAAATCCAAAGCGCCGCACGGGGCCAAGGGCCAAGATGAGGTGATGCGAGTGTCGATCGAGAATCGGCGCAAACAACTGGCCCAGAGCATCTGGCTGCGCAATCGTGTTGAAACCCATCTGGAGGCGGGGGAAAGCCTGATGGTGATGGGTGATTTCAACGATGGCCCGGGGCTGGATGAGTACGAAAAGCTGTTTGGGCGATCCAGTGTGGAAATTGTGCTGGGAGAGGGCGGTACCCAGTGCCTGTATGACCCCCATGCCGAAATGGCTTTGCAGCAGAAAATCGGCGTAATGCCAACCACTTCGCGATTTTATCTTTCCGATAAGAAGCGGTATTTTCAGGCGTTGCTGGATTACATTATGGTGTCGCCGGATATTGCCGACAAACCGCCGAGCTGGCGGATATGGCACCCGTTTGATGACCCGGCCTGTTACGATGCTCCAGAGCTGTACGAGGCGCTGTTGACCGCGTCCGACCATTTTCCTGTAACCATAGATTTCGAAATCTGATCTTAAAATCTGTGAAGTTTGGACTATATTGGTGGCATGAAACAGATATTAGCACTTGGTTTGGTTTTGTCCCTTGGGGCGATGCCGCTGGCGGCGCAGGACAGCAAGGACGAGATAAGCGAAGGTATGACCCTGTTGCAGGAGGGTACGCGCCTGCTGTTGGAAGGTCTGATGAATGAGTTGGGGCCGGCTTTGCTGGAACTAAAAGGTCAGATTATTGACCTGAACGCTTATCATGCGCCCGAAGTCTTGCCAAACGGGGATATTATTATCCGCCGTAAAGAGCCATTAGAAGTTGCACCGGACGGGCAGACAGATCTGTAGGTCAGGTCTTTCGCGCGTCGCGGATTTCGGCTTGCGCATCCAGTGAAGAAGCCAGTGAATTGAACCGCGCCTGCGCCACCTCCCCGAACAGGATTTTGCCTTGTCCGGTCAGTGTCAGGGTGAGAATTTTCTTTTTGGGCTGCCAGTTTAACCGGGCCAAGTCCTGCGGATTTTCAACGGAAAACATCGAGCCGAATCGCATTGCTTTACCAACGGTTTCAGCCTGTCTAAGCAGCTTTTCATCAAGCAAATCAAAGAGTTTAAATAACTGCGTCCCTTCGCGGCTGTTCTTGTATCGATGCAAAAGCGCCAACCCAAGCCAGATACGTTCTTCATGGGTTAACCCGCCGAGATTGGCGCGGGTGGCGTTGTCAAAACAGACCTCGGCCCGGTAATCAGGATGCGCGCGCCAAGTGACGTCGTGCAGCAAACAGGCAGCCCGGATAAGGCGTTTGGTGGCGGGTTTTTCGCCTTTGAAAATCGGCTCCAAAAAACGGTCAAGCACGCGACCATAACCAGGGCGGCGGCCATCTTTGCTTTCGGCGAAACGGCAGGCTTCGATCAGCGGGTCGCGTTTGCGGGCGTGATTGGGCATTTGCTCATAGAGCATACCTTCGCGGATGCCGTAGCTGGATATGGCGATTTCTTTCGGGCGGAAGGTTTTAATGAGTTGGCGTAATACATCTGTGGCAATGGGAACTAAAGACATTCGCGCTTCGGATGTACCGGTGCGGGCGCGCAGGTCTGACAGGTCGTTCTCGGTGATCCACCGGATGGTTTCGCGCACCGATTTTGGCGTCATCCGGTATTCATGCAGGACATGCAGAGGGTAGCCGCGTCGTTCCATATCCAGTCGTGCGATGGCCCGCCAACTGCCGCCAACCAGAAACAGGCGTTTGTGGTCGTGGCCCATTTTGTGTTCGAGCTTATCGATAACTATTTGAATATGTGCCCTAATCGCCCTTTGGCCACCCTTGATGTTTTGCAATGTCAGCGGGCCAAGTGGTGAGGTGACGCGCTTTCCGACTTTGCCCTTGCCAACAACGGCCAGTTCCATCGACGAGCCGCCAATGTCGCAAACCAGCCCGTTCGCGTCGGGCCAGCCAAGAAGAACACCTTGCGCTGACAGCCGGGCCTCTTCTTCGCCATCAATCACCCATAGCTTCAGACCGGTTTCCTGTAGTACCTGCTCGACGAAATCCGGGCCGTCGCTGGCTTCTCGCACCGCTGCGGTGGCTACGGCCGTTAATGGCGCAATTCCCATGCCCTCGGCGAGCAGTTGAAAGCGCCTGATGGCGAGCAGTGCGCGCGCACGCCCTTTGGGGTTCAGAATGCCGGATTCGCCCAGACCTGCGCCAAGCGCACACATGATTTTTTCATTGTAAAAATAGGCGGGGCTACGGGCGGCGCCATCAAATACCACCATGCGAACCGAGTTGGAACCAACATCAACAACCCCGACACGGGACAGGGCGCGCGCGGATTTATCGCGGAATAATGGTCGCCCAAACGGACCCCATTCACCCCTTTGATTGTCCCCGGTCCCGCCCATTTCTTAAATCCCTCTGCGATTTTACTGACAGCTAGGTTAGCTTAATCTTTTGAGTGCGCCAATTCCGGCACGTCCGACGCCCCGGCTGATCCCCGCCCGGAAAGCGACGGGTATTCCATGAAAAACCGGTGGCAATTGAACGGATGGTCCGCATCAACCGCGTCGCTGCGGGTGTATTTCCCGTCCGGGCCAAGAACCCAGCTTTGGGCCTCATCCGCCATGTTCGCGGCCATGATTTGGCTGACGATTTGGGCCTTAACGGTGGCATTTTTCACCTGCACCAGTGTTTCGACCCGCCGCACCAGGTTGCGGCCCATCCAATCAGCCGAGGAAAAAAACACGCTGGCCTTTTTTGAAGGCAAGCCGTGGCCATTACCAAAGCAGACGATGCGCGAATGTTCCAGAAACTGGCCAACAATGGACTTTACGCGAATGTTTTCGGACAGACCTTTGACACCGGGGCGCAACCCGCAGATGCCACGGATCACCAGGTTGATTTTCACACCCTTCTGGCTGGCATTGTACAGCGTGTCGATGACTTCAATATCTGTGATCGAATTCATCTTTGCCCAGATTTCAGCCGGGCGACCTTCAACCGCGAATTCTGCTTCGCGTTCAATGCGTTCAATCAAGGTGGATTTCAGGTTGATCGGCGATATGGCCAGATTTTCCAGCTCTTCGGGTTGGGCGTAACCTGACAGGTAGTTGAATACTTTGGTCGCGTCGCGCCCCAGAGCCTTGTCACAGGTGAAAAAGCTGAGGTCAGTATAGATACGCGCGGTTTCCGGGTGATAATTGCCGGTGCCGTAGTGGGTATAAGTGACCAGTTTTTTACCTTCGCGGCGCACGACTGTGCTGATTTTGGCGTGGGTTTTGTAGTTGATAAAACCATAAACCACATGCGCCCCTGCGCGTTCCAGACGGCGGGATTGGCGAATATTTGCGGCTTCATCAAAACGCGCCTTTAGTTCCACCAATGCGGTAACAGATTTTCCGTTCTCAGCGGCTTCGCACAGGGCAGTAACGATCGGGCTGTCGTGGGACGTACGATAAAATGTCTGTTTGATGGCCAACACGTTTGGGTCATTCGCCGCCTGTTTCAGAAACCGCACCACCATGCCGAAGGTTTCATAGGGGTGGTGCAGTAACATATCTTTCTGTCGGATTGCAGCGAACATGTCACCTTCATGGTCCTGTACCCGCTCAGGTACGCGGGGTGTGAACGGCCTCCACAGCAGGTCAGGACGGTTGTCCAGCACCAGCTCTTTCAGGTCGGCCATGCCCAACATGCCGCGCACCTCAACCACTGTGTCTTCCGGGGCGTGCAGTTCTTTCATGATGGTTTTTCGCAGTGCTTTGGGGGCTTCCGCTGTCAATTTCAGACGCACAACTTCGCCGCGACGCCTGCGTTTCAGTGCGACTTCGAATTCGCGGACCAGATCTTCGGCTTCGTCTTCCAGCTCCAGATCACTGTCGCGCAGCACCCGGAAGGCACAGCTGCCGGTCATTTCATAGCCGGGGAACAGGGCGTCGAGGTGAATCAGTAGCAGCTCTTCCATTGGCAAGAACCGCAGCTTGCCATCCCGTGCGGGCAAGTCGACGAAACGATCAATTTGATTTGGGATCGGCAACAGGGCTTGCAGCGGTTTTTTGTCAGTTTTCCGCGTCAGTTGCAAAGCCAGAACGAAACCCGCATTTGGGATGAACGGAAACGGGTGGGCCGGGTCAATTGCCAGAGGTGACAGAACCGGGAACACCTGTTCTAGGAAGGTTTCGCGCAAATGCTCAAAATCAGTTTCGTCAAGTCTATCACGGGTGCAAAGAATTATGCCTTCGCCCTGCATTTCATCGCGCACAATGTCCCAGGTTTCCTGTTGGGCCTGCATCAGATCGCGGGCGTCTTTGTTGATCAGAGTCAGTTGCTCGGTGGGTGTAAGGCCGTCGGCGGCGGGGCTGGTGTTTCCTTCGCGGGCCAGTTCGCGCAGACCCGCCACGCGTACGGTATAGAATTCATCAAGATTGGTGGCGGAAATTGACAGGAACCGCAGCCGTTCCAACAAAGGCACTCGGATATTTCCGGCCTCTTCCAGCACCCGCCAATTGAACGCCAGCCAGCTGAGTTCACGGTTAAAAAATCGACCCGGGCCTTTGCAATTTGCTTCGGGAAGCTCAACCGGTTCGGGAAAGGGGGCTTTTAGAAAATCGGTTTGGGTCATTGGGGCGGTATCTATTGCTGATGTGTTGGTATCAAGGCGCATCATGCGCCGCCAGAGGAAGCATTGTCCAGAACGCGGGCCGCCATATTCCGGGTGATCGCACGGCGTTCAGACAGGGCCATTTCGTCCAGTGCCTCAACCAGTTTGGCGGCACAATCAAAGCTGCGTTCCATCCGTTTGATCAGGTAATTTATTGTACCGGGCTGAACGTCGATTTGACGGTCCGCGAAAAGTTTAAAAACTACTGCCGAGAGCAGCGCATCATCGGGGGGGGATAAGTGGGCCAAATTGCAGCCTTGCAGACGGCTTTTCAGGTCTGGCAGGGTGATTGGCCAAGTGGCGGGCGGTGTTAATCCTGTCATCAACAGGTAGCCACCCTGGGATTGGACCAGATTGAACAGATGAAACAACGCCTGTTCACCCAAAGGGTTGCCCGCGATTATTTCAACATCTTCAACAGCGATATTTGGCGTTGTTGCGATCAAATTGGAGATTTGATCTGTTTCCAAGTCCTGCGCCGATACAACCTTTGCCCCGGCATCAGCAACCCAAACATGGGTTAAGTGGGATTTGCCGGAACTTTTGGGGCCCGTTAGCATCAGGGTTTGTCCGGGCCAAGCTTGCCAGTCGTCAATTTCGGCAACGGCTACCGCGTTGGCAGGGGAGACGAAAAAGTCATCCCGCCCAAGGGCTGTTCTGACCGGTAGATCAAAAGTTAATTGTTGCGCCATCGGCTATTCTTCCGGCTGCCCCGAGGTTCCCTGATACAGGCGACTGTCCTGATAGCGCCCAAGGGAAAACCGCACCACGACACCAATAGATGCCGCGACAGGAACGGCCACCAGCATACCAACGAACCCGAAAAGGGAGCCGAAAACTGATAGTGCAAATATCAGCCAAACCGGGTGCAGACCAACGCTGCTGCCGACCAGTTTGGGGGTCAGGATATTGCCTTCCAGAAACTGGCCGACAAAGAAGATGACGACAACTGCACCCAGCCAGACCCATTCACCCCAGAACTGGAACAGGGCCAGCCCGAGCGCCAAAGCGCCACCGACTAACGCACCGATATAGGGTATGAAGGATATCAGGCCCGCGACCGCACCAACGACAAGGCCAAACTGCAATCCTACAAGCATCAGTGCCAATGCGTAATAGGTTCCGAGAATAAGCACCACAGTGCCCTGACCACGAATGAATGCGGCAAGTGTTCCGTTAATCTTGCCACCGAGTTCACGGATTACCGGGGCATGGTCGCGTGGCAGCAGGCGATCAATCTCTGCGATCATTCTGTCCCAGTCCATCAACAGATAGAACGTAATGACCGGTACCAGAATGATCAAAACAACGACATTAACCAAGCCTGCGGCCGAGGACAGCACGCTGTTTAGCAAGGCGCCGCCCTTGGCCTGGATCGTGTCGCCAATGGATACAAGCGATTGGGATAGCTGGCTTTCGCTGTCAAGCAGGGCTGGGAAGCGCTCGGTCAGGAAACCTCTGAAATCCTGTATGAGCTGCGGTAGTATTTCGACCAAGCCGGCAAGTTGTTGAATTAGGATTGGCAATACCAACAGCGCGCCAGCTACAAAGATGATACCGGCGATCAGTGTAATGGTGATGGTGGCCATAGCCCGGCTGAAACCAAGCCTTTCCAGCCAATCGGCGGTTGGGTCGAGGCAATAGGCAATCGCGCCGCCCAGCACAAAGGGCAGCAGCACATTGCCTAGAAACCAGAGCACAATAAAGGACACCAGTGTGACGATACCCCAGTATTTCATCTGATCCCTGACTGGCAGTGCCATGTGGTTTCCTTTCTTTTGTTTGGTATCGCCGCTTGTCGTGGGTTGGTCAAGTTGCGACGCCTTTGGCGTCACTTTATAATTGCGCCACTGCTTTGCCATGTCGCGAGGCCTCCGGCGGAAGTATTTAGAAAACGAAGAAGGCAGGATTGGCTGAGTAGTTCAGTTGCAAAGCGTCATTGCCTGCCCCCGGCCTTTCGCTTAGACGAATTGACTAACAACAGTAGTTTCAAAGGTCTGCCAAACCATGCGTTTTACCCGTTATTTTCTGCCCGTGCTCAAGGAAACCCCATCCGAGGCTAAAATTGTCAGCCATCGTTATATGTTGCGCGCTGGCATGATCAAGCAGGCCTCGGCCGGGATATATTCATGGCTACCGCTTGGGTTAAAGGTTTTGAAAAAAATCGAAAATATCGTGCATGAGGAGCAAGCCCGAGCTGGTCATATCCCGATCCTGATGCCCACCCTGCAATCAGCTGATCTGTGGCGCGAAAGCGGGCGCTATGACGGCTACGGTGAAGAAATGCTGCGGATGAAAGATCGTCATGGGCGAGACATGTTGTTTACGCCAACCGCCGAAGAACTGGTAACCGATATTTTCCGCTCTCATGTGGGTAGCTATAAAGACCTGCCGATGACGCTCTACCAGATCCAGTGGAAATTCCGCGACGAAATCCGCCCCCGTTTTGGTGTCATGCGGGGGCGTGAATTTTTAATGAAGGACGGGTACAACTTTGACCTGACCAAAGAAGACGCACTGCACGCCTATAACCGGCATCTGGTCAGCTATCTGCGCACCTATGAACGCATGGGGTTACAGGCGATCCCAATGCGCGCAGATTCGGGGCCTATCGGTGGCGATGATACCCACGAATTCCTGGTGCTGGCCGAAACCGGCGAGAGCGAAGTGTTCTATGACAGCGAAGTCACAGACATTAGCTTTGGGGATCGTGATATTGACTATGATGACCACGCCCAGTGTCAGGCTGTGCTGGAAGAATTCACTTCGCGCTATGCCCGAACTGATGAAACCCATGACGCAGCGCTGTTTGACAAGATTCCCGAAACCCGTCGCCGCGTGGCGCGTGGGATTGAAGTAGGTCAGATATTTTATTTTGGCACCAAGTACTCTGAACCACTGGGTGCGACTGTGTCGGACGAAAACGGCAAGCAGGTGCCGGTTCATATGGGGTCGCACGGAATTGGTGTGTCCCGCCTGTTGGGCGCGATCATTGAGGCCAGCCATGACGATAAGGGCATCATCTGGCCCGAGGGCGTGACGCCGTTTCATTGTGGGATTGTGAACTTGCGTCAGGGGGACGAGGCGACTGACGGCGTTTGCGAGGGGCTTTATAAGGCGCTGACAACGGCCGGGCTGGAGCCGCTTTACGATGACCGTGATGAGCGGGCAGGGGCCAAGTTTGCCGGGATGGATCTGATCGGGTTGCCGTGGCGGATTACGGTTGGGCCAAGGGGGGTTAAGAACGGTGTGGTAGAGCTGACCAGTCGTCGAACTGGCGAAAGCGAAGAAATGCCGGCTGAGGCGGCGGTGGCGCGGATTGTCGAGATTTATGCCGGGGTCTGAGGCCTCAATTCTGGTCCGCCCTAGCCCAGAACACCTGCCGGAATATGTAGCCGCCCTTGAAAAGGGCTGGTCCGCCAATACCATGCGCGACATCTCCGCCCAGGAGCTGGCCGAGATTAGCAATGACCCTACGGCGTTTCTGGCAGGCCTTTACGACCCCGATGCCAAAGGTGCCGAGATTGAGCTGCCAGATGGGTCTATCGTCAAACGTATCCCCGGTTTTCGCATGTTCATTTGGGAAGATGGGTTTTGCGGTATCGCTAACCTACGTTGGCAACATGGCAACAATGATCTGCCATCCTATGTGCTGGGCCATGTGGGTTTTGCCGTGGTGCCGTGGAAACGGAGGCAGGGATATGCCAGCCGGGCGCTGACTGCCCTTCTGCCCAAAGCGCGCGCCCTTGGTCTTGGTTTTGTTGAACTGACGGCAAATGCGGATAACGCTGCCTCGCGCCGAACTATAGAAAAATGTGGTGGTGTGCTGATAAGAACTTTCCCGGGTCCGCCGGGATATGATCCAAAGGAAAAGGTGCTCTACAGAATTGATCTGGCGTAGAATTAAAACCTAAACCGCACATGCAATCACAAATATCGATCCCTTGGGGCGCGGGCGCCATTGGTGCTCAATTTCAAATCCGGCGCGTTTGATCGCGTCCAGAAGCTGTTCACCGTCAAATGGTCCGATATATGGCAAAATACGCAGCGCGCTGCCAAATGGTACTAACAATCTGGACAGCAGAGATTCTTCCCGAAAACACACAGTGCTACTGACAAATACCCCGCCGGGCTTGATCAACGAACGTGTCCGCGCCAGAACGGCGTCCAAATCCAGTACGAGATGCAAAATGCTGTGCGCCTGAATCATGTCATAGCTGGCATCCTCGGCCACCCAGTTTTCGATTGTGGCCACATCGAAGGATACGTTGCTGACTTCGGCGGCTTCTGCTTTGCCCCGTGCAATGGCAATCATTTTTTCTGAGTAGTCAATAGCCTGAATATGGGCAACATGGGGCGCATGGATCAGCGCAGTTGTCCCGGTGCCACAGCCATACTCAAAAACCTTCATGTCAGGTTTCAAAAGCACCCGTGTCATTTCGAGCTTTTGTTCATAGGCCGCCGGATCGCCTACGGGGTTCTTGGCATAGCCTTTGGCTATTCGGTTCCAAAACCATAATGATCTGGTCATGCTGTTGCTCCTTTGATGAGCTTGGATTCCGGTTTCCTGCGGCGTCGGAGTAAATATTCGGCCACGCCAAGGTGAACGATCCAGGCGGCGACCTGAACGATTTCGAATATCAGATCATTGCCTTCTTCGCCGATCACCAGCACGATAGGCAAGAGAATGAAGGCCAGCGTTCCGGCAGGAAGTGCGAGGGCAAAGGCCCGGATCATCCAGCGGCCATGGGCTTTGAAGTTTCGCCGCCGCAATTCCCTGACGCCCAGCAACACAAAGATCGCCCATGCGCTGGAAGCAGTAATACGACCGGCGTAGAGCAACGGGCCAGAAATTCCGGTATGGATCAGTGACATCCAGAGGCCCGAAAGTGCGCCTGCAATAGCTGCCGCAATTGCAATCTTGCCTGCGCGCTGGTGCCACTGTTTATGGCGGGCGCGAAATCCGGGCAGGATCTGCAGTGATGCCAGTACAATAAACAAGCCCGAGGCGGCGACATGCACCAAGAGAGGCAGGTTATCCACCTGCTCGGCGGCAAAATATAGCCACCAGTCACTTTTAGCGATCAACACCGCGGCGCGGTAGATTCCAAAACCAACCGGTGCCAAGCAGGCCAGGGCGAAGAAAATGGGCATAGCAAAGCCGTTCACGGGTTTCCGTGTCATGGGATTATTCCTTTATTATCAGTGTTTAAGACAGATTTCACCGGTTCCCCCGCAATAGCGGTGGTTGGGCCTGTCGGATTGGTAAGGGTTAGTCGGGGCTAGTCGAACTCAATGATAAATACCTCGTCCAATGGCTTTTCGAAGGTTCTGGAGATCATGAAAGCAAGCTCCAGCGTCGGGCTGTATTTGGCGTTTTCAATCGCGACGATGGTTTGGCGCGTAACGCCAACTGACTCGGCCAGTTGTTTCTGTGTCATCTCGTCAGCTTCAAAACGAAGGCGGCGGATGTTGTTGGTAATTGTAGGTTTCTTGGCCATGTCACACGTCGTAGCGATAGCGGGTCAGTTTGGCAAAGCTGCCGATAAGATCACCAAAAGAAAAGCCAAAAAACATGCCAATGAAAACAAACAATGGCTTGATGCTAAATGCCAAAGCAACCATGCCGCTGATAAAGGCAATACTGGTCACAACCATGGTGAATTGCATGCCAAAGGCTTTGATTGCCTTATCCCTTTCATCCACGACAAAGCTGGGATTTGGGTCTCTTTCGGCGATGGCAAATAGGACGCTAAACAGGATCATACATATGATAACCACAGCAATGCCAATCGGAATGACCCAAAGCATCGCGCGGGCCCAGACCATTGCTGCATCGGGGCCGTCCAGCCGGCCATCGGCAAACATATTTGAAAGCTTGCCAATCACATAAATATTGACCAGCAGCCCTGCGACGATGGAAGCGATGTTGTTACGTTCTTCGTGGCTCATGGTTCTTTCTCTTCAAGTTAAATAAAATCGACATGGGGTAAAGGTTCATATACATTGTGTATGGTATTACATACTTAGTGTCAAATATTTTAGACATTGCTAGTTTTATGGAAAGTAAGCTAATGAATTAAAACAGAAAACCTGAATCCCTCAGGAGGACTACCCATCCCACATGGCGGCGCGCCACCCAAGAAATCGCTTGATTCGGCCAAAACCTGGATCACCGCTTGACCCCACGGGGCATACAACGCACTTTCCGGCAAAATCCCGAGCCGGAGCGTAAATTGGCCAAGAAAACCGCCCCATTTTCCCGTTTTGAATGGATGATCGCCTGGCGATACCTGCGCGCGCGTCGTGCCGAGGGTGGCGTGTCAGGGATGACCTGGATTTCGCTGATCGGTATCACGCTGGCGGTATTTGCGCTGATTGCGACGATGTCAGTGCGGGCCGGGTTTCGGGCGGAATTTGTGGATACGATCCTTGGCGCAAACGCCCACGTAACGGTCTATAGCGCGCTTTATCTGGATGAAAATGGTCGTCAGACGGATGTTGTACAGGACTATACTTCGCTTGCTGCTGAGCTGGCGAAAATTCCCGGCGTGACGCGGGCTGCACC
This sequence comes from uncultured Marinosulfonomonas sp., assembly GCA_964599985.1. Taxonomy (GTDB): domain Bacteria; phylum Pseudomonadota; class Alphaproteobacteria; order Rhodobacterales; family Rhodobacteraceae; genus NVTR01. The sequence continues at coordinate 4,065 of CAZRHV010000032.1, read as the reverse complement.
GCTGGTGCGTGGTCAGATTCTGTCAAGCTTTCGTGACAATACCACTGGCGCGGATGTGTACGGGATCTCGGCGGCGGACATTCTGGGTATCCCACGGGTGGCCCGGGCTGAAAATACTGTTGGTGATCTGGCAAATTTCGAAAATGGTGTTGCTATTGGCTCGGGCGTTGCGCGTAAACTGGGCGTAACTGTCGGGGATCGGATTAAGCTGATTTCACCCAATGGGGCCAAGACGGCGTTTGGAACCAGCCCAAGGGTCAGTGCCTATGAGGTGGTCTATATTTTTACCGCCGGGCGCTATGATATTGACCAGACCCGCATCTACATGCCGTTTGCCGAGGCGCAGATATATTTCAACCGCGAAGGTGTAGCGGATGAGATCGAAGTCATGGTCACCGAGCCGGAAGAAATTGACCAACTGGCCGGGGATTTCCTGCGGGCGGGGGGGGATCACACGCTGATCTGGACCTGGCGGGATCGTTCCGGCAGTTTTTTGCGGGCGTTGGAAGTCGAAGACAACGTGATGTTTATCATCATGGCGATACTGGTGTTGATCGCCGCAATGAACATCATTTCCGGCCTTATTATGCTGGTAAAAAACAAGGGCCGGGATATTGGGATATTGCGCACCATTGGGCTGACACAGGGTTCTATTCTGCGGGTATTTTTCATTTGCGGCGCCTTTATCGGGGTGTTGGGCACGATATTCGGCGTAATTCTGGGCTGCCTGTTTGCGATCTATATCGACCCGATATTTTCCTTTGTGAACTATGCTGCTGGGGGCGGTGTTTGGGACCCTTCGATCCGGGGAATTTATCAGCTACCGGCAAAGTTGGTGCTGGGGGATGTTATCTCGGCTGTGCTGCTTTCACTGGGCTTATCGTTCTTTGTCACCCTGTTCCCGGCGCGGCGCGCGGCGCGGATGAACCCGGTTGAGGCGCTACGATATGAGTGAGCCAGTGCTGTCCCTGGGCGGGATTGAAAAAGCCTATAAACGTGGCCAACCCGGCGAGGTCAATGTGTTGCGCGGGGCGTCGCTGACGCTTGGAAAAGGCGAAGTCGTAGCGCTGGTGGCTCCTTCCGGGGCGGGTAAATCAACGCTGTTGCATATTGCCGGATTGCTGGATTCTGCTGATGCCGGAACGGTGGTTCTGGATGGGGTGGACATGACCGGGCGTTCTGATCGAAAGCGCACCACGGCAAGGCGGCAAGACATTGGTTTCATTTATCAATTTCACCATCTATTGCCTGAATTTTCGGCACTGGAAAATATATCATTGCCGCAACTGGCCAACGGTATTTCGGCCAACGCGGCTGAGAAACATGCGCTAGAATTGCTGACCCATGTGGGGGTGGCAGAACGCGCCAACCACCGCCCGGCAGAGCTGTCAGGCGGTGAACAACAGCGGGTCGCTTTTTGCCGGGCTTTGGCGAATTCACCAAGGCTGCTGCTGGCGGACGAACCGACCGGAAACCTTGATCCGGCAACGTCGGATCAGGTGTTCGGTGCGCTGATGGCGCTGGTGCGTGAAACCGGTCTGTCGGCGTTGATTGCCACCCATAATATGGAACTGGCCAGCCGGATGGATCGGGTCGTGCATATGCAAGACGGCATTTTGGTCTGAGCATGGGTACGCATAGCGGCTCGCTGAAAGGTATCCGTATTGTTGAGATTGCCGGGCTTGGGCCTACGCCGTTTGCGGCAATGACGCTTGCTGATATGGGCGCCGAGGTGATCCGGATAACGCGTCCCGGAGCGCCGCCACTGATCCCGCAGGAGGTAGATTTTTTAAACCGGGGACGGTGTAGTGTTGAGCTGGACCTGAAATCAGCGGTTGGATTTAACGATGCTTGTGCGCTAATTACGCTGGCCGACGGGCTGATTGAAGGCATGCGCCCGGGCGTGATGGAACGACTGGGTCTTGGCCCGGATGAGATGATCAAAACCAACCCAAAACTGGTTTACGGGCGGATGACCGGCTGGGGGCAAGACGGACCGCTGGCGCATACGGCGGGGCATGACATTAACTACCTTGCGCTGACAGGTATGCTGCACGCTATCGGCGATACGGACCCGGTGGTGCCGCTGAACTTGGTGGGCGATTTTGGTGGCGGCGGGATGTATCTGGCTTTCGGAATGGTCTGCGCGTTGCTGGCGGCTGGACGTTCAGGCAAGGGTCAGGTGGTTGATGCCGCCATTGTTGATGGGGTCGCCCATATGTCGGCAATGATCTATTCGATGCGCTCTGCCGGGGTCTGGCGGGATCAGAGAAATTCTAACCTGCTGGATGGGGCGGCACCTTTTTACCGGACCTATCGTTGCGGTTGTGGCGGCCATGTGGCCGTAGGTGCGATTGAGCCAAAATTTTGGGCCAAGCTGTTGGAAATGCTGGATATAGAAGACATGCCCGATCAAATGTCTGCCTCTGAATGGCCTGTTATGGCCAAGCGCTTACAGACCAAATTTGCGACCCGCAGCCGCGATGAGTGGGCAGCCTATTTTGAGGGGTCTGACGCCTGTGTGGCACCGGTTTTGTCGATTGATGAATCTTCGGATCATCCGCACATGATTGCGCGAGGAATCTTTGTGAATGCCGGGCCGGAAGCGGCCCCGAAACTGTCAAATACTCCCGGAAGCGCTCGGATAGAAGGATCGCTTCGTTCGGTGGCAAACGTCCTGGCAGACTGGTCTAAATCCTAAAATAGCACGCGCGCAGCTTGTTGACCCGCATCAAAGCGCCGGATGCACCTGTGCGGTACAATCCCGCAACAAAATCGCACACAGGTTTTTTCATGAACAAATTTTCAGCACTACTAATCGTGTCCCTGTTGCAGATGTCGCCCTTGCTTGCGCAGGATATTCGGGACGGCGAGCAGATATTCATGGACCTCTGCGCCACCTGTCACGGGATAGAAGGAACAGGCCATGGACCGATGGCGGCGATCCTGACTTTGCAGCCAACAGACCTGACCCAGCTGGCCGCCCGCGAAGATGGCGTGTTCCCCACAGCCCGTGTGGTGGGGCGTATTGATGGGCGCGATCCGCTGGTTTCGCACGGCTCACCGATGCCGGTGTTTGGGGATTATTTTGAGGGTAAGGATACCGCGCTGAAAACCTCAAGCGGGCAGCCGATTATGACCAGCCAGCCGATTGTCGATCTGGTAGAATGGCTGCAGGCTTTGCAGTCGAATTGAACCAAATAGGGGACAAAGCTATGCGTAAAATATTAGGCCTGACAGTATTCGCGTTGATGGTGGGTTGTGTTGAAAATGATATGCCCGAACCCCCGGAAGGGCTGGCGTTATATCAGGTGAATTGTGCGCAGTGTCATGGTGCTTCGGGCAACGGTGACGGGGTGGCTGGCGTTGACCTGACCCCACCACCCGCCGACCTGACGATGATCGCGACGCGCAATGGCGGGGCGTTCCCGACCGCGCAGGTCTTGTCGACAATTGACGGTTATACCCGGGCGCAATTGCCGGGTCAGGACATGCCGGAATTTGGGCTGCTATTGCGGGGTGAATTGGTGCCGGTTGATGCGGGTGACGGGGTGATGACGCCGACACCGCGACCACTGGCGGCATTGTTGATCTATCTGAAAAGTATTCAGCAATAACAAATAGTTCAGGCGCGCTGAGTTAGCAGAACTCCGAATGCCATCACCGCTATTCCGGCGGCGCGGGTCAGGGTCAGGGGTGAAATTTTCGCCCCCATCAGCCCGAAATGGTCGATTGCGGCGGCGCTGATCAGCTGGCCGAGCAGCACGAAAAACACCGCGTTTCCAACGCCGAATTTTGGCGCGATCCAGGTTATTGTCAGGATGTAGAACGCCACCAGAATTCCGGCGAGGAACAGGTGTTTTGGGGCGTTTGCGACGCCTTGAATTGCGCTTGGCCCGGTCAGGACCAGAACCACCACAGCCGACAGGAAAGCCACCACAAACAGGCAACTGGCAGCGGCAGCGGGGGAACCCAGACGTACCCCGAGGGCTGAATTCAGCGCCGCCAGAATAGGAATGCCAAACCCGGCGGCGAGCATGATGGCAGCGTAGCGGAAAGTGTCGG
>CAZRHV010000031.1:0-24093 GCA_964599985.1 uncultured Marinosulfonomonas sp. | reverse complement strand
TTATCGGGGTTTGGATTTACTTCATGAACCGGATGCAGGGTGGCGGCAAAGGCGGGGCCATGGGCTTTGGTAAAAGTCGCGCCAAGCTGCTGACTGAAAAGCAGGGGCGGGTGACCTTTGACGATGTCGCCGGAATTGACGAAGCCAAGGAAGAGCTGGAAGAAATTGTTGAATTCCTGCGCAACCCGCAGAAATATTCCCGCCTTGGTGGGCAGATCCCAAAAGGTGCTTTGCTAATCGGTCCTCCGGGTACTGGTAAAACACTGCTGGCGCGCGCTATTGCCGGTGAGGCGGGTGTGCCGTTCTTCAATATCTCGGGTTCTGATTTCGTTGAAATGTTTGTCGGCGTCGGCGCAAGCCGGGTGCGCGACATGTTTGAACAGGCGAAAAAGAACGCGCCTTGTATTGTGTTTATCGACGAAATTGACGCTGTGGGTCGTTCCCGTGGTGCCGGTTATGGCGGCGGCAACGATGAACGAGAGCAAACTTTGAACCAGCTGCTGGTCGAAATGGACGGCTTTGAGGCCAATGAAGGTGTGATCATTCTGGCGGCCACCAACCGCTCGGACGTGCTTGACCCGGCACTGCTGCGTCCCGGTCGGTTTGACCGTCAGGTGCAGGTGCCAAACCCGGACATCAAAGGCCGCGACCAGATTTTGCAGGTTCACGCCCGCAAGGTTCCATTGGGGCCGGACGTTGATCTGCGGATCATTGCGCGCGGTACACCGGGTTTTTCCGGCGCTGACCTGATGAACCTGATCAACGAAGCTGCCCTTGCGGCGGCGCGGATCGGGCGACGATTTGTGACGATGGAAGACCTGGAATACGCCAAAGACAAGGTGATGATGGGGGCTGAGCGTCGCTCAATGGTGCTGACCGACGAACAGAAAGAAATGACCGCCTACCACGAAGCAGGCCACGCCATTGTTGGCATTACTCTGCCCAAATGTGACCCGGTCTACAAAGCCACAATCATTCCACGCGGCGGGGCCTTGGGTATGGTGATGAGCCTGCCTGAAATGGACCAGCACAACTTTTTCAAGGACCAGATTGAACAGCGCATTGCCATGACAATGGCTGGTAAAGCCGCCGAGATTATTAAATATGGCGAGGACAACGTGTCCAACGGTCCATCCGGTGACATTCAGCAGGCGTCATCTTTTGCCCGCGCAATGGTGATGCGCTGGGGCATGTCGGACAAGGTTGGTAATATCGATTATCAGGAAGCCGCCGAAGGTTATCGCGGTGGCGGTGGCGCGGGTGGGTTTTCTGTCTCGGCCAGTACCAAGGAATTGATTGAGGAAGAGGTCAAGCGCATCATCGATGAAGGTTATGCAACCGCCTTCAAAATCCTGAAAAAGCGCAAGAAAGACTGGGAAGCCTTGGCTGAAGGATTGCTGGAATATGAAACGCTGACCGGTGATGACATTCAAAAGGTTATCAAAGGCGAGGCACTGACATCGGGTGACGATGAAGACGACAGCCCGGATCAGGGCAGTGCGCCTTCGGTTACGGCCATTCCCAAGACCAAGCCGAAACCGAAGCCTAAATCTGACGGCGGGATGGAGCCTGAACCGGCGTCCTGATCTGAGCGGACAGAAAATTAATAGCCCCGCAGCCAATCTGGCGCGGGGTTTTTTTGTGGGTATCGTGTTGAACCTTACCACAAAGCGCGGCAATGTTTGCCCAACTAAGGTAATTGCTAGATGCCAGCATTGATACCAACAAACTATAGCGGAACGGTTGTCTGGCTTGGCCGGGTGTTGGATCGCGCAGACAGCTTGCGTGCGACGGCTGTCGATGAATTTTACGCTTCATTTACCGGGGTGGAGGGCGAAGACCATAGTGGTCTGACACGGGCCTCGTGCAGCCGTGTGACATCGCAATATGTGCTCGACACCGAGATCAGGAATACCAGACAGTTTTCGATTGTCAGCGCTGAAGAACTGGCGAAGATTGCTGAAAAAACCGGGTTGGAGCGGATCGAACCTGATTGGCTCGGGGTGTCGATAGTAATTTCGGGGATACCCGATTTCACTTTTGTACCGCCTTCCTCCCGCTTGCAGATGCCTAGTGGCGCAACACTGACCGTAGATATGGAAAACCGGCCCTGTCAGTTGCCCGCCAAAGTGATCGAAGAAGACGCGCCGGGCTATGGCAAGGCGTTTAAACCCGCCGCTGCCAACCTACGTGGTGTGACAGCTTGGGTGGAATGCGAAGGCGCGATTAAGGTTGGCGATAGGGTAACACTGCATGTGCCGGACCAAAGGGTGTGGGAGCCGTCGTTGAATGGAACCGTTTAAAAACTGGTTCAGTGCCGAGATGGCGCAGGGGATTGCAGCGAATATGGCCCGTGTTTCGGATCAGTTCGATGCTGAGGTATTCATTAAAGCTGCGTTAAAAGGGCTGGATAAGCTGGAGCTGAAGCAACGATCTGAGCAATTTTCGATGGCGCTTGAGGTTGCAATGTCTGGGTCGTTTGAAGAAAATGTCTCGGCAATGGTTGCGGCCTTGCACCCGGAAACAACGGCTGAAATATCGAATATGCGAACGGATGAAACCGGTATAGCTGGCTGGGCGGTGATGCCGATGACGGCGTATGTCGCGAGAAATGGTTTGGATAGCCCTGAGTACAGCCTGAATGCGTTACGTGAAATGACAATGCGTTCAAGCTCTGAATTCGATGTGCGCCCGTTCCTGCGCGACCATTCGGTAACCGCGCTGAAACATGTGACGGCGTGGACAATAGATCAGAACATACATGTGCGCCGGCTTGCCAGCGAGGGGTCTCGGCCACGACTGCCATGGGGAATTCGCCTGCATGGTTTGGTCGAAGATCCGGCGCCTTTGCTACCGATATTGACCGCCCTGCGGGATGATCCCTCGGAATATGTCCGCCGATCGGTTGCAAATAGTCTGAATGACATCGCCAAGGACCACCCTGATCTGGTGGCGAAAATCGCCGCCGATTGGCTGAAAGGGGCAACGCCTGAGCGCCTGCGTTTGGTGAAACACGCTTGTCGTACGCTGATCAAGCAAGGCCATGCCGGGGCGTTGTCAGCGTTTGGATTTGGGGCACCGGAGCTGTCGAAATGCGAGGTTTCAATAGACTCCGAGACGGTTAGCGTGGGTGGAACAGTGGATATTAACCTGTCTCTGAGCGCCGCGGGCGGGCCGCAAAAACTGTTGATCGATTATGTCATCCATTTCATGCGGGCGAATGGCAAGCTAAGCCCGAAAGTTTTCAAATGGACAGAAATAACTTTAGCTATGGGTGAAACTCTGGTTTTGACCAAGGTGCATCCCTATCGCAAAGTAACCACTCGTAAAGACTATCCGGGCCTGCAAAAGCTCACGGTTCAGATTAACGGGCGGGATATGGGTGGACCGGAATTCGTACTATCCCTCTGACAGGAATCCGCAGGTTTTTAGAAACTTAGCCGGTTCCAGAACTGGAAATGTCGGAATTGCTTCTGTGTATGCAACCGTCTACCGTTACAGCTAGATAAGAATTCACCTGTAACCGACGGGGGCCACATGGCTTACAAATCTGACATTGAAATTGCACGCGCAGCGAACAAGCTGCCAATTCAGGAAATTGGTGCGAAGATTGGCATCAGCAGCGATGATTTGCTGCCCTACGGGCACGATAAGGCCAAGGTCAGCCAGGATTTCATCAACTCTGTTCAGGGTAAGAAAAACGGCAAATTGATATTGGTGACCGCGATTACCCCGACGCCAGCGGGTGAGGGTAAGACCACGACCACTGTGGGCTTAGGGGACGGGTTGAACAAAATCGGCAAGAATGCGGTGATTTGTATCCGCGAGGCGTCATTAGGCCCGTGTTTCGGGATGAAGGGCGGGGCGGCCGGCGGCGGTTATGCGCAAGTGGTGCCGATGGAAGAAATGAACCTGCATTTCACCGGTGATTTCCACGCGATCACATCTGCGCATAACCTGCTAAGCGCAATGATTGATAACCACGTTTATTGGGGGAATGCGCTGGAAATTGATATTCGCCGGATCGCCTGGAAACGGGTGGTGGACATGAACGACCGCGCCCTGCGCCAGATCACCGCGTCGCTTGGTGGCGTCGCCAACGGTTTCCCGCGTGAGGCTGGATTTGACATTACCGTAGCGTCTGAAGTCATGGCCTGCCTGTGTCTGGCGAATGACTTGAAAGATTTACAGAAGAGGCTGGGTGATATTATCGTGGCACAACGCCGTGATCGAAGCCCGGTTACCGCCCGCGACATTCAGGCCGATGGCGCGATGACGGTGCTGTTGAAGGACGCGATGCAGCCCAATCTGGTGCAGACGCTGGAAAACAATCCGGCCTTTGTGCATGGCGGTCCGTTTGCCAATATCGCGCATGGCTGTAACTCGGTGATAGCCACCACAACGGCGCTGAAACTGGCCGATTACGTGGTGACAGAGGCTGGGTTTGGTGCCGATCTGGGCGCTGAAAAGTTTATGAACATCAAATGCCGCAAGGCGGGTCTCGCGCCCGATTGCGTGGTGCTGGTGGCGACGGTTCGGGCGATGAAGATGAATGGCGGCGTGGCGCGCAAGGACCTCGGGCCGGAAAATGTACAGGCGGTCAAAGATGGCAGCCCGAACCTGGGGCGCCACATCGGCAATCTGAAAAGTTTTGGCGTGCCGGTGGTGGTGGCGATCAACCACTTTGTCACCGATACTGATGCCGAAGTTCAGGCGGTGATGGATTACGCCGAAAGCCAGGGGGCTGAGGCAATCCTGTGCAAACATTGGGAAAAAGGTGGCGAGGGCACTGAAGAACTGGCGACCCGGGTGGCGGAAATTGCCGATAGCGGCGCCGCGCAGTTCGCGCCGCTTTACGCTGATGAACTGCCATTGATGGCTAAGATCGAACGCATCGCGAAATCGATATACCGGGCTGATGAAGTGATTGCCGACAAGAAAATCCGCGATCAATTGAAGCAATGGGAAGATCAGGGTTTTGGCAATCTGCCGGTCTGCATGGCGAAAACCCAGTATTCCTTCAGCACTGACCCAACACTTCGCGGCGCCCCAACCGGCCACACCATGCCAATCCGAGAGGTTCGCCTAAGCGCGGGGGCCGGGTTTGTAGTGGTTGTCTGCGGTGAAATAATGACCATGCCGGGCCTGCCCAGCAAACCCGCTGCCGAACAGATCATGCTGAACGATGCCGGCGAAATTGAAGGGCTTTTCTAGTCCAAACAGCTATATCATTTCCTTAAGACTAAAATTTGCCTCGGGAGAGCAAGATGACCGCTAAAATTATCGATGGAAAGGCCTTTGCAGCTGTTGTCCGGGGCAAAGTAGCAAAGCACGTTACCCGCCTGAAGGATGAACACGGTATCACACCGGGTTTGGCGGTTGTGCTGGTGGGTGAAGATCCGGCCAGTCAGGTTTATGTACGATCCAAAGGTAAGCTGACCGTCGAGGTCGGGATGAATTCCTATGAGCACAAGCTGGATGCGGCGACGCCAGAGGATGAGTTGTTGGCGTTGATCCAAAAGCTGAACAACGACCCGCAAGTGCATGGAATTTTAGTGCAATTGCCGCTGCCTGATCATTTAAATGAAGGCCTGGTGATCAACTCAATTGATCCGGCCAAGGATGTGGATGGGTTTCATATTTCCAATGTCGGATTGCTGGCAACCGGACAGAAATCAATGGTGCCGTGTACGCCGCTTGGCTGTTTGATGATGCTGCGGGATCACCATGGGTCATTGTCTGGGTTGAACGCGGTTGTGGTGGGGCGCTCAAACATTGTTGGAAAACCAATGGCGCAATTGCTGCTGCGCGATAGTTGCACGGTGACGATTGCCCATAGCCGCACCAAAGACATTGAGGCGCTGTGTCGGGGTGCGGATATTCTGGTGGCGGCTGTTGGGCGCTCGGAAATGATCACCGGTGACTGGGTCAAACCCGGTGCAAGTGTAATTGATGTCGGCATCAACCGGATTGATGCGCCTGAAAAGGGCGAAGGTAAAACCCGGTTGGTTGGGGACGTGCAATTTTCATCTGCATCAGAAGTTGCCGGCGCGATAACGCCCGTACCGGGCGGAGTGGGGCCGATGACGATTGCCTGCCTGCTTGCGAATACTGTCACCGCTTGCTGTCGAGCCAATGGAATTGCCGAACCCGAGGGGCTGACAGCCTAATCAGAATGTCGCCAACGGCATGTTGATATTGAAAAATCTTGCGTAATCGCCTGTTCATATTATAAGATGTGAATTCGAGTGGACAGCGAGATCAAAGAGATGAATGAATTTTGGGCGCAACTTTCGGCTAGTTTGTTTGCACCAATTCGGATTGTAACGGCGGTTTCAGCGGCATTTTTACTGGGGGTCATGGGGCCATTTGGGACATTTGTTGGCCTGACATTTGTCGAACGTCTAATGTATTGGACATCCGTCGTTGTTGTCAGCCTGATCTTTGTTCAGCTCATCAAAGTGATAATTGAACTGCGCTTAGCACATCTCAGTTATTGGACAAAAGCACTGATAGTTGCTGCTACGCTTACAGTGTTATTGGGCCCGGTTTTACCATTGATGACGGACTTGATGATTGGCGGTAAAGGCACTGCTGTTTCACCTTATTGGTTGTATTCAGTATTAGTTTTTGGGATTACTTTACTGGTTTTCCTGATCCGTTATTTGCTCGGGGCAAGATCGATGCAGGATCGACCGCGGTTGTTTGACCGCTTTGAAAACCCCAAGGTGAAACATGTGACGCGTGTCACCGTTCGCGACCATTACGTTGATGTCTATACCGATTTGGGGATTGAAACGCTGTTGATGCGATTTTCTGATGCTATCGCCGAATTAGAAGGACAACATGGGCGTCAGGTGCACCGTTCGCACTGGATTTCCTACGAAGCTGTTAGTGATCTCAAAAAGAAAAATGGGCGCATGTTTCTAACGCTTATTGATGGATCTGAAGTGCCGGTAAGCCGGTCTTATCAAGACGGATGCCTTGCAGAATTCCAAAGGATTCGCCGCAAACAGGTCGCCTAAACAGGCATTTATACGATAGTTCATAATTCTGGTGAAATATTCGCACCAAGGATTTTGTTAAACAGCGAAATTATTGGCAGGAAACCCCGAAAAGGGATTTCCCGCCAGGCGTTATTTTCTAATGGATAATTGCTTCGTCTTTAACGAACATGTTGGCCCAGGCCCGGTCGATCAGTTTTGGTGACATCTGATAAGGGATGCCTTCAAATTCGCAAATCGCGATCATCTGGTCGATCAGGAACACCGGCTGATAGTTCGCGTAGACGTTATCGATGGTCGGATATTTTTCTTTCATCAGATAGACCAGCGCGGACTCTTCCAGTGGCATTTTGCGTTTACGGGCCATCATGGCGAAGATTTTCAGATAATCTTCCTGCTCCGGTCCGTCGATCTTGATCTTAAAGAATATCCGTCGCAAAGCCGCTTTATCGAAGATGTCGTTCGGGTGGAAGTTGGTAGAAAAGATCACCAACGTGTCAAACGGGACTTCGAATTTTTCACCTGATTGCAGGGCCAGAATATCCTTGTTTTCTTCCAGCGGAACAATCCAGCGGTTGATCAGGGCCTGTGGCGGTTCGGCCTGTCGACCAAGGTCATCCACGATAAAGATGCCGCCGGTGGATTTCATCTGTAGCGGTGCCTGATAGGTGCGCGACGTCGGGTTATAGACCAGATCGAGCATTTCCAGTGTCAATTCACCCCCGGTAATAACCGTCGGGCGCTGACACAGCACATAGCGGCGATCATAGCGATTTGACGTGCGGCGCAGGGAATTGGGATCGTCGGTCAGTTCTTCCGCGACTGTATGAACAATCGGGTCAAATACGGTGATCACTTGGCTGGCGTATTCAATGGCGCGGGGTACAAAGATGTTGTCGCCCATGGCGTCACGGATGCCGTTGGAAATTGACGATTTACCGTTGCCGGGGGGGCCGTACATCAGAACGGAACGGCCTGCGGACACGGCTGGCCCCAAATGGTCAAGCAATTCGTCCGGCAGGATCAGATGGCCCATAGCACCAAGCAGCATGTCGCGCGTAACCTGAATGTTACGGATAGACTGTCGTTTAACCTGTTCGGCATAGACCGACATCGGGATCGGCATAGCACCATAATATTCAGATTGTGAAAGCGCATCCAGAGCGCGGGCTTTACCTGCATCAGACAGTTGATAGCCCATTTCACCGCCGGAACTGGCCAGAATTGTACCCGTAGCTTCGATCAGCTTTTGAGAACGGGCCAAATCCACCAGTTCTTGCGTTACGTTTACCGGCAGACAAAGCACACGAGAGAGCGGTGTCACTTCGTTAATGTTCTGGCGGAACATGGTTTTCAGCAGGATTTCCCGCATCATCACCATCGAAAGTCCGGTATCTTCCATAGAACGTGGCGCCGGGGGGGCCATGACGGGTGAAACCTGCATATTCATGCGCTAGCCTTTGTTTGCTCGCGGATATTGTTGTTAAACTACCGCGAAGCCGCGAAATTAAACAACAAAACCACCGAAGGGTTTTTACTTCGCCCATCCCTAGCCTGTACATTCAATAAAAATGACAGGGAACAGGTATGAACAGAGCAAATCCTACCGTTTTGTTTGGCTTTTTTGTGGCGATAATCGCGGCAATGTGTGGTGCGGCGCTGTTAAAGGGCGGTTTTTATTTGGGCAAGCATGAGGGGGATACGTTCCACCTGATGCAGATTGTTCTGCGCATGGCCGACGGACAGTGGCCGCATTTGGATTTCATGACGCCGATTGGGGCGCTGGCATTCGCGCCGATTGTGCTGTTTGTCAACCTGGGTTTTGGCATTGGTATGTCGATGTTGCTTAGCCAAGCTCTTGTTTCTGTTGTTTTACTACCTGCTGTCTGGTGGGTGGCGTATAGCCGGATGCAGGGGATGTTACCTTATTTATTCGGCTTGATTATCTTTGTTTTAGTCGCCGCCTTGGTACATGGCGAGGCGCAGCGAAGCGTGTCGTTCTCTATGCACTATAACAGGTGGGCCTGGGCGGCGGCGTTTGTAGCGGCGGCGGCGGCGGTGTTGCCAAGCCGCACCCCTGCACGTCCGGTGGTGGATGGGGTGATCATCGGGCTTTTGATGTTTGCGCTGTTGATGACCAAGGTCACCTATTTTGCGGCCTTTGCGATCCCGATCCTGGCGGGGCTGATACTGCACGGTATGTTCAGGGCTCTTTTTGTTGCGGTGTTAACGGGCATACTTGCGATGGCGGCGTTAAGCATTTTTTCCGGGCTGGATTTCTGGTCAGCATATCTGGGGGATGTTTTGGCCGTCGCGCTGTCGGAAATTCGCCCGAGCCCGAGTGAGCCGTTTACTGCAGTTGTTGGTGCGCCAGCTTATATCGGTGCCAGTCTGGTGCTGATTGCCGGGGTGATCCTGTTGCGTCAGGCGCGGGTTAGTACTGGCGGCGTGTTGCTGTTATTGCTGACGCCCGCGTTTTTCTTTGTGACATTTCAGAATTTTGCCAATGATCCCCAATGGTTGATGTTTCTGGGCGTGTTGCTGATTGCGATGCAGCCAGAAATGGAAATCCGTAATGGGTTCGGCTGGGATATGCGCTCGGCGATCAAGATAACTGCGGCGATGGCATTTGCGATGTCTGCGCCATCGTTCTTTAATCTTGCATATAGCCCGTTTCGCCACTTCAATATTGTTGAGGCTGACTATTCGCGGATGTTGCCGCGCTCGGAGCAGCACGGGGATATTTTCGCCACCAATATCAGGATGGCCCGGACCGATACCGAAGTTCCTTTGAATGTTGAGGGGACCGGTCTCGTTGCATACACAGAGATTGCGAAAAGGGACGAGCCGACGGTTTTTAAGGGTGAAACCCTGCCGGACTGTGAACTGATGATCGGCTTGCCCGCGTGGTTTGATGTCATAGTTGCTGATCTGGAAGAGGCCGGGTTGGCGGAGGGCAAACGCCTGTTTGCGGCTGATCTGTTTTCCAGCCACTGGTTGTTCGGTTCGTTGGAGCCGCTGAAAAATGGTGCGCCTTGGTATTATGGCGGGTTGCCGGGGATTGAGAGCGCGGATTATCTGCTGGTGCCGCTTTGCCCGGTAATCCCAGAGCTGCGGGCGCAGATATTGGAAAGCATTGAAACGGCGGGGCTGGAGTTTAACGAAATCAGGCGCACATCGTTGTATATATTGCTTGAACCTGCGGGTTTGCCCTAGGCTCCGAAAATTGCCCCGGCAATCAGGTAAAACGCCAACGTGCCACCAAGCGCCAGCCCCATTGGGAAGTCACGTCTTGTCCAGGACTCCCAATCTGGGGTCAGGCGCCGGATGGCGGGAATGCGTTTGCAAATCTTATGGGTGCTGACCGCTGCCAAAATAGTGGCGGAGAAAAGGTAAAGAAAAAGCTTTAAATCACCCATTGCAATAAAGGGTGCCGCGGCGGCTGCGAATTTGGCATCACCTGCGCCGATGGACCTTACCATATTCAGAACAAAACCGATGGCCAATACCACAACGAATTGTAGCAACCGCCAGGGGATTTCTGCAAAGGGCAGGGCGATAAGCCCGATTACCACAAAGATAACGGCCAGGCTGATCACAGCTTTGTTGGGAATTTTCATGAATTTCATGTCGTTCCACGCCACCCATATACAAATGGGAAGTGCGAAAGGCAGGAACCACCACGCAGACCAAGCCGTGATCGCCATGTTTAGTTGGTCACGTTGTTTTCAAGCGCCCGCAAGGAACGCACAGCGGCTTCGAAGTGCTGCGGATGCGTATCGATGGCTTCGTTCAACAGACCCTTGCCAGTGACGACATCGCCTTGTTTGATCGCTGCCAACGCAAGTGAGTGTAAAAGTTGCGCGCGTTCAACCTGCGTCATTGGCACGACCGGCAAATTATAATTACGCTGCGCTCCGCGGGCCAGAACAAGGTTGTTTTTGGCTGTGAACATGCTGGCGTTATATTTTAACGCCTCACTGAACAGCTCTTCTGCCTCGGAGTAATTGCCGCGCGTCAAGTTGGAATAACCCCAGTTGTTCAACACGCTAGAGGGCTGTGTTGTCAGGCCCAAAGCAGCTTCATAGAAGCTGTCGGCCTTGTCCCATTCCTCGTTTCCGTCAGCGATCATGGCTTCCAGACGGTAGCGTTTGTAGGTCTCATGGGTAGGGGGGATTGCGTCCAGCTCGGTCTCTGCCTTTGCCCAATCGTCAGCACGGATAAGCGCATCAGCGTAATTTACCCGGTCTTCGTTACTTACTTCAGGATGTTCCAGAACTTTGGCCCAGACGACTATTGCGTCTTTGGGCTTTTTTGCCTTTACCAGCGAACTGGCCAGACCACGCAGAATATCAATCCGATCAGGGTTTTCCGCGGCGGTTCTTTGAAAATAGGCCACGGCTTCGTTCGGGTCAGCCGACGACAACATGATGTTGCTCAGGTTGCTGTCGTCAATGACATTCACGGTCCCCAGGGCACGTTCAACTTCGGCATCTACTGAATTTTGTTCACATGCCGAAAGTGTAACTGCGCCGGTTAGGCACAGTGTCGCAAAGATTGAATGGCGCATTTGCCTGCGTCCTTTTTACTGCTCACATTCCGCTTGTTTTTTTACGGTGTCGACAAAAGCTGGTAGTCCCCAGTCCCCCGACGCACCAATGCGAAATTATTATTCTCTTGCTCAGAATAGGTCGGATTTTCCAGTAATTCGAGTGCTAAGCGCAAATTCTCTCGGATATCGGCACTTTCGCCACTGTCCAGGCCAAATGCGATACGAAAGACACGCTCTGCTTCGCCAAAATTGTCCTGTTCCATCAGAACCACGCCCAGATTGTTCCAGGCGGCGGCGAATTTTTCGTCTTCTTTGACGGCGCGACGCAGTAGGGTTTCGGCCTGGCCAAGGCGCCCCAGTCTGAGATTTGCGGATCCCAAAGCGGAAAGCACATCGGCTGTCATCCCCTGATCGCCGGCTGCGCGAAGAAAGGATTTAAGTGCGAGCTCATATTCGCCCGCTTCCATCAATCGGTGGCCAACCAGCAATCCATCAATAGATTGCTGGTTTGCGTCTACCCCGGAAGGGGCAAAGGGGTTGCCGTCCGCGCGAAAGCCGCCTGCGGGATCGCAAGCGGCTAACAGCCCGGAGGCAATTATTATACCCACCAATTTTTTGTACATTAAGTCAGAAGTTGGCTTCACTCAGAGTTACGGCGATTTCGTATATCGACGGGCCAATCAAAATGATCAGCAACGGCGGCAATGTTAGCATCATTGTCGCAAGTGTCATCTTGGTAGGCAAGGTATTTGCCTTTTCTTCAGCGCGTAGGACACGTTTGTCACGCATTTCGCTGGCATAGACCCGTAAAGCGTCAGCAATTGAGGTACCAAAGCTGGCGGACTGGATTAGCACAGTGACAAAACTTGCGACATCAGGAACACCGGCGCGTTCCGACATATCGCGCAGAACCTGAATGCGGTCTTTACCGGCTTTCAGTTCGTTTGCGACCATCTGGTATTCATCTGCCAAAGCAGGGAAGCCAGCGCGGATTTCTGCGGCGACGCGTACAATCGATTGGTCAAGGGATTGACCCGCTTCGACGCAAACCAGCATCATATCGAGCGAATCCGGGAAGCCGTTTTCGATTTCTTCCTGGCGTTTTTGCTGGCGTTTAGTCACCCAATATTTCGGGGCCATGTAGCCGACAACACCCGGGATAAGGATTGTCATCAGGATCGATTGTGTTGTCGGATCACCGGTGGAACTTTTGACTACAGCAAGAATAGCACCAACAATCAGAAATCCAATTCCAAGGGCGAATTGCAGAAAATGATAGGTGCGAACCGCATTTTTGGTGCGGTAACCGGCTTGAATTAGCTTCAACCGGATGACGGAATATTCACCTTCATCCTGTGGCTCAAGGAAACCCGAATATTTTTCCAGTTTGTCTTTGCCATTACCCTGGCGCAGGGCCTGGGTTGTTACTTCCGCTTTCCCAGAACTACGACCGGGTCTTTTCAACTTATCCAGCGGATCGACACGTTTTCTCAACAGGATTGGCATGGTCAGCAGGATCAGGAACATCCCCAGAATGCCAACGACCAGGATCGGGCCAAATTCGCCAAAATTATCCGTAAGGAGCGTTTTGAAATTTTCTAGCATTGTCTGCCCCTTAAACCTTAATATTCACAAGCGCGCGCATCACAAAGATGTTCACTACCAAAAAGGCAGCAACCACTAGACAGGCCGGGATGAAGTAAGCTGTTTCTTTCACGTCGTCGTAATAGTTTGGCTGAATGACGTTGATCGCAACCAATGCACCCAATGGGAAGATCGACAAGAACATGCCTGACCATTTGGCTTCCGCAGTAATAGCGCGAACCCGGCGGAATAGCCGAAAACGAGAGCGGATAACCTTGGCCAATCCGTCGAGAATTTCAGCCAGATTACCACCCGACACCTGTTGAATGGTCACAGCAACCGCCAAAAAGCGCATGTCCTGCATGTCCAGACGTTCAGCCATGCTTTTTAGGGCTTCGCCAACATCACGACCATAAGCGGCTTCATCCGAGATAACACCCATTTCAGACCCCAGTGGATCGGGGACTTCTTTGGATACGATTGTCAGGGCGGATGAAAACGGATGGCCTACGCGCAATGATCGCACCATAAGTTCCACAGCGTCTGGCAGCTGTTCTTCCAGCATGCTTAGGCGCTTCTTGGCTTTATTGTTGATCCAGACAAAGACGCCGCCAATACCCATTGCTATAGATATAACGATACGGATAACGGGGCTGGCACTTGTTCCAAGGGTCAGGCCAACGAATGCAACAACACCCAGAACCGCCATCATCAGGATAAGTTGCGGCGGGGTGAAAGCCATATTGGCTTTTTGGGCTTTTTCGGCCAGGATTGAATAGAGAGGAATGGAGCGCGACTTAAGATGCTGGTCCATTTCCTTGCGGAGCTGTTCCAACACCTGTTCGCGACCAGCACCTTTTTCCAGCATATCCATGCGGCGGTTGATGCGGTTGTTCAGGCTGATCGATTTTCCGAAGATGGTCAGATAGATGCCTTCAACAAGCACAATGACCGAAATGAAAATCAGGCCGTAAATTAGTGGTTCTGCGCTGATAACCATGGCGATTATCCTTCAAATGGTTCGAAGATTGATGCAGGCAGATCGTAGCCCCACATCTTGAAGCGTTCGGAATAGTGGCTACGAACGCCAGTGGCCGTGAAATGGCCGATGATTTTGTTTTCAGGGGTTAGGCCGACCCGCTGATAACGGAATACTTCCTGCATAGAGATAACTTCGCCCTCCATGCCGGTGATTTCAGTGATCGACACCATACGACGCGAACCATCCTGCAAACGGCTGGCCTGCACGATCAGGTTCACAGCCGAAGAAATTTGCGAACGAACAGCCTTTAGCGGCATTTCGATACCGGCCATTGCGATCATGTTTTCAAGACGCGAAACGCTGTCACGGGCCGAGTTGGCGTGGATTGTGGTCATCGAACCGTCATGGCCGGTGTTCATGGCCTGCAACATGTCGATGACTTCTTCACCACGGGTTTCACCCACGATTATCCGGTCCGGGCGCATCCGCAGGGCGTTTTTCAAACAATCGCGCTGCGAAACGGCACCTTTGCCTTCCACATTGGGTGGACGGCTTTCCATCCGGCCAACATGGGTCTGTTGCAGTTGAAGTTCCGCCGTATCTTCTATCGTCAGGATACGTTCGTCATTGTCGATAAAGGACGACAGCGCGTTGAGCGTTGTGGTTTTACCTGAACCTGTACCACCCGAAACGATGATGTTCAGACGTGTAGATACAGCCGCCTGTAGATAGGCGGCCATTTCTTCCGAAAATGCCCCGAAACTGACCAGGTCATCAATCGCCAGCTTTTCTTTTTTAAACTTACGAATGGAAACCAGCGAACCATCCACCGCAATAGGGGGGACCATGGCGTTGAAACGTGAGCCATCAGAAAGACGCGCATCGACGTATGGGTTACTTTCATCGACGCGCCGGCCAACGGCGGACACGATTTTATCGATAATCCGCAACAGGTGGCGTTCGTCTTTGAAATTGGTGTCGGTCAGCTCAAGTTTACCGTCACGTTCGATAAACACCTGCTGTGGGCCGTTGATCAGAATATCGTTGACGGTGTCGTCTTTCAACAGCGGTTCCAGCGGGCCAAGACCGGTTACTTCGTCGTAAAGTTCGCGGTTCAGCGTGGCGCGTTCATCCCGGTTCAGGATGATCGCCATATCTTCCAGCGCTTCCCCGGCAATGGCCGAGATTTCGGATCGCAAATCAGATTCTGTTGCGGTATCGAGTGCTGAAAGGTTCAGATCGTCCAAAAGCCGTTTGTGAAGTTCAAGTTTTACTTCGCCAAGGCGTTTTTTGCGCTTGGCTTCCTTATCCATGGCAACGGGTTGCGCCGCAGTTTTTGGCGGTGCTTTGCGCTGAACGGGGGCCTTAGGCTCTGGTTTGGAATCAATTGTAACGTCCGAATTGGCTACTTCGACCAGTTGCGGCTTTGTCTCATTTGGTTTTTTGTAACGTGAAAACATGTTTTATTCCCCTCGATCAATCTGCTTGAGCGACTGAAAGATTTAGCTCATGAATTGAAACAGCCAGTTTGAAAATTTCTTTGCGCAGCGGGTTCTTCGCCGCTGTCTGGCCAATCGGCTGGCCATTGTCACAGGCTTCCATCACCTGCTTGCCGCCATCAGGCATCATCACTTCGATGTCGATATCCAGGCTTTCTGCCATACGTTTCACACGGCTTTTACCGGACATATCGGTAAATTTTGGTGAACGGTTCAGGATATAGCGTAACTTTTCAAACGGCAGTTCTTCTGCTTTCAGGGCCCGGATCATCCGCAGCGTATTCTGCGCCGAACGCATATCCAATTCCAATGGAGCAAAATAGACATGCGCTGCGTGCAACATGACTTCGGTCCATTGTACAACCGTTGAAGGCATATCAACGACAACGTAGTCAAAGTTTGCCTTGGCGGTATCAATCAGGCGCTGCACATCTTCCGAGGAAATGATGTCAAGCGGCAGCATATCTGCCGGGGCGGTCATTACGTGGAATGTATCTTCATAGCTCAAAAGTGCCTGCATAAAGCTGTCTTTATCCATGCTGTCGGTATCTGACAGCAGATCAAAAACCGCTTCACGCCGGGCCAGATCAAGATAGGTTGCGACAGAACCATATTGCAGGTCCAAATCAATCAGGCAGACCTTTGGTGGGTCTTTTTTGTCAACTGTGGCCAGTTCCCAGGCCAGATTAACTGCAAATGTTGTTGTTCCAACGCCGCCAGCCATTCCGTGAACGGCCAAAACGACACCATTATGGTTGCCGGTTGCTTTTTGGGTATTGTTTGACGCCTCTGGTGCCGCTGGTGCCACTGGTTCAGGGGTGCGCAGACGTTCAATTGCGTCATGCAATGCGCCGTCCGGAAGCGGGTAGGGGACAAATTCCTGTGCGCCCAGTTTTAGCAACTGATGCAGAGCAATAGGAGAAACATCTTCAGCAATGACGATAACTTTTACGTTGTGGTCATTCGCGGTTCTGATCAGGTCGGAAATCGTTGCAAGGTTGCTTTCATCCTGCGGCGTCATCGCAATTGCGACAAATTCCAGGGCGGCCGCGTCTGGCTGGCCCATGAATAGTTTGGCATCTTCAAATGACAGGTCACCCCAGCTTTCACCAAGCTCGGTTTCCATATCTTCAATTAGAAGATCAAATTCTTGTACATCCCGACATATCGTACACGCTACGATAAGTCCTGGGTCTGGCTGCAATGCTGCACTGCTCGTCACTGCCTTCGTCCTTCCAATTACCAGCACATGTGGCGGAAGGGACTATAGTTTAATTATTCGGGTCCCACCGCCGGTGCCGAGTGCGACTCACAAATGTCGCACTGCTCCTTGGAGTGGAGATTGACTAGTAATGTGGGCAACATTGGGGCCAAAAAACCGTAATTATTCGGTTTTTTTGGCCAATGTCCGAAATAGTGGCGAATTGTTATCAGCCACCGGAACCTTCAAGAGAGCGTCTGTCTACGAACGGTCTCTCTGTCGCGCTCTCGACATATTCGCGGAAGATCACTTCAGCGTATTTGCCGTTCAGCGGGGCAGGGCTTTTTGTAACCAGGCCTGACACTTCGGTAACCGTGCGACGATTGCGGCGTTCACGGTTTTGCGTAACGACCAGAGGCTGTGTTTCACCAAATGATGAGACAGCTTCAAGACGAGAACGACTGACACCCTGAGTCGAGAGATAAGAAACGACTGCACGGGCACGGCGAAGGCCGAGATTTTTGTTATAGGCATTTGAACCTACAAGATCTGTATGGCCATAGACGCGAAAGCGTACTTCCGGGAATTGACGGATCCAATGGGCTTGCTTGCGCAATATTGCCTGTGCATCTGCGTCAAGACGCGCACTGTCAAACTCGAAATTCACCATAGGGGTGACATCGCCGGCAAAACGGTTGTTTAGATCGACGACAAAGCTAAGTTCGCCGGTTAACAACTGCGTATTCCGCATAGTCGGGTTGCCAAACTGTCCTTCATCGACAAATGCACCGGCTTCCTGGTTCCAGCTGTCGAACATTTGTCCGTCACCAAAAAAATCCTGGCCCTCACAGGCGGTCAGGGCAAATATGCTTACTGCCGCCAATACTGTTTTCTTTTGCGCACCCATGTCCATCACTCCATTACGTAGCCATAGGACCCGCTAAAGTCCTGTTTTGCAACTTCACCGGCGGCGCCGGTACGAGGTCGGTTGTTTGACGCCGTCCGACCAAAGAGAAACAGTTCTGATTCAGTAGGTGGACGAACCCGATCTGTGGGCAGGGCGAAGAAATTACCCTGAATTGGTGAAACCAGATGTGCCGTTACGATTACAACCAGTTCTGACTGATCACGCTGATATTCTGCGCTACGAAACAGTGCACCAAGGACTGGGATGTCACCCAGCCATGGAACCTGACCGTTCAAATCTTTGAAATCGTCTTCAAGAAGACCAGCAATTACAAAGCTTTCGCCGTCACGCATCTCAATTGTGGTCGAAGTTTCGCGACGTTTGAACGCGTTGATCTGAAAACCACCTGATTGGAATGTGTTGGTGGTATCAATACCTGAAACAGCTGCGGTGAGCTGCAGATTGATAACATCCTGGTCTATCACCCGCGGCGTAAAGCTCAGTTCAACACCAAAGGGTTTGTAGTCAACCGAAATTCCGCCGTCATTATCCACAACAGGGACGGGGTATTCACCACCGGCAAGAAAACTTGCCGCCTGACCCGAAAGTGCGGTCAAATTAGGTTCTGACAGGGTGCGAACCATGCCCTTGCTTTCCAGGGCTTCGATCGCGATTGCCAGTGTAATGCCACCAACAGTGGCACTGCCGCCAAAGAAACCGTCAACCAGTCCGTTAGAAACCGGCATATTACTAGCACCAGCCCCACTAATCAGAGTATTCAAGAAATTATCGTTGACAAAATTTCCGCTCCCGGCGGACACGAAATCTGTGCCGCTGCCGAAACCGATACCGAAATTGCCCTGAAGGGATTTGCTAACCGAGCGCTGCATTTCTGCAAAGCGCACTTTCAGCATAACCTGTTGGGTGCCGCCAACCGTCATAAGGTTTGAAACCCGGTCGGGGGCGTAACGATTTGCAAGGTCCAGGGCCCGATCGAGCCGTTGGATGCTGGAAACTGTGCCCGAAAGAACGATGCCATCGTTGGCTGTACGCACTTCAATCCGCTCATTTGGCAGGATCTGGCTCAGACGTTCTTTAAATTCGGCAATGTCAGGGCTTACGTGTACCTCTACATTGGTGATCAGGCGCGCATCCGGACCAAGAAGGGTCAGGGTTGTGCGTCCGGGGGCCTTACCCAGCACATATAATGTGCGATCCGAAAGTGTTGAAATATCTGCGATGCCGGGGTTGGCGATGGACACTTCTGCGAAGGGTACATCGGATTCAACCACAACTGCGCGGTTCATTGATACCTTTAGGGAACTGGAAGCGGTACCTTGCATAACGCGCAGGGTTTCGCTGGTTCCCGGTGTTGTGGTAACAACGCTTAGGGTAAAGCCGAGTAATACGGCCTTCATAAATCTGTCGATTTTCATGTGATCTGCCTCTCTGATCACGCCTCGTTATGGGTCATTTAAATTGCCCATTTGCAAGCAACATGCGTGAAGCAGATTTTTATTGCAAGAATCAATTACCTAGAAGGTTCTGTTTATGTGGATAAGTCGCAACACCTTCACCAGATATTGCTGATTTGGTGAACCGGCGGACCAGATTTAGCCCGCCGGTTACTGTTTAGTTAGCGTCGGCGCAATCAATCGGTGTTTCGATGATTTCTGCACCGCGTCGTGTTTTGATTGTACAAACCCGATCTATCTGGGCTTCAACAACTTCCTGGATTTGGATGCCCAACAGATCGCGACCATCAACCTGAACGGCTGCAATGGCATCATTGTCTTCTGCACCAACCAGCGACAGTGATAGTCTACCGGTTGCCTGAGCCTGTGCCAAAGCCGCAACCTGAAGTGGCGTGGCTTCAACTGTTACGGTCCGTGCAATAGTTGCTTTGTTCCGGTCTTCGTCTGCAAATTGGTCGACCGCCAGCAATTTTACGGATGTTTCGATCAGTTGGGTGATATTGCTACCGCGACCATCATCGCTTGCCGAAAATCTTTTACCAGTCCAGTAAATATCAACCTTGTCACCAGGGCGCAGGAAACCTGACACACCAGATGACACGTCAACTTTAATCGCAAAAGCGCGCATACCTTTGGCCAGGCGGGATGAAACGCCAGCGTCTTCGCCGGGTCCCGTTACCTTAATGGCCAGAATTGCTTCGCTTTTTTCCATGGCGCGAATAACGGTGCGAAGTACGTCAGTTCCCTGGGGAAACAGTTGCGCTTCTTCTTTGAAAACACCCTCAGGCAGTGCGTCTACCGGCCAGCGGACGATGCGGACATCTTCAGGGCGCAGGCGTTCACCGTATTTAACCGCGCGGGTGGAGACGTATACATCTATTGTTTCTATCATTCGTGAATTTGCTTCACGCTCAACCGCGAGCGCATTCTGGTATTCGCTGATGTAATCCTTGGCCATGAAGACGGCGAATCCCGCCAGCCCCATGCCAAAAACTAAAACCAGTCCAAATATAAGTCGCATTTTTATGCCCTTTCCGTAAGTACCGTGGCCCCACCCTGGGCACCAAAACCGGAACGTATGTGTTCATCTAAAGCGAAGCTAATCGCAAATTGCGGCAGAACCTTGAACAAAGGTTGTCTGGCAAAAGAATTTGTCTTCAGTTGAAAACAATTGCGTGCGCGATCCGTTAGACAGCAAAAAGCCCGGTGCGATGCCCGGGCCTTTGAATTCGTTTGGCGCAAAATTTCAGTATGTTTTGACTGATTGTGCATCCAGGTGAGCTTCTAGCCCGGTAGCCTGATCAAGCGCACCATTGCTGACAGTACCTATTACGGCGATGCCGAGACCAACAATTGCGGCGGTAAGAACGACCCAGTCAACTGTAACAGCACCGGATTCTTCTTTCGCGAAGTGGTTTAGTAATCGTTTCATGTCTTCCCTCCTTCTTCCACCATCTGGCCCCAATGAGCGGGGAATTTCCATCCCTAAGCTATAGGTCAATTTGGGCAAAAAAATGTCATGTTAACATAGTATTAGGAACAATTTTTTTCAAAAATCCAAATCTACGGCGAACCAAAAAGAATGGCCGTACCTTGGATAAGGTACGGCCACTTTTCGTTCGACAGATCGACTTAGTAAGTTGTGATCGTCTGAGCGGACAAGTTCGAGCTGATTTTGTCAGCCAGGCTTGTAGTACCGCCGGAAACGGATGCCAGAACTGCAATGCCCAGGCCAACGATGGCTGCGGTCAGAACGACCCAGTCAACTGTTACAGCGCCGTCTTCGTCGTGAGCAAAGTTCTTTACAAATTTGATAAGTGTCATGTTATTTCTCCAGGTGATATTTGGACGCATCTGCGTCTTGGGTTTGATACGCAGGATGCGTGTTAGTAGGTAGTGATTGTCTGTGCGGACAGGTTTGAGCTGATCTTGTCGGCCAGGCTAGTAGTGCCACCCGATACCGAAGCGAGAACGGCGATGCCGAGCCCAACGATAGCAGCGGTCAATACGACCCAGTCAACAGTTACAGCGCCGTCTTCGTCGCGCTTAAAGTTTTGCAGCATTTTGAACAGTTTCATTTTGTGTCCCTCCGAACTACGTTGTACTCTTCCATTCGACCTTGGCGGGGTAGACCGAAACAACTCGTTTGCTTCAATCCCCGACTTGGTATGACGCTATAAAGCCGTTTGAATGGGGCGAGAGTTGGGCGTGAGTCGGGTAATTTTGTAAACACATTACTAACCCGCATATTTCATATCTAACTTATTGAAAAATATAAGAAAAAACGTAAAATTCGATATGCTGATTGATCTCATATTATGAACAATCATAGGTGGAGTGTACTAATTTCATTCAATATTGCGACAGATGCCTAGATTTCCCGCTCGTTTTTTGCGAAAAGTTTTAACAAAAGATCAATGAGGCAGAAAAAATCTGCATGAATCGGGCAGTATTTTTAATTTTTGTTGTTGGGGCCACGATTTTGGCGGCCCCTATGTGGGCACAAGAGCCCGCACCTTTTCCTGATTTTACCTTCAAAAGGATGAAAGTAC
This sequence comes from uncultured Marinosulfonomonas sp., assembly GCA_964599985.1. Taxonomy (GTDB): domain Bacteria; phylum Pseudomonadota; class Alphaproteobacteria; order Rhodobacterales; family Rhodobacteraceae; genus NVTR01. The sequence continues at coordinate 2,337 of CAZRHV010000031.1, read as the reverse complement.
CGCCGCCGGGCACAACGAATCGAATAACAGTACAGATCGATCCGTCCGCGCGTATTGTAGTCAGGACACCTGAACCGGAAGAAACCCTGCCTGAAACGCCAGCGCCAATCGGAAAGTACGCCTGGTACTGGGAGCAGGTGTCGCCACGGATGGAGGATTCCAGCTCTGGTAGTCTGGAGAATGCGGTCAAAAATCTTAATCAGGGAAGCAGCGGGCCAAGTGTTGCCGCTCCTCGTTTGCAGGAAATGCAAAATATTGCGAACCGCTTTGGCAAAGATATTCTGATTGCAACAATCGGCACCAGGGTTTCGCCGGCATTCGTGTTGGCGGTGATGGGGGTCGAAAGTGCCGGAAAGGTGGACGCGGTCAGTTCTGCCGGGGCTCAGGGGCTGATGCAGCTCATTCCAGCCACAGCAAAGCGGTTTGGGGTGAAGGACAGCAATGACCCGGTAGAAAACATCCGTGGGGGTGTCGCGTATCTGGATTGGCTGATGGAAGAATTCGACAGCGATCCGATTTTAGTGCTGGCCGCCTATAATGCCGGTGAAAATGCGGTTAAGCGAAATGAAGGTGTGCCGGAATATGCTGAAACCCGCGACTATGTGCCTAAGGTTCTTGCAGCGTGGACCGTGGCAAGGGGTCTGTGCCTGACCCCGCCACAACTGGTCAGCGATGGATGTGTATTTGCAGTGCAGGAGGCACGCACAGATGAGTAAGGCGAAACCGTTGGTTCTGGATGTGGATGGGACATTTCTGAAAACCGACATGTTGTTAGAATGTTTTTGGGCCGGGTTGGGCAAAGATCCTCTGGGTACGATCTCTGCCAGTTTGCGCAATTTGACCAATCCGGCGGTGTTGAAACGCAAGCTGGTAGAAATTGCCGGGTTACGCACTGATCTATTGCCGGTGAACCCCGAGCTGAAAAAACTGGCGGATGAAAGCCGTGGGGCAGGGCGTGAGGTAATTCTGGCGTCTGCGTCAGACATTACGTTGGTTAAACAACTGGCAAAGGACCACGGGCTTTCTGAACAAGTTATCGGCTCGGACGGCGAGAATAACCTGAAAGGCAGCCACAAAGCCGAGGCACTGGTTGAACGCTACGGTGAGGGTGGGTTCGATTACGCCGGAAATGAGCGGGTTGATATTCCGATATGGGACCGGGCAGAAAATGCGCTGGTGGTCGGGGATCATCCAGCTATTCGCCGGGACATGTCGAGCAAAGGCAAGAATTTCACGGAATTCACCGGGGGCTGGACTTGGCGTGATTTAGTTCGCGCTTTGCGACCCCATCAATACGTTAAAAACGTACTGCTATTATTGCCGATGCTGGCGGCACATAATTTTTCGCTTAGCACCTTATTTTTCGTGGTTTTGGGCATGGCTGCATTTTCGGCCGCAGCGTCGTCTATATATATAGTCAACGATTTGCTTGATTTGGAGGCTGATCGACTACATGCAACCAAGCACCGTCGTCCCTTCGCAAGTGGTGCTGTTCCGATAAGAGTTGGGATGATCACCTGTGTCCTGCTGGGGGTGTTTGCCCTTGGCCTTGGGGCGATGCTTGGGGCGGCGTTCTTTTTGGTAGTGGCGGCCTATATGACGCTGTCGCTGGCCTATTCGTTGCGGCTCAAGCGGATGCGCTGGATCGATATCGCAACACTGGCGTCACTATATACATTGCGCGTGGTGGCGGGGGCGGCTGCGGGGCAGGTGTTTGTATCCGGGTTTATGCTGATATTCATTTTCCCCGTATTCATCACCCTTGGCTGTGTAAAGCGGCTGACAGAGCTAACGCTCGCCACCAATGATGAACCGCTGCCGGGGCGTGGATACGGGCGACCGGATCGCGGCGACTTGCTGAATATGGCCTGGGTCGGGACTATCGGCGCGCTGGTAGTGTTCTTTCTATATACGCTTTCAGCGCAGGCTATTGAGCTGTATCCAACCCGCTGGATTCTTTGGGCCGCGATGATTCCAATTGCCATGTGGCTGATGCGGATGCTGCGGCTGGGGTATTTTGGCAAGCAGGATTACGATCCGATAGTTTTCGCCATGCGCGATAAGCGCGGCATTGGTCTGCTGCTGATCACCCTGTCGATGATGTTTTACGCCGCCGGGCTGTGGCAAGAATGGTTTGGGCTGGTCGCCTCGCCCTAAATCAAATCCAATCCAAATGAATTTCCCCGGCAACCCGAACGCATTTGCTCATGCAAACGCTGCCTCGGGTTGCCGGGGAATGTGTTATTCTGATTAGATTGGATGCGCCCTAGACTGACAGTTTCTTGAAAATGAATTCCGGGATATGGGTGATGATCAGCATGATATAGCGCCAGAAGA
>CAZRHV010000030.1:0-24748 GCA_964599985.1 uncultured Marinosulfonomonas sp. | reverse complement strand
CAAAGCGTTCCACCACATATTTTTCCGATTGCGGTACGATGCGCACGCCCAGAAAAATGCTGATGATAATAAAAGCTGCAAGCGTTAGAAATATTGCGTTTGAGCCGACAAATTCCGCTAATATCTGTTCCAAATCTACTGATCCCCTGTGTATTTCTTTTTGTTATTTCAGCCTATATGGGGGTAAACCTGTTGAATTGAAAGGTAGTCAACCCCGAAATGCCCGCCCTGTGCCGTGATTGCCTGACCCAGTTTGAATCTGGCCCGCGCTGCCCGAAATGCCGCAGCCCGCGGGTGAAAACGCATGCAGAGCTGTTCGATCTGTCGATTGCCCATATGGATTGCGACGCGTTTTATGCCTCGGTCGAAAAACGCGACAACCCCGAGCTGGCGGACAAGCCCGTGATCATTGGTGGCGGGCGGCGCGGGGTGGTTTCAACGGCCTGTTATATCGCACGGATTAAAGGTGTGCATTCTGCGATGCCAATGTTTCAGGCGCTTAAACTCTGCCCCGAGGCGGTGGTGGTGCGCCCCAGAATGTCGGCCTATGTCGAGGCGTCCCGCGCCATCCGTGCAATGATTGATGAACTGACCCCGTCGGTAGAGCCCCTGTCACTGGATGAAGCGTTTATTGATCTCACCGGTACTGAAAAATTACACGGCGCACCACCGGCTGTGATGCTGGCCCGGTTGACCAAGCGGATGAAAGACGAGGTTGGGCTGACCGGTTCCATTGGTCTTAGCCACAATAAGTTTTTGGCGAAGGTTGCGTCTGATCTGGACAAACCGCGTGGGTTTTCGGTGATTGGTAAGGCGGAAACCGGCGATTTCCTGCGTGACAAACCAGTCAGCATGATCTGGGGCGTCGGCAAGGTGACCAGACAGTCGCTGGACAAGGCAGGTATCCGCACTTTTGCCGATCTGCTCAGGTGGGAGCGCAAAGATCTGGGCGCACGGTTTGGCAGCATGGGGGACCGGTTGTATTTCCTGGCCCGTGGTCAGGACCGGCGTCGCATTTCCGCAAATGTACCGGTGAAATCAATATCGAATGAAACCACATTTTTTGATGATACGTCCGACATCCACATCCTTGATGGCCACATTTGGCGGCTGGCTGAAAATGTATCTGACCGGGCCAAAGCGCGTGATCTGGCGGGGCGGGTTGTGACGCTGAAACTGAAACGAGCCAACCACACGCTGCTTAGCCGACGCATCAGCCTGCGCGACCCGACGCAACTGGCGGATCGAATTTATCGCACCGCACGAGAGCTGTTTGATCAGGTCGGCGATCAGGGGCCGTATCGCCTGATTGGTGTCGGAATAAGTGATCTGATTGCTGAAAATCAGGCTGACCTGTCGGGCGATTTACTGGACCCGCAGGCGAGTAAAAGGGTGGACGCAGAACGTGCCACCGACAATATTCGGGAACGATTTGGTAAGGATGCAATCAAAAAGGGCCGCGCTCTGCGCTAACCTGGACTTGGCTATTCAGCAGCCAATTGCATTTTCCCACGCCCCAGCGTGGTAATTTCCGCAATCACCCGGGTGATCAACAGCTTCATCTCGCCAAAATTTTCATTGGGCAGGACCAATTGCTCATCCATATAGAGTGAGCGGTCAATTTCAATCTGCACCACATGCTGACCCCGCGATGGCTGGCCATAATGCTGCGCGGTAAACGCCCCGGCAAAGGGGGCATTGCGGGCAACTTTCAGCCCTGTATCCTCAAACGCGGCTTCGATCCGGTCAACCACTTCCGAATTGGCCGCCGCGCCATAGCGATCCCCCAGAACCACATCCGGGCGCGAGGCATTGCTGTTGCTAAGCGTGCTAATCGCCTCATGTGGCATGGAATGGCAATCCACCAGTATTGCCTCGCCAAACAGCTCATGTGCTTCATTCAGCAGGGTTTGCAGACGGGCGTGGAACGGGTACCAGATTTCGAACAACCGCTTGTCGACCTCACGCCGAGAAATCTTGCCATGATAGATAGAACGCCCATTCGCAACCACCCGGGGGATTACCCCCAAACCGGACGAAATCCTTGGATTTGTTGATGATTTAGCCATTCCTGCGATCAATGCCGGGTCAAGTTCATCCGCACTGCGGTTCAGATCGACGAACGCCCGGGGGGCCACTGCGCACAATAACGGCGCACCAAAACGTGGTGCCGCCTTAAACAACACGTCCACAAACGCATCTTCAGAGGATCGAATAGTACGTTCATTCAGCACTGAATCTGCCAAAAAGCCAGCGTTATAGGCGCATCCACTATGGGGCGAGGCAAAAACCACGCTGGATTTTCGCACACCTGGCAGGGTCAGCTGATAGGCCTGTTCCGACATTCGCACTCCTTCTTCTGGTCAATATAGCGGGAAACTTAAGGACATCAAAACCCCTTGAAAGCAGATGCGACTCCTTTTATAGACCCATCAATCGGCGCGGGATCACCCCGCGTCTTGTTTGTTTGGACATTGTTCAGCTAAACAAGGCGCCTAAATCTCGCGAAGTCGGGCGTATAGCTCAGCGGTAGAGCACTTCGGTGACATCGAAGGGGTCACAGGTTCGAAACCTGTTACGCCCACCATCGCCCCGAAACGGGCAAACAGTTTTAAAGGCGCTTTCGCGCTGGCAATGAGGACAGGACCATGAAGGTAAGAAATTCGCTCCGTTCGCTCAAGAACCGGCACCGTGATTGCCGGATCGTGCGTCGTAAGGGCCGTGTATATGTTATCAACAAAACCAACCGCCGGTTCAAAGCCCGTCAGGGTTAAGCTGCTGCGTTGAGTAACTATGGGCTATCCGTTTTTCGGGTGGCCTTTTTTGTTTGGCCTGACGATAAATGCAGTTGTCAGGCCAGCTGTCTAAGTCCCAGAATCAGGCGTTCCAGTTCTTCTGTCGTATTGTAATAATGCGGCGCGGCGCGCAAAAGGGTTGGCAAACCACGGGCGTCTGCGTCAAGACGGGTGCTTGCGGGATCAGATGCGCCGATATTAATGTTCCGTTCGCGCAATTTGGCCACTGTTTTTATTGGATCCAAACCTTCAATTGTAAAACTAACGATAGCGCAGTTTTCCGACCCGGTATCCCGCAATTGGCAGCCAGGAATTTCCATCAACATATGCCTTAAATCTGCCGCCAGCCCCCATGCCCGGGCCTGAATGTTTTTAAGCCCCAGTGAATTCGCATACTCTACTGCTACGCCCAACCCGGCCCGCAACGCGTAGGAATTTTCCCACGTCTCAAAGCGTCTGGCATCTTCACGTAATTGAAAGTTGTCCTTTGAAATCCACGGGGCCGCGAAATGATCGATCATCGCTGGCTCGAGGCGCTGAACCTGCGGTTCAGATATATACAGAAATCCCGTCCCCCTTGGCCCACGCAGAAATTTTCGCCCCGTTGCAGTCAGGAAATCACAACCCAGCACGTTCACATCCACAGGCATCTGCCCTACCGCCTGACAGGCATCCAGCAAATAAGGAATTCCGTGGGCCCGGGCGACCTTGCCAACTGCCGCCGCAGGATTCACCAATCCACCGTTCGTTGGCACCCACGTCATTGCGATCAACGCAGTGCGATCATCGATCATCTTTTCCAAAGCAGTGACATCCAGCGACCCGGATTCATCACTTGGCACAACATCAATTACAATGCCATCATGGTTGGCCCGTTGGAGGAACGCCACATAGTTTGCCGCATATTCCGCTTCGCAGGTCAAAATCCTGTCACCCGGTTTAAATGGCAAGGCGTAAAACGCCTGACACCAGGCCGCCGTTGCATTTTCAAACAGCGCAATCTCTTGGCGCGCAGCGCAGACAAGTTCGGCAAGACGATCGTATACAGCATCAAGCTGATCAGCCTTGGCGGCTTGCGCCTCATACCCTCCTATCCGCGCCTCTAACAAGGTATGTTCAACAACCGCATCAATCACCGGTTGCGGCATTAGCCCTGCCCCGGAAGCCAACAGATGTACAACATGTGAAACGCCCGGCGTTTCAGCGCGGATTTGATCTACATTCAGAATTTTATCAACCCCGGCAAAATAGATAACTTTATCAACGGTTATCGAGTTGCTCAGCGCCCTACAACCGCAAACATCTAACCACTGGTTGCGCGGCTTTCATTGGCCTTTCACCAACTCTAAACGCGAAGGTATTCATTTCTAACGCCTGCGCTTTACACACATTTATATGTCTTCATGGTCATTATTTGACAGGGTGCTTAACGCCGTAAACACTGCCGATTTTCCAGCGCATTGGTGATCAAAATCCCACTGGTTTCCCTTACATCCTTTGCTATGGCTACAACATAGACGCCGCAGTTTCTGCAAACCAGATATTCGGCCGTTTTATAGCCAAACAAATACCTGCCAAGACCCCGGGGATCTGCTACTTTGATAACAAGCCGACCCGCAGGTTACCGCAATGGCATCCCCGCCGGTGGATCACTGGCCAGCTCCGGTTCCCCTAACGCGCCGCCAACAGCCGCACAATCGTCGCCTGCGTCACGTAGCCCGACACCGGCAAATCCGCTGCCCGCTGGAACCGCCGGATCGCTTTGCGGGTAGCATCATCGTACTTGCCATCTATTTTGCCGGGTTTCATACCAATCGCTGCCAATTGCTGCTCAACCAGAACGCGTGTGATCAGGTTTTTCAGTACCCGTTGCTCTTCTTGTTTTGCAGCATTGTTGGATTGATTTGACGACAGCTTTGCGACCCGTTCACGCGCAATATCGGAAAATGTTCCATTTGGATATTTCCCCAGGAAATCACGATAGGCCGCCAGAGTATTTCTGTCTCTTGTCACATCCCAGGCGTTGCCTTCTGCAACGGCCGCATTGCGACGGCGCGCTGCCTCAAACACATCCAGCCGTTCAAGGGCAATGTCAGAATATAGCCCGTCAGGATAGCGTTTCAGATAGGCGCGCAACTGTGCCTCTCCGCCCTTACGCCCGGTTGAGCGCCAGAAAGTAGCGTCCAGCCGGTCCTGTTCTACGCGTCGTATGCGGGCCTCTTCCGCCAGCTGTTCAGCACGAATTGCGGCCTCGGCCCCAAGGGCCGCAATCTGATTGCCGCTCAGATACCCGGTTTTGACGATCCCGCTTCGCTGTTGCCAGGCAACCACCGCCGCGCGCGTTCCACGCCCGAATATTCCGTCAACACCGCGGGTATCAAAACCCAGCAACGACAGATTCCGCTGAATTTCGCGACGTGTATCACGATTCAGCGCAAGAGCTTCTTCTACATCCCGCGCCAGATCAATCGGTGATCTGCGCAGTTCTGCCAGCATCTCGCTTGCCTGCGCCGCAAAGCGACCATTCGGGTAACGACGCAGATATGTTTCAATGCCGTTCTCGGTGCCGCTGGCCCACGCATTGTCCCAAATCAACTGCTCCAGCTCATCGATTTCACTATCATAACTGGGCAAGGAAGGCACGGCCGTCGCAGGTAAAAATGAAACCACCGGGGAGATAAATCCATAGGCTTTTACGCTATCAGGGGCGGAATTTGCTACTTCTGCAAACGTCATACCCGGAACCAACAACTGTTCTTTCAGCACAACCGCCAATTCGCTGGCACGCCCTGTATAAACACTTACACCCTGTGGAATATTAACCGGGAAAAATCCAGTTTTTGTACCTGCTGCAAACGTCCTGGTTGGGGTAGGATAACCAACCATCAATACAGCGCCACCTGCTTTGTCTCCCATAAAATCCATGACTGTTTGAAGTGGCAAACCAACCAACCCAACCAGCAAGCCATCTCCAATTCGGTAATCAGAGGTCAACAGCCAACTCTCGCGTTGGTTTGAAACAACCTGCCCGCCAATAAAGACTAGTACGCGGTCTGACTCATCAATGCTTTTACGAATAGTAGGGGCGAGCTTGATCAATCCATTTCGGTTAAGGTTGCGAATAATTTTTGTTTTGAATCCAGCTGCATTTAGTTCCTGAATTGCTTCGGTGACATTAAATGCCCCACTTGCGCCCGGGATGTTTTTATAATCTCTGTTCACAATTATTAGCGCCAGGTTTTCCCCGGCATGGGCAACCGAACCGGTCACCGCTATAATCAGGCACAAAATGTATTTACGAATTGTCAGCATAAGACACCTCACTTTTGACTTTAATGACGCTCAGTCGTAGCTGCGCCGATCGTCAATCACCAATCCATCATTAGGCAAACTGCCCGGCGATACAAGTTCAACCCGGCCTTTCAGCTTCAGTACCGCCACCACGCTGGCCTCATATGCAGCCAGATCACCGCTCTCGCATTCCAGTTGAACGCTCATCACATCCGCTTCACCCTCGCGGCTGGCGATCACCCTTGCGCGGCTGATTTCCGGGTGACGCGCCACCAGTTCGGCCACTTGTTCTGGCCGTACAAACATGCCCTTGATCTTGCAGGTCTGATCGGCCCGGCCCATCCAGCCTTTGATGCGCATATTGGTGCGCCCGCAGGGGGATTGGCCCGGCAGAACCGCGCTTAGGTCGCCGGTGGCAAAGCGGATCAGCGGATAGTCCGGGTTCAGGGCAGTCACCACCACCTCACCCACTTCGCCGGTTTTCACCGGATCACCGGTACCGGGGCGCACAATTTCCACGATCACACCTTCATCGACAATCATGCCTTCCAGCGCGTCGCTCTCATAGGCGATATTACCCAGATCAGCCGTAGCATAGCTTTGCAGGCAGGAAATCCCGCGATCCGCGTATTCCTGACGCAGGCTGGGGAACAGCGCACCGCCGCCAACCGCGGCCTTGGTAAACCCAAGCTTCACGCCCATTTCGTCGGCCTTGTCCAAAATGATCTTCAGGTAATCCGGCGTCCCGGCATAGGCCGTGCTGCCCACATGGGCCGCTGCCGTGACCTGCATTTCGGTCTGGCCCGTACCGGCAGGCAGGACCTTTGCCCCCACAGCGCGAGCGGCATTTTCGAACATCGTCCCGGCAGGAGTAAGGTGATAGGAAAAACAGTTCTGAATGATGTCACTGTCCCGGATACCTGCGGCAAACACTGCGCGCCCCAAGCGCCACCAATCATGGCTGGACCCACCCGGTTCATAGATCGGTCCCGGCGATTGGAAATAGTGGGTGATGTTGGACGTGGCCATGCCGCCAAGCGGTGGCGTTTGCTTTTGCCAATCCACCAGCGACGATTTGCGTAGCACCGGCAGCTTTGGCAGGTCGGCGATTGATTTCACATCTCCGTCGGCCACCAGACACGACCCCGGCGCAGCCTGTGCCGATTTAATTTGCGCCAACAGCGCTTTGGTCTGCTCGACTTGCCGTTGATCCGTCGACCGGGTTTCCAGATCGTCGTAAAATCCCATCATGCCAACCAGCGCTTGCGCCGCCGGTATGACCGAACATCGCGAAACGATTTGCGCCCCGCTTCCGAAACCCCAAGATAAAATTCTTTCACATCCGGGTTCTCACGAAGATCATCGGCCGGGCCGTCCATCACCACCCGCCCGCTTTCCAGAATGTACCCATAATGGGCAAAACGCAGCGCCACGTTGGTATTCTGTTCGGCCAGCAGGAACGACACGCCTTCCCGTTCATTCAAATTCTTCACAATGGTGAAGATTTCCTCCACCAGTTGCGGGGCCAGCCCCATAGATGGCTCATCCAGCAAAATCGTCTCGGGCCTGCTCATCAACGCGCGGCCAATGGCCACCATCTGCTGCTCACCACCCGAGGTATAGCCCGCCTGACTTTTGCGCCGTTCTTTCAGACGCGGAAAATACGTGTAAACCAGCTCCAGATCGGCCTCGACCGCGCCGCGCCCGTCGCGCCGTGTATAGGCGCCGGTCATCAGGTTTTCCTCAACCGTCAGGTGTTCAAAACAATGGCGTCCCTCCATAACCTGGATAACGCCTTTCTTCACCATATCCGCCGGGTCCAATTCCTGGATATTATCGCCGCGGTATTTAATTGAGCCTTTGGTCACTTCGCCGCGCTCAGAGCGCAGCAGGTTCGATATTGCCTTTAACGTCGTCGTCTTACCGGCACCGTTACCACCCAAAAGCGCGGTTATCCCGCCTTTGGAAACATTCAACGAGACACCTTTGAGGACAAGTATGACGTGATTGTAGATCACTTCAATATTGTTGACCTCAAGTAATACATCATCCGTGGAAGTAGAATCCAACATAGCTCTTCTTCTGTTCCTAAATACTCAAAATTCCCCGGCCACAACAATGTGCGGCCGGGGAATAGTTCGCTTAGCCGCAACGCTCGGCAATGTTGTTTTCAGCTGCAAAGGCAGCCGAATCCGCTTCAATCAGCGGGTTCACAACGGCACTGTCGGATTGGACAAAATCTGAAATCAGGTTCCAGCTTTGCGACGCCGCATCCCACTGCGCAACAGCAGCCATACCGGGGCCACCGTGGTTTTCACAGGTTACCTGAAACTCCGGGCCGAACCCGGGCAGGCCGGCGGCCGCCATCTTGGCTTCGGTGATTTCCAGAACTTCCATCGCGTCCCGCATCATTGCCGCATCAATAGCCGCAACACCGTTGGCTTCCTGCGCGGTTTTCACAGCTTCCGCCGCCAAAAACGCCGCGTATACACCACGGTTATACAGCACCGTGCCGACATTGCTGCCGTCACCCGCTGCAAGACCGGCATCTACGACGTATTTCCTGATATCGTCAAAGATCGGGAAATCGTTGCCGACATTGTGGAACGCCAGCGCTTTATAGCCGTTCGCGCCCTCACCCGCAGGGATCACATCATTTTCCGAACCGGACCACCAGATACCCATGAACTGATCCATTGGGTAACGGATGTTTGCCGCTTCCTGAACCGCAACCTGGTTCATCACACCCCAACCCCAGAACAGGATAAAGTCAGGCTTTTCGCGACGGATTTGCAACCACTGGGATTTCTGCTCCTGACCCGGAAAGTCCACCGGGATGGTTGTAAGCTTAAAGCCTTCCTGCTCTGCCAGAACTTCCAGCGTTGGAATTGGCTCTCTGCCATATGCGCCGTTGAAATACAGCAGAGTGATCTTCTTACCATCAAGCGAGCCACCGGCCTGCTCTTTAAAGTGGTTCACACCCACGGATGCACCATCCCAATAATTCACTGGATAGTTAAAGACGTTGGCAAAAACTTTACCGTTCTTAGCCGATGTCCGGCCATAACCCATTGTATGGATCGCAATACCGTCCGCCGTCGCTTTCGGGATCAAAGCGTAAGTTATCCCGGTGGAAAGTGGTTGATAAATCAGCGCACCTTCGTTTTTGGTCGCTTCATAACATTCCACACCTTTTTCGGTGTTATAGGCTGTTTCGCATTCGATGATTTTAGTCATCTCACCACCGATGCCGCCGTCGCGGGCATTCAGCAGGGAAAAGTAATCCTGATACCCATCCGAAACAGGTGTACCACCCGCTGCAAACGGACCGGTCCGATAGCTAAGATCCGGGAATACCAGCTCTGCCATCGCAGGCGCTGCGGCCATTACCGCTGCCACCGCTATCGCTGTAAGTTTCAATTTCATCTGTTGTTTTCCTCCCTTGGTTTACAACATTTTTGTTTCGGGTTTCCCCGCTTAATCATTGGCCCACCCTAGTGTGGGAAAGGCCAAAGTCGTAATTTTTCCTTTGCCAGACGCCAAAGATGCGCCAGCCCGTGCGGCTCAACGATCAGGAACCCGATGATCAACGCACCGACAACCATAATTTCCAGATGCGCTGCCAGATCCGGCGACCAGCCAAGCCCCTGAACAAAGGTATTCTTTAGCAGTACCGGCATCAGCACCATAAATGCTGCCCCCGCGAAGGAGCCGAAGATCGATCCCAGTCCGCCAATGATGATCATGAACAGGATCAGGAACGATTTATTGGTGCCAAAGGCTTCGCCCGCTTCGACTGAGCCAAGATAAACCGCAAAGAACAGCGCCCCTGACACCCCGACAAAGAACGAACTGACCGCAAACGCCGACAGTTTCGCGCGCAACGGGTTCACCCCGATAATTTCGGCGGCAATATCCATGTCGCGTATCGCCATCCACCTGCGCCCCACAGAGCCTCGCGTCAGGTTGCGTGCAATGAACGCCAGCACGGTCGCAAAGACCAGACAGAACAAATATTTCGCCCAGGCGTCCGCTGTCGGGCCGGTGACGGCTATACCTACAACAGTGCGCTCGGGCGAATTGATCATGCCGGACGCGGAATAGTTGAAGAACCACGGCACCTTATTGAACAGCCAGACCAGAAAAAACTGCGCCGCCAGTGTTGAAACCGCCAAATAGAACCCTTTGATCCGCAACGATGGCAGTCCAAAAATCACCCCAACTCCTGCGGTGATAACCCCTGCGATCAGCACATGAATTGCAATGCTGACATCCGGGAACGACGTCATCAGTTTGTAAACCGAATAGGCCCCCACAGCCATAAACCCGCCCGTTCCCAGACTAACCTGCCCGGTATAGCCGGTCAGAATATTCAGCCCCAGCGCCGCAATCGCATAGATCAGAAACGGCATTAATATCGCGTTGGCCCAGTAATCGTTGATGAAGAATGGGACCACCAGAAATGCCACAATCAGGGTGACATAAAACCCCATCCGGTCAAATTTGATCGGGAAAGTCTGACTGTCCTTGGCATAGGACGTCTTGAAATCACCTGCTTCGCGGTAAATCATGACCTATACCCTCTCAATAATTTTTTCGCCAAACAGCCCTTGCGGGCGAAAGACGAGGAATACGAGGGCCAGCACATAGGCGAACCAGTTTTCAGTGGCACCGCCGATCAGCGGGCCGATGGAAAACTCAAACAGTTTCTCACCCACCCCGATAATCATACCGCCAACAATCGCGCCGGGGATGGATGTGAACCCGCCCAGCATCAGCACCGGCAGCGCCTTTAGTGCGATCAGGGATAGCGAAAACTGCACGCCGGATTTTGCGCCCCACATCGCACCCGCGACAAGCGCGACAATCCCGGCAATCGACCAGACCAGCACCCAGATAAAGCGCAGGGATATGCCAACTGACAGTGCCGCCTGATGGTCATCTGCAACCGCCCGCAAAGCGCGGCCCTGTTTGGAATATTGAAAGAACAGCGTCAGCGCGACGACCAGCAACACGGCGATAACTGTCGCCACCATGTCCAGCTTGTCGATAAAAAACCCGTAGCCGAACCATTCATAGGTCTTGGTCTCAACCACATCCGAAACACCCTGCGGCAACCCGATATTCAGGGTCTTGATTTCGGACCCCCACATGATGTCGCCAAAACCTTCCAGAAAAAACGCCAGCCCAATGGTGGCCATGAACAGAATGATTTCCGGTTGATTGACCAGGCGGCGCAGCACATAGCGCTCCACCAATATCGCCAACAGGATCATCACACCAATGGTCATTGCAACCGCCAGAAGTACCGGAACTTCCCAGCCAAATTCATCAAAATGGGTGCCAAAGGCGGCGTTGATCAGATTCCTGAACGGCACCTGGCCATTCATGATCCCCACCAGCGTCAATGCCGCAAACAGCGCCAGAACGCCCTGCGAAAAATTGAAAATCCCTGATGCCTTGAAGATCAGCACAAAACCAAGCGCGACCAGCGAATAGAGCACCCCGGTCATCAGCCCGTTAACGGCGACCTCTGCGGCGAAGAAAAACTGTTCAGGCATCGGTGGTATCCCCTAGATTTCTTGCCATACGCAAAGCCGACAAATAGCCGACGCTTTGCTGACATTGTAATTCAGTCATGGGACACCCCCAGATACGCATCGATTACCGCCTGATTATTGCGAACTTCATCGGGCGTTCCGTCACCGATTTTGCGGCCATAATCCATCACCACCACCCGGTCCGACAGATCCATCACCACGCCCATATCGTGTTCAATCAGGCAGATCGTGGTGCCAAATTCATCGTTCACATCCAGAATAAAGCGGCTCATATCCTCTTTTTCCTCGACGTTCATTCCGGCCATCGGTTCATCCAGCAAAAGCAGTTTTGGCTCAGCAGCCAAGGCCCTTGCCAGCTCTACCCGTTTCTTCAGCCCATAGGGTAAACGCGCAACCGGCGTCTTTCTAATGCTTTGAATTTCAAGGAAATCTATAACCTTTTCAACTTTTTCGCGGTTCTCAAATTCTTCCTTCTCGGCCTTACCGCGCCAGATTGCCTGTGCCAACAACCCGGTTTTCATGTGGTTCAGGCGACCGGTCATTATGTTGTCGAGAACGCTCATCCCCTCAAACAAGGCGATGTTCTGGAAGGTGCGGGCAATGCCCTGCCGCGCCACCTGATAAGGTTTCATTTTCGGGCGGCGCGCCCCATGAAACCAAACCTCGCCGTCCTGCGGGACATAGAAGCCGGAAATCACATTCAGCATTGACGATTTCCCAGCCCCGTTTGGACCGATAATTGCGCGTATCTCACCTTCCTGAATATCGAAGCTGATATCCTCAATCGCCACCACCCCGCCAAATCGCAAGGTAATATTTTTCATCTCCATCAACACGTTACCGATTTTCCGGCCATCCGCGGTGGTGTAGGGCTGCGAGCTGATTACATTCATTCGGCTGCCACCTTCTGTCCATCTGCAACTGCCGCATCGCGAATTTCCAGCGTCGCGGAGATCATCCCTTTGCGGCCATCTTCGTAGGTCACTTCGGTCTCGGTGTATTGTTCGGTTGAACCGTCATACAGCGCGTCGATCAGGTCGCTGAACTTATCCTCGATGATCACCCGGCGCACCTTGCGGGTTCGGGTCATTTCACCGTCATCCGCATCCAGCTCTTTGTGCAGGATCAAAAAGCGATGCACCTGACAGCCTGACAGCATTTCGTCGGTGGCAACGGATTTGTTAACCTCTTCCACATGGGCCTGAATGGTTCCATAGACCTGCGGATGCCCGGCCAGTTCCTGATAAGATCCATAGGCTATATTGTTACGCTCGGCCCAGTTGCCGACGGCCGTCAGATCGATGTTGATAAACGCCGTACAGAAATCGCGGCCATTGCCGAACACCACAACTTCCAGAATGTTGGGGAAAAATTTTAGTTTATTTTCAATGTACTTGGGCGCGAACATCCGCCCATCTGCCATTTTGCCAACGTCCTTGGCCCGGTCAATGATCCGCAAATGGCCGCTGGATTCTTCGATAAATCCGGCGTCACCGGTGGCCACCCAGCCTTCGGCATCTTTGGTGTCAGCGGTGCTTTCATCGTTCTTGAAATACCGGATGAACACGCCGGGTGAGCGGTAGAAAACCTCGCCACTATCTGCGATCCGTATTTCAACACCGGGGGACGGCACCCCGACCGTGTCCGAGCGCACCTGCCCGTCTGGTTGCTGGGTGATAAATACCGAGGCTTCGGTCTGTCCGTAAAGCTGTTTCAGGTTAATTCCGAGCGAGCGATAGAAATCAAATATCTCCGGCCCGATGGCTTCGCCAGCGGTATATCCAACCCGTACCCGGCTAAGGCCTAGCGTGTTTTTCAACGGGCCGTATACGAATAGATTACCAAATGAATACTTAAGCTTATCCCAACCACTAACAGGGTTGCCATCCAGAATATCGGCGCCAACATTCTTGGCGTGGTCCATAAACACCCGGTATAACCAGCGCTTGAAACGCCCGGCATCTTCCATACGGATCACCACATTGGTCAGCTGTGTTTCGAACATCCGGGGTGGGGCAAAATAATATGTCGGCCCGATTTCCCGCAGGTCGGTCATCATCGTATCCGGGGATTCCGGGCAGTTCACGCAGAACCCGGTCCAGTAGGCCTGACCAATTGAGAATATGAAATCTCCGACCCAGGCCATCGGCAGATACGCCAGAATTTCGTCGCCCGGTTTCAGGTGGTCAAACTCGGACGTGTTTTTTGAGGTCTCAATGATATTTCGGTTTGACAGCACAACGCCCTTTGGCCGCCCGGTTGTACCAGATGTGTACAACATCACGCAGGTATCATCGTAGTCCAGTTTTGACTGTCGGCGGTCCAGTTCTGCTTCAAACCGCTCATGTGCTGCGCGGCCTTCGGCCTGAATGTCGTGCAGGGAATGCAGATGTGAATGATCGTATTTCCGCAGGCCCCGGTCATCCAGGTAGATGATATGGCTGATGCCTTTGACCTGATCCTGTACTTCCAGAACCTTATCGACCTGTTCCTGATCACCAACCACAACATAGCTGGCACCACAGTGATCCAGCACGTAGGTCATTTCTTCGGCGCTGGCATCCTGATAAAGCGGTACTGGAACGGCACCGGCCATTTGTGCGGCGACCATCGACCAATAAAGTGCCGGCCGGTTGCGACCAATGATTGCGATGTGATCGCCTTCCTGAACACCAAGCGACAAATATCCAAGCGCCATCGCGCGAATTTCTTCAGAAACCTCGAACCAGGTCCAGCTTTGCCAGATGCCAAATTCTTTCTCGCGATACGCGGGCTTTGTCCCGAATTGGCGCACATTGCGCGCAAGTAGTGCCGGAATAGAACTGGGGTGTGACGAGGTATCGCTGTTATTCAAAGTCACGTCCTCCCAAACGCTCACCCTGTCTGCTTTTGCAGATCTGCGGGAAGTCATTGATCCGAATCTGTTCCCCAGGGACCAGCTCGGCGCAATATTACCAATGCCTGAGCAAGCGTAAAGCCTGTGTCGATTCAAATCCAGTGTTTTTTTGAACGCTTGTTCAATTAAATTTGAGCCCGCAAGCCGAGGGCTGTGTTAGGCTGAATTTATGGACCCGTTTGTATTGATCTTTTATGCGGTGATTTGCGGCGGCCTTGGGCTGGTTGCGCCAAACCTTGGCAGTCCGGCAATCCGTCTTGGTGTTGGCGCGGGAATTGGCATTGCCGCCGCTGCCCTTTTGCCCATCATTCGCGGCGTACTTGGGCTGTGATTGCGGCCATTGGCATCGCGTGTTTCTTGCCCTAAACCCCTGAATAAGGGAGACGGGAAATGACACATATTTGGGTACGCGCAGAGCAACGTGAATATGAAGAGCGGGTTGGGTTAACACCTGAGGGTGCGGCTGAGCTTATTGCTAAAGGCATTCATGTCAGCGTGGAAGACAGCAGTGTCCGGGCAATACCGATTGACGGATACCGGGATGCGGGTTGTGAAATTGTGGCCGAGAACAGTTGGCCGAACGCACCGACCGATGCAATCATTTTCGGCCTGAAAGAACTGCCTGAAGATGGCACGCCGCTGGTTCATCGTCACATCATGTTTGGCCACGCCTATAAGGGGCAGGCAGACGGTCGTATTTTGCTGGCGCGTTTTAAGGCAGGCGGGGGAACGCTGTTTGATCTTGAATATCTGGTTGCAGAAGATGGGCGTCGCGTAGCGGCCTTTGGATATTGGGCTGGATTTGCGGGTGCAGCGGTTTCGTTGAAATGCTGGGCGGCACTAAAGCGGGGGGCAACCTGCGCACCGGTGTCGGCTTTCCCGAGTGCCGACGCACTGGTGGCCGCAATCGGTGCTGATCTGAACGCTACCAATTTAGCGCGACCAAAAGCTATCATCATCGGTGCCCTTGGCAGGGTTGGAACAGGAGCGCGCGATCTGTGTGCAGCCTTGGATGTTCACACAACCGGCTGGGATATGGCGGAAACTGCACATGGCGGACCGTTCCCGGAAGTGCTGGAACATGACATCTTTCTAAACTGCATTCTCGCGGCCCCCGGCTGTCCGGTCTTTGTTCCGGCCTCTGCAAAATCTATGCCCCGCCAATTGTCAGTTATCGGCGACATCGCCTGCGACCCGACATCAGAATTTTCACCTGTCAAAGTATACGACCGCACAACAACATGGGATGCGCCAGCCTTGCGGGTTCACGATGACCCGCCATTTGACGTCACTGCAATTGATAATTTACCCAGCATGTTACCCGTTGAAAGTTCGCAAGATTACGCCAGTCAGCTCTTGCCCTCACTCCTGACTCTCGACAATCTGCAAGCAGGTGTCTGGGGACGGGCCAAGGCGACGTTTGATGAA
Organism: uncultured Marinosulfonomonas sp.; assembly: GCA_964599985.1. Lineage (GTDB taxonomy): Bacteria > Pseudomonadota > Alphaproteobacteria > Rhodobacterales > Rhodobacteraceae > NVTR01. Next base: position 8,777 of record CAZRHV010000030.1, on the reverse strand, counting down.
CATCTGGCACAGCTCTGAGGGGGCAATATGACGATCCATTGGTGCGGTACGGGTCTTTCCGCAGTTCCCGGTCTACGGCGGCTTATAGAAGCCAAGCATGAAGTCACGGTGTGGAACCGTTCAATCGAAAAAGCGCAAGATGCAGTTGGTAACATTACTGATCGCATTCAGGTTTTTGATATGGGCTGTTTGGGGGCCGAGTTGCAACAGGGGGATGTGGTGGTATCCATGTTGCCAGGTGACTGGCATGTGCCGCTAGCGGAACTTAGCATTTCAAAGGGCGCGCATTTTGTGTCGTCCAGCTACATCTCACCTGAGATGGCGCGGCTGAATACAGATGCCAAGCTGGCCGGTGTTGCTCTGGTAAACGAAGTTGGGCTTGATCCGGGGATTGACCACTTGATGGCCCATTGGCTGGTTGCTGATTACCGGGCGTCGAAGGGCTATAACAAAGACAACACAATATCGTTTATTTCCTATTGCGGTGGCGTGCCGAAGCACCCAAATCCGTTTCGCTACAAATTCAGCTGGTCACCTTTGGGGGTTTTGAAAGCGCTTCGTTCGCCTTCCCGTTCAATCCGCGCGTTTTCCGAGTTGGCCGTTCAACGCCCATGGGACGCGATCACCAGCTATGTGGCACCGCTGGAAACGCCTGAAAGCTTTGAGGTTTATCCAAACCGCGATTCCATTCCGTTCATGCAGCAATACTATTTTGATGGATTGTGGAAGGTGCAGGAATTTGTACGCGGCACCTTGCGCCTGAATGGTTGGGCAGATGCCTGGGCAGACGTGTTTAGCGAGATTGAAACACTGGAAGGGCTAAAAGGCGAAGCCCGTCTAAAAGAAATGTCAGATGGGTTTTGGTCTGAACATGCGTACGACGAAGGCGAACCGGATCGGGTTATTATGTGTGTGGCATTGAAGTCGGAAAAGGATGGTATTCCAACTTATCACAAAACCTATACCATGGATGCCTGGGGTGATTTACGTGGATCGGCTATGGCGCGGCTGGTGTCTGTTCCAGTTTCATTGGCGGTTGAGGCGGTGCTTAAACACGAAATTCAGGTTGGCGTCACTGCCGCGCCCCATGATCCAAAACTGATTGACCGCTGGATGACGGAAATTGACCGCCAGGCACAGCATTTGCAGATCGTTGATCATGTCGGACACTGAGTTTTCAGAGGAACTCATCTTCAGCAGCAGCGGCGGAAATGCCTAGTTTTTCAAGGCCTTCTTCCAGATAGTCGGACAGCAGCGGAACGCCCAACAAGTAGTCTTCGGTAGGAGTTGTCGCTTCTTCCCTGGCGGTTTGTTTGGCTTCTTCCAGTTCCTCGGGTGAAAATGTATCGCGGCCAATCCACATTACGGCAACGACGCTGGCCTTTTCGTCATCGTTCAGATTTCGAATAAAGGACCGCAGCTCATTTTCAGTGGCGTCACTTGAGCGGCTTTCAAGGATCGAGTCCGAGTCCGCCCTATCACCCGGCATGTCCCATCTGGCAACTTTCACGTTAACCTCTCGAGCGCGGATGATAATGTGGGCGACTTTTCTTGGGCTGATGTTGAGCATTTGCGGTCTCCCTGAATTCTGTTGCCCGGCGTGGTTGTGTGGCCAGTTCGAATTCACGTTAACACAGTTTCTTACCCCAACATTGCGCTTGATCAAATAATGATGCTCAGGGCTTTGGTTTGATCAATGGCACAACCCGGTCATCTGTTTCCTGATCCAGTTCTTCAAAATCGAAATTATCAAGTCGCGCCGCGCGCTTACCGGCCCGTTCAGCCGCGGTGTTGATCCCGTCCAGATCGTCGCGCGCCTGTCGGAAATGGGTGCTAAGTTTACCAACCCGCTCTACCACCAGCTCTACGTCGCGGTGCAATTGTCTAAGCGTTATACGTATCGCCCCTGCCTGTTCACGCATCCGCGCGTCTTTCAGGATGGCGCGCATGGTGTTCAGCGTCGCCATGCAGGTGGTTGGGGACACGATCCATACCCGGGCGTCAAAGCCTTCGCGCACCAGTTCCGGGAAATTAGAGTGTAGTTCGGCGTAGATTGCTTCAGAGGGTAAAAACATTAACGCTCCGTCGGCGGTTTCACCTTCTAGAACGTATTTCTCGGAAATGTCTTTGACATGTTTTCGCACCGAGGTTTTGAACAACGCGACGGCTTCTTTCATTTCCCACTGAGTGTCAGCGCGGCGCAGGGCTTCATAGGCTTCCAGTGGGAATTTAGCGTCAACCACGATCGGCCCCGGTGGATTGGGCAGGTGGATAAGACAGTCGGCGCGTTTGCCGTTGGAAAGAGTATGTTGCAGCGTGTAGCTGTCTTTTGGCAGGGCTTTGCCGACAATGTCATTCAGCTGAATTTCCCCAAATGCACCACGGGTTTGCTTGTTCGACAGGATGTCCTGCAAAGACAAAACATCACCCGACAGCTTTTCAATATTTTCCTGCGCCTTGTCGATTGTTGCCAGGCGCTGTTGCAGATCCCCCAGTGACTGCGCTGTGCGCCGTGATGAACCTTCCAGACTGTCGCCCATTGATTTGGTAACATCTGACAGGCGTTGCTCTAACAGTTGCAGCATGTTTGTCTGGCTGGTTGCTTGCGCCTCAGACACATGGTTCAGCCCGCCGATTAGTTGGTTCTGACCATCTGATAACATTTGCACCCGCTGACCAAGGTTGCCCATTTGTTGCGCCATTGGAACCATCAGACGCGCCGACTGACCTGAACGACGTACAGCTATAATCAGCAAGACAACCACCAAAACCAATACAACCGCCCCGACAATGGCGGCGATTATTACCGGGTCACTTAGCGAATATGTGTTTTCACCAATTTGAATCATGTGCGTCCGAACAGCCTTTCAATATCTGCCAGCTTCAATTCCACATAGGTCGGCCGGCCGTGGTTGCACTGGCCTGAATGGGGTGTGGCCTCCATTTCGCGCAACAGGGCGTTCATTTCTTCAGCTTTCATCAGGCGGCCAGAGCGGATTGAGCCGTGGCATGCAATCCTCGATAGCACCGCTTCGATCAGAGCCTGAACCGACAGGCTTTCACCCTGATCAGACAGTTCATCCAGAATATCCAGCAGCATGGCACGGGCATCGACCTGTCCCAGAATTGCCGGGGTTTCCTGAACCGCGATTGCACCAACTCCAAAGGGTTCTATAACCAGTCCAAGGCGCGCGAGGTCGTTGGATAGCTCCAGCAGGCGCGAGGCGTCGGCTTCGCTTATTTCCACAATCTCGGGTATCAGCAAAGCCTGCGAGGCGACACCGCTCTGCGCCATCTGCGCCTTTAGTTTTTCATAGACCAGACGTTCGTGTGCCGCGTGCTGATCGACGATAACCATGCCGTCTTTGGTCTGCGCGATGATGTAGTTTTCATGGACCTGTGCGCGTGCCACACCTAACGGCCAGTCGGCGATGGTTTCTTCGGGCGGCTGTTCAAACGCCTCGACCCGCCCCGAAACCGGGGCCTCGGCAAATCCCGGCGCAATCGCTTGGTAACTGCTGCCAATTGCACCCTGATTTGGGCGGTCCATTTGGTAGATACGTGGGTTACCGGGTTCCGGGCGAAATGCACCAAGAGTTGCGCCTGCGACAGTTGTTGACGCCCGATGTCCCGCGTCTGCCAACGCATGACGCAGCCCGGATACGATAAGCCCACGGGCCATACCGGGATCGCGGAAACGGACCTCGGATTTTGCCGGATGCACATTCACATCGACCAGTTGTGGATCACAGTCGATGAACAGCGCCGCCGCCGGATGTCGACCTCGGTGCAGAAAGTCAAAATAGGCAGCCCGCAACGCACCGGTAAGCAATTTATCCTTCACCGGGCGACCATTGACGAACAGGTATTGCGCCACCGCCGAACCACGGGAATAAGTTGGCAGCGCCGCATAACCGGTCAGGTGCAGCCCTTCACGCTCAGCGTCTATTTTCAACGAATTATCAGCAAACTCGCGACCCATCACCCGTGCCAAACGGTCGTGCAGCGCATCAAACATGTCGCCAGATTCCGGTTCTGCCCGGAAAACCAACCGCCCGTCGCCACCCCCCGAAACATCGCGCAGGGTGAAGCCAACAAACGGTTCCGCCATTGCCAGACGTTTGACCACATCGCTGATCGCCTGCGCCTCGGCCCGGTCAGTACGCATAAATTTCAGCCGCGCCGGGGTGGCGTAGAACAGATCACGCAGTTCAACGACTGTGCCGCCGCCAATTGCTGCTGGGCGCACCGGGTCGATCACACTACCATTCACCGAAATCGTCGCACCTTCTTGCCCGGCAACACGCGAGGTGATCGTTAAGCGACCGACAGCACCAAGCGACGGTAGCGCTTCACCGCGAAAACCGAACGTGTGGATATTCAGCAAATCCGTGCCGTCAATTTTCGACGTCGCATGACGCGACAGGGCCAGCGGTAATTCATCTGCCGCAATGCCATAACCATCATCCACCACCCGGATCAAGGTTTTGCCACCGTCGCTGTAGGTGATATCAACCCGGCGCGCCCCTGCATCAAGCGCGTTTTCAACCAGCTCTTTCACCGCCGAGGCCGGGCGTTCCACCACCTCACCAGCCGCAATACGATTTACCGCCGCCACGTCTAACTGTCGGATTTCAGGGCGGTTTTCGCCTATGTTGGGGTTAGGTGCGGACATACCACCAGACTTAGCATGTCACGCCCCGATTCTACCACTGGCGTTTTATTCAGTGCTTTCAACACCATCGGGCTGGCCAACCACCACAAAGTGCAACTGATCCGGCTGGTAAATTCGCGCTGCAACGCGGTTAATTTCTTCCAGCGTTATTGCGTTGACCAGATCGTTACGGGTGCGAATATAGTTCACCGGCAGGCCAATCATCTGCATACCGACCATGATCCGGGCAATCGGGGCATTACCATCAAAGCGAAGCGCATAGGCCCCGGTCAGGTAGGTCTTGGCGTCTTCCAACTCCTCGGCCGTCAGCCCATCTTGCCCTATCTTTGCCCATTCCTCGCGGATCACTTTGATGCTTTCCGCCATCCGAGCGTTGTCAGAGCGAACCTGCCCCATCACCAACTGCCCGTATTCCATTGGCAACAGGAACGTACTGACACCATAGGTCAGCCCGCGCTTTTCGCGCACTTCCTGCATCAGGCGGGATTCAAATCCGCCGCCACCGAATACTTCGTTCAATACATAGGCCGCCATGTAATCCGGGTCGTCGCGCTCAATGCCGATATGGCCGAACAGTGCGACGGATTGCGGGGTGTCAAAGTCGATAACTGTTGTGCCTTTGGTGAGTTGATAATTGGCTTGCTCTGCCAGTGGTGCCGCAGTTTCAGCCAGTTCGCCAAACAGTTCATCCAACAACATGCCTAGTTCTTCGGCGCTGATGTCACCTACGGCGGACACATACATCCGGTCCAGCCCGAACACCCGGTCGCGGGCTTCAATAATATCGTCGCGGGTCAGCGCCGCGACACTTTCGAGCGTACCATTGCGGGAACTGGCATAGGGGTGATCACCCCAAACCTTTTTGTCAAAGGCAAGGCCCGCGATGTCGCCCGGGTCTGTTGCCTCAGACCGGATGATCGATTCAACCTGCCCCCTGACCCGGTCAATTGCGTCCTGATCGAACCGCGGCTCCATGATGGCAGTTTTCAGCAACGCAATTGCTTCATCACGATTTTCGGTCAAGAACCGGGCAGAAATTGATGTTGTGTCGTCAAAAACGTTAAAATGATAACTGGCGGCAAGTGCTTCTCGTGCGGCGGCGAATTCCTGTGCATTTAGGTCAGCAGCCCCTTCTTCCAACGTCGCCATCATCAGGCTGATCGCGCCGCGTTTGCCCGGCGCATCTAAAGCGGAGCCTCCACGAAACCGGATTTCAAGTGCCGTAAAAGGGATTGAGCGTTCTTCAACCAGCCACGCGTTGATGCCGCCGGGTGAGGTGATTTCCTGAACCTCGACAGCGGCCAGTGCTGCGAAAGCTGAAAAGAACGTCAGATATACTGCTAAGATAAACCGTTTCATACTCAACCCTCTTCATCAGCGGGTGGCATTGACCAACCGGTCACCGCGTTCTGTTTCACAAATATTTCGCGCGCTGCATCTATCACGTCTTCTTCGGTGATTGATTGCAGCAGGTCAGGCCATGCTTCGATGTCTTCCACCGTCAGGCCAGAGGTCAAACCCCCGCCATAAAGCTGCGCCAGTGATTGAATGTTATCATCCGCGTAGATTTGCGACGCACGAAGCTGCATTTTGATCCGGGCGAATTGTTCTGGGTCAACGCCTTCATCAATAAATTCGGCAATTGCGGTATCGAGGGCGGCTTCAGCTTCTGCCAAGGACACATCCGGCGTTGGCGCTATCACCAAACCAAACGTGGTGTCGTCAAGGTTAACACCACCATAGGACGCCGAAACAAAGATCGCGGTTTGGGTATCAAATTGCAGCTTGCGCCCCAATACTGACGTTGCCCCAGAGCCACCAAGAACCGACGCCAGCATTTTCAGCCTTGCGGCCTTAAACTGGTCGCCCTGGTCGCGTTCGGGGGCAATGTAGCTGCGGCTGACAAAGGGTTGGGCTATGCGCTCATCAACAAATGTCAAACGGCGCTCAACCAGTTGCGGTGGTTCTTGCGGGCGGGCACGCGCTTCAAGCCCCGGTGTCGGGGCCAGCGGTCCATAGTATTTTTCAGCCAGCTCGCGCACCTCTTCCGGGCTTACATCCCCTGCAACGACCAATATGGCATTATTAGGGGCGTAGTATTTTTGGTAAAATGCAAATGCGTCGTCCCGGTTTAGCTGCTCCATCTCATGGCGCCAACCGATCACGGGAATTCCATAGGGATGATTTAAATATTGCGCCGCACTGCGCTGTTCACGAAACAGGGAATTTGGGTCGCTATCCGTCCGTGTACCGCGCTCTTCCAGTACAACCTGGCGTTCTGTGGCCACATCTTCTTCGGTCATTTCAAGATCACGCATCCGGTCGGCTTCCATCTGCATCATCAGATCAAGCCGGTCGGAGGCAACACGTTGAAAATAGGCGGTGTAGTCCTGACTGGTGAACGCGTTGTCCGAACCGCCATTTTGTTTCACGATTGCTGAAAATTCACCAGCTTCAAGGTCATCAGTCCCTTTAAAAAGCAGATGTTCAAGAAAATGAGCGATGCCGGACTTACCCGGCGGTTCGTCGGCAGCGCCAACCCGGTACCACACCATGTGAACAACCACGGGTGCGCGGCGATCTTCCAGCACCACCACTTCCATACCATTATCCAGTTTAAAGGTCGTAACTTCTGCCGCGCGGGCAGGAAGTGTGAATACAAGTAGTGCAAGCAAGGCGGACGTAAGACGGTTCATGCTAAATCCAATTCTTCTGAACATCAGTTAAGATACGCCTGAATGGCGCAGCATCAAGCACATCAAGTGGTTGTGATGGGTAAATAGCTGATTAACCACCCGAAGGGGGGGGTGCGCTCGGGGTTTTCACGCCCAGAGCACGCAGGCGTTCCAGTTCTTTGTATGGATCGAGCGCTTGGCCGCTAAACAACCCTGGCCGGCGCCGCTTTTTGGGAACCGCGCCTGCATCCGGGTCAACACCGTAGCGCGATGTGTAAGTCAGCAACGCCCCATCCGTTGCTGGAGCGCCTGACAGGCTGAGCGCAGAAGGATTGCCACCAAGCACCGAAATAGCGTCTGCATTTGGTGTTGGATCAGTAATATTTGACCCACCCGGCGTCGGATCTGGTAAATCTGAAAAGCTGGGTGGCGTTTGCAATGGCTTCCCGGGCAGGATCAGAAATTCATCTGGCCCGGCATTTTCTTGTCCACGATTGCCACAGGCCGACACCAATAGTGCCAGTACCAAACCGAATTTACCAATATTTGCCCGCATCAACGGCCCCAAATCACCCTTATGCCCTTGTGTAACCGAAGAAATCCGTGCCGTCACGCTGGCTTTTTACTTCCGGTAAAGAATATAAGCCCAAGCGCGCCCGCAAAAATCGCCACATCTGCCACATTGAAGGCAAACGGATTATCAACCCCACAGCAAGACATGTTCAGAAAATCGGCCACCGCACCATAGATCAGCCGATCAATGACGTTGCCAATCGCGCCGCCAATCAACATCCCGGCGGCTATTTGTGCGATTTTTCCCGACTGCTCGCGGTACACCCAATAGGCCACCCAGCCCGCAATTAAGATTGCCAGCCCTATTAGTATCCAGCGCGCCGTATCCGCATTGCTGGAAAACAAACCAAAATTGACGCCCCGATTCCATGCCATCCTGAAATTCAGGAAAGGGGGCAGAACCTCAATCGAGCCAATGTTCTTTAGGTTCAAAACATGAACCACCAAGACCTTGCTAAACTGGTCAAGGGCAACGACAATCAACGTGGCCCAGAGCATGATGCGTATCTTCATATCTGCTTAATGCCGGAAATGACGCATGCTCGTAAAGACCATAGTGAGACCGGCCTCATTTGCGGCCTGAATGACTTCGTCGTCTCGCATTGATCCGCCGGGTTGGATTATAGCCGTTGCGCCGGCCTCGGCGGCACTTAGCAAGCCATCGGCGAATGGGAAAAACGCGTCAGATGCCACAACTGAACCATGGGTCAGCGGCATTTCCAGCCCAAGAACTTCCGCCATATCCTGGGATTTTCGCGCTGCAATTCTGGTGCTGTCTACCCGGCTCATCTGACCAGCTCCAATACCAACGGTCGCGCCGTCTTTTACATAGATAATCGCGTTGGATTTAACGT
>CAZRHV010000029.1:0-26635 GCA_964599985.1 uncultured Marinosulfonomonas sp. | reverse complement strand
GTTGTATTGAACCATTTCACGGTGCCAGTGGCCATTTTCCCGTGTCTCCCTAGTCAAGTCCCGCCCACGAATTGCGACGGTGTGGTGCAGCCAGTGTCTTCTAGTTTTCCGGCTGCCCATGTATAGGGGCGGTGGTCATAGAACTTATGGTTGTCACGGGGCTATGCTTGGGCTGAATCGGTAAAAAATCAAGGGAAACCCGCTTACCCTAGGTCAAACGGCCATAACTCGCTGAAATGTCAGGAAAAGAATGCGGATTTATAGTTTGAAAACCTGCGATACCTGCCGCAAAGCGATCCGGGAATTGCGTGAAGCGGGGCATGAGCCCCAGATTGTTGACGTGCGTAGTGATGGTGTGACGGGGCGTGACATTGCCCGTTTCCTGGAGGTGTTTGGGGAGGAGTTGATTAACAAACGCTCAACCACATGGCGTGGGTTGCCAGAGGCTGAGCGCGGTACAGACCCGGCTGACCTATTGGCGAGCCACCCGACGTTGATGAAACGCCCGGTTATTGATGCAGGGGGGCAACTATACCTTGGCTGGCAGGCGAATGTTCGGGCAGCGCTACTTGGATAACCGGGTGTTTACCCCTATCTGACGTTCGTCGAGCAGGAGGACAGAAATGAGAAATGCGGCCCTGACACTAGGTATCATTGGCGGGATCATCGGGATGATCGTCGGGTTCTTCAGCTATGGCTATACTGAATTTATCGATTGGTTCGGTGAGGTTCCGGATATTGCGGAACAAGTTGATAATGTTCGGATAATCCGGATCGTCAGCCTGCTTTCTCCGCTGTTGGCAATCGCTGGCGGGGCGATGTCGCGGTCGCGCGCTATGCCCGGTGGTGTGCTGATGCTTATTTCGGCCGCTGGTATGCTTTATGGATTTGGCTTTGGTGTTTTCACCATGTTCCCGATAGCGATGTGCGCCCTTGGTGGTGTTCTGGCGATAGCCGCCACGCAGCCGGATACGGCCTAAGCGGCGATAGAAGCGGCTGTTTGGTGCGGTAACGCTGGTACAATCGAGCGCGCACCATCTAAGTTCCCTGCACTGAATTCGCTTTGTAAGCGCCGTACCTGTTCGCGTTGCTCAGGGTACAGCATTTGCTGATTTTCCTGACCCGGGAGCATAGTTTCAGCCCAGAGCCCATTGGCACATACCATCGTATGCCCGTTCATCAGCAAGTGGAAATATTCGACACCTGCCATCGGAGAATCGATGACGACGTTTAGGTCGTTCAGCAGGGATTTTGCAGGAACAAGTATTTCTTCTTCGCCAAACAAATAGGCTGCGCGCCAGTCATCCACCAAAAGGCGGTGATCTTGTGACAGGACCAGATCCTGCCCCGGACGCCCACCCGTCAGGGCACCCGCCATGATGCGTACAGGTTGCAAATGCGGGTTCAGGACCAGTTCCAGACCAGATAATCGCCGACTACCGACCCAAGAAATGAGCTGTGTGCCGCCTTCGCGGGTCATCACTTCGTCACCGTCTTGCAACTGTTCAACCGGAAGTGCGCCATGCGGCGTGTCGATCAAGGTGCCTCGGGAAAAGCAGTTTTGCCCCTGGCCACGCTTTGAAGTGTAACCACCAGAGGAAAATTTAAGCGTTTGTCCGGCAACCAGTTCGGTGCTGGAAAAGACCAAACGAGCCTGGGAATTTGATTTACTTACAACACGGCCAATCATCAAAGTGCTGGCTGGTCTGTCGGTTGTTTTCAATACGAATTCGGTGATGATCTGCGAACCCGCGGGGAAGGTTATGCCGTCCAGCAACAGGGCGTCCGTCAGAAAAACCGACCCGTTGGTATCCTTATTGGTGCTGTGAATTGGATCAGGATCGTCGGTCACGTTAAAGGTGAGCATCGTCGCGTTTTGATTAAGCACAACAGGTGCACAGTTTTCTAGATCGATGTCACTGACACTATTTGTGCAAAACGCCAGGGCATCGCCTGCGAACTCTGCGCATCTCCAACCGTTAAACTGATATTCCGACATACTAGAACCGTTTTTCACTAACGTCCGGGCATGGACGTTTTTCCCACCAAGTAATTTCATCTCGGTTAATGCGCGAAAAACGTGACCTTACTAGGTCGGATGCAAGGTATTCCTTAGCCCCTTGATGGCCGAAAAGTGCCGGATAGGTTAATAAATGCCTTACATTCTACCTGAGGTCGGGTGGTAGCGCTTCACTCGCCAATTCCGCGAGTATTTTGTCCAAATCTACTGTTGTTGTTTGTTTTTGGCCCAACCGGCGGACGGTAACGGTGCGATTTTCCACTTCTCGCCCGCCAATGGCCAGAATGACCGGGACTTTAGCAAGTGAGTGTTCACGGACCTTATAATTTATCTTTTCGTTACGAATATCGGCCTCGGCGCGCAGCCCGGCGGCCTTTAGTGCGCTTACAACTTCTGCCACGAAATCATCGGCATCTGAAACGATCGACGCCACAACCACCTGTCGCGGTGCCAGCCACAGCGGGAACCGCCCGGCGTAATTCTCGATCAACACGCCCAAAAACCGCTCAAACGAGCCCAAAGTGGCCCGGTGCAGCATCACCGGCACATGTTTGGCACCATCTTCGCCGACATATTCCGCCCCCAGCCGTCCCGGCACGACGAAATCGGCCTGAAATGTGCCCAGCTGCCATTCCCGCCCAATGGCGTCGGTCAGGATGAAATCCAGTTTCGGTCCGTAAAACGCACCTTCGCCCGGGTCGACCACATATGGATGGCCCAGCTGCTTGATCGCGCTTTCCAACGCCGCCTCAGCCTTGTCCCAGACCGCGTCTGATCCGGCGCGCACATCCGGGCGGGTGGAAAACTTAATCACAAACTCATCAAAGCCCAAATCCTTGTAAACGCTGGACAAAAGCTCAATGAATTTCTTGGTTTCGGCGGCAATCTGATCTTCGGTGCAAAAAATATGCGCATCATCCTGGGTGAACCCACGCACCCGCATCAGCCCGTGCATCGACCCCGAACTTTCATAGCGATGGCACGAACCAAATTCCGCCAGCCGCAGCGGCAGGTCACGATAGCTTTTCAGCCCGTGATTATACACCTGCACATGGCACGGACAGTTCATCGGCTTTAGCGCCTGGACACGCTTTTCATTGGCATGTTCCTCATCAATCTCGGTGATGAACATGTTTTCACGGTATTTTTCCCAGTGCCCCGAGGCTTCCCACAGCTTGCGATCAACAATCTCGGGGGTATTGATCTCCTGATAACCATCCGCAATCTGGCGCCGTCGCATATAGGCCTGCAAAACCAGATACAGCGTCCAGCCATTCGGGTGCCAGAACACTTGCCCCGGCGCTTCCTCCTGCATGTGGAACAGGTCCATTTCCCGTCCCAGTTTGCGATGATCACGCAGGGCGGCCTGCTCCAGCATGTGCAGATGCGCCTTCAGCCCGTCGCGGTTCTTGAAACCGACACCGTAAATCCGCTGCAACATGGCGCGGTCACTGTCGCCCCGCCAATAAGCCCCGGCGATCGACATCAGTTTGAACGCATCGGCCGGTAGCTGCCCGGTATGCTGCAAATGCGGCCCGCGGCACAGATCCTGCCAATGGCCGTGCCAGTACATGCGCAAGGGCTCGTCGCCGGGGATGGCTTCGATCAGCTCAACTTTGTAGGGTTCACTATTAGCGTTGTAGAATTCTATTGCCCGCGCGCGGTCCCAGATTTCGGTGGTCACGGGTTCACGCTTGTTGATGATTTCTTTCATCTTTTTCTCAATCACGCCCAGGTCTTCCGGGGTGAACGGATCGCTGCGATCAAAATCGTAATACCAGCCATTTTCGATTACGGGACCAATGGTGACCTTCACGCCGGGCCAAAGTTCCTGCACCGCACGGGCCATCACATGGGCCAGATCATGGCGGATCAGTTCCAGCGCCGGGGCGTCGTCATTCATGGTGTTGATGGCGATTTTGGCGTCCTGGTTGATTGGCCATTGCAGATCCCAATGGGCATCGTCCACCTGCGCGGAAATTGCTTTTTTACCAAGCGATGTCGCAATTGCGCTGGCGACTTCACCCGGCGTAATACCAGCATCAAAATCGCGCGAATTGCCATCGGGGAAAGTCAGGGTAATCTGGGCCATATCAGGCTCCTCGTCAGTTTGGCGCCTACGAAACGCCCGGTTGCGGGTATGTTGGCTCGGTGTCACGCAAACTCCGAGTGAAGTCAAGATTGCGTTTCGTGCCCCTAAGTTTACAACACCCAAACGGGAGACATTTATGCCAGAATATTTCATCACAACGACGGGTCGCCGCATTGCCTACAAAAAGACTGCCGGGCAGGGGCCGGGTGTGGTGTTTTTATGCGGCTTCAAGTCAGACATGGAGGGAAGCAAGGCCGTACATCTGGAGACGTGGGCCAGGGCGCGGGGCCGTGCGTTTCTGCGGTTTGACTATTCGGGCCACGGGGCCTCTTCGGGTGAGTTTACACAAGGTGCAATAGGCGATTGGGCGGTTGACGCGGCTGAAATAATCGAGGCAGTGACAGAGGGGCCGCAGGTATTGGTCGGGTCCAGTATGGGCGGCTGGATCAGCCTGATACTGGCGACAAAGATACCCGATAAAATCGCCGGGCTGGTTGGCATCGCTGCCGCACCCGATTTTACCGAAGACAGTATGTGGGCCGGGTTTTCGAAAGCCCAAAGGGCGGAACTGGCGGAAAACGGACAGGTGTCGCTGCCATCGGATTATGATGAGCCCTACATAATTACACAGCGTTTGATTGAAGAAGGGCGTGATAATCTGGTGTTGCGTCGCCCGTTGCCACTGGGGTTTCCGGCGCGGTTTCTGCAAGGGACGGCGGATACGTCGGTGAAAATGTCAGTACCGGTTCGGATTGTTGAACATGCCAGCGGGAACGACATTCAGTTGACGGTCGTCAAAGGCGCGGATCACAGTTTTTCGACGCCCGAATGTCTGGCACTGATTGAGCACCAAATAGCGGTAGTTTTGGGACTATCACAGGGCAACGCAACCTCTGACGCTTGAACTGACCTAACAATACACCCGAAAACACTGTGTCTTACATGACTCTAAGCTGCACGAATTGCACATTCCACCCGTGTTTGATTGACCAGCGCTGACAGTTTGACAAAATGGTGCCGGGCTGGACGAGAGCAACAATAATTATGAATGAAACACTGGTTTTCCTACCGGGGATGATGTGTGACGCGCGTTTATTTGCTCCGCAAATCGTGGCACTATCTGCTGATCGCGGCATTCATATCGCACCGATCACCGGGGCGGATACGTTCGCAGCTATTGCCGAAAAGGTTCTGGCCGGTGCGCCGGAAAGGTTTGCTTTGGCGGGACTTTCCATGGGTGGTGGCATCGCGATGGAGGTCCAACGCCGCGCACCGCATCGAGTGACCCGGCTGGCGTTAATGGATACAAATTGTCTGGGTGAAACCACGACCGCGTCCGCGGCGCGTGAGGCGAATATCGTATTAGCCAAGTCGGGCAGGTTGGCCGAAGTTATCAAGGATTTTATCAAGCCTGATGACCTAGCGGATGGCCCGCATCAAGCCGAAATTCTGGACGCGGTTATGCGTATGGCGCTAGAGCTTGGCGAGGATGTTTATGTTCGCCAGTCCCGCGCCTTGCAGCGCCGCCCGGACCAGCAGAAAACATTACGAACGCTAAAGGTACCAACTTTGATCCTGTGCGGTGAACAGGACCAGTTGACGCCACCCTTACGACACGAATTTATGGCATCACTGGTTGTTGGGGCTCGGTTGGAAATAATATCGGGTGCAGGGCATCTGCCAACGCTGGAACAGCCCGAACATGTGACCAACCTGTTGCGAGAGTGGTTGGCGGAACCGCTTATGCTGCGCTAACCGGCCTTTTTCAGTTTGCGAATTTTGGCACTCGAATTTGCATCAATGAATTCCAAAACCAGCGGGCGGATATTGTTACGCCAGCTTTTGCCCGCAAATATCCCGTAATGCCCGGCACCCGGCTCCAGATGGCTGGCCTTTTTGCTATCCGGCAATCCAGTTAGCAGATCAAGGGCTGCCAGACATTGCCCAGGCGCACTGATGTCATCATTTTCGCCTTCAACAACCTTAACCGCCACGTCGGTGATCTTGCCGATATCCACCTTGTGCCCGTCAACCACGAAATCGTTTCGAGCAATTTCACGGTGCTTAAAGATACGTTCCACTGTGGAAAGATAGAATTCAGCCGTCATGTCCATAACCGATAGGTATTCATCATAAAAACGGTTGTGCCGGTCATATTCGGACGCCTTGCCGTTGGCCACATTCATGATCTGGTCAGTAAACGCTTTACTGTGTTTGTCGCGATTCATTGAAATAAACGAAGAAAGTTGCAAAAGCCCCGGATAAACCATGCGTCCGGCGCCGGCATATTTGAAGCCGACTCGCTGGATCATGGTCTCTTCCAGAATACCCATTGTTACCCGCGCGCCGAAATCTGTCACATCCGTCGCGGCAGCGTCCGGGTCAATCGGGCCACCAATCAAGGTCAGAGAACGTGGTTGCGCCTTTGGGTCTTGCTCGGCCAACAGTGCGGTGGCGGCCAGCGTCAAAGGGGCTGGCTGGCAGACCGCGATCACATGGGTATTTGGGCCCATATACTTCATGAAATCAACAAGGTAGAGCGTGTAGTCTTCGATATCGAACTTACCAACACTTGCCGGAATATCGCGCGCATTGTGCCAGTCGGTGATGTAAACTTCGCAATCAGGCAGCAGGCTGACCACCGTTGAGCGCAGCAAAGTCGCGTAGTGCCCGGACATCGGTGCGACCAATAAAACCCGGCGTTTGCTTTCTTCGCGACCCTGAACTTTGAAATGTATCAGATCACCAAACGGCTTGCTGACGACGCTTTCAACTTCGACAATATGGTCGCGGCCATCTGCCCCAACCACAGACGCAATGCCCCAGTCGGGTTTGGTGACCATCCGTGAGAATGCGCGTTCAGTTACTTCACCCCATGCGGCCATCATCTGAAACATTGGGTTCGGGATGGCGCCCATGGCCGGATAAGACCCGAACGCCTGTGCGGTTGCGCCCAACCACTGGTTGGTTACGCGGGCCGTTTCCATCAGATCATAGGTTGCCATATAACGCATCGGGTATCCTTACCATTTTTGGTTGCAAAATCCGGGGCTATCCCCGAAGGAAAGCGCGCGTTATGCTGCAACTGCATAAAGATAGGGTGGAAGCGTTCAGATGACAACTGAGGAAAGCGAAACTGGCCCCGATCTGGTGCAATTGAACGCCAATCTGGCCAAGATAGAGCAATTGTCGCAGCGCCTGATAGCCGCTTTTGAGCAAAAAGAGCAGCTGCATGCTGGCGTTCAGGGTCCGGGGCAGGAATTGTTTGTCAAAGCCGCCACGGCTTATGTTGCGGAAATGATGGCCAACCCCACCAGAATGATTGAGCATCAGGTGTCCTATTGGGGTAAATCGTTCAAACACTATGTAGATGCACAGGCACAGATTTCACAGGGGATTACAGAGGCACCGGTTGATGAAACCCCTGCGGACGCTAGGTTTTCTGACCCGATGTGGGCTAGCAATCCGTATTTTAACTATCTGAAACAACAGTATTTATTCAATTCTGAGGCGATAACCAGCGCCGTGAACGACATTGAAGGTATGGAAACCGCGGATAAAAAACGCCTCGAGTTCTTTTCCGATCAAATCACCGCAATGCTAAGCCCGACGAACTTTTTAGGCACCAACCCAGAGGCCCTGAACCGCGCAATGGAAACCGACGGCCAATCGCTGGTTGAAGGCTTGGAAAACATGGTGAACGATCTGGAAGCCAACAATGGCGAACTGATGGTCACCCTGTCCGACAAACAGGCGTTTAAAGTGGGTGAAAACATTGCCACGTCCAAAGGATCGGTGGTTTTCAGCAACCGGATGTTTGAGCTGATTCAATACGCCCCAAACACTGAAACCGTTCACAAGATACCGCTGATCCTGTTTCCGCCTTGGATCAATAAGTTCTACATCCTTGATCTAAAAGAAAAAAACAGCCTGATTAAGTGGATCGTCGATCAGGGTTTCACCCTGTTTGTTGTTTCCTGGATCAACCCGGATGCTACTTACAAAGATGTCGGCATGGATACCTATGTCGAAGAAGGCTATCTGGAAGCGATTGAGCAGGTGAAGAAAATCACCGGCGAAAAGAAGGTCAATGTTGTTGGCTATTGCATCGCCGGGGCGACTTTGGCGCTGACGCTGTCGCTGATGAAAAGGCGCAAAGATACCTCGATTGCCAATGTGACGTTTTTCACCACGCTTTCGGATTTCTCAGATCAGGGTGAAATTGGCGTGTTCCTAAGTGATGATTTCGTCGACGGGATTGAGCGGGAAGTGAATGAAAAGGGCATTTTACATTCCAAATTCATGTCCCGCACCTTTAGTTACATGCGCTCAAACGATCTGATCTATGGGCCAGCGATACACCGATATATGATGGGCGAAGCGCCGCCCGCCTTTGATTTGTTGTTTTGGAATGGTGACGGAACCAATCTGCCAGCGCGTATGACCAATGAATATCTACGCTGGCTTTGTCAGGATGATCTGTTCGCAAAGGGCCAGTACCCGATGTTTGGTGAAAAATTATCAATTAAAGACATTAGTTTGCCGATCTGTGCCATCGCTTGCGAGACCGATCATATTGTCGCGTGGAAATCCAGTTATGACGGCGTTCGCCAAATGGCGTCGAAGGATAAAACCTTTATCCTGAGCGAAAGCGGCCATATCGCGGGGATCGTGAATCCACCCAGCAAGAAGAAGTACGGGCACTATACCAATACAGATTTGACGCTGGAACACGATGACTGGAAAGACAGTGCCAATTTCACCAATGGGTCATGGTGGCCTTTGTGGGGGGCGTGGCTAAGCAAATGTTCTGGCAAGCAAGTTCCGGCACGCGAGCCTGCTGATACCGGTATTCCAGCGCCGGGAACCTATGTGGCGGCAATTCCAAAGCTTTGATTTCAAACAATTATTAAAAAAATGCTGCATTGCAGCAAGAAACTACTTGAAATGCTGCATCGCAGAGAGCATATGATGGTCAGACGCGATACTCGGGGTTGTCCCGACGCTTAGGAGTTAGAACAATGGCAAAAGCCCAAGATTACACAAAATCCATGCAGGACCTGATGGGTTCTTTCCCGGTTGATATGTCCGCATTTCAGGACGCCTTCAAATCCCAGGCTGCATTTGGCGAAAAACTGTCAAAGGTAGCCCTGTCGGCCGCTGAGAAATCCGCTGAGATTTCGACAAAATGGACCAAAGACGCAATTGCCCGCGCTGGCGATGTTTCTAAGGCAAAAGAAGACCCGGCTGATTACGGCCAGGCCGTAACTGATTTTGCATCTGCACAATCAGAATTGGTTTCCGAGCATCTTGCAGCCTTCGCAGAAGTCGCGAAAAAGGTTCAGATGGACACTGTTGAGCTGGTAATGGCCGCAGGAAAAGACATTTCCGAAGACGCAACAGCTGCTGTCAAGAAAGCAACTGCTGACGTGACTACAGCCGCTAAGAAAGCTGCTGCTGCAAAGTAAACGAACTTATCTGATCGTCAACTCCTCCCTGTTGATGGATCTAACTTGGGCGGGCCTTATGGCTCGCCCTTTCTTTTTATGCTGCGCTGCACTAGGCTTTGCTGCACTGCCGAATTTATGGGGGAAGTCGTGGCTGATTCTGATGCAAAATTGCTTATCAAACGCTATGCCAGTCGTCGGCTATATAATACTGAGACCAGCGATTACGTGACGCTCGACGATATTGCCGGATTTATCCGCGCTGGCCGGGATGTTCAGATCATTGATCTCAAAAGCGGCGATGATCTGACCCGCCAGTATCTGCTGCAAATCATCGCCGAACATGAAAGCCGTGGCGAAAACGTGCTGCCGCTTGATGTTTTGACGGATTTGGTGCGCAGCTATGCAGGTGACGCGGAATCTGTTGTACCGCAGTTTCTGGCGGCGTCCTTTGAAATGCTGCGCGATGGACAATCCAAAGTGATGGATAATATCTCCAGTCCAATGGCTGCAATGCCGGGGTTTGAAGCGATGCAGGCGCAGCAAAAGGCATTTATCAACGCGATGACCAGCGGATTTTCCGGGAATTGGGGTTTTCCGGGTAATAGCGAAAGCACCGCCACTGCGGATGAAGGTGGCGACGAACTGGATGATATTAAAAAGCAGCTTGCTGAATTGCAGGCTAAACTTTCCAAGCTCTAAGAAATTATTGAAGTCTAAACAGATATGGTGGCCGCACCCGGAAAAATTACCCTTTGGGGGATCGAGGTTTTTGTCGCAACTGCGCAGGAACAATCAATCTCTGCTGCTGCGCGCCGGTTAGGTGCCAGTCCGTCGTCGATCAGCCAGCAACTTAGCAATCTGGAAGCTGCCCTTGGGGTGGTGTTACTGAACCGGCGCGAACGCCCGGTGACTCTGACACCGGCAGGCGAGGCTTTTCGCAGGCGCGCCCAGAGTATTCTCAATGAGGCCGCACAGGCCCGCGCGGAACTGGCGCGGGTGGATCATAAGGTGCTGACGCAGCTGCGACTGGGGATGATCGAAGATTTCGATAGCGGGGTAACGCCGCAATTGCTTAGTGAGCTGGCGGATGAGATGAAATCAACCCAGTTTCTGCTCGAAACCGGGGCCAGCCATCGGCTGTTTGATCAGCTGGAATCCCGCGCCGTGGACGTAATTGTCGCCACCGATATGGCGGCGGCCGCCGATTGGATGGAAGTGTTTCCACTGATGAGTGAACCATTTGTTGCCGTCGCGCCCAAGGGTGCGATTTCCGGGGCCGAAGATCGTGAAGCCCTGTTGAATATGCCGCTGATCCAGTATACGTCCCGCCACCACATGGGCCGGGTGGTGTCTGATCATCTGGTACGCCAGAATATCATCCTGTCACATCGGTTTGAACTAGACAGCTATCACGCCATTATGGCGATGGTGGCCAACGGTGCCGGGTGGAGCATCCTTACCCCCCTTGGGGTCAGTCATGCCAAGCGGTTCCGGGATCAGGTGGATGTATTCCCACTGCCCTTTGCGCCGCTTTCACGCTCAATCTCGCTATACGCCCGGCGCGATATTCTGGGGGATATGCCTGCGTTGATTGCCGAAAAACTGCGTGAACTTCTGGCCAAGCGGATCGTGTCCGCTCAGGTGGCGCGCCACCCTTGGCTGAAAGACGAATTGCGGGTGATTTAGCGTTCAGGTACCGAAAGCCAGCTCTTTTTCCATCACATCTGCCGCTGCAGACACCAGCGCATCTGCGATGAAATCAAGATCACTCTTTTGCAGGCGCGCGGGCAGGCGGGTGTCGCAGGCGCGTTCAAGCATAGCGCGGGTCATTGGCAATTCCGGCACATCGCCAAGGAACTTCCAGTTCCAGAACGCACGGGCATTGTCCGTTGTCAGACCAAATATCTGCACGCTTACGCCATGGGCAGCGGCGGTATCCGCGAAAGCCGCTGTCTCATTGTCGCTCATGCCCACCAGATTGAACTGGATTGAATCCGGCGCTCGTTGTTCCGGGTCAAGCGGGTCTGGTACGTTGATCCACGGCGAAGAATTCAAAATTGCCGCTGTGTAATCATGGTTGCGCCGACCGTCGCGTACTCGGCGTGGAACTTCATCAATCTGCGGGCGAATGATCGCCGCTGACAGGTTTGACAGGCGGGTATTGTATAGCGGTAACTGGTTCTGCCAGCGCGCAAAGCTGTCTTGCAGCACCGGGTGCTTTTTCCAGTTATGCTCATAAGCGCCAGACATGATCACGGCGCGCGCCACCAGATCGGCGTCGTCAGTGATCAGGATACCACCCTCGCCCGCGTTCAGCAGCTTGTAGGACTGAAACGAAAAACAACCAACCCGGCCAATGGTACCGATATTGCGCCCGTTCCAGGTGGTGCCTAGCGAATGGGCTGCATCTTCGATCACCGGAATATCACGGGCATCTGCCAGCGTCATGATCGCATCCATGTCGGACGTGTGGCCGCGCATGTGACTGATCAGGATCGCCGAAATACCGTCATCCAGCTTGGCCTCAAAGTCGGCCATGTCGATGCGGTAGTTTTCTGCAACCTCAACCAGAACCGGCACACAATTTGCGTGAACAACGGCGGAAGGGACAGCGGCGAAGGTAAACGCAGGGATCAGAACCCGTGCATTATCAGGCAGGTTCAGCGCCTTTAGCGACAGGAACAGGGCGGCGGAACAGGACGCAACAGCCAGAGCATATTTGGCGCCCATAAATTCGGCAAATTCGGCTTCCAACAGCGCCACGGGCGAGCTTTCAGGTGACGTATAACGAAACAGATCGCCAGATTTCAGAATCCGCTCAATCTCTGCTTTAGCAGATTCAGGGATCGGTTCCGCGTCATAAACGTTAGGGGCCAGTGCCATGTTTTCACCTTTTCCGAATTTAGCTTTCGGAAAAACAGTATGGTGTTAACAAACTGATTGCGAGTGTTAATGGCAAAATAGGTGAATATTAACGAATTATTTGTGGGCGAATGCGCAGTTTTGGGCGGCTTTCAGTCGGCAAGTGGCGGTTCAGGTATCGGTTGGCCAGCCCGAAAAGGGAAATGATGCCAAGCACGATCAATATGAAATAACCCGCCAGAATGGGGTAGGGGATGAACGGGTTGAACGTTTTATCGGCAAAATAGTTGGCGTAATACAGCGCGTCCCCTTTTTGCTGCCATGCCGGGAAGCCGGAAAAATAGACCAGCGTGGTGGCATGGAATAGGAATATCGCCTCATTCGTGTAGGCGGGCCATGCAAGGCGCAACATGGTGGGCCAGATGATGCGTTTGAACCGGGGCCAGCCAGTCAGGCCATAGGCGTCAGCCGCTTCAACGTCGCCCATTGGGATACTGCGCAGCGCGCCGTAAAATATTTCGCCGGTATAGGCCGCGGTATTCAGGATCAGCACAATAACCGCCCCCAACCAAGCACGAGTCAGCCAGCGGGTTTCGGCGGTGATTTCGATGAACCACAGGTTGATGTCAATACCAGCTTTGGGCAACAAAACAAACGCCTCATAGGCAAGAAAGAACTGTATAAACAGCGGCGAGCCGCGAAAGATAAAGATGAACCATTCGGCGGGTTTTCGGATAAATGGATTGCTTGCGTTTTTGGCCAATGCCACAGCCGTCGCCAGAAAGAACCCGATGAACAGGGACAAAAAGCCGAAATATACGTTCCAGATAAGCCCCGAACCGATCAGTGTGAATTGTTCACACAGGGTAAAGTCGGATTTTGGCAATAACCGTTCGCCATATCCCAAGGATCGTAGCCCATATGCCTGTATTGTCTCAAGGCAACTCATCGTCCGGCCTTACCGGCAATGGTGGCCTGCCCACGGGATAGACGCGCGGTCAGTCGTAGCAGAATGATCTCGGACACTTTGGTTAGGCTCAGGTAGAACACCAATAGTCCGACAAAATACCATAGCCGCCAGTCGGCGTGGGGATAGGCGTAGATAGACGTTTTCAGCCCACCCAGTTCACGCGCCCAATAAACGATGTCTTCAACCCCCAGCAAGAACAAAAGCGGTGTCGCCTTGATCAGGATCATCCATAGGTTTGACAGTCCCGGCAGGGCAAATACCCACATTTGCGGCACAATCACTCGCCAGAATGTCTGGCGCCGGGTCATGCCATAGGCTTCAGCTGTTTCTACCTGCGCGCGTGGCACGGCCTGCATCGCGCCAAACAGCACAATCGCCGCGAAAGCCCCGAAAACAATGGCAAATGTGAAAACAGCCAGCGAAAACCCGTAAGCCTCATGCACCCATTGCGCCGAACTGGACAAAGGTAGTTTGGCAATCTTACAGACCACAAAATCACTGCCCTGACGGATCGGTTCATCCCAGTCAGGGCATTTGACCTTGTGGCGCATCCATTCCAGCGCCTGATCCAGCGCGATAACAAAGAATAGAAAAAATGCGATGTCGGGAACGCCTCGGGCAATAGCTGTGTAGCCTTTGCCCAACCACCTGAGGGGCG
This sequence comes from uncultured Marinosulfonomonas sp., assembly GCA_964599985.1. Lineage (GTDB taxonomy): Bacteria > Pseudomonadota > Alphaproteobacteria > Rhodobacterales > Rhodobacteraceae > NVTR01. Next base: position 12,583 of record CAZRHV010000029.1, on the reverse strand, counting down.
CAATGTGCGAACGCGCAGCCGTTGCGCCACCAAAGCCAAACAAAAGGGCAATAGGGGCCGTGATCACCAGTAGCAGCATCACCGTACCAAACGAGCCATAGAACAGCATATGCTTGCCTGTTGTCAGATAGCAGGAAAGCCAGCTGATGCCTTGCAGGCTGGATGGATCAGAGCAATAGGAAAACATTTTTGCGGTTGGCGGGGCCAACGATGACCCCGCCGTTTGCTTTAGTATGTGCCGATTTCGTCGCCGAACCACTTGACCAGCAGGGTGTTCAGTGTGCCGTCAGCCTTCATTGAATCGATGGCTGCGTTGAACTTGGTTTTCAGCTCCCCGTCGCTTTCGCGCAGGCCCATGCCAACACCGCCACCAATTGGAACCTCGTCACCGACAAACATCAACGCACCACCGGATTCTGCCACGATTGGCGCAAGATAGCTCTTGTTTGCCAGAACTGCGTCAGCTTCACCGTTTTTCACAGCTGCAATGGTTTCGTCAGGGGTTGCAAACTCCAGCAGAGTCGCACCGCTTGAAGCAACATAGCCAGCCTGTGTCGTAGCCGTCTGCGCCGCTATCACACCGCCTGTCAGGTCCACACCCTCTGTTGCGGCGACATAGGCCGAAGACTCTGGAAGAATGTAATTCTGTGTGAAATCAATGACTTCGTCGCGCTCATCCGTGATCGACATGCCGGCAATGATGGTGTCATAGTTACCGGACACGAGGTTCGGGATGATGCTGTCCCAGTCATTTGTGACCCATTCACATTTCAGACCAGCGCGCGCGCACAGCTCATTCCCCATTTCAATTTCAAAGCCATCAACTTCGCCAGCATCATTGATAAAATTGTACGGAGGGTAGGCACCTTCAGTCCCCATACGCACTACGTCTTGCGCCAGTGCGAAACCTGCTGTTACGGCCAGAACAGCCGCGCTTAGGATTAGTTTTCTCATTGTCTTCTCTCCCTTGTTATAACGCTTGTTTTACGCCGCCACAGTCGCGCTTAAAAACTGTCGCAGCCGGTCTGTTTTAGGGGTGTTGAAAAACGTGGCAGGTGGACCCTGTTCTTCGATATTCCCCTGATGAAGAAATATTACGTGATCCGCTACATCGCCCGCAAGCCGCATGTCATGGGTCACAAGGATCATTGTACGCCCTTCAGCGGCGAGGTTTTTGATCACCCTAACCACTTCCTGTTCCAGTTCCGGGTCAAGCGCTGAAGTAGGTTCGTCAAACAACAGCGCCTTGGGTTCCATACACAATGCGCGTGCAATCGCCGCGCGTTGCTGCTGACCACCGGATAACTGCGCCGGATACGCGTCGGCTTTGTCAGCGATGCCAACTTTGGCCAGATAGCCCCGGGCGGCTGTTTCCGCCTCGTTCTTATTACGGCCTAATACCGTTACCGGCGCTTCCATCACATTTTGCAGGATCGACATGTGCGACCACAGATTAAACTGCTGAAATACCATCGAAAGATTGGTGCGGATGCGGGTGACTTGCGCCTTATCCGCGGGGTGGCGGTCCAGACCGGTGCCGCGCCAGATGATTGGCTCACCCTCAAACAGGATTTCACCCTGCTGGCTGTCTTCCAACAGGTTTGCACAGCGCAGTAGCGTGGATTTGCCGGATCCAGACGACCCGATCAGCGAAATGACATGGCCTTTGGGCGCCACAAGGTCGACGCCTTTGAGCACTTCCAATGCGCCGAATGACTTGTGAAGGTCTCGGATTTCGATGACAGGCGTTTCTTGGTCAGTCACGGGCAGGCAGCATTCTTTTGTTAACCGGTGACACAGTTGGGCTGAATTTTTGTGCAATTGCAACGCCCAAATCGACGCCTACCCCTTGGTAAGCTAACAAATAGGGCTGTATCTGGCATCAGAATGTCAGGGTGCAGCCGGTGTTGGAACATCCAGATAGGTCGCGGCATCGATCCTGACGATGCCTTTTAGCCGCAAAAGGTGACGTTGATCGTCCTGAAGCCCGTCAATAGAATCTTGCGTGGCGGCATATATTGCATCCGCATCCTGACGAAGCGAAGTGATATAGGGCAGTCCCGGCGTTGGTGTGGTTTTCTGAATGATCTTCAGGTCATTGGCGACACCTTCATAGGCGTTGATCATATCCCACGTCACCGCGTCCAGAGCCGCAATATCCGCATCGCCATTGGCAACAGCGGTTGCGCTGGCCAGATGTCCGCCACTGCAAAACAGTTTCTCAAACCGAAATCCCAACTCAGCTGCGTAATTTTGCGGTGCCGCCCAACCAGACTGAGAATCCGGGCCGTTATAGGCAAGTCTTTGATCCTGATATTCGCCAAAATCGCCAGAATCCCCCGAGCGCACCACCATCACTGAATAATAATACCCCGGTGGCACGTCTGGCAGCCCGTAATCCGGTGTGCCAACCAGTTGAACAGATTCATGTAATTTGATCCGATACGGCATGCCGCAGGTCTGGGAAAACAACAGCTCCGGGCTTTGCCAGGTGTCCCAAAAGCCAGATGTCCGATCCAGTTCATCCGGCCCGAACCCCAACCCGTGCCTGATCCCCGCCCAAAGCGCATCATTCGCGGCGGCCGTTTCAGCGCGGTCATACATACCAAGGGAGGCGATCATTTCAGCCGTTCCTGTACCCGTTTTCGCGCGATATTGCTGTTGCGGTCATTGATCCCCAGCAAATCGGCGACCAACCGCAACAGAGCGTCTTCTTCATGGTCGCGCACCCCGTCTGCCAGCACAATTTCCCACAATGCTTCGATAATACCTTCGCGTTCTTCATGGGGAACGGCGTCTTTGATCGCGCGGGTGAAACGGACGGTATCGGGGGCCTCGGCCTCCAGTATCTCAGCTTCAACACGCAGTGCTTTGGCGTCAGACGTTGAAACGCCGTACCGGGTGGAAATTATACGCTCTATCTTGGTGATCTCGCTGTCAGCGTAATCATCATCTGTCTTTGCAATCCGTACCAGCAGCGCACAAAGTGCCAGCCGCGCGTCGGTGTCCGGCAGCGGGGCTGGGTCAGTTTGGGTGAGCCGTTTTAGGAAATCTCCGAACATTAAACCCATATAGGGGTGGGAAACCTGATCGGAAAGGAATTTTTTCGGATTAAACCAGCCGCGATTCTTCTTTTGCGGCGCGCACGAAATCTTTGAACAACGGATGCGGATCAAACGGCTTGGATTTCAGCTCAGGATGGAACTGAACGCCGATAAACCACGGGTGGTCTTTCCATTCAACGATTTCTGGCAGACGCCCGTCGGGTGACATACCGGAGAATATCAAACCCTGCTCTTCAAGCTGAGCACGGTATTTTGTGTCGACCTCATATCGGTGGCGGTGGCGCTCTTCTATTTGGACTGAACCATAAATTCCCGCCACTTTGGACCCTTCATTCAACGCGGCAGTATAGGCCCCGAGCCGCATGGTTCCACCCTTATCATCACCGACTTTCCGACTGACGGTACTGTTGCCCTGTATCCATTCCTTCAAGTGGTAAACAACTGGCGTAAAACGCTTTTCCCCAGATTCATGATCAAATTCCTCTGACCCGGCATCGGGCATTCCGCCCAAATTTCGTGCGGCTTCAATCACCGCCATCTGCATGCCTAAACAGATGCCCAGATAAGGCACGCCCTTTTCGCGGGCAAACTGCGCGGCCTTGATCTTGCCTTCAGTCCCACGCTCGCCAAAGCCGCCGGGCACCAGTATCGCGTGGAAGCCCTGCAACTGTGTTGCCGCATCGTCGCTTTCAAAAACTTCGGCGTCGATCCATCGGACTTTCACCCTGACCCGGTTGGCCATGCCGCCATGGGTTAATGCCTCTTTGATCGACTTATACGCGTCTTCCAATTGGGTATATTTGCCAACAATAGCGACCTTTACTTCGCCCTCAGCGTTGTGAATGCGGTCTTCCACGTCAATCCAGCGGGTCAGATCAGGGTCGGGTGCGTCATCAATGCCAAAGGCGTTCAGCACCGCCCGGTCCAGTCCGACCTTGTGGTAAGCCATCGGCGCTTCGTAGATCGATTTCAGATCATAGGCCGGGATCACTGAATCCAGCCGCACATTGCAAAACAGTGCAATTTTGGCGCGTTCCTTTTCGGGGATAGTATGTTCGGACCGGCAAACCAGAATATCCGGCGCGATACCGATAGAACGCAATTCTTTCACCGAATGCTGGGTCGGTTTTGTTTTCAGCTCACCCGACGCCGCGAGGTAAGGCAGCAATGTCAGATGCATGAATATACACTGACCGCGCGGTTTATCCTGTGAAAACTGACGGATAGCTTCAAAAAACGGCAGCGCTTCAATGTCACCAACAGTGCCGCCGATTTCGCAGAGCATGAAATCAACTTCATCATCGCCAATGCTTATGAAATCCTTAATCTCGTTGGTCACATGCGGTATGACCTGAATGGTTTTGCCCAGATAATCGCCACGGCGTTCTTTTTCCAACACGGTGGAATAAATCCGCCCGGAACTGACCGAATCCGTATTGCGAGCCGCAACCCCGGTGAAACGCTCATAGTGACCAAGGTCCAGGTCGGTTTCGGCGCCATCATCGGTTACAAACACTTCGCCATGTTCGAACGGGCTCATGGTGCCGGGATCGACGTTCAGGTAAGGGTCAAGTTTACGAAGACGCACGGTATAGCCACGGGCCTGAAGCACAGCCCCCAAGGCGGCGGATGAAAGCCCCTTTCCAAGCGAAGAAACAACACCACCGGTGATAAAAATATAGCGTGCCATGCGGTGGATTCCCCCGTGAAAAGTACCAAATCTGGTGCGAAATGTGGCTTTCAGAATCACATCATCACGGGATTTGAGAAGTAACAGATTCGTGTCAGATGCGCAACCAGATCGCTACATCCTGCGCCAAAAGTTCCTTCACAGACAAGTGGTAGTGGTTTTCAGTCGGCGCGCGGTTGAACCAATGGTTCTTCTGTCGTCGTTGTGGGTGGCAACAGGTTGTCACCCGCAGGTGCTACAGGCGCCGCCGCGGCTGGCTGCTCAAGGCCCAAAAGATCAACCACTGAACTGTTGGATGCGTTCTTCGCGGAAATAACTGTCAGCGTAATCGATGTCCCGATAAACGCGATTGCAAAGGCCCATGTCAGCTTACCCAGAGCCGTGGCAATGCCACGCGCAGAAACTGCGCCACCACCGCCACCGCCACCCATACCCAGCCCGCCGCCTTCGGAGCGCTGCAAAAGCACGACACCAATGAGGCAAAGTGCAAGGATCAGGTGGATGACAAGAACGACGTTTTCCATAATGGACCTAAGTAGTTTGAACGAGCAGTATCTAGAGCCTGATTGCCAGTGCTGCAACCCCTAAGCGGGGGTTTATTCGTCGCTGTCATCCACATCAAACTGGCCGGAAATTGCGCGGCGCACAAAGCTCCAGGACAGTCCGATCCCCAGGATCAGGGATAGCGCCAGAATTCCCATCCAGACGTTTAGGCTGGAGTTTTCCAGTGACAGAACGCCCCAATCCCACAACACCCAGACCAGAGCCGCAAATACCGCAAACACCAATGCCATGCCAAACCCGCCAATGGATCGCAAAGTGGCGCGCAAGAAAATCACGTAACCAATGAACAGTAAAAGCCCAAGCAGAACCGTCAGGGGGATATTGCTGCTAAAATTATCCATCGCCCATCTGGTGAAGTTCAATTTGGTCGGATTAAAGGTGGCTGCAATCAATACAAATGCGAAAAACCAGCGGATGAGAAAGCCCATATCGGTCCTCTTTTTTCCACTGGATTGCAAAAAATGTACGCCGCTGTCCAGCCCTGCTTCTATTTAGAGGTTTCACGCGGGTAATTCTGCCGCTATATCGGCTCGGGTTTTGCTAAATCTTGAAGGACTGTAAATGGCCAACGTCGTTGTCGTAGGCGCCCAGTGGGGCGACGAAGGAAAAGGCAAGCTGGTTGACTGGCTGTCGGAACGCGCTGACGTCATTGTACGGTTTCAGGGCGGACATAACGCCGGGCATACGTTGGTAATTGATGGTGAGGTTTTCAAACTCGCGGCCCTGCCATCAGGCATTGTGCGTGGTGGTAAACTATCGGTTATTGGCAATGGCGTGGTGCTGGACCCCTGGCATTTGCGCGAAGAGATTGCAAAGATAAGATTGCAAGGCATTGAAATTTCACCAGAAAACCTGTTGATTGCAGAAAATTGCGTGTTGATCCTGCCAATCCATGGCGAACTGGATCGTGCGCGGGAAAATCAGAATTCCGTTGCTAAGATTGGCACCACAGGGCGTGGTATTGGCCCGGCTTACGAAGATAAAGTCGGACGTCGAGCGATCAGGGTCGCTGATCTGGCCGACGATGCAACGCTTGAGCTGCGGGTTGACCGGGCGTTGATTCATCATGATGCGCTGCGTCGTGGGCTTGGCCTGCCAGTGATTGACCGCGGCGCACTTCTTGCCAGCCTGCGTGAGATTGCGCCAACAATCCTGCCTTACGCCGCCCCGGTCTGGAAAATTCTGAACGAAAAACGAAAAGCCGGAAAACGGATACTGTTCGAAGGCGCACAAGGCGCGCTGCTGGATATTGATTTTGGAACATACCCGTTTGTGACCTCTTCCAACGTAATAGCAGGACAGGCCGCCACCGGTTCCGGCGTCGGACCCGGCGCGATTGATTTCGTCCTTGGCATCGTAAAAGCCTACACCACCCGTGTCGGCGAAGGGCCGTTCCCGGCAGAACTGAACGACGAAGTCGGTCAGCGTCTCGGCGAAAGGGGCCACGAATTTGGCACCAATACCGGGCGAAAACGCCGCTGCGGCTGGTTTGATGCCGTATTGGTGCGCCAAACCTGTGCGACATCCGGCGTGAATGGTATAGCGTTCACAAAACTGGACGTTCTGGATGGGTTTGAAGAGCTGAAAATCTGCATCGCCTATGAATTGGACGGCAAACGCATTGATTATTTGCCAACAGCCGCTGACCAACAGGCCCGTTGCACGCCAATCTACGAGACAATGCCCGGCTGGTCCGAAAGTACCGAAGGCGCGCGAAGTTGGGCGGAATTGCCGGCCAATGCCATCAAATACGTGCGCCGTGTCGAAGAACTGATCAATTGCCCGGCTGCACTGGTTTCGACGTCGCCGGAACGCGAAGATACCATCCTTGTCACAGACCCGTTTGTCGACTGATGGCCCTGTCTTACAAACAACGGCGCCGTTGGTCGCTGATCATCCTGCTGGTTGGTCTGCCGCTATATATTTTGATAGCCAGCGTTCTGGTGACATGGCTGAACCCGACGAATTTTCTGTTGGAATTGCTGATCTATGTCGGCCTTGGCGTGGTCTGGATATTACCGTTCAAGCCAGTTTTCAGAGGCATCGGTCAGGCCGACCCCGACGCGGACCCCGACAACAAAAAACGGGGAGAGCAATAGCTCCCCCCGTTTGCCACTCGTGAAGAACGAGTGTTTTTCTTATTCGCCAACTGCCCGGACTTCCGGGTTGAAGCGTGTTGTATCAGCAATAATGAACTGACCGCGTTTGAGCTTTTTGATCTTGCCACGACGCAGCAGCAATCCAAATGAACGCAGGCCTTCTTCGCGGGTGAATTCCTGCTCTTCATTCATTTCAGCAACCGCTTTCATGATATGAGGACGTGAAAAATGCTCTTCGCCTTCAACATAAGCTGAATAGGCGGCGGCGGCTTCCAACTGATCGATTAGCTCTACTGCACCCATTTCGGTGGCGAAATCAGCGAAGGATTGTTCTGGCGTAAAGATGTTTTCACCAGGTTCCCCATGCATTTCGAGTTCGTCATCATCGCTCAGCGCAAGATTGCCGGAAATCACTCGACGTGGGCGTACAATTGCACCCTCGGCGACTGGTTCGGTTTCTGCCGGGTCAACACGCTGCTCGGTCACTAAAACCAAAGGTGCCACGCGGCGTGATTTTGCACCGCTTTCTGCCGTAGGCCGGCGGGGTTTTACAACTTTTGCCAGGTCATCACGATATTGGTTCAGTTCGTTTTCGTCTTCTTCTTCACGTTGTCTGGTGAAAAATTTGTCGGCCCGTGTGGCTGCAACCGCTGCTTTTAGATGGGCAATGGCTGAACGCCGGCGTGTGCCTTCGGTTTCTTCCAGTTCTGTATTGGTGACGTCAAGAATACGCGACACGGCATCAGGATCGTGTTCGATATCCTTGTTTTCCATCATTGCGCGGCCTTCTTTCTCGGCGCGAACGTCGGCGTCTGCTTTGCGCTGAACCTGTTCCAGGTTCGCCATAAGCTCGGCTTCGTCTTCGTCTGAAAGACTGGTCTCTTCTTCGGTCTCATCAAGCTCTGCAACTTCAGCAGTTTCTTCTGCTTCATCACCTTGGGCTTCGACGAAGTCTTCACCTTCGGAAATTTCTTCCAGATCACCGCTTTCAAGGGCGGCTTCAAAGTCTTCGCGGCGCATCTTTACAACGCGTGCAATGGCCGGTTGATCGGGATCAGCGAAAGCATCGTCATCTTCAACGTCGATTTCAACTTCATCCTCTGAAACAGCACCCATGATACGAGAAATTGAATCATCCGCCGTATCAGAAACCTCGGCCGCATCTTCGTCTATTTCCGCAGCTTCTGCGGATAACTCTTCTGCTTCTTCCTCAAAATCAGGCTCATCAGAAACTTCAGCTACTTCTTCAACCTGATCTTCGGGTTGCTCATCGACAAAAGCCTCATGCTCTTGCTCTTCAGCAACAAGCTTATGTACTTCAGGCTCTTCTGCTTCAGGCTCTTCGATTTCTTCCGGCGTTTCGTCAGCCTCGGCCGTAAAACCCTCTTCTTCAACCGGCTCTTCATCTGAAAGCTCTTCGGTTTCAGAGAAATCCTGAACGAGCTCTTCCTGAACATCTTCTTCAATATCGCCGTCAAACGCGGCTGAAATCGGTGAAGTGTCAAACATACTGTCAGACTGTGAGTCTTCAGCAAATGCGGTGTCGTCTTCGCTGTCGGCCGTTACCACGGCGCGAATACGTGCCAGCTTGGCGGCAACGCTTTCAGTTTCGATCGGCCCCGCTTCATTCAATGGAGCGACGTCAACCGGGTCATCAACAACTGGCTGAACCGCAGCAATTGTAGCCGCTGCAACAACCGGTGCCGCCACAGGGGCAACGGGAGCAGGTTCTTCTTCAGCCACGTCTTTTTCGACCTGGCGCAGGATAACGCCATTGTCTTCAATCTGCGCTTCTACACGACTGTGAACATCGCGTTGCGCGATCCGGTGCAGCATTTCTGCGTCCGGTGTTGGCGGCTCAGCACCAAAATAGCGATCATCGGCGGCGAGATCGCGAAAATATTCTGCAATACCCCGCATTGTCGAAAACGGGTCATCAAACCCTTCCAACGTACAAGAAAATGTACCGTAGGACACGGTAAGTATTTTGCTCGGCCCCATCATAGTTCTTTCGCTTTCTCCCCCGATCCAGCAAGATTGTATTTACCATCCTTTGGTTCGTAAATAGGACCGGAATCGGGTAAATAACGTGATAATATTGAGGTCAGAATATGGACTGTTTCCAAATTCGACGTAAATTGTGACATGAATCCTATCATTGTTCGGACATCTAAAAACGTAACTTTGCTCGGCGCGGGCGAGGCCAGCAAGGCATTATTGGCAACAGCACTGAAATTCGCCCCCTATTTGGTCGCCGCTGATGGTGGGGCTGAAATGGCGCTAAATTGTGGCGAAACCCCAAAAAAAGTAATTGGCGACTTTGATTCTTTAAGTAGGGCCACATTGGCGCAAATTCCAGTTGAACGGCAACACAAGATCACTGAACAAGATAGCACGGATTTTGAAAAGTGCCTGTCACGTATTGTTTCGCCGCTTATTTTGGGGGTTGGGTTTCTTGGGGGCAGGGTCGATCATCAACTGGCGGCATTCCACGCCCTGGTGCGGAATACCATATCGCCGTGTGTTCTGATTGGCGAACATGATCTGGTTTTTCATCTGGCCGGCTCGATTGAGCTTGATCTAAAGCCCGGTTCCCGAATTTCGCTGTTCCCGATGCGTTCGGTGCAAGGTTGTTCATCGGGAATAAAGTGGCCCACCAAAGGCATAGAATTTTCGCCCGACAAAAAAATCGGAACTTCCAATCAGGTACTGGATGGTCCGGTGCAGTTGAATTTCCCCGACCCCGGAATGCTGGTCATTCTGCCGCCGGAGGCGCTGATACCGGTTGTGCATGCACTGCTTGCGCGTTCAGACGCTCGCGCCAGATAACATAAAGCCCCGCGGCAACTGTTATTAGGATGCCAACGGCGGCCAATCCGTTGGGCAGGTCTTTGAAAATTAGCCAGCCGATTGCAGTAGCGAACGGGATTTCCAGATATTGCATCGGGGCAAGGGTGGTGGACGGTGCGTATCGCAGCGACCAAGTCATTAATAAATGCGCCAAAGTTCCAACCAGCCCCATAATGACCATCAACGTCATATCGAATGTACTGGGCCAGAATATTTGTAGGGGAGCCCAAGTGGCGGGCGCGAATACGACCAGAGGGATCAGAACAAGTGACGCCGCAATACCGCTGATAAACTGCAGCGAAATCGGATCAACGTGTTTGGCGATTTGTCTGGTGATAAGCATGAAAAACGCGAAATCCACCGCGACTACCAGCGGTAGTAGCGCAGGTGCGCCGACATCTGCAAAGTTTGGCTGGATCACCAGTAAGGTGCCAAGAAACCCAACCGCGCAGGCCAAAAGCCGGTGCATGCCGACCTGTTCGTTTAATACGGTTTTACCAAGCAGCAACATGATGAACGGCATCACAAAGGCGATAGCGATGGCGTCGGCCAGTGGCAGGTAGCGCAGGGATAGAAACATCGCGCCTATACCGATGATGTGCAGTACCGTTCTGATCAGGGTCAGCGTGAATACCCGGCGTGTCATTGTCAGAGGTTTTCTTGCCAGCACAATAACAGGGGCCAGAAACAGGACCTGCAATCCAAAGCGTGACGCAAGTAGCATGCCCAATGGAATGCTGTCGCCCAGTATTTTGGCAATGGAATCCCCTAAGGGGGCCAAAAGGCAAAAGCCGAGCATCAACACAATGCCTAAAAGCGGGCGGTCCTTGATCATTGGTGGACGCTACGGCTGGGGTTGGGAGGATGCAACAAGGAGGCCCTTACGGGCCATTATTTTGTCTCGCCCTTACAGGGCTCAGGATGCCTCCGGCGGGAGTATTTAGGAACAGAAGAATGTGGGATCAGCAGTTGGGGACATTCACCGCCAGACCACCAAGTGATGTTTCTTTGTAGTTTGTGCTCATATCCACCCCGGTCTGGCGCATGGTTTCGATGGCAGCGTCCAGCGGCACCAGATGTTGCCCGTCTCCGCGCATCGCCAGCGAGGCGGCGGACACCGCTTTGATGGCGCCTAAGGCGTTTCGCTCAATACAGGGCACTTGTACCAGCCCGCCAACCGGATCACAGGTCATGCCCAAATGATGCTCCAGCGCGATTTCAGCGGCGTTTTCAACCTGTTCCGGTGTGCCACCCAGAACCGCCGCCAACCCGGCCGCCGCCATAGCCGAGGCAGAGCCAACTTCCGCCTGGCAGCCACATTCAGCGCCCGAGATTGAGGCGTTATGTTTCACCAGCCCGCCAATGGCGGCCGCCGTCAGCAGGAATTCCCCGACATTTTTCACCGACGCACCTGGCACATGGTCCAGCCAGTACCGGATCGTCGCCGGGATCACCCCTGCCGCACCGTTGGTCGGGGCGGTTACTACCTGACCACCCCCTGCGTTTTCCTCGTTCACCGCCATTGCATACACGCTCATCCAGTCGTTGATGGTGTGCGGCGCTGTCAGGTTCAGACCACGTTCCGCCAACAGTTGTGCGTGGATCGGCTTGGCGCGGCGACGCACGTTCAGGCCACCGGGTAATATCCCTTCAGCTTCGAGGCCGCGGTTAATACAGCCATTCATCACCTTCCAAAGCCGGGAAAGGCCATTGTCGAGTGTGCTGGCATTCAGCCGTGACAGTTCATTCAAACGCTTCAACCCGGCGATAGGTTTGTTGTTCTCCCTGCACATAACCAGCATTTCAGCAGCGCTGTGAAACGGATAAGGCACAGGTGCGCCGTCATCGGTGTTTTTGCCTTCCGCCAATTCCCCTTCCGTCAGTACAAAACCACCGCCGATCGAATAGTATGTTTCCTGCAAAATCACGTCGCCCTGCTGGTCGATGGCCATCAGGATCATGCCGTTGGCATGCCCGGGCAGGGCGGCGCCATAGTCAAACCGGATGTCCGCCGTTGGATCAAACACCAGCGCCTTAAGCCCGGCAGGTGACACCCTGTGTTCGGCCTTGATCTGTGCAAGCGCAGCATCAGCCTGTTTTTGGTTGTAGCTTTCAGGCAAAAACCCTGCCAGCCCCAGAATAGTCGCGCGGTCAGTTGCGTGGCCAACACCGGTAAAAGCCAGTGAGCCGTGCAAGGATGCCTTCAGCCCATGGGCTGTAAATGGCGAGATGCGCAGCTTATCCAGAAACCGAGCAGCAGCAACCATTGGGCCCATTGTGTGGCTTGATGACGGGCCGACACCGACCTTGAACAT
>CAZRHV010000028.1:24246-26746 GCA_964599985.1 uncultured Marinosulfonomonas sp. | reverse complement strand
CCGTGCATTGCCATGCCTGTGAAACCTGCCACTTTTTTTGTTTTTGTTAACGAATTATTAACCAATTTGATTCGCAGTGAAAGGCACGCCCGGGCGTTTCAGGTCAAACTGTGTCCCCGAAGACTCACAATTATTTTGGCTTGGCTTCGTTTATCCGCATTTCGAATATCCGCAGTCCGCACAGGTCACGCAGCCCTCAATCATCCGCAGATCATAGCTGCCACAGGACGTGCAGGCCTTGCCCATAGGCCTGCCTAAGTTAACCACATCCGCCTTGGGGTCAGTTTTCAGCCCCATCCCTTCACCTGATATAAAGCCGATCGACACCAGATGCTGTTCAATCACTCCACCAATCGCCGCCAGAATTGAGGGTACATATTTTCCTTCCATCCAGGCACCACCGCGCGGGTCAAACACCGCCTTTAGTTCTTCAACAACAAACGACACATCACCACCGCGCCGGAACACTGCTGAAATCATCCGGGTCAACGCCACGGTCCAGGCAAAATGCTCCATGTTCTTGGAATTGATGAACACTTCAAACGGCCGGCGGTGCCCGCCAATCACGATGTCATTCAGGGTGATGTAAATCGCGTGCTGGCTGTCGGGCCAACGCAGCTTGTAGGTGTTACCTTCTAACTCCTGCGGGCGCTCAAGCGGTTCGGCGATGTAAACGACATCCGCCCCAGTATCAATTTCGGGTGTCTTTTCAGACGCTTCCGACACACTCAGAACCGATCCGGTCACATCATTAGGCCGATACGTCGTGCAACCCTTACAGCCACTATCCCAAGCCGCCATGTAAACGTCCTTGAAGGCCTCAAACGATATATCTTCCGGGCAGTTAATTGTCTTGGAAATCGAGCTGTCAATCCACTTCTGCGCCGCTGCCTGCATCGCCACATGCTCCAGCGGTTGCAGCGATTGCGCATCAACAAAATGTTCCGGCAGGTCGGCGTCGCCAAACTTGTCGCGCCACATCTGCACCGCGTAATCCACCACCTCTTCCTCAGAACGGGTGCCATCCTTTTGTAAAACCTTGCGGGTGTAATTATAGGCAAACACCGGCTCGATCCCGGAACTGACATTTCCTGCATAAAGACTGATCGTGCCGGTTGGCGCGATAGAGGTCAGCAAAGCATTACGAATTCCGTGCTTGGCAATCGCCTCGCGCACATCCTTATCCATTTCAGCCATCGCGCCACTGGCCAGATACGCATCCGCGTCAAACAGCGCAAACGCGCCTTTTTCCTTCGCCAAATCCACCGAGGCCAGATATGCGGCGCGGGAAATCGCGTGCAACCAACGCTCGGTTTGACGCGCCGCACCCTGTGATCCATAGCGCAAACCCACCATCAGCAGAGCATCCGCCAACCCGGTTACCCCCAAGCCGATCCGGCGTTTGGTTTTCGCCTCACGCTCCTGTTCCGGCAGCGGAAAGCGCGATACATCAATCACGTTATCCATCATCCGAACCGCGACCCGCACCAGATCGCCCAAAGCAACCTCATCCAGTTCAGCGCCCTTTTCGAACGGATCAGACACCAGACGCGCCAGATTTACTGACCCCAGCAAACATGCGCCGTAGGGGGGCAAGGGCTGCTCACCGCAAGGGTTGGTCGCGGAAATATCCTCACAATAGCCCAGATTATTCATCGCATTTATCCTGTCGATGAAAATCACCCCGGGCTCGGCAAAATCATATGTGGAACTAATGATCCGGTTCCAGAGATCCTGCGCCTGAATGGTACGATAAACCGTCCCGTCAAACACCAGATCCCAGCTTTTGTCGGCCTTCACCGCCGCCATGAAAGCATCCGTAATCAGCACTGACACGTTGAAATTACGCAGGCGCGCCGGGTCAGATTTAGCGGTGACAAAATCCTCAATATCCGGGTGATCGCAGCGCATCGTCGCCATCATCGCGCCGCGCCGCGACCCGGCAGACATTATCGTGCGGCACATCGCGTCCCAAACATCCATGAATGACAACGGCCCCGAGGCATCCGCCGCCACCCCTTTCACATCCGCGCCATTTGGCCGGATAGTGGAAAAATCGTAACCGATGCCACCGCCCTGCTGCATCGTCAGAGCGGCCTCTTTCAGCATATCAAAAATGCCGCCCATGCTGTCTGGGATCGTGCCCATAACGAAGCAATTGAACAGCGTCACAGAACGCGCAGTTCCTGCCCCGGCAGTGATCCTGCCGGCCGGCAAAAACTTGAAATCTTCCAAAGTTGCGTAAAACCGATCTTCCCAAACCTCTGGTTCAGCCTCATTCACCGCTAAGGCGCGCGCAATACGCCGCCAGGTGTCCTCAACACTGCTATCCAAAGCGCCGCCATCCGCATTCTTAAAGCGGTACTTCATATCCCAGATATTCTCGGCAATCGGGGCGGAAAAGCGGCTCATATCAGTGTTCCCATAGGGGTTCCGGCAGGCATACAAACCTAGTTCCAACAACCTGACCGGTCAACATATCTATGCAGTAGTGGCAAAC
>CAZRHV010000028.1:0-24146 GCA_964599985.1 uncultured Marinosulfonomonas sp. | reverse complement strand
CAAACCTAGTTCCAACAACCTGACCGGTCAACATATCTATGCAGTAGTGGCAAACTTGTATTCCCGCCTGTTGCTGCTAGGCTATAGCGCGGGGTTACCACTATATCTTGGGGTTCGATGTGAATCAATACGTAAATCTGGTAAAGTTATGCGTCGGCGTCGACTCGCTCGCTGATCTGACCAGCCGTATTAATGCCCGCGAAAGCACCGAAACCCGTCACGTCACCCGAATGTGGCCAAAGCGGCAATCAGAATTGCTTGACGGCGGTTCGCTCTATTGGGTGATCAAGGGCGTGGTGCAGGCCCGCCAACGGATTATCGGGCTGGATGAAGTTATCGGCAATGACGGGATACGGCGTTGCGGTATCCGGCTGGACGCCGAATTGATCCACACCCAGGCTGCCCCGAAGCGCCCGTTTCAGGGCTGGCGGTATTTATCGCCCGACGACGCGCCGCCCGATCTGCCAAAACTGCGAGAGGCCGAAACAGATTTGCCCAGATCGCTGAACCTGGCCCTTGCTGAAATCGGCGTTTGGTAGTTTTAGCGGTTCTACAAAACCACCGCCAATCGGTCTCGCAGATCATCATGCCCATCCTCGGGGAAATGATGCACTTGCCAGCCACAATTCGCAGCCGCCTCGATGTTATCTGCGTAATCATCCACAAACAAAATTTCTTCCGGTTTCAAGCCCAGTTCACTTTGAATTGCTTCAAAATATGCGCCGTCCGGCTTGGCGACACCCATCCGCCCGGATGAAAATAATTTCTCAACCCGCGCCGAAAATCCCATCTCATTTTCGATATAACTTGAGCGGCGATGCTCGTTATTGGTAGCAATAACCTGCCGCAATCCGGCGACCTGCACCGCGGCCATCAAATCCAGCATTTGGCTACAAGGTCGGGCATCCGCCTTGAACCAAAACTCCAGCAATTCTTCGGCCTCAGCTTCAAATGAAGTATGTTTCTTAAAGCGTTGAAGCCTATGCAGTAAATCCTCTTCGCCACGCATAATCGGCCAGAACCCGTCGGCAAACATGAACGCCTCAAACGTCGATTTATCGATCCCAAAATCTGCCAGATTATCCTGCCAAATAAAATGCCCATTCACCACATTTCGGTTCAAAACACCGTCAAAATCCCAGGCAATACAGCGAACTCGTTTCACTCAGATTCCTTTCACGCGAATACGCTGGATACCCTAAATTCAGAGTCCGAGTTTTGCAATAAACGCCCTATAGTCACCCTTTTCAACATCGCTCATCTCGGCCAGCTTCGAGCCATACAATGTCGCGAAACTCTTATGGACCAACCCGTCCGACAGCATTTTCAAATGGTTCGCGCGCAGGGTCTCACCACTAGAAGTAATGTCGGCAATCGCTTCCGCTGTCAGGTTCTTGACTGTACCCTCGGTCGCCCCCTGACTGTCCACCAACTGATAGTCAGCCACCCCGTTTTCCCGCAAAAAATCCCGGGTAAGTCTATGATATTTGGTGGCAATTCTCAGGCGGAACCCATGGTCTTTACGGAATCTGGCCGCCACCGCATCCATATCTTCCAGCGTATCCACATCAACCCAAGCCTGCGGTACAGCCATCACCAAATCAGCCTGCCCGAACCCCAGCCCAGCCAGTTTTTTAACCTGTTTTTCCCACTGCACCAGCTTTTCTTGAATCAAGTCCGAACCCGTGACGCCCAGGTGTATTCGCCCCGCTGCCAGTTCTCGCGGGATTTCACCGGCGGACAACAGCACCAGTTCAATCCCCTCAGAACCCTTTACCGCCCCAGCATATTCCCGCTCGGTTCCGGTTCGGCAAAGTTCAATCCCACGTCCAGCGAACCACTCAAAGGTTTTGTCCATCAACCGGCCTTTCGAAGGCACACCCAGTTTGATGCTCATACCCCGACCTCCACCAATATTCCGGGGCGGATTACCCCCCCGACGGCCGGAATTGAACGCCCCTGCCCGAGTACTCGTGTCAACGCATCATAGCGCCCGCCGGTGGCGACCGGGGGAAGATCGGGGCGATTTTCTGCATAAAAACCAAAGACAAAGCCGTCATAATACTCCATCGATGTGCGTCCATAACTGGCTTC
The DNA here is from genome assembly GCA_964599985.1 of uncultured Marinosulfonomonas sp. Lineage (GTDB taxonomy): Bacteria > Pseudomonadota > Alphaproteobacteria > Rhodobacterales > Rhodobacteraceae > NVTR01. Next base: position 22,052 of record CAZRHV010000028.1, on the reverse strand, counting down.
GAAATCCAATTCAGACACATCAATGCCGTGACCGCCGAGCGCGTCCAGCCGGGCAGCAAAAGTCTGCACGCTATGTTGTAGAGCGGGCATATCACCCGCCATTTCTTGCAACTGCTTTAATGCGACAGGGGATTTTGCTTTCAACCCAAGAATGCGATCCAACAGCGCCACTTCACGCTTGCTGATCGGTGGCTCAGCCGCGTCGCAACGCAGCGCCTCTATCCGCTCTCGAATCTCGTCAATACTACGCAATCCAACTAACGGAGGCGCATCTTTTAGCGGATCGACCTCCGCCAGCAATGCAATCCGACTTGAAGGGACGTCGCAAACCCCACCAAAACGCTCTAACAAAGCTCGGAACCGTTTTGGCCTCCAAATGTGACGCAGAAGAGCATTTTTACGCCGTTCAGTGGTGCTAAGCCCTTGAACTGCGGCCATTAAAATTCCGATGTCACCTGTCGCTGCTCGCAGACCCTGAGGTTCCAGAACCTTAGAAAATAATGCAAAAACTTCGCTATCTGCCGCCGCAGGGTCAGTGCGGTCAAACACTTCATATCCAACCTGCATATATTCGCTCGCCTTGCCGCTGGTATCTTCCTGACGGCGAAAAACCTCACCCGCATAGGTGTAGCGCGCCGGTTCTGCGCCATCGGTCATATGCATCTGGACCACCGGCACGGTAAAGTCCGGGCGCAGCATTTGTTCACCATTCAACGGGTCATGGGTCACGAACGCACGGGCGCGGATATCTTCGCCATAGAGATCGAGCAATATGTCAGCGGGCTGCAAAATATCAGCTTCTACTCGCTGTGCGCCTGCCGCCTCAAACAACGCCAAAAGCCGTGCGGTTTCGGCCCGGATTACAGCCTTGGTTTTCATCAGGTCTCGCGCGCCAGCATCGCACGCACTTGAGCCACCAAATCACTGCGGGGGATTTCTATCTGTGCTGGCTGAGATTTCCATTCCTCAAGCGTCGCATTTTCCGCAATCTTCGCCCCAAGGATCAGGTCTTTCAGCTGAACAACACCGCGTTCTTTTTCGTCGCCACCTTCGATCACCGCCACCGGGGAATTGCGTTTATCAGCGTATTTCAACTGGTTGCCGAAATTCTTAGGGTTGCCCAGATAGACCTCAGCCCGGATACCGGCATTGCGTAGTTCAGCGACCATGGTCTGACAGTCTGCCATCCGATCACGATCCATCACGGTCACTACCACCGGGCCGGGGGTGTTACTTGATGACCGACCCCTAGCCCGCAACGCCGCGAGAAGCCGATCAACACCAATCGACACACCCGTAGCCGGAACCGCCTGCCCGGTGAACCGCTTGACCAGATCGTCATATCGCCCGCCGCCAGCGACCGAGCCAAACTGACGTGGTCGGCCTTTTTCATCCATGATTTCAAAAGTTAACTCGGCTTCAAAAACCGGCCCCGTATAGTAACCAAGGCCACGTACGACGGAGGGGTCTATTTCGATCCGGTCGGGCCCGTAACCTTGGGCCTCCATCAGTTCTGCTATGGCTTCAAGTTCATTAACACCCTCTAGCCCAATGACCGAAGACCCTACCAATTCATTCAGGCGCAATACTGTGTTACTGGCGTTATTCGCTTTGGCACCGACAAAGCCCATCACAATTTCGATCTGTTCGTCAGACAACCCAGCACCTTTGGTAAAATCACCGCTGCCATCTTTTCGACCTTCCCCTAACAGCGCGCGAACGCCATCTGGGCCGAGGCGATCAAGTTTGTCTATCGTGCGCAACACTATTCCGCGTTCATTCAGGTATTTGTCGGGATCGGCGGGATCAAACACTCCGGCCGCTTCCATCACCCCATTCAAAACCTTACGATTATTCACCCGAACAATGTAGTCTCCGCGTTCAATCCCGACGGCTTCCAACGTGTCCGCCAACATCGCGCATATCTCGGCGTCCGCCGCCACACTATTGGTGCCAACAGTATCCGCATCACATTGATAAAACTGACGAAACCGCCCCGGCCCCGGCTTTTCGTTGCGCCAGACCGGGCCCATTGCGTAGCGTCGGTACGGTGTCGGCAGGTCATTGCGAAACTGCGCATAGACCCGTGCCAGCGGCGCCGTCAGGTCATAGCGAAGCGCCAGCCAGTCACCCGGCTTGTCGCTATCATTATCTTCCTGCCAGGCAAACACACCCTCATTTGGGCGATCAACGTCAGGCAGGAACTTTCCCAGAGCATCAACCGTTTCCACAGCCGAGGTTTCAAGCGCCTCAAAACCATATCGGTGATAGACCGCAGCGATTTCATCCAACATTGTCTTGCGTTCGGTGACTTCAGCGCCGAAATAGTCGACGAAACCTTTTGGGGTTTGGGCCTTTGGTCGGGGCTGCTTTTTAACTTTCGCCATGGGTATTTATCCTGCGGGTGTTGGTTGGCGGCGGTCTAGCGAAAACAGGGGCTAGGGGCAAGCAGGCTGACTGTGTTAAGGGGACAGAATGGAAAGCAAAGATACCAAACTGGAAGAAGCCGTCGCCCAACTGACGCAAGTAGTTGACGATCTATCAGACATAATTGCGCGCCAAGAAAAGGAGATAACAACCCTGAAACGCCGCGTCGGAATGCTGATGGAACGCGAGGCCGGGCGCGAAGTGGCAGAGGGTGGCACGGTGCCTTTGGGCGATGAAAAGCCACCTCATTGGTAGTGCTGCCTAAATATCTTCCACCATCATCACACCGCTAAGCGACTTTATCGCGCCCCTGATTTGCGGTGTCAGCGGATACTCCAACCCGGTACTGATCGCAAATTCCTTGCCAGTTTCAGGTTCGGTTATGCAAAATTCCAGCGGACCTTTGGCCAGATTCCCGGTCGCAAGTTTATCCAGCAGCGATTTCACACTGAATATCGCTTTTTCTTCTTCTACGAATATCTTCAGCCCCATCCCACCCGCATCAGCCGCCACCGCATCAATTGGCGAAACCGAACGGGCGAGCAGTTTTAGCTGTTCACTTTCCATCGTCGCCTCAACCGAAATCACAACATTTGCGCCGGTTTCCAGACTATCCCTTGCGGCTTCCAGCGTGTCGGAAAACAGCACCACTTCGTACAATCCGCTTGGGTCCGAAAGTTGCACGAAAGCAAACCGATTGCCGCGCGCAGATTTTCGTTCCTGCCGCCCGGAAATGGCCCCTGCAAGCTTGGCAACCAACGGTCCGCGCCCGGCAGCGGCTGTAACTTCGGCCAATGTCATCACACCTTTTCGTTTCAGCGGCGCCATATAATCGTCGAGCGGGTGTCCAGACAGATAGAACCCAATCGCCTTATGCTCCTCTGACAGGCGTTCATTCGGCAGCCAATCTTCTACCAACGATAACCGAGGTTCCGGCAGATCCTCCCCCGCCTCACCGAACAGGGAAACCTGATTAGAATTCCTTTGTTCGTGGATTGCAGCAGAATAGCCGACCAGAACATCCAGACTATCAAATACCCGGTGGCGGTTCGCATCCAACTGATCAAACGCTCCGGCGCGGGCCAGCATTTCCATTGGTCGCTTGCCGATACGTTTCAGATCAACCCGGCGTGCTATATCGAACAATGTGCTAAATGGCGTGCCGTTCCGCGCCTCGGTGATCAATTTCATCGCCTCAAGGCCGACGTTTTTCAAAGCGCCTAGCGCATAAACAACCCGACCTTCGGAAACCGAAAATGTCGCGTCTGAGCGGTTAACACAGGGGGGTACAATCTCAATTTCCAACCCACGGCGTACTTCTTCGGCATATACAGCCAGCTTATCCGTCAGATGCAGGTCGCAATTCATAACCCCTGCCATGAACTCAACCGGGTGGTTCGCCTTTAACCAGCCCGTCTGATAGCTGACCACCGCATAGGCCGCGGCGTGGGATTTATTGAAGCCATAGTTTGCAAATTTCTCCAACAAATCGAACACTTCGTTGGCTTTTTTCTTGGAGATGTCATTTTTTTCCGCACCCTCAATGAACTTTGGGCGTTCCTTCGCCATCTCTTCGGCGATTTTTTTACCCATGGCCCGGCGCAACAGATCAGCGCCGCCCAAAGTATACCCCGCCATTTCTTGCGCGATCTGCATCACTTGTTCCTGATAAACAATGATGCCCTGAGTTTCCTCAAGTATATGATCTATAAGGGGATGCAGGCTCTCACGCTCGGTCAGGCCGTTCTTAACTTCACAATATTTCGGTATGTTTTCCATCGGACCGGGGCGATACAAAGCAACAAGCGCCACAATATCTTCGATACATGTGGGCTTCATTCGGCGAAGCGCGTCCATCATGCCGGAACTTTCAACCTGAAAAACGGCTACAGTTTTAGCCGCCGCGTAAAGTTTGTAAGTTTTTTCATCATCAAGTGGGATCGCACCGATGTCTATTTCAATATCCCGTAGCTTTAGCAAATCCAATGCGTTCTGAATGACTGTCAGCGTCTTCAACCCAAGAAAATCGAATTTCACCAAACCCGCCTGCTCAACCCATTTCATATTGAACTGGGTTGCAGGCATGTCTGAGCGCGGGTCTTGATAAAGCGGCACCAGCGTATCAAGTGGACGATCCCCGATCACCACACCGGCGGCATGGGTTGAAGCGTTTCGCAACAAACCTTCCAATTGCTGGCCATATTTTAACAGCCGATCGACAACCTCTTCGGATTTGGCCATTTCGCGAAGTCGTGGTTCATCTGCCAGCGCTTTTTCAATGGATACGGGTTTCACCCCTTCGACCGGGATCATTTTGGATAGCCGGTCAACCTGCCCGTAGGGCATTTGCAATACCCGGCCCACATCGCGGATTGCGGCCTTGGACAAAAGTGCACCGAAGGTGATGATCTGCGCTACTTTTTCACGGCCATATTTTTCCTGCACATAAGTAATGACCTCTTCCCGCCGGTCCATACAGAAATCGATATCGAAGTCAGGGATCGAAACCCGTTCGGGGTTCAAAAACCGCTCAAACAGCAGAGAATAGCGCATCGGATCTAGGTCAGTGATGGTCAGTGAATAGGCCACCAGACTACCGGCACCCGAACCACGGCCCGGCCCGACAGGAATGTCTTGATCCTTGGCCCATTTTATAAAGTCCGCGACGATCAGAAAGTAGCCGGGGAACCCCATGCCTTCGATCACGCCCAGCTCAAATTCCAGTCGCTTTTCGTATTCTTCAACCGATGTGGCATGGGGAATAACGTCCAGTCGTGCCTTTAACCCGGCCTCGGCTTCGCGGCGCAGTTCGTGGATTTCGTCATCGGCAAATACCGGCAGGATTGGATCACGTTTTGGCACAGCAAAGGCGCATCGTTTCGCTATTTCGACGGTGTTGTCTATCGCTTCCGGCAGATCAGCAAACAGCGTCACCATTTCCTGCGGGCTTTTGAAATAGTGCTGCGGCGTCAGACGGCGGCGCGGTTCCTGTTGATCCACGTAAGCCCCGTCAGCGATGCAGATCAGCGCATCATGGGCCTCATACATATCCGGTTTAGGGAAATATACGTCATTGGTGGCGACCAGTGGCAGGCCCAGTTCATAGGCAAGTTCAACAAAACCACGCTCGGTCAGACGCTCGTCTTCAGGCGGGCCGCCTTCGCCGGGATGACGCTGCAATTCAACATATAGCCGGTCAGAAAAAATGTTGTGGAATACGCCCAATAGAGCCTTAGCTTTTGCAGGTTGGCCAGCCTGCAACAGGCAGCCAACCGGGCCAGCGGCCGCACCAGTCAAGCATATCAATCCGCCCGAAAATTCGCGCAATTCTTCCGTCGAAATCTGCGGTAGTGCGCCACCGGCATCAACGTACAAGCAGCTATTGAGCTTCATCAGGTTAAGATACCCGGCCTCATTTTGCGCCAAAAGCACAATAGGGGCCGGTGGTTTTGCAGTATCGCCAACTGTCACATTGTCGTATGCCAGATCGACCTGGCACCCGACAATCGGCTGAATACCACCCGCTGCAGCGGTGACAGAGAATTCCAGAGCCGAAAACATGTTGTTGGTATCGGTGACCGCAACCGCAGGCAGCCCATGCTTTTCACACAGTCCCACCAGTTTCTTGACCCGAATTGCGCCTTCCAAGAGCGAATATTCGGTATGCAAGCGAAGGTGGATGAATCGGGGTTGATTGGTCATTAGCAGACTTTAGGCTAGCCACCCGGAATGGGAAAGCGCCAAGCGTGGGTCTTCGTGAATTCTTGAAACAGCTTTAGGCGGCCAAATAGAATCCATGCTTGCCAGAACGGATTTTGCCTGCGCACGATCTAATTGGGGCAGCGGACTTTACGTCGCATCGGGTCGGACTGCCATTGCAAAGCGCGAACATGCAACAGAAAGCGGCGTCGGGAATTTCATGGTCCAGATCACCTTTTTGTTGAATGGAGCCCCCGTTCGGCTTGAAAACATATCACCGACTCGCACTCTGTTGGACTGGCTGCGTGAAGAACGCGGGCTGCCCGGCACCAAGGAAGGCTGCAACGAAGGCGACTGCGGTGCCTGCACGGTAATGGTCACTGATCAACGTGGGTCAAAGGCAGTGAACGCCTGTATTTTGTTGATGCCGCAGCTTCATGGTAAAGCTGTTCGCACCGTTGAAGGCCTTTCCGGGCCGGCGGATGAATTACACCCGGTACAAAGTTCTATGGTGGAACATCATGGCAGCCAGTGCGGGTTTTGCACGCCGGGTTTTGTGGTTTCCATGGCAGTGGCCCATAAAAACGGGTCGCGTGATTTTGATACACGGTTAGCAGGGAATCTTTGCCGTTGTACGGGTTACGCGCCAATTATTCGAGCCGCTGAGGCGGCTGCAGACATACCGGTACCGGACTGGATGGAGGAGGATTTGAGCCTTCTGGCGTCCGAAGACCTCGGGTCAGACCCGGCGATGCCAAAATCGTCTGATGAATTGGCAGCGTGGTTTCAGGCCAACCCGGACGGCGTATTGATTGGCGGCGCTACTGACGTGGGATTGTGGATCACGAAGCGGCTTCAGGCGCTGGACAATGTCGCATTTCTGGCAGGGGTTGAAGACCTGAAAGGCATTGACGTTTCGGATGACGAGATTCGTGTAGGGGCCGGGGTTACCGTCACTGAATTCGAGGGGGTGATCGAGGGGCATCACCCGGATTTCGCTGCGATGTTAAAGCGTTACGGATCGGTTCAGGTCAGGAATGCCGGAACGATTGGTGGGAATATTGCGAATGGATCGCCCATTGGCGACAGCCCGCCTGCACTAATCGCGCTTGGGTCGCGGCTGCATTTGCGTCGCGGAAATGAACGGCGCGAAATACTGCTGGAAGATTTCTTTATTGAATATGGCAAGCAAGACCGCCAGCCCGGAGAATTTGTTGAAGCGATTACGATCCCACGGCAGGAAGACCGGTTGAAATGCTACAAGATCTCCAAACGGTTTGATCAGGATATTTCGGCTGTTTTGGGGTGTTTTTCGATCCGGGTTACCGCCGGCGTTGTCAGTGAAGCCAGGATTGCGTTTGGTGGCATGGCGGGTATTCCGGCGCGCGCCACTTCTGTTGAAGCGGCACTAATTGGGCAAAACTGGGATCGGGAAGTTGTTGCTACGGCGATGGCCGAGTTTGGGAATGATTTCAAACCCATGTCGGATATGCGCGCCTCGGCTGAGTATCGTCTGAAGACTTCGCAAAACATGTTGCTGCGCTATTTCCTTGAAGATCAGGGTGCCGTGACAAATGTACTGGAGGTCAACGCATGAGCGTCTCTAAACCCCTGCCCCATGACGCTGCCAAGCTGCACGTAACGGGTAGCGCGCGCTATATTGATGACATGCCGGTACCGGCCAATTGTTTGCATCTGGCGTTTGGGCTTTCGGCGATTGCGCATGGTGACATCACATCACTAGACCTTAGTGCCGTAAACGCAGCAACCGGTGTAGTTTCAGTTCTGACGGCCGATGATTTGCCGTTTGAAAATGATGTCTCGCCCTCCGCCCATGATGAACCATTGTTGGCGACAGGAACTGTTCACTATGTCGGTCAGCCAATATTCATGGTGGTTGCAGAGACACATTTGGCAGCGCGCAAGGCGGCCCGATTAGCGAAGATCGAGTACGCAGAAAAACCCGCTCTTCTGACCATCGATCAGGCCTTGGCCGCCGACAGTCGGTTTGAGGACGGGCCAATTATCTGGAACAATGGCAACGCAGCCGCGGCCATATCCGATGCTCCACAGACGTTGAGCGGGTCGCTGGAAATGGGTGGGCAGGAACACTTTTATCTGGAGGGCCAGGTCGCATTGGTTTTACCGCAAGAAGGCGGTGACATGCTGGTTCATTCCTCAACCCAGCATCCCACGGAAATTCAGCACAAAGTGGCCCATGCTTTGGGTGTGCCAATGAACGCTGTACGGGTTGAAATACGCCGGATGGGTGGCGGGTTTGGTGGCAAGGAAAGTCAGGGCAACGCGCTGGCTGTTGGTTGCGCAATTGCCGCGCAAGCCACGGGGCGGCCCTGCAAAATGCGCTATGATCGTGATGACGACATGATCATCACCGGGAAACGGCATGATTTTCGTATTGATTATAATGTCGGGTTTGATGCGGCAGGGAAAATTGAGGGCATCGAATTCACTCAATACGCCCGCTGTGGCTGGGCGATGGACCTGTCTTTACCCGTGGCTGATCGGGCAATGCTTACCGCTGATAACGCCTATTTCCTGCCCTCGGCGAAAATCACCAGCCATCGGTTAAAAACCAACACCCAATCCGCCACGGCTTATCGCGGGTTTGGCGGGCCTCAGGGCGCATTGGGGATTGAGCGGGTAATGGATCATATCGCCCACGAGTTGGGGCTTGACCCGCTGGATGTACGGCGGGTTAATTATTACCGCGACTGTTCGGATGCCTCCGGCGGGAGTATTTCTGAACAGAAGAAGCGAGCTGTTCAGACCACGCCTTACCAAATGCCAGTTGAAGATTTTATCCTGAATGGGCTTAGCGCGGCGTTGGTTGAAAGTTCTGACTACCTAACCCGGCGCGCCGAGATCATGAGGTGGAACTCAGAAAACGAAGTGCTAAAGAAGGGCATCGCCCTGACACCGGCGAAGTTCGGCATCAGCTTTACGCTGACCCATTTAAATCAGGCCGGGGCGTTGGTGCATGTTTATCAGGATGGTTCCATCCACATGAACCATGGTGGCACCGAGATGGGCCAGGGTCTGTTTCAAAAGGTGGCGCAGGTGGCCGCGACATCTTTTGGGGTGGATATAGGTGTGGTGAAAATTACGGCTACCGATACAGCCAAGGTTCCAAATACTTCGGCAACCGCTGCGTCTTCCGGATCAGACCTGAATGGCATGGCGGTAAAAGCGGCTTGTGACACAATCCGCGAGCGGATGGAGGCGTTTTTAGGTAAGCGGTATCAAACTGACCAAGTTCACTTTGAAGGCGGTCGGGTTAAGATTGCAGGGGAATCGATCAGTTTTGCCGATGCTGCCAAACTGGCCTACGAAAATCGTATCAGCTTATCGTCCACCGGCTTCTACAAAACTCCAAAAATTGAGTGGGACCGGATTGCCGGACGCGGGCGACCGTTTTTCTATTTTTCTTATGGGGCCGCGGTAACGGAATGCGTTATTGACACCTTAACTGGCGAAAATCGCATCTTACGTGTAGATATTTTACATGATGCCGGTACATCGCTGAACCCGGCGCTGGATATTGGCCAAATTGAAGGCGGGTTCGTGCAGGGCGCGGGCTGGCTGACGACAGAAGAACTGGTTTGGGATGATCGCGGCAATCTACAAACCCATGCGCCTTCAACATACAAGATACCGGCCTGCTCTGATCGCCCCGACATCTTCAACGTCGCGCTTTGGGATGGGCGCAATGTTGAAAATACCATTTATCGCTCAAAGGCAGTGGGTGAACCGCCGTTTATGCTGGGAATGTCCGCGCTGATGGCCCTGTCGGATGCAGTTTCCGCATGTGGGGCGACCTATCCGGACCTTAAAGCACCGGCGACGGCTGAGAATATTTTGTCTGCGATCGAGCGGGTGCGGGCATGAGTTTTGATCTGAAATCACTGGCGTCTGCTGTTGAGCAGTATGGCAGGGTTGTTCGGGTGGTCGTGGCCGGAATTAAAGGCTCGGTCCCGCGCGAAGTTGGGGCGTCGATACTGGTCTGGGGCAGCGGACAATCGGGGACGATTGGCGGTGGCGCTTTGGAACTGGATGCAAGTAACCGGGCGCGTCAGGCGTTGGAACAAAAGCACAGAGATTGGGTTGAAAATGTTCCGCTCGGGCCAGGCCTTGGTCAGTGCTGCGGCGGCGCGGTAACCTTGCTGTCGGAAGTTTATGACACGAAACGACTGGCCGAGCTGACGGATGATCCGGTGCTGCGGCGGGTACAAGGCGACTTTGCAGTACCGTTAAAGATTAGAAAACAAGTTAGTGAAGCGCGCAATTCAGGTAAGCCCATCAAACCACAACTTATTGACGGCTGGATGCTTGAACCGGTCAGCGCACCGTCCCGTACACTTTGGATATACGGTGCCGGGCATGTAGGGCGAGCGTTGGTGTCTGTTCTGGAACCGCTATCCGACACAGAAATAACCTGGATCGATAGTGCTGTTGAGCGTTATCCGAGTAAGGTTTCGGATGAAATCAACCAACTGATTGCCGTTAATCCGGCCGAACTGGTAAAGTTCGCCCCGTCCGACGCCGAGCATCTGGTTGTGACCTATAGTCACGCGCTTGATCTGGAAATTTGTCATCGGCTACTGAGCCAAGGGTTTCGGTCCGCCGGACTAATCGGCTCAAAGACAAAATGGGCACGGTTTCGGGGTCGGTTGCGCAGCCTTGGGCATACGGATGCGCAGATTGATCGGATTACTTGTCCGATTGGGCAGCCGAGCTTGGGTAAGCATCCACAAGAGATTGCGGTTGGGGTGGCAGCAGAATTTCTTTCGACGGCAAGTGTTACCGAGAATTTACATAGCAAGGTGGGGTAGAACTATGGATGGAACGCTTTTAAGCGTGGATGCACTAACCAAGGCCTATCCGGGTGTGGTAGCGAATGACTCGGTTACTTTTAGCGTTGAACCGGGCGAAGTACATGCTTTGCTTGGGGAAAATGGTGCGGGGAAATCGACGCTGGTCAAAATGATCTATGGGCTGGTGCGGCCAGATTCAGGCAAAATGACCTGGAAAGGTGAAGCCTTTGAACCGGCAACGCCGCACGCCGCGCGCCAATCTGGCGTGGCGATGGTGTTCCAGCATTTCAGCTTGTTTGACGCACTGAGTGTCGCCGAAAATGTCGCCCTTGGCATGGAAGACCCGCCGCCGATGCGGCAGCTATCGGCGGCGATTCGTGAGGTCAGCGAAAACTACGGCCTGCCACTGGACCCGGTTCGCCTGATCGGTGAACTAAGCGCCGGTGAGCGGCAGCGCGTCGAAATCATCCGCTGTCTTTTGCAAGACCCGAAACTGCTGATCATGGATGAGCCAACATCGGTATTGACCCCGCAAGAGGTCGAAATCCTGTTCGAAACTTTGCGCAAATTAAGCGCTGAAGGCACGGCGATTTTGTATATTTCCCATAAGCTTGAGGAAATTCGCAGCCTATGTAGCGGGGCCACAATCCTGCGCCACGGCAAGGTGGTGGGCAACTGTGATCCTCGGGAAAAAACCGCGCGTGAACTGGCTGAACTGATGGTCGGCGAAACCCTGCACACCCCAAGCCGGGATAAATCTGAACTGGGGGCTGTAGCACTGGAACTGACAGGGCTTTCGGTCAAATCAACGTCGCAATTTGGTACATCTCTAAAGGACGTATCCCTAAGTGTGCGCAAGGGCGAGGTGGTTGGCATCGGTGGTGTGGCTGGCAATGGGCAGGATGAACTGCTTGCGGCCCTGTCGGGTGAAAGCCTTGCACCCGCTGCTGCGGTAAAACTCGACGGCGCTGAGATTGGCAATCTGGGGCCAAACCAGCGCCGCGCTATTGGGTTGCTGGCTGCCCCCGAAGAACGGCTGGGGCATTCCGCGGCGCCCGATATGACGTTGACAGAAAACGCGGCCCTGACCGGGACGATCCGTGAAGGGCTTGCCAATAAGGGATTTGTGAACTGGGGTAAGACCCGAGATTTTGCCAAGCGGATCATTGAAGAATTTGACGTGCGCACGCCGGGGCCGGAAAACACGGCGCGCTCACTTTCTGGCGGCAATCTGCAAAAATATGTCATTGGGCGGGAAGTGTTGCAGCGACCAGAGGTTTTAGTGGTGAACCAACCGACATGGGGTGTGGATGCCTCGGCGGCCGCTTCAATCCGCCAGTCATTGCTGGATCTGGCGGCGAATGGGGCTGCGATCGTCTGCATTAGCCAGGATCTGGAAGAACTGATGGAAATATCGGATCGCTTCGCTGCCCTGAATGAGGGCCGCCTGACCCCTGCCCGCGATGCGTCGGGGCTAACGGTGGACGAAATTGGATTGATGATGGGCGGCGCCCACGACATGGAGGTTTCCCATGCTGAGGCTTGAAAAACGACCCTCACCGTCAAAAATGTGGACAGCACTAACGCCGGTTCTGGCGGTTGTACTAACCATGATCGCCGGTGGCATTATGTTTTCGATATTGGGCAAAGACCCGTTTGAAGCCATCCGGGTGATATTCTGGGATCCATTGTTTCACGAACAGTTTGGCCCCTATTCCCGCCCACAATTGCTGGTGAAAGCAGCACCGCTGATCCTGATCGCTATCGGGCTATCCCTTGGCTTTCGTGCAGGTATCTGGAATATCGGCGCGGAGGGACAATACATTATCGGTGCTATTTGTGGCGCTGCAGTTGGGTTGGCGTTTTATCCAACAGAGAGTGTTTTTCTCTACCCTATGATGGTGATCGCTGGCGCTTTAGGGGGTTGGGCATGGGCAATGATCCCGGCGATATTACGCACCAAATTTAATACCAATGAAATACTGGTGTCGCTGCTGCTGGTCTATGTGGCCGAGCAATTGTTGGCCTCGATGGCGCTTGGACTTTTGCGCAATCCCGAAGGACAGGGCTTTCCCGGCAGCCGTATATTTAAGGAATTTCCAGCTGCATACAATCCGGTAAATGCAACAACCGGTATGCACTGGGGCGTTGTCGCAGCATTTATTGCGGTGATCCTATCATACATTCTGCTCAGCCGACACATGCTGGGCTTTCAGATCAGGGTGACCGGTCAATCACCCAAAGCGGCGCGGTTTTCAGGGGTGAACCCGAACCGGTTGATCATCTTTTGCCTTGGCACCACCGGTGCGCTGGCCGGGTTGGCCGGGCTGTTTGAGGTCACCGGACCTGCCGGGCAGATAAGCATTGATTTCAACGTAGGCTACGGCTTTACCGCGATTATTGTGGCGTTTCTTGGCCGGTTGCATCCGGTTGGCATTCTGCTCGCGGGGTTGTTGATGGCCCTTACCTACATTGGCGGTGAGCTTGCGCAGCTGATGCTGGGCCTACCCGCCGCAGCAATACAAGCCTTTCAGGGGATGTTACTATTCTTCCTGCTGGCGGTGGATGTGCTGTCAAATTTCCGTATCAGATTAGCCAAGTCGGAGGTCGCGTAATGGATCTTTCAGCAATTGACCCGCTTGTCCTGATCGCCTCAATGATGGTGGCGGCAACACCGATCCTGTTGGCTGCAATTGGCGAACTGGTGGTTGAAAAAGCCGGGGTTCTTAACCTGGGTGTCGAAGGCATGATGATCACCGGCGCAATCGCAGGTTTCGCCATTGCGGTGGAAACCGGCAGCCCGGTAATTGGTTTCATTGCGGCGGCTGTTGGGGCCGCCTTACTGTCATTGATATTTGGATTTTTAACACAATACTTGTTGTCAAATCAGGTGGCGACCGGGCTGGCATTAACACTGTTCGGTCTGGGGCTGTCGTCACTAATGGGACAAACCTACGTGGGTGTAAAACCACCCTCAACAAACCAGCTCGACATCCCGCTATTGTCGGATTTACCCGTTTTCGGGCCAATACTGTTTCAGCACGATTTCATGGTCTATGTATCGATCGCACTTATCGCCGGGGTATGGGCTGTGTTGAAATACAGCCGTATCGGTTTAGTCCTGCGTGCAGTCGGTGAAAACCACGATGCAGCACATGCTCTTGGCTACAAGGTCGTGCGTATTCGAATGGCTTCCATAGCCTTTGGCGGTGCCTGCGCCGGGCTTGGCGGGGCTTACCTGAGCCTTGTCCGCGTACCGCAATGGACCGAAGGTATGACCGCAGGGGCGGGCTGGATCGCGCTGGCAATTGTGGTTTTTGCCAGTTGGCGTCCCTGGCGGGTGTTGTTGGGGGCCTATCTGTTTGGGGGGGTCACCATTTTACAGCTGAACTTGCAGGCCGCGGGCGTTGCGATACCAGTCGAATACTTGTCGATGTCACCATATCTGATAACCATACTGGTTCTGGTTATAATCAGCCGGTCAACACAGGGCGCACCTGCTGCCCTTGGCCGAATATTCCACGCCTCTAGCTAGAGGCAACTCTGTAAAATATGGGCAATATGCCCGATCAACCTGGGAGAAACACATGAACTTCAAATCAATCCTAACCGGGGCCGCACTCGCTCTTGGCCTGGCCGGGGCAGCTTTTGCCCAGGAAAAGCTCAAAGTCGGCTTTATATATGTCGGTCCAATCGGCGACGGCGGCTGGACGACTGAACACAATAACGGACGCCTGGCAGTGGAAGCCGCACTTGGCGATCAGGTGGAAACGATTTTTCAGGAAAACGTCCCGGAAGGTGCAGACGCCGAACGCGCGCTGACACAGATGGCGCTGTCTGGCGCCGACCTGATATTCACCACGTCATTTGGTTACATGGACCCGACAATCAATGTTGCGGCCAAGTTTCCTGATGTGAAGTTTGAGCATGCCACCGGCTTTAAACGCGCAGAAAACGTATCCACGTATTCTGCCCGCTTTTACGAAGGCCGCGCAGTTCAGGGCTTAATCGCCGGTTCGATGACCAAGACCAACAAAATCGGATACATCGCATCTTTCCCGATCCCGGAAGTTATCCGGGGCATCAACGCTGCCTACATCCACGCCAAAAAGGTTAACCCGGATGTTGAGATGAATATCGTCTGGGTGTTCACTTGGTTTGATCCTGCAAAGGAAGCTGATGCCGCTACCGCGCTAATTCAGCAAGGAGCCGACGTGATTCTGCAACATACCGATTCAACAGCACCACAGGCTGCGGCCGAAAAGGCCGGTAACGTGATTACATTTGGGCAGGCATCAGACATGTCAGAATACGGCCCGATGCCTCGTGTGTCTTCAATCATCGACAATTGGGCGCCCTACTACATCGCACGCACCCAAGCGGTATTGGATGGCACCTGGGAAAGCGTTGACACTTGGGACGGAATTTCAACTGGCATGGTTGAAATCGGCGATATTTCCAGCGCTGTACCTGCCGATGTTAAGGCCGCGGCAGAAGCACTGCGAGACAGCATTGCCGCGGGGGAATATAACCCTTTCACCGGTCCACTAAACAAGCAAGACGGCACTGTATGGCTGGCTGAAGGCGAAGTCGCAGATGATGGTACACTCGCAGGTCTGGGCTTTTACGTCGAAGGTCTGACAGGCGACGTTCCCAACTAAGCACTTTGCGACAAGGTAAGCGAATTAAAGGCCCGGAGTGATCCGGGCTTTTCCTTTTGGAACGTCCGTGACAGTCTGCGCTGAAGTGATACGGGGCTAAAAATATGACTGATTTTCTGGTAATCGGTGGGGGCATCGCCGGTATATCTGCCGCAGCGCGGTTGTCACATCTGGGTAAGGTGGTGGTGCTGGAAGCTGAAAGCGCGCTTGGCTATCATGCCTCTGGTCGTTCGGCAGCTATGTTCGAAGAAACCTATGGTTCACCTTCTACCGTTGCCCTCAATCAAGCCAGCCGCGCCTATCTCGAAACGGCCAATGGCGGGGTGTTGTCACCTCGGGGATTAATGCTGATAGGTAATGGTCAGGATATGGCAGAATTTTCCAACGATATGAAGGCCATGGCGCTGGAGCCTATGGCAAAGGATGAAGCGCTGGCGATGGTGCCAATACTGAACTCGGATGCTGTCACGCAGGTGGGATATCACGCAGATGCCTTTGATATCGACACGGACCTGCTGATACAAAACTTTGCCCGTGAAGTTCGCGCAAATGGCGGCGAGGTTCTGACAAACCAGCGTGTTTCAAAGGTTTTGCAAGTTGTGGATGGCTGGCAAGTTGTGGTCGATCAGCAGGACTTCAAAGCCAAGATGCTGGTAAACGCCGCCGGTGCGTGGGTGGATCAAATTGCAATTATGGCGGGCGTTGCCCCCCTTGGCGTTAGCCCGCAGCGTCGTTCCATCGCCCGCGTTCCTGCCCCTGACGGATATGATGTGCGCAACTGGCCGCTGATTTTTGGCCCCGGCGAACATTGGTACGCCAAACCCGACGCCGGGAAACTTCTGATCTCTCCGGCGGATGAAGAAGTCGTTGAGCCCCATGACGCATGGCCGGAAGACCTGATGCTCGCCACGGGAATTGCGCGCTACGAAGCGGTGATGAACCATAGCGTTACCCGGCTGGAAAGCAGTTGGGCGGGGTTGCGCACGTTCTCACCAGATCGCTCGCTGGTGATTGGCCCTGACCCGAAAGTGCCGTCGTTCTTATGGGTCGCGGGACAAGGCGGGTATGGCTTTCAAACCTCCCCCGCTGCCAGCCAGTTGGTGTCAGATCTGATCAGCGGGCGGGCAAGTGAGATGGATAACGATGCTATCCGAATGCTCTCACCTGCGCGATTTTCCTAACCGTTAAGCCTTATCGCCGCGTTGCTAGGATCATAGGGGCTGTCTTCAACCACTTCGGCGTCCCAAAGCTGATTGAACATCCGCACCTTTAGTTTTTGCCCCGGTTCGGCCAGTTCCGGGCTGATATAGCCCATGCCGATCTGTTTGCCGAAATGCACCGAATAACCC
The DNA here is from genome assembly GCA_964599985.1 of uncultured Marinosulfonomonas sp. Classification (GTDB taxonomy): domain Bacteria; phylum Pseudomonadota; class Alphaproteobacteria; order Rhodobacterales; family Rhodobacteraceae; genus NVTR01. The sequence continues at coordinate 5,084 of CAZRHV010000028.1, read as the reverse complement.
CCCGAGGTCAGGCGGCCTACTTTGGTGTCGCCATCATACAGCGCTTCGCGCCCCCATGGGTCGGCGTCATCCGGGCCATCAATCAACAGCGTCACACACTTGGAACGGATACCGGTTTTAAGCATCGCTTCCTTGCCATGGAATTCTTTTTCCAGATCAATGAACCTATCCAACCCGGCCTCTTGTGGCGTCGCATCCCGGCCCAGTTCAGTGCCAAAGGCGCGGTAAGATTTTTCCTGTCGCAGCCAGTTTTGCGCGCGGCCGCCAACCAGTTTCATCCCATGTTTTTCACCCGCGCTAACCAGTTGGTCCCACAGGTAATTTTGCATCTCAATCGGGTGATGCAATTCCCACCCCAGTTCACCGGTATAGGCAACACGGATGGCACGCACCGGGCACATGCCCAGCTCAATGTCTCGCATCGTCAGCCACGGAAAACGTTTGTTCGTAAGCGCAGTATCAGGGTCGGCGTCCCTGATGATCTCTTTCAGAATATCGCGCGATTTTGGACCAGCTAGCGCGAATACACCCCACTGGTTGGTCACATCATGGATGTCGATCCAGCCAAATTCGCCCATCTTGTCGGCCGCAGCTTTGCGCAGGAAGTCGGCGTCATAGGCAGTCCACGCCCCGGCGGAGACCAGATAATATTCATCCTCTGCCAGCCGCACGATGGTGTATTCTGTGCGCGTTGTACCTGCACTGGTCAGCGCGTAAGTCAGGTTTATCCGCCTGACACTTGGTAATTTATTACAGGTAAACCAGTCCAGAAACTGCGTCGCCCCGGGCCCACGTACCAGATGTTTAGTGAACGCAGTGGCATCAATCAGGCCGGCGGTTTCGCGGATCGCCTTGGCTTCGTCATGGGCGTATTGCCACCAGCCACCGCGCCGGAATGAGCGCGAGTCATTGTCGCTAAACCCCTGTGGAGCATAATAATTTGGCCGGTCCCAGCCGTTGACTTGCCCGAACTGCGCACCAGCCGATTTTTGGCGATCATAAGCCGGCGAGGTGCGTAAAGCACGGCAGGCGCCCCGTTCCTCATCCGGGTGATGCAACACGTAAACGTGGGAATAACATTCTTCGTTTTTGCGCGACGCATATTCTGTGGTCATCCAATCGCCGTATCGTTTCGGATCGAGGCTTGCCATGTCGATCTCGGCTTCGCCTTCTACCATCATCTGGGCCAGATAATTGCCCACGCCACCGGCCGCGGTAATCCCAAAGGAAAACCCTTCTGCCAACCACATATTTCGCAGACCCGGCGCCGGTCCAACCAACGGATTTCCGTCTGGTGTGTAACAGATTGGACCGTTGAAATCGTCTTTCAATCCAGAGGCTTCGCAGGAAGGAATGCGATGGATCATCGCCATGTATTGTTCTTCGATACGCTCCAAATCCAATGGGAACAGATCAGCGCGAAAACTGTCTGGTACGCTATATTCAAACCGCGCCGGTGCGCCTTTTTCGTAGACACCCAATATCCAGCCACCCCGTTCTTCGCGTACGTAAGATTGCGCGTCCGCGTCGCGGATGACAGGGTGTTCGGGGTTGTCTTTGCGCCATTCCACCAGTTCCGGGTCATTATCCATGACGATGAACTGATGCTCAACCGGGATGGCGGGAATTTTGATGCCAAGCAATTGCGCAGTACGTTGTGCGTGGTTGCCTGTGGCGGTGACGACATGTTCCGCGGTGATAACAATTTGTTCGCCCCCCGGCACCAGGTTTCCGCCTTTTTCCAACATCTTAGTGCAGGTCACGCGCCATTCAGACCCGGTCCACTCATACGCATCTGCCTGCCATTTCCGTTCAATCACGCAGCCATGCTGCCGGGCTCCTTTGGCCATCGCCTGTGTGACATCGGCAGGGTTGATGTAGCCATCTGTCGGGTGATAAATTGCGCCTTGAAGATCGTCGGTGCGGATCAGCGGCCAGCGCTGCTTAATTTCGTCGGCGGTCAGCCATTCAAACGGGATGCCCACTGTTTCAGCCGTGGTGGCGTAGAGCATGTATTCATCCATACGTTCCGCCGTTTGGGCCATGCGCAAGTTACCAACCACGGAAAAGCCGGCGTTCAGGCCGGTTTCCGCCTCTAAGCTTTTGTAAAAATTCACAGAATAGTCGTGGATATGGGTGGTTGCATAGCCCATATTGAACAACGGCAGCAGCCCCGCGGCGTGCCATGTAGAACCGGAAGTCAGCTCATCGCGTTCGAGCAACATGGTGTCCCAGCCCGCCTTGGCCAGGTGATACGCCACCCCTGCCCCAACCGCGCCACCACCGACAACCAGTGCTTTTACATGGGTTTTCATCACCGCGATTCCTTGTTTGTTTTGTTGGCTAACATGGCGAAATACACGGATTTAGGGAAGTGCCAGCCGACCGAAATTGGCGCGAAACCGACGAATTTAAGGGAATTTGAGCGAGGTAGTGCACTACACCGACAAATGTTAGGCTTGTGTAAATGACCCACGTCATAGATCGGTTGCAAGGGGGGCTAAATATGCGACGCTTTTTGAAAATCGCTTTTCCCAGTTTCGCCCTTGGCGCGGTGTTTGGCGCCGCGTTCTGGTATCTTGCCTCACCGCTATGGATCGACCAGGTGGTCAGCGAAACGCTGGTGCAATCCAGCGAAAGCGAAGTTATCTCAACCGGTACATTCATGGGCGTTGACGGGCTGCACCAGGCAACTGGTCAGGCTAGCCTTGTGCGCCAGCCGGATGGAAGGGTGGAGCTGCAATTTGCTGATTTTAATGTCAGCAACGGCCCTGACCTGAAGGTTTGGCTAATCAGCCACGCTGACCCGCAGGGGGCGGGGGATGTGAAGGCATCGGAGCAGTTGCAGCTAAGCTCGCTCAAGGGGAATATTGGAAATCAGGTCTACACGTTGCCAGAGGGCACGGATGTATCGAACTTTCATTCCGTGGTGATTTATTGCCAGCAGTTCAGCTTTATGTTCGCGGCTGCACCGCTGAGCTAATACGGACGCGCAGTAAAATGCGCGCCCATACGGTTTTAAACACCAACCAGATTGGCACGACCAACCGCCAGCCCAAGCCAGATCATCGAGATCACTATCGAAATCCCGCCAAGCAAAACGAATATTGGTGGCGCACCCAAGTAGACTTCGGCCAGAATACCAAGGGGCATCAGCATACCAATTAGCGCGAACCAAGACACACCCTTTGCTGCACCAACAGAGATTGGCAGGCGCAGCACCAGATAGCCGATCATCACATTAAGCAACGCAAACAGGTTGCCGTGGACATGGGCAAGGCGCGATTCAAAATGCTCTCCGGTGGTGTATTCAGCGATCCATTGTTCTTTACCCGGGGCAAAATCCCGCATGTAGATCAGGAAAAACCCATACCCCATGAAAGTCGCTAGGAACCAAAGCCCCGCAACGATGTTCTTTTTTCCTTGGGGCATGGTCAGACTCCGGCCAGACGCGGGGGGGTTGCGCGGAACAACGCCAGAGCGGAGATAACCCAAAACCCTGAGCGCAGAACCATCGCACCCAATGTGCGGGCTTCATACGCGCCACCGGAATTGATGTGCCAGCCGAATAGCGCAAATACCGAAACAATTGAAATTGCCAGAATTGCCGCGGTTGGTTTGGCCCATTTCTTGCCAAACGCGATGGCGACACCCGCAAGAATATATACCGGACCGGACAGGAAATTGAACCAGAGCACGAAACTGACAACGTCACCGGCTGCTTGCACTGCGGCTAAATTACCAAACAGGACTTTGCCCCCTGACACGATTGTCAGAGCGCCGAAGAGAATGGCAATAATTCCTAGTGCTGTTTTCCAGAGAGGGGGTTTCATCTTGGGTTCCTTTCTTTTGATTGGATATTATGTTAGTTAGTACTCACTAACTATTCCTGCTCTGTGTAAACGTCAAGGGGCCGACGCAGGATTAAGCTGAAGATCAGGCGAGTTCTGCCGCAAGCAAATCGAATACCATCCGGATACGCCGACTGGTGGCAAGGTCACGATGTGCCACCAGCCAGATCGGGAACATTAGCGGTTCAAGATCCGGCAGCACCCGTTCTACTAATGGCTCAGCGTCACCAATATTGCCATCCAGTATACCAATCCCTGCCCCCTGTTTCACCAGCGCCCACATGACCAGATAGTTCTCTGTCAGGATCGGGAAATTTTGTTCAGTAAGACTGAGCCCCATAGAATTCAAGCCCTTCAAAAACCCGCCGGAATTATCGACACTGATAAAATCAGCATCGCACAGATCTTCGGGTAATTTTGGATTGCCAATATATTTCAAATACTTAGGTGTCGCATATAGCCGGGCGGGCACATCTCTAATTTTCCTGGCAATCAAATCTGGTTGGGTTGGGCGGAAATTGCGGATGGCGATGTCGGCCTCTCTTCGCCGCAGATCACTGGCGCTGTTTGAGGCAACAATTTCAACCTTTATCCCCGGTTCGAGCAGCCGCAGTTTCGCAATAATCGGTGGCAGAACCTCGGCTGCATATGTTTCGCTGGCAGCGATGCAAATCGTGCCTTCAATCGATTGCGACTGGCCAAAAGAGGTCAGCGAAACACGCCCCGCTGCCTCACCCATTGCACGGACATGGTCCAGTAATTCAAGACCGCTTGGGGTTAGGGTAAGCCCGCGGCCAACCCGCTCAAACAGCACGACACCCAGTTCCTGTTCCAGTGCATCCACCTGTCGCCCAAGGGTTGGCTGGGCCATTCCAAGGGCGCGGGCGGCGGCGGAAAGTGAGCCTTCTTCGGCAGTAACAAGAAACGCGCGGGCGCGGTTCCAGTCAAATTTTATCGAGCGCCAATCCATGCGTATATGCATATCAAACTGGTGAAACTGGTCAATACGAATAGCAATATTGGGTCGGGGCGCTCGGGCCGGTTACCGTGGCTTAACGGGTTTGGGGGTAGTTGGGTGATCGGTTTTGTACAGGACGTAACTGCCCGGGTGACCGGGGTTGGACGTTTTGTACGCTGTGTTATTGAAGGAAAACAGCCATGAGACAGATCGTAAAACAGGTGAATGTCAGCACGCTGCGCGACGACCTGGCGCTGGCATTGCGCAAGGTGGAA
>CAZRHV010000027.1:0-28172 GCA_964599985.1 uncultured Marinosulfonomonas sp. | reverse complement strand
CGCGATTTCGCGTTTTGGTTGCGTGAGGACGGAACGGGAACATTTGGCGGGGAGTGAGAGTTATATTCGAGTTGGAATTTGTTTGGTTTTCGGGAATCAGATTCTTTTTTGATCGGGCTACTCCCCAATTGAGGAGCGTGTGGATATACGCCTCAAAGCAAACACGCATGTTATCTAAATCAAAAGAATGAATATAATTATTGGCATATTCGTAACTGCATTTTTTCTTTGGGTCGGCTACATCGTTTTGCTTTCTCTCAAATATGGGCGCATGAAAAATACGGACCCCGAAGCGGCAGAGGTATTCCGCCAGGCGATTGAGAAGAAATTCAGAACCGGGGAAACGAAATGGTGGCTCGGCGGGCTGTTCGGTATAATTGTAGAGTTCACATTCGCTTTGCTGTTCAGTTAGGCCCAAAAGCCTAACCGTATTGGACCGGGCAACGCCCGGGCCGCGCCCGACCCTCCCCCCGGCAGGGCGCATTCGCACCCACTCAGGCTCGGATGCGACCCTCAACTGATCCAGTGCGATGTTCATCAATGCGCCACCCCCGCCGCAACGCTTTCATCTATAAACCGCCCCTCACGGAAGCGATCCAGCCCGAACGCCTCGGCCAGTGGGCCGGGTTCGCCCTTGGCGACCAGTTCGGCCATTGCCCAGCCTGACCCGGGGATCGATTTGAAGCCGCCGGTGCCCCAGCCGCAATCAAAGAAGCAGTTCTTCAGCGGGGTTTTCGAGATAATCGGTGAGCGATCTCCGGTCATGTCAACGATACCGCCCCATTGGCGCAGCATTTTGAGGCGCGAGATCATCGGGAAGGTTTCCACCAGTGCGCGCACGGTTTCCTCAATATGGTGGAAGCTGCCGCGCTGTGTGTAGCTGTTGAACCCGTCAGCGCCGCCGCCGATGACCATTTCGCCCTTGTCGGATTGCGACATGTAGCCGTGTACCGTGTTGGCCATCACCACTACATCCATGCAGGGCTTGATCGGCTCGGACACCAGCGCTTGCAGCGAGACGCTTTCCATCGGCAATCTGAACCCGGCCATGTTGGCAAGATTGCCGGAATGGCCGGCGACCACCACCGCAAGCTTATCGCAGTTGATCCGACCCTTGGAGGTCTGCACCCCGGTAACCTTGCCGCGCGCCTTATGGATGGCGGTGACTTCGGTGCGCTGTAGGATGTGCATCCCCATGTCGCTGCACGCCCGCGCGTAACCCCATGCCACGGCGTCATGGCGGGCGGTGCCACCACGGGCCTGCCAAAGCGCGCCCAACACCGGATAGCGTGGACCGTTCAGCGAAATGATCGGCACCAGTTTTTTCACACGCTCCGGCGTGATGAATTCGGTTTTCACCCCTTGCAGGGCATTGGCGTAAGCAGTGCGCTGAAAGCCGCGGACCTCATGGTGGGTCTGGGCCAGCATCAGCACGCCACGGGGGCTGAACATGATGTTGTAGTTCAGGTCCTGTGACAGGGTTTCATACAGGCTGCGGGCTTTTTCGTAGATCGCGGCACTTGGGTCTTGCAGGTAATTGCTGCGGATAATGGTAGTGTTGCGCCCGGTATTGCCGCCCCCCAGCCAGCCTTTTTCAATGATCGCTACATTTTTAACGCCATGGTTTTTGCCAAGGTAATAGGCCGTCGCCAGCCCGTGACCCCCTGCCCCAATGATTACCACGTCGTATTTTTTCTTAGGCTCAGGTGCGGCCCATGCCCGTTCCCAGCCGGTATGATATCGGACAGCTTCCCGAATGATCGCAAAGGCTGAATATCGTCTCATGGCGCGAATCCTTTGAATGCGGTTAACCCACAAGCTGATGATACATGAAACGATTGGCGCGCGATGCCAATACGCCAAGCGGCATTTGGCTGGAAAATAGCGACATACATGAGCGATCACCCTTGCGCGAGATTGACGCGGGATCGCTCAAAGGGGGTTTTGATTACCCGAAAGTGGCGCTAGACGGGAGCGCGCAGGAGAGACGAATGGAATTTTGGATTATTGCCTCGATTATTGCTCTGTTGGTGGCCGGGCTGCTGGCCCTGACTGCGATGCGTCGTCGTGTCAACTCTGAAGGCGGCAACGATATACAGGTCTACCGCGACCAGTTGGAAGAAGTAACGCGCGACCGCGCACGCGGTGTAACTTCCGAAGTCGAGGCGGAACGTCTGCGGCTGGAAGTCTCGAGGCGATTGCTGGAGGCCGACAAAGCGGCCGCCAGTGGTGTTGGCTTTATCGTATCCGGGTCCAGCCCTGTGCTGGCGACGTTGATGACCATATTCGTTCTGGGGGGGGCGGTTTATACCTATATGCAGCTTGGCACACCTTCGCAGCGTGATCTGCCGATCGAAGCGCGCCTTGAAGTTTCCGAAGATTTGCGCCTGAACCGGCAATCTCAGGCCGACGCTGAGGCACAGGTGGTACCACGCGGCAATGTGCAGTCTCCTAATCCGGGGCATGAAGAGCTGATGGAAAAGCTGCGCGCGGCGCTGCTGGAACGGCCCGACGATTTGCAGGGGCATGTATTGCTGGCGCAAAACGAAGCTGGTCTTGGCGATTTTGCGGCCGCCCGTAAGGCGCAGGAACAGGTGTTGCGGATCAAAGGTGATCAGGCAACGGCGGCGGAATACGCTGATTATGTGGACATGCTGGCGCTGGCGGCGGACGGGTATATATCGCCCGAGGCGGAAACGGCCGCCAAGCGGGTGCTGGTGATGGATCCGATCAACGGCACCGCGCGGTATTATCTGGGGCTGATGAATGCGCAGATCGGGCGGCCCGATCTGGCGTTTGAGGCATGGGAGCGTTTGCTGAACGAAAGCCGCCCCGAGGCGCCCTGGGTGCCGCCAATCCGCGCACAGATTGAATTTGTGGCGGCGGATGCGGGAATTCGGTATCAGCTGCCGGAACAGGATACGGGCACGGCTGGCCCTTCGGCCGAAGACATCGAGGCCGCAGGTGAGCTGAGCACCGAGGATCGCGCCGGGTTTATCCAAAGCATGGTGGCACAGCTGTCAGAGCGGCTGGCCAATGAGGGCGGCAATGCTGAAGAATGGGCTCAGCTGATCAACGCTCTGGGTGTGCTGGGTGAAACTGAACGCGCGCGCGCGATCTGGGGCGAATCTCAAAAGGTGTTTGGCACCGACCCGATTGCAATACAGACGCTGCTTGCAGCGGCGCAAAGCGCTGGTGTTGCTGAGTGATCTTTGAAGATATTGCTGAATTTGCCGCTGCACTGCCGGAAACCCACGCGCTGATCGGGCTGGATCTGGGCGACAAAACCATCGGCGTAGCTGTTTCAGACAGTTTTCGCGTGGTGGCGACCCCGTTGGAAACCATCCGGCGCAAGAAATTTGGTGTCGATGCGGCGCGGCTGTTGGAGATCATAGAGAAACGCCGGATTGGCGGGATTATTCTGGGGTTGCCGCTGAATATGGATGGCTCTGAAGGGCCGCGCTGTCAGTCCACCCGCGCCTTCGCCCGCAATTTGAAGCGACTAACCGATTTACCAATAGGATATTGGGATGAGCGCCTGTCTACAGTAGCGGCTGAACGCGCGTTGCTCGAGGCGGATACATCACGAAAACGTCGCGGTGAGGTCATAGATCACGTCGCTGCCGGGTTTATCCTGCAAGGGGTGCTGGACCGGCTGAGCTATCTGAAAGGTGCGACGTGATTGATGAGATTTGGAAACGTGACGAGGTGGATAGCCCTTGCGTCAATATTTGCGTCATCCACCCGGACGCACGGATATGTATTGGCTGTTATCGCACTGGCGAAGAAATTTCGCGCTGGTCTGCCATGTCTTCTGATCAGCGGCAGGAATTAATAGCACAATTGCCTGATCGCGCGCCACGATTGAAAAACAAACGCCGTGGGCGGGCACGTCGAATGGCTGCGCAGGCACAAAACCCGCCAAAACTGGATTTCTAAAGCGCGCCCCAGGGGCGCATTATTTTTAGCCCTTCGGGCGAATTGCCTGCGGCGCAGGTATTTACGAAAAGAAGAAGGAATTAGCTTCTTCTTTTTCCAAATACCTCCGGTGCGGAGCACATCCAAAGCCCCTTTTAGGGGGTGTAATAGAAATCCAGCCCAAGGGGTGTGGCATCAGGATCAGTTACCAGCCAAGGGCTTTGCGCAGCATGTTCAGCGCCACCAGTATCAGGAAGGCGGCGAAAACCCTTTTTAAGGGTTTTGGGTCCATCGCATGGGCGAGCTTTACGCCCACAGGAGTAGTGATCAAAGTCATCGCGATCACAGTGAGAAACGCCACTAGATTGATTGCGCCGTAAGTATAGGGCGGGCGGTTTTCGGGAGCGATTTCGACGAACAGGAAACCAATTGCCGAGGGTACAGCGATGATCACTCCAAACCCCGCCGCCGTGGCGACGGCGCGGTGGATTGGGGTGTTATAGAGGCTCATTAGTGGCACTCCGAAACTGCCACCACCAATCCCCATCAGCACCGACATAAAGCCCAAAACTGGCGACAGAACGGCGCGTTTTATGCCACCTGGCATCGCTGAGCCCAACCGCCAGCTTTCGCGCCCTACACCCAGATACAGCCCGACGATGATTCCGAGCACACCGAATAAACCTTGCAGAACCACTGAACGCAGGCTGGCGGCCACCAGCACGCCGAAGATTGCGCCGATCACAATACCAGGGGCCCAGGATTGCAGGATATCCCATTCTACCGCACCCTTTTTATTGTGCGCCAGAACCGAGCGAATTGATGTCACAATGATGGTTGCCAATGACGTCGCCAGACAGATTTGCATCAGCTGGTCACTAGCGTAGCCAAGGGCCGAAAACGCGTAATAAAAAGCCGGCACCAGAATGATGCCACCGCCTACCCCCAGCAAACCGGCCATCACGCCGGCAAAGGCTCCGATAACGCCGAGCATGGCTAACATTGGCCAAGCGGTGATCAGTTCAGACATGGGCCGCCTCGGAGATCGAGGTCAGAGCTTGTCGCACGAGATCAGAACCTGCCCCGTCTTTGTGCGCACCTTCTGACAAAATACGCCGCCAGTTACGCGCCCCCGGCTGGCCCGCAAACAGGCCGAGCATGTGGCGGGTGATCGGGTTCAAGCGGCCCCCGGCGGCAATATGCGCCTCGATATAGGGCAGCATGGCATGGACGATTTGGGTGGCGGCTTTTGTTCCGGGTACGCCGAAAATTTCTGCGTCAACGCGCAGCAGCAATTCGCTTGGCCGCTGATAGGCCGCGCGCCCGATCATCACCCCGTCCATGCCGTTTGACAGGTGGGATTTCGCCTCGGCTAATGACGAAATTCCACCGTTGATTGACAGGTGCAGATCGGGATAATCGCGTTTCATCTGATACACCAGTTCGTAATCCAGTGGCGGTACGTCGCGGTTTTCTTTCGGGCTTAGCCCGTTCAGCCAGGCTTTGCGGGCGTGAATAGCAAAGCGTTTTATGCCTGCCTTTGATACGGTTTCCAGAAACCGTGGCAGGACGTCCTGTGGGATATGGTCATCGACGCCGATACGGCATTTGACAGTGACTTCAACCGCGCTGGCCTCGATCATGGCCGCCGCACACTTAGCCACCAGATCGGGGGATTTCATCAGCACCGCGCCAAAGGCACCCGATTGCACCCGATCCGAGGGGCAGCCGATGTTCAGGTTTACTTCACTGTAGCCCGCGTCGTTGCAGATTCTGGTCGCAATTGCGAGTTCCTTTGGGTCCGAGCCGCCAAGCTGTACCGCGACCGGTTGTTCGCTTGGGTCAAACTCCAACAAGTGTAGCGCACCACCACGCACCAGTGCCGGGGCTGTGACCATTTCAGTGTAAAGCAGCGCACATTTGCTCATTTGCCGGTGCAAATACCGGCAATGACGATCTGTCCAGTCCATCATTGGGGCGACAGAGAATTTGGCGGCGTCTTGCGGGGTCATGTCTGCTTTCAATAGAGAGGTGCGATGTAACGCAATCGGGCATGTGCGAACAGGGGTTTCATGGCTTGGGTGAAGCATGGCTTGAAAACAGTATGATTTGCAATCAGGCTGGTTGGGGAAATGTGGGAGTTATCTGATGCGAGAGGCGAAATTCAGTGGGCCGGAACTGTGTCGGCTGAGTGCCCGTAAGGCCGTGGCCTTGCTGCGCAAAGGTGAAGTAAGCCCGGGCGAGTTGGTCGAGGCGGCTTTGGCTAGGATTGAGGTGGTAGAGCCAGACGTGAATGCGCTGCCCACGGTGTGCGGCGATCGGGCAATTGCTGCGGCCGGTGCTTTGGAGGGAGATGCAGATCATCTGGCCTGGTTGGGTGGTTTGCCCTTGGCGATCAAGGACCTGACCCCGGTAAAGGGTGTGCGCACCACCTGGGGCAATGTGGCGTTTAAGGACCATGTGCCAAAGGCCAGTGATCCGCTGGTGGAGTTGCTGGAGCGGCGCGGTGCTGTCGTTATTGGCAAATCCAACACGCCGGAATTTGGCGCCGGGGCGAATACGTTTAACGACGTATTCGGGCGGACCCGCAACCCGTGGGACACGCGCAAGAATGCGGGCGGTTCTTCGGGGGGGTCGGCTGTGGCGCTGGCGACGGGTGAGGTCTGGCTGGCGCATGGCTCTGATCTGGCTGGGTCTTTGCGCACACCGGCGGCTCTGTGTGGCGTGGTCGGGATGCGGCCAACACCGGGGCGCGCCGGGGGTGGGCCTGCATCAACCGGGTTTTCGATTGAAGGTATTCCCGGGCCGATGGCGCGGGATGTTTCTGATCTGGCGTTGTTTCTGGATGCGATGTGCGGCTTTGATCCGCGCCAGCCGATTAGTCTCGAGGCCCCAATTGTGCCGTTTCAGCGCGCGGTGGAGGCGGTGGATGGCAAGGTGCGGATTGCCTTTAGTGAGGATCAGGACGGGTTTGCGCCGGTAGAGCCGGAGATCCGTAAGATCATGCGCCGGGCGATGGAGGCGGTGGAGGCAGCGGGTGGATTGGTGACGGATACCAGCCCGGAACTGCCAAAACTGTATGAAACTTATGTGACATTGCGCGGCATTCATTATGCGTCAGTGAATGCCAAGCTACCGGCAGAGGTACAGGCGCATTTTAAGCAGACTTTGCGCGACAACACCCGGTTTGGGTTGGAGCTGTCATCACAGGCGATTTTTGATGCGCAAAGTGACCGCACGGTTTTGTACCATAAAATGCGAAAATTTTTGGGGGATTTCGATGTTTACGCCATTCCGGTCGTCGGGCTGGAGCCGGGGCCGGTGGAGGAGGAATATCCGCTGTCGGTGGATGGGGTGGCCACTGAAGATTACGTCGATTGGCTGAAGTTTTCGTTTCTGGCCACGGTTTGCGCGCTGCCGGCACTGTCACTACCAATCGGGTTTACCGCCAGCGGGGTGCCTGTGGGGATACAGTTGATCGGGCCGCCCCGTGGCGAGGCGGTTTTGCTGAAGGCGGCGCGGGCGGTGGAAATGGCGGTTGGGTATCCGATTGGGCCGATCGATCCGGTGGTGCAGCACTGAAGAAATTGAGCGCCCTTGCGGGCGCATCTGATGAGCCCTTTGGGCGATTTGCCTGCGGCGCAGGTATTTACGAAAAGAAGAAAGGAATAAGACGACGTGGTTGAGTTTGTATTTCCACCGCTCGAGCGGGCATCGGTTGCGGTGGCCGGGACAGAGGCTCGGTTTCCGGTGCGCCGTATTTTTTGTGTCGGGCGCAACTATGAAGCGCACGCGCGTGAAATGGGCAATGATGCGCGCGAGGCGCCGTTCTTTTTCTGTAAACCGGCGGATGCTTTGGTGGAAAGCGGGGCCTTTGTTGCCTATCCGGTGGCAACCCGGAATTTGCACTATGAGGGGGAGCTGGTGGTGGCGATTGGCAAGGGTGGATCCGGTATTTCGCAAAATAAGGCTTTGGGGCATGTCTGGGGATATGGGGCCGGGATAGACCTAACCCGCCGCGATTTGCAGTCGGCGGCGAAAGAGGCCGGAAAGCCCTGGGATATGGCGAAAGGGTTTGATAATTCAGCGCCTTGCGGGGCGCTGCATCCGGTTTCAGATGTCGGGCATATTTCTGACGGGCCTATCCGATTGCAGGTAAATGGGGAAATATGTCAGGCGGCCGATCTTGCAGATATGATCTGGTCGGTGCCGGAAATTATTGAACATTTGTCCGCACTTGTTGCGCTGGTGGCCGGGGATTTGATCTATACCGGGACACCTGCGGGTGTGGGATCAGTGGTTGCCGGGGATGTGATTACCGTTGAAATTCAGCGCCTGAGCGATTTGACTATAGCTTTAAGTTGAGGATAACATGGCATTGAAATTACACAATTATTTCCGCAGTTCAACTTCAATCCGGTTACGTATTGCGCTGAATTTGAAGGGGCTGGAGTATGGGTATTTCGGTTATTCCCTGTTGGATCACGCGCATAAGACGCCCGAATTTCTGGCCCGCAATCCGGCCGGACTAGTGCCGGTGCTGGAACTGGAGGATGGCACACATCTGAGCCAGTCGCTGGCAATCATCGAATATCTTGAGGAACAGCGCCCGGAACCGGCTTTGTTGCCGCTTAATGCGCTTGGGCGGGCACGGGTTCGGGGGCTGGCCTATATGATCGCCTGTGAAGTGCATCCGGTAAATAATCTGCGTGTACTGCAATATCTGGAACGTGAATTTGGGCAAGGTGCTAAGGGAAAGTCTGATTGGTTCCGCCATTGGGTGGCTGAGACTTTTGCGCCTATGGAACAGATGCTGGCGGGGGACGCTGAAACGGGGGTGTTTTGCCACGGTGATACACCGGGATTGGCGGATATTTGTCTGTATGCGCAGGTGCTGAACAATCGCCGCTTTGAGCTCGATATGGCACCCTATCCAGAGATTACACGGATATTTACCGCACTTGACGGGATCAAAGCGTTTTCGGATGCAACACCTGACAAACAGCCTGATGCGACTTAGCGCGGGGCCATGCGGATAGCGCCATCAAGACGGATGACTTCGCCGTTCAGCATTGGATTTTCAATGATATGTTTGGCAAGGGCTGCGAATTCTTCCGCGTTGCCAAGGCGCGAGGGAAACGGCACCTGCGCGCCGAGCGAGGCTTTTATGTCTTCGGGAAGGCCCTCTAGCATTGGGGTTTTGAACAGGCCCGGCGCAATCGCCATCACCCGGATGCCGCTTTGTGCCAGATCGCGGGCCATGGGGAGTGTCATTGAAGCGATGCCACCCTTGGAGGCGGCATAGGCCACCTGCCCGACCTGGCCCTCATAGGCGGCGACGGAGGCGGTGTTGATGATCACGCCGCGCTCAAAGTCGTCATTGATCGGGTCTTGTGCAGCCATGATCGCAGCAGCTTGTGAAGCGCAGTTGAAGCTGCCAATCAGGTTGACTTGAACGGTTTTGGCGAAGGTTTCCGGATCGTGCGCACCGTCGCGGCCAACGGTTTTGGCAGCGGGCGCAATACCTGCGCAGTTGACGAGTATGCGCAACGGGGGTCCGGTGCGCGCAGTTAGGGAATTGGCGACGCTGGCAGGCTCGGAGACGTCGGTGTGGTGGAAGGTGCCGTTCAACTCGGTTGCCAATGCCTTACCAGCAAGCTCGTTCATGTCAAAGATTGTGACATGGGCGCCGGCTTTGTGAAGGGTACGGGCAACAGCGGCACCAAGGCCGGACGCCCCGCCGGTGATGATAACGCCGGTTTCCAAGGTGATTTTCATGGTTTGGGTGCCCTGCGATGAAGTCTGACATATTCTATTGTCAGCCTTTACAGTGGGTGGCAACGTTAACGCAAGCCGGTTGCAAGCGCGAGTTTAACTCGCCCGCCCTGCCGCCAAATCCGACAATATCGGGCAATCCGGGCGGTCATTTCCAGCGCAGCAATGCACCAGATGGGCGAGAGTTTCTCGCATCGTGGTAAGTTCGGTTAGTTTGGCTTCAATGCGGGCAAGGTGTTCTTTTGCAACTTTTTTAACGTCACCGCTTGCACGGCTATGGTCTTCGTATAAGGCCAGCAAAGTACGGCAGTCCTGTATGGAAAACCCCAATGACCTTGCGCGCGCCAAAAACGCCAGTTTATGCACGTCAGTGTCACGGAATACCCGGTAGCCGTTGCTATCGCGTTGCGGCTTGATCAGCCCGATATCTTCATAGTAGCGGATGGTTTTGGATGGGAGCCCTGCTGTTTGTGCGACTTCTCCGATATTCATTTCTGGACCTCAATTCCGGGTTTAATGAAACGCAGACGTAATGCGTTGCTGACTACATATACAGATGACAACACCATCGCGCCTGCGGCTTCTATGGCAATGTCTGTGGTTTCAACGCCATCCACGCCGCTTCTAGCCTGTTCAGAGCGCCCGACACCGCCGACGCAACTAGGCCCATCTACCTGAAATCTTAGGGTAATTTGATCGTTTGCTCCCGAGTCGCGTGGCATAAGTACCGCCCTTTTTGTCCTGTTCATGGGGCAACACTTGCCTTCCCGTGACTGGAAGGTCAAGGGGCGTTGGATAAATGGCGCACAGAATGCTGAACCAGCCGCTTGCGCCGCTGAACCGCCACCCCTACGTTTCTGTCAGGGCATGAAATGGGGCCAACATGGCATATGACGCAATTGTAATTGGCGGCGGGATAATTGGCTGCACCCATGCCTACTACCTGTCGCTCAGGGGATTAAAGGTTGCGGTTGTTGAAAAGGGCGCAGTTGGCGGTGGCACTACGGCGAACAATTTCAGCTGGATCAACGCGACATGGAAAACGGCCGAACTAGATTATTACCGGCTGAACGCCACCAGTGTGGAAATATACGGGGAGCTGGCGGCGGAGTTTGGTACAGATGAGCTGGGGTTAAGCCCGATTGGGGCGATTGGTATGGCCCGGAAGACCGATCGCGAAAATTATCAGGCATTGCAAAAACAGGGCAAGATTTTGGCGCAGCTTGGGTATGATTGTAAGTGGTTGAACTCAGAGCAGTTGCGCGCATCAGAGCCAAATATATTGTTTGCCGCTGATGCAGAGGGTTTATTAAGTTCGTGCGATAAGACGTTGAACGCAAGCTATTTTACACGATTCATGGCGGAAAAAGTGCGGCGGGCTGACGGGGTCGTACTTGAAAACTGCGTGGCCTTGGAAATTGAGGCGGATGACGATGGCGCGGTGACAGGTGTTTTAACCAATCAGCGCGTGCTGAGTGCCAAGCGGGTTATTGTGGCTGTGGGACCGGATACGCCGGAAGTATTAAGTGATCTGACCGGATATGACGGTTTCGCGGCACGGTTCCCGGTGAACAAGGTGCCGGGGCTGCTGGTGACGACGCCGCCCGTAGACGCCGGGTTGGTGCGGCATCTGAACTACACCGATTACGGCGGTGAGTTTCATTTCATGCCGGATTTTAAGGGCGGGTTGCGGCTGGCATCGGATGATACGGACGGGTTGATTATTGAAGATCAGTCACCCGAACATCTGCGGGAGCTGGCGATTGGATTGCTGCGACGGATGCAGGAGCTTGTGCCGGGGTTTGGCGGTGAGGCCCTGATTGATCAGTGCAAACTGGCAGTTGGCGTGCGGGCCTATCCAGAGGACGGGTTTTCCATTGCCGGGGCGTTGCCCGGGGCGCAGGGATTATACATTATCGCCACCCACAGCGGGGTGACGCTGGCCCCTGCCCTTGGCTCGCTTATGGCTGGGCTGGTGGTGGATGATGAGGTGCCGGATATGTTGGCGCCGTTCGGGTTGCAGCGGTTGCCGGGGTTTGGGTAAAAACTCTTTTGAAGAGTTTTTGGAAAAATCTTTAAAAGATTTTTATCGCTTAGTAATCCGAGACGATACCAAACAGCGCCGCTGAACGTGCGCCACTGTTGCAATAGGCCAGGATCGGGCCGGGCATTGATTTGATTGCGTCCAGCAGGCCTTCGATTTCCGCCAGACCCAAGGCACCGTGGGTGACCGGGATGTGGCGGATTTCAAGGCCCGCTTCGGAGGCGGCTGCCAGAACCTGATCAGAATGGGGCTGGCCCATAACTTCACCGTCGGGTCGGTTACAGATCACCGATTTAAAGCCTTGTTTGGCAATCGCATCAATCTGTTCCGGGTGGATCTGGCCCGAGACGAAAAAATCGTCGCTCATTTGTTGAATTTGCATCGCCGTATTCCTTAAAGCGCGTTTACCGGGACTTTCAGGAACTGGTTCCCGTCTTCGTCCTTTGGCGGCAAGTTTCCGGCGCGCATGTTTACCTGCAACGACGGGATGATCAGTTTTGGCATGTCCAGTTCAGCGTCGCGCACCGTGCGAAAGTCGACAAATTCCTCGCGGGATTTGCCTTTACCGACATGAATGTTTTCCGCCTTTTGTTCAGCCACCGTTGTTTCCCACGCGATGTCGCGGCCATGTGCGCCGTAGTCGTGGCACATGAACAGGCGTGTGTCGTCGGGCAGGCTTAGGATTTTCTGGATGCTGTCATAGAGCGTTTCTGCGTCTCCACCGGGAAAGTCGGCGCGGGCTGATCCGCTGTCGGGCATGAACATGGTGTCGCCAATGAACGCGCTGCCGCCAACCACATGGGTCATGCAGGCCGGGGTGTGGCCGGGGGTGGCAAGCGTGGTAACTGTGAGGGAACCGATTTGGTAAGTGTCGCCGTCTTCAAAAAGCCGATCAAACTGTGAGCCGTCGCGTTGGAATTCGGTGCCTTCGTTGAAGACCTTGCCGAACGTGTCCTGCACGATGGTGATGTTCGCACCAACGCCAATTTTGCCGCCCAGTTCACGCTGAATATAGGGCGCCCCCGACAGGTGGTCGGCGTGGACGTGGGTTTCGATGATCCATTCCAGCTGCAGTCCGTTTTCTTTGATATACGCGATGATATTATCGGCGTGATCGTAGGTGATGCGGCCAGCGGCGTAATCGATGTCCATAACGCTATCAATTACAGCGCAGGAATTGCTGTTGGGGTCTTTCACCACATAGCTGATGGTGTTTGACGCCGTATCAAAAAAATCTTTGATCTCTGGCTTGGTTGTCGCCTCTGTCTGAAAATCTTTCATTTCTATTCCCCAATTATCAAATTTCTGAGCGGAGCTCGTTCGCTGTTGAAAGACAGATAGGTGGGTTTGGCGGAAAGTTTGGTGAGTTTGTCACATAAGTCGTGATTTTTATTCGCTGGCGGCCAGTTTTGTCAGGGCATCTGCATCCAGAAGCTTTACAACACCGCGAGACAACCCCACCAGATCGCGGCGTTGGAAATCTTGCAACTGGCGCGAAATAACTTCGCGCGCAGTGCCGAGTTCTGCGGCCAGTTGCTGATGGGTGGCTTTGATGGTTTTAGTTTTATCCTGCAAATCCAACAGCTTCATGGCCAAACGAATATCGACGCGCCTGAATGCAAGTTCATCGATGACATAGAACAGGTCGGTGATCCGGCGTGAATAGGATGAAAATACGAAAGTGCGGAACTCTTTTGAGGTGGCGATCAGGTCATCAAAGACCGCGCGGGGAATGGCGGCGGCTTTTATTTCAGTTTCAGCGATACCTTCGGCGCTATGATCGTCATAGGCCAGCAGGCAGGCGGTGGTCAGCACGCAACTTTCCCCGGCCTGCACGCGGTACAGGACAATTTCACGCCCGGTGTCCGATAGCTGCTGCACCCGTACCGTGCCTTGTAGTAGCAACAGCAGGTTTTCCGGGGAACGGCCCTGCCCGAATACGGTGGCACCCTTTTTCAAGGTGGTGATCCTCGACTGCGACACCAGTTTGCGCTTTAGCCGGTCTTCCAGCGCGTTCAGCCCGTCAAATCGCGAAATCCAGTCTAGCATTGAAGTGTCTCCGGTGTTCTTTGGCCGGGTCTAAAGCGCTTTACGTCTAAATGGAAACACCTTGTTTGCCGAACGCCGTTGTTTCACAACCGCGGCCTCGCCGAACAAGGGGTTACATTATTTAAGGAAAACTCAAAACGCTGAATTACTCGGCGGCAGCCTGTGCAATGCCATCCAGCAGCGCCTGGATTTCCTGCATCTCACCTTCTGGGAAGTTGCGGTAGCCGATTTTCACCACGCCTTCGCGATCAGTGACGAAGATTCCGTAGGGGCAGTAGGTTATGTTGTCGGGGTTAATTTCCATCACTTTGCGCGACAAAACGGCCGAGCAGAACAGGAATATGTCGGCGGCCTCAAACAGAGTGACATCAGAGCCCAGATCTGGGCCGGTGCGTGCTAGCATTGCGCCGGAATGGGCGACGTAATCTATTACCAGACCTGCGCCGATGATTTCGCTTTCAACAGCGAATGTTGCGTCATCAAAGTCGCCGTCGAAGATGTAGGTAGTGGCGTCCTGAGCAATGACTGTAGTGGCGGTTAGCGAGAATGCGGCGGCGAGCAGGGTTTTCATGGGGTTTTCCTTATGTCTGTGGGGAATTCTACCAAATATCTATGTTGGTTTCCAGCCGCATGGCTTTACCGCACCTTGTGCAACGGGGGGCAGTTGCAGCCAAAAAAAGCCGCCCCACCTTACGGCGGAGCGGCTTAACTTTACTGTTCGCGGCTTAGGTCTTAGCTGAACATGTCGGCGGCGATACCAGAGTACCAGCCAACACTTTCTTCATATGTAGCTTTACGCAAGGCAGCGTCTTCGCCGGTCTTGGAAATAAAGCCATCCGTCTTGGCGATCTTTTCCTCTGTCGCCTCATAGGACGCACCAACTTTGATGCCGTCATCCGTTTCGATGAGCGACCAGCAGGTGTTCGAGAACTTAGCCGGGAACACAGGGCTGTCTGTCAGCGCACCGCGAATTGCCATGGCGCAAACCTTGGCCTGAGAATTCGCCGAGAAGCCGGATTTTGGCATGTCACCCTGAGCCGAGCTATCACCCAAAACGTGGATGTTTTCGTCAGCTTTGGATGCCATGGTCGCGGCGTGGACCGGGGCCCAATTGCCATCAGTTACACCTGCGATTTCGCAGATGCGGCCAGATTTCATCGCCGGGATCACGTTACAAACGTCAACCTTTTCGACTTCACCATCAATCACCAGTTCCATCGCGTCGGGGCGAACTTCTACATTATTGCCACCGAAATCAGGGCCAATGCGCTCGATCATGCCATCATAGTGGGTTGACCAGCCGTCTTCAAACAACCCCTGCTTGGAAAACTTTTCCTTCGGGTCGGCGATCAGAATTTTCGCTGTAGGGTTAATATCTTTCAGCAGGTGCGCCACCATAGAAACCCGCTCATACGGACCCGGAGGGCAGCGGAAGGGGTTTGGCGGAGCGACCATTGCGAAAGTGCCGCCCTGTGGCATTGCCATGATCTGTGCTTTCAGCAGTTCAGTTTGTGAACCGGCCTTGTAGGCGTGTGGCATTTTGTTCTGGCTGCTTAGGTCCCAACCGGGAACAGCACCGTCGATGAAATCAATACCCGGAGAGATCACCAGACGGTCATATGGCAGGGATGAACCCCCGGCCAAAGTCACGGTTTTGGCGTCGCGGTCTACACCAACGGCCCAGTCATGCACGACGTTGATGCCGTATTTCGCTGCCAGTGTGCCGTAGGAATGGCCGATCGAGGCCAGATCACGGAAACCACCCAGGTAAATGTTCGAGAAGAAGCAGGTGTAATAAACCCGTGTTGGTTCGATCAATGTGACATCAATCGCGCCTTCGCTGTCTTTAGCGATATAGCGCGCAGCGGTTGCGCCCCCGGCACCACCACCGATTACGATAACACGGGGTTTGCCATGGGCTGCCCCCATGACCATTGGTGCGGACATTGCAGCAGTGGCCGCAACGCTTGTCCCCATAAATGCGCGTCTGTTGAATTTCATTTGTTTTCCTCCCTGGAAATTTTGGCCCTTATTCGAGGCCATTAAAGTACGCAGCTAACGCCGCGATCTCTTCGTTCGATAAACGCCCCGACACCAGTTGCATAACCGGATGCGGGCGCAGTTTTTCTTTGTAGGCGTGAAGTGCAATCACAAAGTCTTCGGTCGGCCAGTTGGTGATCGACGGAATACCATCGTCGGCACCGCTGAGTTGGTGGCAGCTTACACATTCGCCTGACAGGTACTGACCATAGGCCACATCGCCCACCAATGCCAGAATTTCGGGGTCCAGATTGCTTTCTGAACTTTGGGCTGTAGGTTCTGCTTCGGGAATATTCTGCGGATCATCCGAAAACAGCCGCAGGTATGCCATAATGTCTTCGCGGTCTTCATGGTCGGACATGCCTTTAAAGCTCATCCGGGTTTTGGACACGAGCGCCTTTGGATTTTCTATGAACGCCTCCAGTGTTTCGAAGGTCCAGACCAACCCGTCGGCGCCCATGCGCTTCATGCCTTTAGAATACCTGAAGCCCTCAATCGAACCGGCTGTACGCCCGAAAATCAGGTTCAGGTTCGGGCCGACACCGTTCTTGGCGCCTTCGCCAACTTTGTGGCAGGCCTTGCATTTCTTGTACAGGGTTTTGCCGTTCTCAGCGTCACCGACATGGGCCGCTTGGGCTTGCGGGGCAATCGCCAACAGCGCGATCAAGAGGGCAAAGATTTTTCTCATTTAATAACTCTACAGGGTTTCAATTCAAAAATCTACATTTTCGAATGTGTGTTGGTGGAAATTTCTGTGGAAATGGCCAAGTTTATGAAGTTAATCATCATTTTCATGGGTAGGCTCACTTGGTTTTGGAATTTTTTCGCGTTTAAGGCTAGTTTTCGGGATTTTCCGGCGTGACGTCCGCCAACCCACGAGAGATGATTTTCACGTCCCCCTTGCAGCCTTGCATACACGGCTCAGCTGAAAATAGTGGCAGCTCGGATACCGGGCGGTCATCGACGACAAATCCATCTTCATTCGGCAGGTGAACGTCACTGAAGTTTATATTGGATAGTACGAAATCTTCGTCCACCAGATCGTTGAGATAAAGCAGGTATGCCACCAACGCGTATTCTTCATCTGCCGTGAATGACTGCGCGTCGCCAAACGGTTTGGCGCGGTGGATGAAATCGAAAATTGTCGACAGGTAGGGCACAAATGATCCGATGGATTTTGTCGGGTCATCGCCATCCAGTGAGCCTTCGCCGCCGGTCAGGCTGGGGTATAATCCAAGGCCTTCGCCAAAGTCGCCGTGGCAGGCGGCGCAGATGTTGGTGAACAATTCTTCGCCGAGTTCGACGCCGCCCTGCCCGAGGGGTAAGCCCAGCCCGTCGGGACGCACGTCGATGTTCCATGCGGCTATTTCGTCCGGTGTCGCGGGGCGGCCCAGGCCGAGGGGTTCGGCGAATATTGGGGTTGCGAATAGTGATGCCAAAACCAGGGACTTAAGTAATTTCAACATTACTCACCTCCCCATCCGTGCTGACTTCCCAGGTCTGAATGCCGTTATTATGGTAGACCGAATTTAGCCCTCTGACAGCGCGCAAAGCATCCTTGCTGGGCTGCACATATCCGGTGCTGTCATGGGCGCGGCTTTGCAGCAGCAGGGGCTGGCCGTCCCAGTTGAATTCATAGTGGAACCGGTGCAGCGATTTATCGAAACTGGGGCCGGACATCCGGGCCGCGTTCCAGTTGATACCGCCGTCCAGCGTTACATCCACGCGCGGAATTGTTCCGCGGCCTGACCATGCCAGACCGGTCAACACAGTTGGTCCCGCCCCGTGTAAAACCGGGTTTTCCGGCGCCGGGCTGGTGATCACCGATTTGGCGTCCATTTCGAACGTGAACCGACGCGAGGTGCCATCGCCAAGCAAATCCGTATAACGGGTGGTTTCTTCGCGCATGTGCCATGGTTTGTCACCGACTTCTAATCGGCGCAGCCACTTGACCCACATCGAGCCTTCAAACCCCGGCACGACTAATCGCAGCGGATAACCCTGTTCCGGGCGCAGCGCTTCGCCGTTCATGGCAAACGCCACCAGACAGTCGTTCAGCGCCTTTTCCATCGGAATCGAGCGGGCCATTTTCACCGCATCCGCGCCTTCGGCCAGCACCCATTTGCCAGCAGTTTTCACCCCGGCCTCTTCCAGCAACAGGCGCAGCGGGATGCCGGTATACATCACGTTATGGATCATGCCGTGGGTGAATTGCACGGCGTTCATCTGCGCGCCTTTCCATTCCATCCCGGAATTGGCGGCGCATTCCAGGAAATAGACCCGGTCTTCGCGTGGGAAGCGCATCAGATCATCAACGGTGAACACCAGCGGGTGATCCACCAGACCATTGATCATCAGGCGATGTGCGCTTGGTTCAATTTCGGCGATACCGGCGTGGTGGCGTTCAAAACACAACCCATTGGGGGTGATGATGCCGTGTAGCGCGTTGATCGGTGTGAAGCTGACGGATGTCGTTGTGTTCGCGGTCAGCCATGGGATATTGCGCCGCACGACACTTGCTTCATGTTCGGACGGGTTGCCGTAGGGGCGGCTGGCAACACCGTCGCCAAGTTCCACCATCCATGGCTGAAGTTCCGTTATCGCGGGATCACCGGCCTTGGCACTGGTCCCTGCAATTGCGCCAGCCCCCGCCACCGCCGCACCGCGAATAAATCCGCGCCGGGTTGTTTGCTTGGGATCTTCAGGCACCGATGACTTTGACGGATGTGTT
Organism: uncultured Marinosulfonomonas sp.; assembly: GCA_964599985.1. GTDB lineage: Bacteria > Pseudomonadota > Alphaproteobacteria > Rhodobacterales > Rhodobacteraceae > NVTR01. Next base: position 9,615 of record CAZRHV010000027.1, on the reverse strand, counting down.
TGGCTCCACGCTCACCGTGCCATGATTGCGGATATAGTTTTCAACCACATCCCAGATCGGCGGGCCTTCGGTGCCTTCGTTCACCGACGCCCAACCGGCGACGATATAGGTTTTGTCGGCCGCAACCGTTTCGCCGGTTTTAAGCACGGTCATTTCGGTGATCCGCTCACCTTGGGGTTTGTTGATGTCGATCCGGTAGCCCATGCCACCGACCCGCACCATGTCGCCGCCTTGCTGATAATACGGATCAGGGTTGAACAGATTGTCCGCTACGTCTTCGAGGATCAGGTGCAAGGTTTCGCCGGTCATTTCGGAGCGATACGCTTCGGGGTAGCTCATCGCGGTGGCGTTGAAGATGTCTTCGCGGGTGATGTCGCTGTCGGGCAGCACGGATGCGCCCCATCTGAACCCCGGTGACAGGGAAATGTCGGCGTCGCGTTCTTCCAACAGGGCCTGCCCGATCAGATCATCCCATGTGCCGTTGAAATTACCCCGGCGGTACAAAAGCGAGCTGGTCTGCCCGATCACCTCGGACATTTCAGCTTCATAGGGTGCACGGCCCGCGGTGACCTGCGCGGCCATTTCCGCGTCGGGCGTGATGACGTCGGCGAAAAGCGGGATCAGTTTGTGGCGAATGCCCTGCATTCCACCATCGCGGATATCCAGATCAATGCGGCTGATGAATTTACCGTGGCTGCCCGACGCAATCAGGAAGGTGTTGTTCACCTGCACCGGTTCCGGCAGCGCGTCATGGGTATGTCCGGTCAGGATCACGTCAATCCCGTCGATGTCGGCGGCCAATTTGCGATCAACGTCAAAACCGTTATGCGAAAGCAACACGACACATTCGGCGCCCAGTTCGCGAACCTCGGCCACGACTTCGGCCATACGTTCCTGACGCACACCAAATGACAAATCGGGGAACATCCAGCCGGGATTGGCGATCGGCATATAAGGGAAAGCCTGCCCAATCACCGCCACCAGAACACCGCCGCGTTCGAACATTTTATACGGCTCATAGGCCGGTTCGTCCCATTCAGCGTCAAAGATATTTGCGCCCAGGAACGGGAAGTTCAGCTCATTTTCGACAATCTCGGTGACCCGGTCAATGCCAAGGGTGAATTCCCAGTGACTGGTCATGGCTTCAACCCCGATCAGGTTCATGATGTCTACCATGTCCTGCCCGTTGGTCTTTAGCGCGGTAAAACTGCCCTGCCAGGTGTCGCCGCCGTCCAGAATGATGGCATCGGGCCGGTCGGCGCGGATGGATTTAATGACGGTCGCGGCCCGATCAACGCCGCCGATCTTGCCATATTCCTTTGCCAGTGCCGTGAAATCGCCCTGACTAAGCGCATAGGCCGAGGGTGAGCCATCTTCGATGCCGTATTTCCTGCGGTATTCAGCACCGGTAATATGGGGCATCAGACCTTTTTGTTCGCCAACGCCCAGATTGATTTCCGGCTCGCGGAAATACAGCGGTTTTACCTGCGCGTGCATGTCAGTGATGTGAATCAGCGAAAGGTTTCCGAAGGTATCGAATTCCAGCAACTGATCTTGCGTCATTGCCTGCTGTGCCGCCAGTTTCGACCAGTTGCCAAAGCCAGAGCCACCATAAATGGCAGCCGCCGCCATCGAAGTTTGCAAAATATCACGACGTGTCAGCATGGGTAGCCCCTTGGATTATATATTAAAACACCTCCCCCCCGGATTTCAGGGGAGAGGCGTAAATCGTAGCGTTCGGGCTCGCGTTTAGTTGCGAACGGAAGGCGATTCAATCGACAGGCCCTGCCCGCGTGATGCCAGATACAGTTCCAGCGCTTTGAATTCTTCTGAACCGGACTTGTATGGCTTGGCACGAATGTTTTTCATACAGCCACTAAAACGACCGTGGGTTGAATTCAGCTTGGCATTTTTCAGACGGTACGCCGGAAAGCCATTGATCTGACCCTGTGACAGATGATCGGCGCGGATCATCGTGTCGTAATTGTCTTCGTGGCAATTTGCACAGGACATATCAAGCTGACCAACGCGGGTGTAGTATAGTTCCTTACCACGATCCCAGAACGATGCGGCGTCGCCATCAATGGTTACGTCAACCGGCATCCCACGGGATTGCAAGCCGATCAGTGCCGTCATCGCGGTCATTTCTGAACTGTTCCAACCCCATGGGTCTGCGCCCATTTTGTTGACACGTTCATTGTTGATGATCTCTTCCATCGCTTGCAACTTACCATCAACGACGCGCGGCATTTGCGCCCGCAGACCAGCGAATTCGCTGACATCCTCATGGCAAGACGAGCAGGACTTGCCTTCAGCACCGTCGACTTCGGCGAACAGGTCAATTGCCTTATCCACAAAAATCATCCCCGGATTGTCAAAATCATCCATTTGTAGTGATTGTGTTTCGGATGCGCGAAACACCCAGCCGGAAAAAATCTCATCAAGATTTTCCAAGTGCTCCGGTGCGCTGGTTTCGGTCACGAAAGTCTGGTCTTCTATCATCAGTGGTGCATGGCCATCAGCCATTGCAACACCAGTTGAAATGACCAGAGCCGAAACCGCCAGTATAGTCGATGTGAGTTTCATTCAGCATTCTCCCCTGTGTCTAGGTCTTGGTTGAACCGTGCGCGATTTCGTTAGCTGATCGCGATTTGCTTAGCGGTTTCGTAGACGTCCCCATCGTCGTCATACCAAGTGAATTTGAACTCTCCTGCTTCGGGCACTGTGGCGTCGAATTGCAGGAACGGGTTCGTTGAAATCGCTGGCTCCAGCGTGACATCAATGACGTTTTCGCCATTAAAGTCGCAGGTAAAGCGATTGATGATTGAGCGCGGAATAACATTTCCGTCGCTGTCTTTTCGTTGACCAGATTCCATCTTGTGGCTGATCAATGTCTTGATCGTGATCACGTCCCCGGCTGCCGCCGTTTTGGGAACTTTAACGCGAGGTTTTACACCAGCTGCCATGTCTTTTTCTCCTGAATAATTATTAGCCGCCGCAGCCGCCAATTGTCACTTTTACGGTTTGCGTAGCCTGCACAAAGCTACCATCAGCCATGCGGGCGATTGCCAGTACATCCTGCGTACCTGCCAAACGGATACGGGTGGACGCGACCTGTGAACCGGCAAGTGGACCGTAATTAAAGGTTACGACTTTTGGCGTTGGGTTACCGGTGGCAACGATTAAAATCGCCGCCGCACCAGGAGCATCAACGCCCACCGGAACCGTGTTGCCGTTTTCTGCAATTTCAGGTGCGGTAAGTGTTACGCCACCTTCACCAACATCAGCGCCACCGGTAAATTCGGCGATAACCTCGTCTGATGTAGCGGCCATTGCCCGAAACGGCAGGAACGAAGCCGCTGTCGCGCCAAGTCCGAGCGCCAGAGCATCCCGTCGTGTTAGTTTCATTTTTCTCTCCCTCGTAAATAAAGCTGCAATCATTCTTTCAGTGTTTGCAGATAAGCAAGAACATCTTCGACTTCCTGAGCCGTCAGAATTGTTTTGCCGTCGAATTTCTCCAGGTTTCTGTTGAAACCCGTTAGCCGGTAAAAGGAGGGCATGATCGAATCTTCAAAGGTATTCTTTGAATCAGCCAGTATGCCCCGCAACTCGGCTTCTTCCCAACGCGATGCGACATCGTCAAGTGGCGGTCCGACTTCGCCGTGGAACGCCTGTTCGTTTAGATCAGCATTTGCATGGCATGCCAGACAATTGCCTTTCTTGCGATTTGCGAAAACCGAGCGACCGTTGCCAGCATCCCCTGCAACGCCGGTCAGCGACTGGCTTACCGATCCCTCTTCAAAGACCACGTCGTCCGGTAGTGTGTCGGCGACTGCGCTTCCCGCTGCGAGTGTCACAGCTGCGAGCGTAATAATTATGCGCTTCATTTTTCCTCCCCTGTCTGTCTTTGATTTAGGTCAATAAAGACAGAGAAAAATCATTCTGGCAACAACAAATTCATATAAATGAATTGTGAAATGTAATTCGCGCTGGGGTTGTGGGCTAGTTTAAACCCGCTTCGGTCAACTTACGGGCATGATATTTTTGGAAAGTCTCGTCTCCATCATAGCCGTGTTCAACCACCCAGGTCATCAGATTGAGCGTGGTATACTTGCCAAATGCGCCGGGAATTGCTGCGACGGCAGCTTGCGGTGCCGTCATCCCTTCGGCGATTTCTTCGGGCAAATATAGAATCGTTGGCGTGAACAACATACCCCATTTTCGGGCCATATCTTTTTCGGGCAAAGTCTCACCGTCGAAATCTGTAACTTCTACATCGCCAAACAAATTCATCTGTACGAAAAAATAATTGTCGTGAATATAGGTATCAATTTCCGGTACCGGAAACACCTCTTCATGCATCTTGTTGCAGTATATGCAGCCGCGTTGTTCAAAGATAATCGCCAGTCGTTTGCCCTCGGCGTTGGCCTCGGCCAGATCTTCGCGCAGGTCCTTGAACGTGTCGCGCATCCAGTCGGTTTTATGCAAACCGTCGTCGCCCATCACCGCTTCGCCAGTAGCCCCTGCCGGCAAGGACAACGTGATCGCCAGTAACAGTCCTAAAATTAAACGCATTACGAACCCTTTCTAATTATCCAATTTTGCTGAAGACCGGGAAGGTCTGCAACAGCCAGTTGCCAATGTAGTTCACTGTTTCGGTTGCAATCATGATACCGAAAATGATCAGCAAGACCCCCATCACTTTTTCTACAGTGCCCAGATGGCGGCGGAATCGGCCCATGAATTTCATGAACGGGCCGATGAAAAAAGCAGCGACGATAAAGGGAAATGTCATACCAAAACCGTAGAAGAACAACAGCCAGGCACCCTCGGCGGCGCTTTCCTGTCCGGCAGCTGTAAACAGGATCGCCGCCAGAACCGGCCCAACACAAGGTGTCCAGCCAAAAGCAAATGCCAGCCCGATGAAATAGGCGCCAACAAAGCTAAGGTTCGATGTATTACCGGTATCGGCGCGAAACTGGCGGTAAAGCAGACCGATTTTCAGCACGCCCAGGAAATGCAGACCCATCAGTATGATTATCCCGGCGGCGAACCAGCGCAAAACCCCAAACCATTCGCGCACCAAGCCACCAAACGCCGATGCCCCGGCGCCCAGCCCCATGAAAATTGTGATCACCCCAGCAGCAAAGAATACAGCCGATATAACGGCGCGACGTCGCACTGCGGGGGTCAGCTCAGCGTCCGACGTAATCTGGTTCATGCTGACGCCTGCCAGATAGCTTAGATAGAACGGCACAATTGGCAAAATACAGGGTGACAGGAACGAAATCAGCCCGGCAACCAGCGCGCCAATTACAGAAACGTCGAACATATTCACACCTTCCTTGATCTATTCAAATATTCATTTATATTGCCGTACAGTCAATCTGTTAATCGGGTGGCCAATGTTTCGAACCTTGCTTGCAACCATCACAGCCGCTTTTTTCGCTCTGCCAGCACTGGCGGCTGAGCTGGTTATGGTTGAGCAGCACGGCTGCCCTTACTGCGATTTGTGGAACGAAGAGATTTCCGGGATTTATCCTAAGACCGCTGAGGGCAAAGCTGCCCCGCTTCGGCGCATGGATATTCATGAAGACTATCCCCCGGATCTGACATTTACCAAAACCCTGACATTCACACCAACCTTTGTATTGGTCGAAGATGGCCAGGAAATTGCCCGCATCGAAGGTTACCCCGGCGAAGAATTTTTTTGGTGGGCGTTGGCAGAGATGCTGCGCAAGAACACAGATTTTGAGGGATCATGATAAAAAAGACCACACTGTTTGCAGTTGCCTTAGGTGTAAGTATCACCGGTGGAGCTTTCGCACAGGATTCTGATGATCCTTATGTTACCTTTCAGGTGCTGCGCCCGGAACTGGCGCTGACAATGGCGCAAGCCGCAATGGATGCGTGCCGCGACGCGGGCTTTCAGGTGGGCGTGACCGTCGTTGATCGTTTCGGCAATCCGCAGGTGTTCCTGCGGGACCGGTTTGCAGGTGTGCATGTTTATGAGACATCCAGACGCAAGGCGTGGACGGCGATCAGCTTTCGCACCAGCACCTCGGAACTGGCGAAATCCACGCAAGCCGGGCAACCGGCCTCAGCCATTCGCAACCTTTCCCAGGCCCTGCCCCTTGGTGGTGGTCTTGTCGTAGAAAACGGCGACGGCGCGATGGTGGCGGGTATTGGTGTGTCGGGCGCGCCCGGTGGAAATTTTGACGATGAATGTGCATTGGCCGGTATTGCGGCTATCGAAGATGAAATTGCTTTTTAAGGCAGAAATTTAGACGAACGACGTAAACTGTTGAATGTGAAGGATAACAAAATGGGTCTCCCGGTCCTGGATGGGAACATCTCTGACGAAGACATGGACAAAATGATGTCCAGCGCGTGTGATGCGTCAAACATGCTCAAGGCGCTTAGCCACGAAGGCCGCCTGATGATCCTGTGTCATCTGGTAACCGGCGAAAAATCGGTGACTGAGCTGGAAGAATTGCTGTCAGCCCGACAGGCTGCTGTTTCGCAGCAACTGGCGCGGCTGCGCCTTGAAGGCTTGGTAACCCCGCGGCGCGATGGTAAGATTATTTATTATTCGCTGGCGGATGAGCGTCCCAAGCAAATTCTTGAAGTAATCTATGATCTGTTTTGCACCGTCAAAACCCCGGATAAATTCAAGTAGCATGCTTGCTCATGTCGGCGCTTTGGGGATGACGCCATATGTGGGATTCTATTTCTGACACGACCTTGGCAGCCCTGTTTGGCCTGTTTGGCGGCATCCTGTTGGGGTTGGCCGCGCGGATGGGACACTTTTGTACGCTTGGGGCAATTGAAGACGTTTTTTACCAAAACAGTTCCGCCCGGCTGCGGGCATGGCTGGTGGCCATAGGTGTCGCGATCATTGGCACCTTTGGCCTGTTGGCGTTTGGTGCGTTGAACGCCGAAGAAACTGTATATCTTTCGTTCACCTGGAATCCGCTGGCTTCAATCATTGGCGGTTTGCTGTTCGGTTACGGTATGGCGATGGCCGGGAATTGCGGCTTTGGCGCGTTAGCAAGGCTGGGGGGCGGCGATATTCGTTCGTTCCTGATTGTACTGGTGATGGGCATATCGGCCTATGTGACACTGTCGGGGCCGTTGGCGTCCTTGCGCGTGATGTTGTTTCCAAGTGGCCCGGTTGAAGGCGCTGAATTGCCCGGCATCGCGCACTGGCTGGCGGCAAATCTGGGCGGCTCGGCGACGTTTTTCGGGTTGGCCATTGGGGCGGTTATACTGGTCGCAGCGCTTAGTTCCCGCGACCTGCTGAAGCGCCCGAAAACATTGATTTGGGGTGTCGTGGTCGGCGTCGCAATCATCACCGGCTGGGCCGGAACCGGCTGGATCGCCGCTAACGGATTTTCCGCGCTGCCTGTAGAAAGCCACACGTTTTCGGCCCCCTTGGGCGACAGCATCATTTATGTGATGACTTCCTCGGGCAATACCCTGAACTTCGGCGTCGGATCAGTTGCGGGCGTTTTGCTGGGCGCGTTCATTGGCTCACTCTTTCGCGGTCATTTCAGGTGGGAAGCCTGCGAAGACCCACGCGAATTGCGCCGCCAGATATTTGGCGCCGCGATCATGGGAGTTGGTGCCGTCATCGCGTTCGGATGCACCATCGGTCAGGGGGTGTCTGCATTTTCGGTGCTGTCATATGGTGCGCCGGTAACATTCCTGAGCATCATCGCAGGTGCCGCCTTTGGGTTGCGCCAGCTGATTATTGGGTTTGCCGCGATAGAATAATCTAGCCGCGCATTTGGCTGGCATCCGGGTCAAACAGCGGAGTGTTATTCACCACGGCGCGTTTGCGTTCACCCAGTATTTCGATCTCAAATTCCGCGCCTTCTTTGATGCTGTCCACCGGCAGAAAACCAATTGCCACAGATTTCCCGGCAGCATGAGCATAGCCACCCGAGGTGCAGAACCCGACCACATCTTCGCCGTCAAAAATCGGCTCATAGGCCACAACATCGGCATCACCTGCATCGACGATAAATGTCGTCAGGCGACGCTTGGGCGGGGTTTCCTTTTCAGTCTGAGCAGCAGCGCGGCCAATGAAATCATTCTTTTTCCATGAAATAAACCGATCCAACCCGGTTTCGGCGCAGGTATAATCGGGGCGGAATTCCCGCATCCAGGCCCCGAACGGTTTTTCCAGGCGCAGCGACATCATGGCGCGCATTCCAAACGGGCGCATATCATGGGCTTTCCCGGCTGCCGTCAGGGCATGGTAAAGCGCTACCTGATGGGCGCGCGCGCAGTAAATCTCATAGCCCAGATCACCGGTGAAACTGACCCGCGCCACGGTGACCGGGATGTGGCCAACCGCCAGTTGACGCACCGACAGGAACGGGAAGGCTTCGTTTGAAACATCTGCACCTGTTGCCTCGGCCAACACCGCCCGCGCGTTCGGCCCGGCGATCTGAAAGCCCAACCGCTCGGTCGAGATATTGCTTAATGTCACACCGTCAACCATGTGCTGCTGGAACCAGCGCATATGGAAATTTTGCGCTGAATAGCTGGCGGTTAGCTGCACGCGGTCCTCAGCAAGACGCATCATAGTGAAATCACCCATGATCTTGCCCGTTGGCGACAGCATTGGCGTCAGCGCGATGCGGCCAAGGGCGGGCATTCGACCGGCCATAATGTGGTTCAGCCAGTTAACGGCTTCTGGTCCTTCAACCAGATATTTACCGAAATTGTGGATTTCGTTGATGCCGACAGCATCCCGCACCGCGCGGCATTCCTCTCCTACGACATCATGGGCGTTTGAGCGGCGGAAACTTGGGGTTTCAAAGCGTGGCGCGCCCTTAGGGGCAAAATAATTCACATGTTCCATGCCATAGCCCTGCCCGAACACCGCGTTTTCTGCGTCCCACAGCCCATAGGCCGGGGTAGTTTCCAGCGGGCGAGCAACGGGTAGTTCTTCGTTCGGATAACCGATTGAGAAACGTCGCTGATAGTTTTCTGTCACCTTCAAACGGGTCCAGTTTGGTCCCGTCCAATCACCGAACCGCGCCACATCCATGGCGAAAATATCGGTTTCAGGCTCACCTTCAACCATCCATTCGGCCAAGGCCTTGCCGACACCACCGCCTTGCGAAAACCCTGCCATCACCGCGCAGGCCGACCACATTCCCGGCTTACCTGGGATCGGGCCAACCAGCGGATTGCCGTCAGGCGCAAATGTAAACGGCCCGTTGATTGTGCGCTTAATCGAAGCGCGCCCCAGCACCGGGTAGCGTTCAAACGAGGCTTCCAGCGGTTCAGCCACCCGGTCCAGATCATCGTTCAGCAACTCATGGCCAAAGTCCCACCGGGTGCCATCCACCGCCCACGGAACCGCTTTTTGTTCGTAAATTCCGATACATAGCCCCTGACCTTCTTGCCGCAGATATGTTTCACCTCCGGGGTCCATGACGTGGGGCAGCTCACCATCAAAACCGATAACTTCAGGGATGTCGTCGGTAATGAAATACTGATGCTCCATCGGGTGCAACGGCAGATAGACCCCGGCCATCGCCCCCACTTCCCGCGCCCAGAGACCGGCGGCGTTGATAACATGTTCAGCCCGCACGGTGC
>CAZRHV010000026.1:0-28247 GCA_964599985.1 uncultured Marinosulfonomonas sp. | reverse complement strand
CCACCCCCAACAATGACGCTTGAGAAATCGCCGATAATCAGCACAATCCCTCAAGACGGAATGAACGGCGTTAAAGGAGAACATTATCGCAAGCAAAGGCGAACACAGGGCCGGAGGTCAGCCGCCCAAGCCAAAAACAGATGCGTTTTTGCGCGGCCTGGGGCGTTTTATGCTTTCGGTTTTCTTTCGCCGGATAGAAGTGGTGGGCCAAAATCGATTTCCGGATGAGGGGCCGGTGATCGTAGTCGCAAATCACACCAACAGTCTGGTTGACGGTGTCTTGGTCACGGCCTTTTTGCCCAGAATGCCGCGGCTGCTGGCCGCCAGTACGGTCTGGGATGAAAAAGCACTGTTGCCGCTATTGGATGCGGCGGGTGTTATTCCTGTCATCCGCCAACAGGATTCCGGCAAGAGCCAGAAACGCAATACCGACACTTTCTCCAAAACATGGGACCTTCTGGCAGCCGGGGGTGTGCTGACGCTTTTCCCTGAAGGCATCACTCATAACGAACCGTTCATGATGCCGGTGAAAACCGGGGCTGCGCGTATCGCGCTGGAGGCCGAAGAAAAACGCGGCCCACTGGGCGTGACCATTATCCCCGTGGGTGTGGTTTTTGACGACAAGAGCAGGTTTCGCTCACGATGTCTGATGCGGATTGGCGAACCGATAGAGTTTGCCGACCTCCTGGAGCGCTACAAGGGTGGCGATGAAACTGCGCGCCTGAAATCGGTAAAACAACTTACCAATAAAATCAAAGATGCGCTGACGCTGGCCACCCCGCATTTCGAAACCTGGGAAGAGGCACGTCTGATTGGGCGTGCCGCCGACATCTGGGGCCAGCCTGCGCCGGGCCTACCGGCCAAACGTGGCTTGGAAGAAACCTCGAAAATGCGCCAGGCATTTTTGAACGCCTATGAATGGATGCGCCACAATCACCCTGAACGAACCGCCACATTCAGAACTGAACTGGAGGGGTATGACCGGCTGCTGCAAGTCGCTGGTTTGCGCGACGAACAGGTGGGGGCCACTTACCCGCCAGTTTCTGTATTGGGGTTTGCGAGCAGGTCGATCATAACGCTGTTGTTCCGTCTGCCCCTGTCTGTTCTGGGCACGGTTCTCAACTTTCTGCCCTACCTGATATGCAATTCCATTGGCCAGAAATATGAATTGGAAAGAAGAGCAACATGGCTGATTTTCCCAGCCCTTGGGGTTTTCCCGGCGTTCTGGCTGCTCGAGGCAATTGTCATAGGCATGTTTTCCGGTTTTTGGTTGGGGTTGGGCTGGGGTTTTGCCATCGGTGCTGCGGTTCTGGTGGCGGGGCCAGTAACCGGTCGTATTGCGCTGGGGTTTTTTGACCTGAGCCGGCGTCTGACACACGAAGCACGCGCCTGGGCGCTGTTGCGAACAAGAAAGAAATTTTCCGAGCGTCTGAGCGCAAAACGACAAAATGTCCTGGATGAATTGGCCGAACTGGTGGCGATATACAGAAATGAAACAGGTTAGGAACAGTGAGCGCCATTCACACTCCTCCTAACGATCCGCTCGCCCCGTTTTCGCTGGTCCGTAAAGTCGTGTGGGCCAATGGGCGGGCAAGGGTGAAACTGTTCGACAACCTGAATAAGGCATGGGGCCGGAGGCAGAGATTGAACGGTATAAGCGGGTCGTTTGGGGGTGGGACGCAGGTGGAATTGGACGTAGTCGTCTAACCCTCTTTGCCTGTACAAAGCACAGGCAGCGCCCAAACTGCCCCACAAGCGGGCGCTTCCCCCCTTTGTTCGGATGCGGTGTATTGATGAGAGTATTACATGCGATCATATCACCAGGTCGTTCCCGTCCAATGACTGCTGGAACTCTTCCTTTGGCAACAGGCGAAAATGGGTTCCCGTCATTTGCGCGGTCAGAATTCGGTCGCAACGAAATGTGCGCGGCGCATCCCGCAAATGATCAAATGCGATCACATACCAAACGGGGTATTTTAACAAAAGGTAGTGGGGCTCGATCTGCCGTTCGGACGTTACACGGCCCTCATTTTGGTAACGTATCGCAAGCGTTTCCTGATCAATGAACGCCTGATGCAGCGTCTGTACGACACGTTTCGGAGGGGCAGTGACAGTCGCCTGCACAAAGGTTGATGCCGTGACACCAATCAGTATGCGGGATTTCAGGCGGTTCACTTTGTGACGTTTTTCAGGCGAAAATGATGCCACCAACTGTCGCCTGACCGAGCCTAGGCTGGCCAGAAACATGGGGGAGTTCATTTGCTCTGCCACCGCGATGCTAATTAGCAGATCAACCGCCTCCGGGTAAGCCAGGTTCATCCGGCCGACGCCCCAATTGCGGTCAAGGCGTACGCCGCCGCCACGGCCGCGATCGGCGTCGATGGGCAGGCCCTGCTCGCGCATCAGCAACAGATCCCGTGCAATCGTTCGTTCACTGACACCCTGCTGATGCGCCAGATCTTTTACCGTGCAAAGTTCTTCTTGCTTTAGCTGAACAGCCAGCAATTCCATCCGCCTCAGCCTGTCGTTTGAATTGCTACGCCCCATCAAACAAATAGGACATAAAATGTCTTATTTGTAAATATAAGCGGTATGACACACACAAAAACCAAGGAGGTTTGTCATGTCGCCGGTAACCATTCTGGCCCCGATCAAGCTCGCCGACGTAACGCAACACCGCCATAGCGCGTAGGAGATCAAACTATGAAAATGAACTATTTCGTTGTTGGAACAAACAATCTGGAAGCTGCGACCAAATTCTATGACTCACTTTTCGAAGAAACCGAACTTACTCAGGTATTGTCAAATGACAGAATGACCTACTGGCAGTATGGAGAATTGGCATTTGCGGTAGCCATACCCTTTGATAAGGAACCTGCAACCAACGGAAACGGAACAATGGTTGGTTTCGGTGTTGGATCTGTCGACAACGTAAAAAAGTTCCATAAAAAGGCGATTGAACTGGGTGGCACCTGTGAGGGTGAACCAAACCAAAAGGGGCCTCGTTTTTCCGGGTATGTGAGAGATTTGGATAAAAATAAAATATGCATTTATGATTAAGGTGCTTAAGCCTCCCTCACTCCTCCCCCGTCACGCGCCCCCGCAACCCTTTCACAGCCCCCCGCCGCGTCTTTGCGTCCATCCGCCGCCGTTTCGCCCCCATCGACGGCTTCGTCTTCACCCGCCGTTTCGGCCGCTCTAACGAACGCAAAACCATCTCCACCAATCGCTCGCGTGCTATCGCCCGGTTGCGTGCCTGCGATCGGGTTTCATCGCACTGAATAACCAGCGCCCCGTCTTTGGTCCATTTCCGGCCCGCAATCACCCGCAGCCGGTTTTTGGAATGCGCTGGCAGGTTGGGCGAGCGCGCCGCTTCAAACCGCAGCTCCACCGCCGTGGACACCTTGTTCACGTTCATCCCGCCGGGGCCGGAGGCACGGGTGAAACTCTCACTCAACTCCCAGTCCTCAATGGTTATATTTTCGTTAATTTCCAGCATAACCCTGTGTTACACTCTTTAAACAGGGGGGTGCAAACCTGTTACAAAGTTTAAACTCCCCATCAAAAAGGGCCACCGACTGAACGATGGCCCTTTCGAGTTTTCAGGAGACGGGCCAGTTAGAGCATAGGCCCAGTCAAAGGTTTTTAACCCTTCGGGTTGCCGTCAGGTTTTCATCCCTCTGATTGTTCTAACACCGCTCTCCAATATCACTCTAGACACTGGCCACCTCCTTTCGTTGATTAACTGATAGGGACAGCGTGGCACATATTTGGTATTTGTCAAAAGGTTTTACGCAACCGGTGCTACAAGTCGCTTCACAATGATGCGAAAAGGCACAAGTGCGATTAGCGCCAGTGACAGTTTTACGCCCCAGTCAGCGATTGCCAGCGACACCCATAATGGGGCCTCTGGCCCGGTTCCGAGAATGGGTAAAACCTCACCAGCCCAGGTTACATCATTGCCCGGTTCCAGAAACGTCAATGTCCCGGAAAAAGCGATTGAAAAGAACAGGATAGTGTCAACCGATGAGCCTATCAAAGTGCTCGCCAACGGCGCCCGCCACCACGCGCCGCCCCGCAGCCGATCAAACACTGCCACGTCCAGCATCTGCGCGCTCAGGAACGCAATTCCCGACCCGGCAGCAATACGCCACGTTACCAGCGGGCCAATTTCCCCGATGATCTGCGTACCAACCAGAGAACTGGCCACACCCACCAAAAACCCAACAAAGACAACGCGCCGTGCGACCGACACTCCATATACGCGGTTCATCACATCCGTGACCAGAAACGCCAGCGGATAGGTAAACGCCCCCCATGTCAGCCATTGGCCAAACAGGTGCTGCACAAGGATATTTGAAGCCATAACAATCACGGCCATAGCAATGATGCCAGGTAGAATACGTGTCATAAAAAATTCCGTTTTATCAAGGTTGCGGAGACTTGGCCCCGATGCGGGACGACGTGTCCTAACCCCTAATGCAACTTAGATCAAGCTATTCGCTGATGCGGTATTCCACGAACTCGGTCCGCTGAAATGCCCTAAAATTATCATCTGAAATCATTGTGATACGGATGTCGCCCTCGCGGTCCCGCCATACCGCGATGCCTTCCAGGTTGTCGTGACGCCCAGTACTGGTTTCTAACAAAGTCTCTTCGTCCTCGACACCGGTTTCGGTAAACGTAAAGCGTCGCACGCGGGTTTGAAAGCCAAACAACCCGTTCAGATGTCGCTCAAGAAGATAGAATTTCCCATCCGGTCCAAAATCACCTCCGACCAGCAGAAACGGGCTGCGGCGGGGTATCCCAAACGGCTGATCCCAAACACCATCCTTAAACCGGTAGACCGGAAACGGGCGGGTTAAAACCCCCGAACGTTCCGGGACTGTGAACAATGTGCCGTCTGCGTCAATCGCCAATACTTCCAGCGCAGAATTGTTCTGTAAACCCTCAAATTCCGGGTGCTGAGGGATCTCAATTGCTGAACCGCCTGCCTCATCGTAGGCCCAGATCCGGTGGTAACCCTCAAAAGAAACATAGGCCCGGTTGTTCCCAGTGATAGCCAACCCCTCGGCGTCATCCCAGACACCGGTGGTTGCTATTCCTTTGGGCGATTTCAATGCAAATGGCTCAAATGCTGATACCCCTGTGATTGCATCTGTTTCGGAATCTCTTAACAGATTACCCTGTGTAAATATCCCGCCATCACCGACCGCCCAATACTCGGACCCATCATCGCTGATCTCTAGCCCGGAAAACCCGCCGAACAATTCATTCCGATCCTGCCAACGGAAACTACCAACAAACGTAACATTATCAGGCGCCTGCGCCCCTGACCCAATCACCGTTGCCAGCAAGGCTGCGGCGATCAACGCGACTGTAATACGGCTGCGCATTGGTTTGGTAAGTCGGCCATTACAATTTCCGGGCGAGGAGTACGCGGGGTATTGTCTGGCGGAGGAGGGAACAGAATATCCTGCACCCAGGATTCTGCAGCTTCGCACCCGTCACCCGGTGGTGGTGGCGCTTGATTAACGCAACCTTTTGACCCCTCGGGGCAGTTCAGCCGCACATGGAAATGAAAATGATGCCCCCACCAGGGTCGGATTTTGCGCAACCAGTCGCGGTTGCCTTTGGCGTCCTTGCACATCTGAACCTTGGCCCCCGGAAATACAAATATCCGCGCCACGGCTTTATCTTTGGCCGCCGCTTTCAGAATGTTCATATGCTGGCGTGTCCATTTGCTGTTCACATAGGCACCCCGATCGCGGCGCATGGAAATTGACGACAGGTTTTCACGCTCCCGAGCCGACAAATTTAACCGGTCCGGCGGCAGCATCCAGATGTCCACGTCCAGCCCGATCTGATGACTGGCATGCCCGGTCAGCATCGGTCCGCCACGGGGTTGCGACATGTCACCAACATATATCCCGCCCCAGCCTTTTAGTCTTGACGCTTTTTTCGACAACCGCTCTATAAATGCAACCAGATCCGGGTGCCCCCAATTTCGGTTCCGGCTCAGACGCATTGATTGCCAGGTAGACCCGGTTTCGGCTAGCTGCTCGCCTCCCGCCAAACAACCCTTAGAATAGCTCCCGTAGGCGGCGGCGGTCTGCGCCGACGCATCAGGCACATACCCAAACAGTTCTTTGGCAATCGTATCAGCGGCAGCAGGTGCTGCCAGTGAAAGACAAAAGAACAGTGATAGAAAAATGCGTAACATCAGTCAGCGATATCCGGGTCTGGTTTCACCCAGATTAACAGAAACAGCCCCAAAGCAAATAGCCCAATCAGCGGGCTTACGCCCAACCTTGCACTTCCGGTCATGAAGGTAACCATACCAATCAATGCCGGGGCCAGAAAAGATGTGGCTTTTCCGGACAGGGCGTAAAGGCCAAACGCCTCAGTCGCGCGATCCGGGTGGGCGTGACGCACCATCATTGAACGTGATGATGCCTGCAACGCCCCACCAGCAGCACCAATAACACCACCACAGATGAAAAACACGGTATCCGGCAGGCCTGAACCCGCGGCTAATACCACGCCGAAAAAGCTTTCCCGCGACATGCCAACGATGATTGCGCAAACCACAATCAGTATCAAAATACAGACGATGATCACCGGCTTGGGGCCATATTTTCGGTCTAGCTTTCCACCCAGCCAGGAAAATATCGCGGCCGTCAAACCGCCAACTATGCCAAATATCCCAACATTGGTAATCGACCAGCCAAGCACCAGCGTCGCGTAAACCCCGCCAAACCCATACAGCCCATTCAGGGCGTCGCGGTAAAACAAGGACGATCCCAGATAGCTGGCCAATGACGGGTTATTAGGCAGATTTTTAATGGTCCGGCCAAGTTCTGCCAACGCATGGCCAACTGTGGCCGCAGTTTTCGACGGCTTGGGAACTTCTTTGACCCACAGAAAAAATATTGTCATCACAACGGCAAACCAGATCGCACTGAACGGCCCAACAAACCGTGTGCCTTCCCGCATCTCTGCGTCAAACCCAAACAGCGGCGACAACCCAATCAGGGTTTTGCCGGTCTCATCTTCTGCAAAAAACAACAGCATAATGAACAGTGAAATCAAACCGCCCCAATAGCCAAAGGCAAATCCCGAACCAGATATTTGCCCAATCTCTTCCTTGGTCCCCAGTTCAGGTAAAATGGCGTTGGTAAAGATCGTGGTGAATTCCATGCCGATAAAGCCAATGATAAACGCCGCCAGCATGATCGTCGCGTTAGACGCATCCGGTACCATCCACCACAGACTGGCAGCACCGACGATATAGAAAACCGAAAACAGATATATCCACGGCATTCGACGTCCGGAAATATCAGCCATCGCGCCGAGTATTGGCGCAGACAGCGCAATCAAGACGCCGGAAATCGTCAGCCCGAGTGACCAAAAACTTTGGGTACGCGCACCCGCCAGTTCGGGGTCCATGCCACCAGCGATATAGGCGTCAGCAACGACCGAAGCGAAGTAGGGGCCAAAAATGAAAGTCAGCAACAGAGTGTTATACGGTTGGCTGGCCAGATCGAACATCATCCAGCCCCAAATGCGTTTCTTTGCTGAAATTTCCGCCATTTTCGTCCCCGTTTATATGTCTTTCCAATACAAACAGGGAAAACGCCGCTCGCGCAACCGCCCCGTCAGGTGCTCAGGTCTTTTCCGGTGGCCATGGACGAGTGGCATCAGCGTCGATCCAGGCGGTTACCCAATCAGGCAAAGCGGGGGTATTGCCGTTGTAACCCAGCTCATCTGCAACTTCATTTGGTGGAACAATCCCATTGGCCCCGGTCACTGCCATGCGATACAGTGCGTGCGTTGTGCACTCGCCTTTATCATTCCACAGTGACTGCTCCAGATACAAAAACTTGTCGTCCCAGCCTATGGCATGACTTTGCATTTTGACCTTGTGAAATAGCCGGATACGTCTGCGATAACGCACAGAAACCCCCGCCACCGTCATCCCCCACCTGTTCTTGGACACAACACGTACCAGCCCCATACGCTTGGCCAGCGGAATACGGCCCAGATCAAACAGTGTCAGGGTACGCCCGTTATTCAGCTCCATCCAGAAATCCAGATCCCAGGGCCAGCACATATGGCTGGACACATGGGTGCCAAAAATATCCAGCGGCGGGGCGTTTCGGTGAATGATCAGTTCTTTTGCCATACGAACGAATGGGTACATACGCGTGTCTCC
The DNA here is from genome assembly GCA_964599985.1 of uncultured Marinosulfonomonas sp. GTDB lineage: Bacteria > Pseudomonadota > Alphaproteobacteria > Rhodobacterales > Rhodobacteraceae > NVTR01. Next base: position 20,032 of record CAZRHV010000026.1, on the reverse strand, counting down.
TTCACGCGCCATTGAAATCCGGCGCAGGTGGGATGCAATTGAAACGTAACGTCACAGCGCACTTGTCTTGGGCGGCGGTGGATATTAGGTGTCTGGCAACCCAAAGATCGGAACGCCTAATGACTTCGTTATTTCAAATCCTGATGCTCCTGCTCGACATCGCATGGTTTATCCTGATTGCCCATATCATCATGAGCTGGCTGATAAATTTTCAAGTGCTGAACCTGCGCCAGCCACTGGTCGCGCAGCTTTGGTCCGGGCTGAACAAGATGCTTGATCCAATTTACAGCCGCATCCGACGCTTCCTGCCAGATATGGGTGGGATTGATTTGGCGCCGCTGGTATTTTTGATCGCGATTTATGCGGTTCGGATTATTCTGGTCAACAACGCGACTGCTTTCTATTAAGCCAGTCACCGGGTGCCTTTGCCCTTGTTCACCATTTCTTCATGTGGGAAGACTTGGATAACAAGAGCAAATCAAAAACAACCCAAACAGGCCCATGCCAACGGCACCCGAACTTTTGTCTTCCGTATTCGGATTTGACGCCTTCCTTGCAGGACAGGCGGAAATCGTTGATGCCGTAGCGACTGGCGAAAACGTACTGGCAATCATGCCGACCGGTGCTGGAAAATCCCTGTGCTTTCAACTTCCCGCCCTGATGCGTGACGGGGTGACGGTTGTTATCTCACCGCTTATTGCCCTGATGCGCGATCAGGTCCGCGCCCTGCGCGCCGCCGGGGTAGAAGCTGGCGCACTGACCTCCGGCAATACCGAAGAGGAAACTGACGCGGTGTTCGCTGCGCTTGATGCGGGCAAGCTAAAGCTGCTCTATATGGCCCCGGAACGCCTGGCATCAGGTGGCACGCTGAACCTTTTGCGCCGCATCGGTACAACGCTGATCGCGGTAGACGAAGCCCACTGTGTTTCACAATGGGGCCACGATTTTCGCCCGGATTACCTGCGTATCGGGGAATTACGCCGCGCCCTGAATGTACCGCTTGCAGCCTTTACTGCCACCGCCGACGAAGAAACCCGCAATGAAATTGTCACCCGTCTTTTCGACACCGCTGCACCCAAAATATTTCTGCACGGTTTTGATCGCCCCAACATCCACCTGGCCTTCGCCGCCAAGGACGGACCGCGTCGCCAGATACTGGATTTCGCCGGGGCACGTCGCGGGCAGGCGGGCATCGTCTATTGCGGCACCCGCGCTAAAACCGAAACACTTTCGCGCGCACTTGGCGATGACGGGCATACAACCTGCCACTACCACGGCGGCATGGACCCGGCGGACAGACGCCGCGTAGAGGCACGATTTCAGCGCGAAGACGGCTTGATCGTGGTGGCGACAATCGCCTTTGGCATGGGCATTGACAAACCCGATATCCGTTGGGTCGCCCACGCTGACCTGCCCAAATCGGTGGAAGCCTATTATCAGGAAATCGGCCGCTCGGGCCGCGATGGCGCACCTGCCGAAACCCTGACCCTTTTTGGTGCCGATGACATCCGTTTTCGCCGCTCACAGATCGACGAAAGCCCGGCCCCCGCAGATAAACGCGCCGCCGATCACGGCCGCCTGAATGCCCTGCTCGGGCTGGCCGAGGCACTTAAATGCCGCCGCCAAAACCTGCTAAGCTACTTTGGTGAAACAACTGAACCCTGTGGGAACTGCGACCTGTGTTCCTCCCCGCCAGAACTGTTCGATGGAACCATGGCTGTGCGCAAAGCCCTGTCGGCAATCCTGCGCACCGGCGAATATTTCGGTGCGGGTCACCTGATTGATATTCTGACTGGCAATGAAACCGACAAGGTGCGCCAGCGTGGCCATGACCAGTTGCCAACCTTTGGCGTCGGTAAAGAATATGACCGCCGCCAGTGGCAGGGGATTTTCCGTCAGATGATGGGTCGCGATCTGGTCCGACCAGATCGTGAACGCTACGGCGCGCTGCGCATGACCCAGGCCGCCCGCCCGATCCTGCGCGATGAAACCGAAATTACTCTGCGCCGTGACAGCCTGCGCGTGTCCACCTCGCGCGCGCCTGTTAAAACACTGGTATCGGAAGAAGACGCCCCACTATTGTCTGCCCTAAAGGCAAAACGCCGCGCGCTGGCCGAAGCCGCCCGCGTTCCGGCATACGTGGTCTTCAATGACAGAACGCTGATTGAAATCGCCGAAAAACGCCCAGATAATCTGGACGAAATGGCGCGCATCAGCGGTATCGGAGCGACCAAACTGGAACGCTATGGCGACATATTTCTAGAGGTCATAACCCACGAGCCAACACCTGATCTGCATCCCACAAGACGCAAACTCGCCGGTCGTCCTGAAGGCGAATTGTATGACCGCTTGTTGGCTGTTCAAACCGACCTGTCACGCGGCGCAAATGGCACTGACAAACCGCTTTCCTGCTCGGCTTCGCTGTTGGCCAAAGTCGCGGCGATGCGTTCATCCGATCCGGCCATGCTGGACCGGATGTTAGGCGAACGCCGCGCTGCGCGATTTTCCGACGCGTTCATGGATGTCCTGCGGGAAGCCTCCTGAGTTAACCAGTATCGGCATCCGGACCACCCGTGTCCTGACGCGCCCGCTGCACGAATACCGCCACAGCATCCGCTGGTTTAGCGCTCTCAATCTGCTCAAACAGCGCCTCTTTTTGCAGCGGCTTGGTAAGGTAACCGTCCAAACCAGCGGCTAGAAACTCATCGCCGTCGCCATCCATCGCATGGGCGGTCAACGCGACAATCGGTGTGTGCAACGCCCCATTCTCGAGCTCGATTTCCCGAATACGCTGCGTCGCTTCCTTACCGTCCATAACCGGCATCGAAATATCCATGAAAACAAGGTCAGGCTGAAAGCTCTGCCATTTTTTAACCGCCTCAACACCGTTTTCAGCAAACTCCAGATCAATTTCCAGCTTGCCCACCAGCTTGCTCAGCACCAGCCGGTTGGTCTTGTTGTCCTCTGCCGCCAACACCCGCATCCGGCGGTTACCGACCAGGGCGCTCACATCGGGGTCGGCGTTATCACCTGAAGGCGGTTCTTCAACCACTTCCTTCCTGTCAATCGCGTTTATCGCCTCCACCAACACTTTTCGACCAACCGGTTTGGTGAGAATTGTAAGCGCTTTATAGCCATGATCAGCATCGCCCGATTGCAGGTTCTGCATCAAGATCACCGGAATATTGCCGCCGCGTTCCTGCATCGTCCCAGTCACTTCAGTGCCAATATTTTCCGGCCCTGCAGCATCCACCACCAGCACGTCACAGACCTCGGTAACCGGAGCATTGCGAAATTCCTCTGGCGTCATGTCAACCACGTCTGCGCCCAGTATCCGCAACTGTTCTGACAAGATGCGCGCCGACTGGCTGGGGCGGCTAAGCATGACAATACGTTTCACCCATTCCGGCATCTGCTCCAGTTGGAACGCCGCTCCTTCTGGAGAGGGCAGGGCGATGAAAAATCCAAAACTCGACCCCTGACCCAGCTCACTATCCACCCAGATCTTGCCACCCATCAACCCAACCAGTTGCTTGGATATTGCCAACCCCAGCCCGGTGCCTTCAAATTTGCGGTTCTTTTCATCTTCGACCTGATTAAACTCGCCAAAGATATGCTCAATCATATTGTCGGCTATACCTGGTCCGGAATCTTCAACCGTAACATGTACCCGATAGTCGTTATCCTGACCGTTAGGCAAACCAACCGCGCGCACCAGAACATGACCGCTACTTGTAAATTTCACCGCGTTGCCAATCAGGTTGGTAAGTATCTGGCGGATACGCACAGCGTCACCAACGAACCGCGTTGGCAGGAACATGTCATAATCAATGATCAGATCAACGTCCTTCACCAAAACCGCCGGCTGAAACAGCATCAACACCTCGGTCAATGTCTGCTCCAGATCAAACAGTTCCCTGTGCAATACCAGCTTGGACGCCTCCATCTTTGAGAAATCCAGGACATCATTGATCAACGTCAGCAGGGTCTCACCAGAGGTCCGAATGGTATCGACAAACAACCGTTGTTCTTCATCCAGAGGCGTATCGACCAGCAAATCCGCCATGCCGACAACGCCATTCATTGGAGTGCGCAACTCATGGCTCATTTTTGCCAGAAATGCCGACTTCGCCCGGTTCGCGGCCTCGGCCTTTTTGCGGGCAGCTTCCAGCTCATGCTCTCGTTCAATGGTTTCAGTGATGTTCAGCGCCAGCGAAACTGTGTCGCCGTTCTTGGATCGCCGATCGACCAGTTTAATGAATTCCCCGTTCCACAATTTGATTACTTTGGGCTGAAGTTCAGCGCTCTGCCAGCGCGTCAACATATCGCTGCGCCAATCTTCTGGCTGTTGCCCGTCAGTGTCGACAATCCCTTCATCCATCATAATATCCACGATCGCTGCGTAGCGAATACCCGGGACAACCATTTCCATGTCTTCAAACACTGACAAATACGCTGAATTTGCTGCAACCAGTGCGCCAGAGCTATCAAACACCGCAAACCCATCCACAATAGTCTCGACCGAATCCCACAACCGCCGTTCGGCCCGGTCAGTTGCGTCATTTGCCTGCTCCAGGTCCTTAAGCGCGCGGGTATTTTCCCCCCGCAACTCCTCGGCAACGTGACGCACGGTTTCAACCTCTTCGCGCTGTTCAATGATTTCGCCTGACAGGGCCAGCGCGTGTTTCGACAATTCAGCATTTGCGGCGAACAGCTCATTTTGTTTCAAATCAAGCATACGCTCCGCCGCCAGTCGCGCGCGGCGTTCCATTGAGAGCGGGTCTATTTTGCTCATCCATCCATCTCCGAAGCAGCGAGTCGCGAGCGCTCGTCCAATAGAGATAAATTTAAGCAGTTGTGGGTGAACAGGGCCTTAATTTAACTGTGTCAATTTTCACGATACCCAGGTTTCAAACCCGTTCAATCGCCAGCGCGATGCCCTGACCGCCACCAATACACATCGTTATCAACGCTCTTGAACCACCTGTGCGTTCAAGTTCGCTCAGCGCCTTGATGGTGAGGATCGCCCCGGTCGCTCCAACGGGATGCCCCAAAGCAATCGCACCGCCGTTTGGGTTTACGCGCGCCGGATCAAAGCCCAGCCCTTTGTTAACCGCCAAAGCCTGCGCTGCAAACGCCTCATTAGACTCAATGACATCGAATTCACCGACACTCAGTCCAGTTCGCGCCAGCAGGGCTTCGACCGCCGGAACCGGTCCTATGCCCATGACCTCTGGGCGCACCCCGGCATGGGCATACCCCAAAATACGCGCGCGCGGCTTCAGGCCTGCCTTTTCAGCCGCATCAGCGCGCGCCAATACCATCGCCGCCGCACCGTCATTGATCCCACTGGCATTCCCGGCAGTAACCGTGCCGTCCTTTTGAAACGCAGACCGCAAACCCGACAACCCTTCGGCGGTTGTTGCGCGCGGGTGTTCATCCGTATCAAACGCCACCATTTCACGGCGTACCTTTACTTCAATTGGTACGATCTGTTCCTTGAAATACCCATTCTCAATCGCATTAAGCGCCCGCTGCTGACTGCTCAGCGCAAACCCATCCTGCGCCTTGCGGCTTATATCATGCTCGGCCGCTACATTTTCCGCCGTGATCCCCATATGCCCGGTGCCAAACGGGCAGTTCAGCGTGCCAAGCAACATATCCGTCACCGCCACATCACCCATTTTCTGACCCCAACGTGCGGCGGGCATCATATAGGGTGCGCGGCTCATGTTTTCCGCGCCTCCGGCCAGACCAAAATCTGCGTCCCCCAGCGCCAAAGACTGAACAATAGACACTATCGCCTGCGCCCCCGATCCACATAACCGGTTTACGTTCATCGCTGGTACGCTGTCGGGAATACCGGCTTCCATCGCTGCCATCCGGCTCAGGTACATATCCTTTGGCTCGGTATTCAGCACATGACCATAGACGACATGCCCAATCTGCCCGGGTTCCACGCTGGAACGCTCCATCGCTGCCCTGGCAACCGTTGCCGCTAAAGAACATGGCGGAACCCCTGCCAATGATCCGCCAAAGCTGCCAATAGCAGTCCGCGCGCCGCCCAGGATTACGATTTCGTCCATGATTTATGTTCCCTTAGTCACCAAATTTTATCTAAACTTGTGCTTTGCCTGCCCGCACCCGAATCATCGTGATCTCCGGCGGCTGCCCGATCCGCATCGGTAGCCCCGAAAAACCCAATCCCCCGGACACCACCAAATCACGGTCCCCATCGCGGATATGACCATAGGCATACTTGCCACCATACTGCGACGGTGTCAGCGGGCGCCAGCCAAACAGATTTAGCTGCCCGCCATGGGTATGCCCACTAATCTGCAACCCTGCCCGAGCGTCGCCGATTTCAAAATAATCCGGCTCATGGGCCAGCAGGATTGCCGGCGCACCCTCTGGTACATCTGCAAACCCTTCCTCTGGCCGGTGCAACCCCTGACCCCAGTCGCGGTGCGTTGGTCGCTGACTATCCAGCCCAACCACCCACAAAGGATGCCCACCATGCTCTACCTTCGCGGCCGTGTTCTGCATTAAATTCATCGAAGTCGGCGCAAAAGCCTCGACTACGGATGAGCGTTCAAACCTGCTCTGTTGCGCCAGTGCGCAGTCTATCCAGTCATGGTTTCCCATAATCGCAAAGACGCCAAGCGGCGATTCCAGTTCGCTCAGAACCGCAACTATATCCAACGCATTTGCGTGGGTTCCGGGGATCACCTTCCCTGCCAGATAATCACCCGCCAGCACGATCAAGTCAGGCGACATAACGTTGATCTGGTGAACCACATCCGCGAGATGCGATAACGTCGTCCAGGGCGCTGCTACATGCAAATCCGCAAGTACTATGATCGTCATCTCAGGCCCGGTCCAGCGAAGCAGTTCAATGTCATATGACGTAACCAGAGGAACGCTGCGCATGGCGAGAAAACGGCGGGAATATTTGAAAACCACCGCCCTATTTCCCAGCCAAAAGCGTCTCTAACGCAGCCTTAAACGCCCCATCCCGCGCCCCTAACTGTGCAAGAACCCGTCTCTCAAATTCATCGGCTATCGGCGTCATTTCGCGGATCAGTTCACGTCCGGGTGCACTTAACTTTAGCTCAACCAACCGCCCGTCAGCCCTGTTGCGGGTTTTCACAACATACCCACGGCCTGCCAGCCGCGTTGCGGCCCGGCTGACTTTGGATTTATCCATGTCCACCTTCTGAAAAATCTCGCGCACACTTACTGGTTTGTCCGTCTGACTAAGATGCGCCACGACCCGCCATTCCGGCACTGAAATGCCGAACTTCTCCCGATAAATCGCAGAAAATTCACGGCTAACCTGTGCTGCGAGAACCGATAACTGGTACGGTAAAAAACTGTCTAATTTGAAATCGGACAAGGGAAATCCTGTACTAACCAAGCAAATTCGACAAAGCCACGTAATAGGTAAATGTTCAAGTCCAGACCGCCCGGGTTACAGCGTCCTCACTTGACTTCATTGCAAACGCAACGATACTTGCCCGAACGCGCGAACTTTCCATGACCTGATAAATACAGGGGGATCAAATGACCAAACAATCTGCACCCAGACACATAACCCGAGCAGACACTTTGCCCGGTCCACATTCAGGCTACATGCCCGGTTTCGGCAATGATTATGAAACCGAGGCTCTGCCAGGCGCTCTGCCACAGGGCATGAACAGCCCGCAGAAATGCCCCTATGGCCTGTACGGCGAACAGCTCTCTGGCACTGCCTTCACCGCGCCAAGCCATCAGAATGAACGCACATGGTGCTATCGCATCCGCCCCTCGGTCAAACATACGCACCGTTTCAATAAAATCGACTTGCCGTACTGGAAATCCGCGCCGAATATTCACCCGGATGTGACCTCGCTTGGCCAGTATAGATGGGATCCGCTGGCTCACACCGACGGGCCGCTTACTTTCCTGACCGGGATGCACACCATGACCACGGCAGGCGACGTAAACACACAGGTCGGCATGGCTACCCACGTCTATCTGATCAACGCCAGCATGGAAGATGACTATTTCTATTCAGCCGATTCCGAATTGCTGGTCATCCCACAGGAAGGTGCGCTGCATTTCCACACCGAGCTTGGCACCATCGAAATCGCCCCGAAAGAAATTGCTATAATCCCCCGCGGCCTTGTGTTCCGCGTCGAGCTAACCAGTGGTCCGGCGCGTGGTTTTGTCTGCGAAAACTACGGCCAGAAATTCGACCTGCCTGGTCGCGGCCCGATCGGAGCTAACTGCATGGCCAACCGGCGCGATTTCAAATCCCCCGTAGCCGCGTTTGAAGACCGCGAAGTCCCCAGCACCGTCACCGTCAAATGGTGCGGCCAGTTTCACCGCACCCAAATCGGCCACAGCCCGCTCGACGTGGTGGCGTGGCACGGAAATTATGCCCCGGTAAAATATGATCTGACCACATATTGCCCTATCGGCGCAGTCCTGTTCGACCACCCCGACCCGTCCATTTTTACTGTCCTCACTGCGCCATCGGGCATCCCCGGAACCGCAAACATCGATTTCGTGCTGTTCCGCGAACGCTGGATGGTGGCGGAAGACACCTTTCGCCCGCCGTGGTATCACAAGAATATCATGTCGGAATTGATGGGCAATATATATGGTGAATATGACGCTAAACCTGACGGTTTCGCGCCCGGTGGGATGAGCCTGCATAACATGATGCTGCCCCACGGCCCAGACAACACCGCGTTCGAAAAGGCGTCCAACGCCAATCTTGGGCCGGATAAGCTCGACAATACCATGTCCTTTATGATCGAAACCCGCTTCCCCCAACACCTGACAGAATTTGCCGCGAATGAGGCCCCCTTGCAGGACAACTACATTGACTGCTGGAATGGTATTGAAAAGAAATTCGATGGCACCACGGAGCCTAAATAATGACATTGCTAAATAGCTGGGTTTTAAGTGCTAACAGCCCAGACACCGAATTCCCGCTAAACAATCTGCCCTACGGTGTGTTTTCCGTGGGCGATGGTGAAATGCGTTGCGGCGTCGCCATCGGCGATCAGATCCTGGACGTTACCGGCGCCGAAGAAGCAGGCATCTTTACCCCTGACGACGTTTCGGTTTTTGACGTGCCGTTCTGGAACGATTTCATGGAACTTGGCCCCGAAGTGTGGGCCAGATTTCGGGCTGAAATAACCGCGGCGCTCGCCGAAAACTCACCCAAAAGACCAGCGTTAGAGCCACATTTGGTCGCAATGGCCACCGCTACCCTGCACATGCCCTTCGCTGTATCCGAATACACCGATTTTTACGCGGGTCGCCACCACGCAACCAATGTCGGAACCATGTTTCGCGGTGCGGAAAACGCCCTGCCGCCCAACTGGCTGCACATCCCTATCGGTTACAACGGTCGCGCGTCATCCGTCGTGGTGTCGGGCGCACCGGTACGCCGCCCATGGGGCCAGCTAAAACCGCCGACCGATGAAACCCCGCATTTCGCCCCTTGCAAGCGCTTCGATTTTGAATGTGAAATGGGCGCGATTGTCGGCACGCCGTCTGATGACATGATTTCGGTGCAACATGCCGACGACATGATTTTTGGCTACGTCCTGCTGAACGACTGGTCCGCGCGCGACATTCAGGCGTGGGAATACCAGCCATTGGGGCCATTTCAGGCCAAGGCCACCGCCACCACCATTTCCCCATGGATCGTGACCAAGGCGGCGCTGGAACCATTTCGCACGGCAACTCCGACCCGTGCAAAACAGCTGCTACCCTACCTGCAAGAACCCGGCCCGATGCTCTACGACATTGCCCTCACAGCTTCATTGGCCCCGCCAAACCAACCCGAAACGCTGATCACAAGTACAAACTACAAAGAAATGTACTATTCCGCCGCGCAACAACTGGCGCATCACACGACATCCGGCTGTCCGATGAACCCCGGCGATCTGCTCGGCTCCGGCACCATATCTGGCCCCGAAAAGCCTTCACGCGGCTCAATGCTGGAACTTAGCTGGGGCGGCAAAGAACCCATGACGCTGGATAGCGGCGAGGCCCGCAGCTTTTTGGAAGATGGCGACACACTAACCATGCGCGGTCACGCCCAGGGGGAGGGTTTCAAAATTGGCTTTGGCGACTGCACCGGAACTGTAATACCAGCAATAGACAAACCCGATTGGGCCTAATTCGTGATGAAAATTGACCATATCCAACTCGCAATCCCCGCCGGAGCAGAGAGCTCGTGCCGCGCGTTTTGGGTTGGAATATTGGGCTTCAAAGAGCTGGAAAAGCCCACCATGCTACAATCGCGTGGTGGCGCGTGGTTCCGCTATGACGACACCGAAATTCACCTTGGTGTAGAACAAAACTTTATCCCTGCCAAAAAGGCCCATCCGGCATTATTAGTCACTGATTTGGACAGTCTCGCCGACAAAATTGCCCTCGCAGGTCACCCTGTCCGCTGGGATGAAAAAATTGCTAACCGACGCCGGTTTTTCACCGATGATCCGGTTGGCAACCGCATTGAATTTATTGAAGGTAAATAACATGGCCAAAGCGTTCGCATCACAGGGCGATATGTCTGAGAAGAAAACCACATTCGTTGAAATCGGCGAAGGTCTTTATGCGTTCACCGCTGAGGGTGATCCGAATTCAGGCGTGATCATCGGCGACGACAGTGTTATGGTGATCGAGGCCCAAGCCACCCCGCGTCTGGCGAAAAAAGTCATCGATGAAATTCGCAATGTCACCGACAAACCGATCAGCCATCTTGTGCTGACCCATTACCACGCTGTGCGCGTACTTGGGGCCTCGGCCTACAACGCCGATCAGATCATCATGTCCGACACCGCCCGCGCCATGGTGGTTGAACGGGGTCAGGAAGACTGGGATTCAGAATTCCAACGCTTTCCGCGCCTGTTTGAAGGCTATGAGAGCATCCCCGGCCTGACATACCCCACCACTACATTTTCCGATGCGATGACTGTCTACCTTGGCACACGGCGTATCGACATTATGCACCTGGGGCGCGCCCATACTGCTGGCGACGCTGTTGTCTGGGTGCCCGACGCCGAAGTCATGTTCACCGGTGACATCGTCGAATACCACTCAGCGTGCTATTGCGGTGACGGGCATTTCGCCGACTGGGGCGACACGCTGGACAATATCGCAATGTTTGACCCGGTCAGCATCGCACCGGGGCGTGGTGATGCGTTGATCGGGCGTGAAATGGTAGACGCAGCGTTAGAAAGTACGCGCGACTTTGTGCAAAGCACCTACCGCCCGGCCGCAAAAGTGGCCGCACGGGGCGGTACACTAAAACAAGCATGGGACGCGGTGCGCGCAGAATGTGACCCTAAGTTTGGCGATTTTGCGATCTATGAGCACTGCCTGCCGTTCAATGTTGCGCGCGCCTATGACGAAGCCCGTGGCCTTGATACCCCGCGAATCTGGACCGACAAACGCGACATTGAAATGTGGGAAGCGCTGCAAGGATAAGGGAAAACTGCCATGGGTAACAAAATATTCGAAACCCCGCTCTACCCCTATGAGCGCTCGAAAGATCAGGAAGCAGGTCCGGCTACCCGTCATCCGGTCGTCGTAATCGGCGCTGGTCCCATTGGCCTCGGGATGGCAATTGATCTGGCCCAGAATGACGTGTCGGTTGTGGTGCTCGATGATAATGACCGCGTCAGTTTTGGCAGCCGCGCCATCTGTTTTGCCAAACGCCCGCTGGAGATTTTAGATCGGCTGGGGTGCGGTGAGGTGATGGTGAAAAAGGGCGTCGTCTGGGACACAGGTAAGGTATTTTTTGACACTAATGAGACCTACAGGTTTGAGCTGCAGCCTGAAAAGGGCCACAAAAATCCGGCATTTATTAACCTCCAGCAATACTACTTGGAAGAATACCTGGTGAACCGGGTCCGTGAATTGCAGGAACAGGGCAAGCCAATTGAGCTGCGTGGTCAGAACAAAGTGGCCGCCCTTTCCGACAATGGTGAATTCGTGCGCATGGAGGTCGAGACCCCGGAAGGGTCCTACATGCTGGAATGCGACTGGCTGATTGCCTGCGATGGGGCAAACTCTGCCGTGCGTCGTATGCTTGGCCATGATTTCAAAGGCCGTGTATTCGAAGACAATTTCCTGATCGCCGATGTGGTGATGGACGCAGATTTTCCGACCGAACGCTGGTTCTGGTTTGACCCACCGTTTAACCGCGGCCAGTCCGCCCTGCTGCACAAACAGCCCGATAATGTCTGGCGGATTGATCTGCAATTGGGTTGGGACATCGACAAGGAAGAAGAGAAGAAACCTGAAAATGTTATTCCTCGCCTAAAGGCAATGCTAGGCGAAGATGCCGAGTTTGAACTGGAATGGGTGTCTATTTATACGTTTCAGTGCCGCAGAATGGAAAAGTTCCGCTATAACAGGGTGCTGTTTGCCGGCGACGCTGCGCATCAGGTTTCCCCGTTTGGCGCACGGGGTGCCAATAGCGGATTGCAGGATACTGATAACCTCGGCTGGAAACTGAAACTGGTGCTGGACGGAAAATCACCGGAAACCCTGCTGGACACATACAGTGATGAACGGGTTTACGGGGCTGACGAAAACATTCTCAACTCTACCCGATCTACCGATTTTATCACCCCAAAATCAGATATGAGCCGCATCTTACGCGACGCTGTTCTTGTTCTTGCGCAATCCCATGAATTTGCCCGCCCACTGGTCAATTCCGGTCGCCTGTCGGTTCCCTGTACCTATGACAGCTCAACTCTGAATGGCCCCGACAGCCCCGATCTGCCATCCCAAACCCGCCCCGGAGCACCCGCCGCCGATGCTCCAATAACCGACGGCTGGTTACTGGACCAACTCGGCAACCATTTTCAACTACTCGCTATCGGATGCGATGCACCTGATACGCTGTCACATAATGAAATTTCAATCAAAACCCTAACGTTAGACCCTGATAAATCCTCGGAATTAGTGGAACGCTACCTTGGCAATGCCAAATCCGCGATCTACCTGATGCGCCCCGACCAACACATCGCCGCCCGCTGGACCAGTTTCGACAAGGCGGACGTTCTCAAAGCCCTCGCAACCACCACCGGCCAGCCTGGAGGAGCATAATATGACCAAGCTAAACACAAAACCGAACCTGGCCAGCGCCGACGATTTCTACGCCGAATTGCTGGCCCACCATGACGATTTGACCAAAGAGCAAAGCGACGCGTTCAACGCACGCCTGATATTGCTGCTAGCAAACCATATTGGTGACCCGAATGTTTTAACTGCTGCCATGGGTGCCGCCGCAGCCACCGCCAGAAATTGACCAAATAACGCGCGAATGGGACCGAACACCAAAGGAAACTCCATGAAAATTGAACAGATTCACCACGTCGCCTACCGCTGTAAGGACGCCAAGGAAACCGTGGAATGGTACAGCAAAATGCTGAACATGGACTTCGTGCTAGCCATCGCCGAAGATCATGTGCCCAGCACCCACGAACCCGATCCCTACATGCACATCTTTATGGACGCCGGAAACGGCAACATTCTGGCATTCTTTGAATTGCCCACCAAACCCGAAATGGGCCGTGACCCGAATACACCGATCTGGGTGCAGCATATTGCCTTCAAAGTGAAAGACCGCGACATGCTGATCGAATACAAAAACCATCTGGAAGCAAGCGGCGTCGAAGTCCTCGGCGTTACCGACCACTCAATTTTTCACTCAATCTATTTCTTTGACCCAAGCGGTCACCGCATCGAACTCGCCTGTCCCGACCCGGATGAAGACGCGATGCTGGCGAAACTCGACGCCGTGAAATGGGATATGCTGGAAGAATGGTCGCGCACCAAAAAGGCGCCTAAACACGCGGACTGGATGCACGAAAAAGAACTGTCAGACGTCTAAAACAGGCAGAAGTGGAACCCGGCCGGCAGCGGTCAGGTTCCACACTTTACGCCCCTCAATCACGATAACCGTCAGCGGCCCTCCAAAAGCAACTCCGCTGTCGATGTTGATCCGATTGCCATAATGGGTTGGGGCGTCCACTGGTGTATGCCCGTGGATAATCAGTGGTCCATGGTCTGTTGTATCATTCAGAAATTCGCTGCGTATCCAGATTAGATCATCCTCCACCTGATCCTCCAGCGCCACGCCGGGTTTAATTCCAGCATGGACAAAAACAGCGTCTTTGGTGCGATACATAGTGTCTAATCCGGCCAAAAAAGCCTTATGCACCTCCGGGACAGCTGCCCGCGCAGCTGCTGCCAGCTCTCGGTCTTCAACCCGGTCCGGATCAATCCCATAAGAGGTCAGAGTCTCCCGCCCGCCAACTTTTTGGTGCAGCCAATGCCTCCCCTTGGGAATCTTCGGATCGGTTTCTTCTAAAGGTAAAACCCCATAGGAAGCCAGCGTCGTCAGCCCGCCCAGCGGCCCGCTCAGCCAAGTGTATTCACTACGCAGCTTATGATCCTGTTGCGCCGGGTTTTTCAGATACAGCGACATCATCCGATCGTGGTTGCCCCTTAAGACCACCCAGGGTTTTTGATCATTTATTCCATCGATCAGAAACTGAATCACACCAGCACTTTCTGGCCCGCGATCCGTCAGATCTCCGACATGCACAACTATATCATCGCCACCTTCAACCGCGCGATCCGCGTCAATCCAATGGTGAACGGATCGCAGCCTGTCCAGATGCCCGTGAATGTCGCCAATCGCATAAATCCTGTCCACAGCCATCAACCAAATCCAATCATGCTAAACAGTAACGCCGCACAATTTGTGCGGCCGGGCCATAGGATCAGGTTTAGCCACCCGCAACCACCTCAAATTCAAGCGGCCTAAGCTGATCAAACAACCCCGTCCCCTGCAAATCGGCCAATACCTGCTCTGGAACGGCGTCATCCACATAAAGCAGCGCTATAGCATCCTTCCCCTGAGCGGTCCTCCCGAGGGTAAAGTTCGCAATATTTACATTCCCCTCACCCAATATCCGCCCCAATGTCCCGATGATTCCCGGCACATCTTTATTGGTGGTGTACAGCATGTGCCGCCCAATCTCGGCGTCGATATTGATGCCCTTGATCTGGATAAACCGCGGTTTGCCGTCTGAAAACACGGTACCCCCAATAGAACGCTCACGCTTTGTCGTTACCACTGTCAGCTTGATAAACGCATCAAATACCCCGGTTTTGTCCTGGGTCGTGGTCGAAATTTTTACACCCCGTTCCTTTGCAATCACCGGCGCGGATACCATGTTTAAATCCGGGTTGGTCGCCTGCATGATCCCGGCCACGGCGGCGGCGTTCAACGCAGCCGTATTCATCTCGCCAACCGCCCCGTCATACAGGATATTGATCGCTTCAATCGGCTCATCCGTCAGCTGGCCAACAAATGACCCAAGATGCCCGGCCAACTTTAACCATGGCCCCATCACCTTCGCCTCTTCTGCCGTGACAGACGGCATATTCAGTGCATTAGACACTGCTCCGTCCAATAAATAGTCTGACATTTGTTCGGCCACCTGAATGGCTACATTTTCCTGCGCCTCACTGGTAGATGCCCCCAAATGCGGCGTCACAACCACATTTGGCAGGTTAAACAGCGGGCTGTCGGTGGCCGGTTCCTTGGCAAAAACATCAAACCCGGCGCCAGCGACCTGCCCGGATTTCAACGCCTCGGCCAGTGCCTCTTCATCCACCAGACCACCGCGTGCGCAGTTAATAATCCGCACCCCCGGCTTTAGCTTGGCAATTGCTTCACGCGACAGAATATTTCTGGTCTTGTCGGTTAGTGGCACATGAAAGGTTATGAAATCAGCCCGCCCCAGCAGCTCATCCAGTTCAACCTTGGTCACCCCGATTGTTGCCGCGCGTTCTTCGCTCAGAAACGGATCATAAGCGATGACTTTCATCTTCAATCCCAGCGCGCGTTCGCACACGATAGAACCAATATTCCCGGCGCCAATCACACCCAGGGTTTTGCCGGTCAGCTCAACCCCCATAAACGCCGATTTTTCCCACTTCCCGGCATGGGTCGATGTACTGGCCGCCGGAATTTGCCGCGCGACAGCCATCATCAGCGCAATCGCGTGCTCGGCCGTTGTGATCGAATTGCCAAATGGTGTGTTCATCACGATAACACCGCGTTTTGACGCCGCTGGAATATCAATATTATCCACGCCAATTCCGGCCCGCGCCACGACTTTCAAGTTGGGCGCGTTGTTCAGGATTTTCTCGGTGACTTTCGTAGCCGAGCGAATCGCCAGCCCGTCAAATTCCGGAATAGCTTTCAGCAGGGCGATCTTGTCTTTGCCAAGATCAGGTTCAAACGTCACATCAATTCCGCGATCACGAAATATCTGTACGGCAGCTTGCGATAGTTTGTCAGAGACGAGAACTTTGGGGGCCATGTCAGGCTCCTTTTTTGGGTTTGTGCAATTTATGGGTACCAATCGTACCAATTGCACAAAATTTCAGGATTCAGGCAGTTTGGGCCAGGTTTTCAATTTCAGTTTCAAACGCCCAGCTGATCCAGGGCATCAGGGCCTCTAGATCGGCCGTTTCAACAGTTCCGCCACACCAGATACGCAAGCCCGGCGGGGCATCACGATACGCCCCGATGTCAAAGGCCACTTGCTCGGCTTCCAACCGTTTCGCTACAGCATTTGCAAAGGCGGCACCGTCTTTAATCCGGGGATCAGTGAACTTTAGGCATACCGATGTATTCGACCGGGTTGCGGGGTCTTCAGCAAGGAAATCGATCCAGCTATTTTGACCGAAAAACGTCTCTAATACAGCAGTATTCGCGTCTGCGCGCGCAATCAACCCTTTCAGACCGCCCACAGAACCCGCCCATTTCAGCGCCTGCAAATAGTCTTCAACCGCAAGCATTGAAGGCGTATTGATCGTCGCACCTTCAAAAATCCCCTCGATCAGTTTCCCGCCTTTGGTCAGCCTGAAAATTTTCGGCAACGGCCAATCAGGTGTATAGCTTTCCAGCCGCTCAACTGCGCGCGGGCTCAGGATCAGCATTCCATGCGCCGCCTCACCGCCCAAAACCTTCTGCCAACTGAATGTCGTGGCGTCCAACCGGTCCCATGGCAGGTTCATCGCAAACGCCGCACTGGTCGCGTCACATATGGTAAGTCCTTGACGATCAACGGGAATTACTTCGCCATTGGGCACCCGGACACCGCTGGTTGTTCCGTTCCAGGTGAACACAACATCCTTGTCAAAATCTACTTTGGACAGATCAACAATCTGCCCGTAATCCGCAGTACGTACCGTCGCATCCAGCTTTAGCTGTTTGACCACATCGGTGATCCAGCCCGCGCCGAAACTTTCCCATGCCAGTATTTCCACCGGGCGCTGCCCCAGCAGGTTCCACATCGCCATTTCCATGGCACCAGTGTCGGATGCAGGTACAATGCCAATACGGTAATCATCCGGTACACCCAGAATTACCCGTGTTACTTCAATGGCTTCCCGTAATTTGTCCTTGCCAACAGCCGCCCGGTGCGAGCGACCAAGGGGCGCGCCGGACAGGTTTTCAAGATTGAAATTGGGGGGTTTGGCACAGGGGCCACTTGAGAAACGCGGATTATCCGGCAGCAAAGCCGGTTGTTGAATAGTCATCAGTGGTATCCTCACAGATATATGCCCTTCGTTGGGGAAGGGTGTCCCACGGGCGGGCATAAGCGGCTAAATTCGCTTTCACAAGCGGAATTTTGCGGTTATAGCGCCGCTTATTGCGTCAAATACGACAAAAAATCATAAGGATCGAAACGCCGATGTATGTGGTTACTCTGATTTCCAATCCAAAAATAGCAACGTTAGATCCTGTTTTAGCCAATAACTTGCGAAACGCGTGGGGTGGGGGCGAATTGCGGTGGCTCTCTGCGAATGAGGCGGTTGAATTTAGTGTTGCGGCAAAGCCAGATAGTTTTTGGAGCAACTGGAAAGATTTGCAAGAACTGAAAGTAGATTTGGTTATTCAGCCAACCAGGGGCCGCAAAAAGCAACTTTTTCTGGCCGATATGGATTCCACAATGATCCAGCAGGAATGTATTGATGAACTGGCCGACATTGCGGGTGTCGGGCCGCAGGTCGCGGCGATTACTACGCGGGTCATGAATGGTGACCTGAAATTTGAAACCTCTCTGATCGAGCGCGTAGCACTGCTAAAAGGAATTAATTCAGACATAATAGACACTGTTTTGGCCAACCACATCACTTTGATGCCCGGTGCCACAACGCTACTTGCAACCTTGAAAGCGAACGATATTTACACAGCTCTGGTGTCAGGGGGGTTCACGGATTTTACAACCAAAATTGCCGCTGATCTGGGATTTGATGAGCACCACGCCAATACTTTGATCATTGAAGACGGCAAACTGACCGGGAAAGTTACTGATCCGATTTTGGGGCGCGATGCTAAAGTATTGGCATTAAATGAAATTACGGAACGACTGGGCATAACAACCGATCAGACTATGGCGGTTGGTGACGGTGCAAATGATCTGGGAATGTTGCATGCCGTGGGTGCTGGCGTGGCGGCACATGCCAAACCAGCGGTCGCGGAACAGTGCGATATTCGCATAAACCACTGCGATTTGACCGCGTTGCTGTATTTGCAGGGGTATAACAAAAGCGAATTTGTTACTTAATTGGGAAATCCGATGGCTGGCCGCAGGAAACCAGTCTCTAACCCATCAAAATTACGCTGTTTTACATTCACCCACTTATCTAACACTGGATCATTTGCATCCAGCGCGCCAAGGCTAACCAGAATTGCAGCGATCGCGCATTCCGATCCCCTCGACGCGCCATCCCGGATTTTCAAGGCAACACCCAGACCTTGTTCAGGTAAAATTGCAATATAGGCGCCCTCGGCCCCGCCCTTCAGTGCCACCTTGCCGCCCATTGCTCGCATCAAGTCGGTACAAGCCCGTCCTTCTCCAGCAACCAGTTCCGGGTAGGCCATCATTGCCTCAATCAGCCTACGTGCGGCCCGGTTTCGTAACGGTCCATCATCGCGCGCCGCCGCAAAGAAACCCATGGCGCGGGCCAGGCCGTGAACTGTGGTTGCAAAGTTGGGCGCCGAACATCCATCAATGCCAAATCCGGGGCTATCCATCCCGGTGACATCTTCAAAAGCTTCGCGCACCGCCAGTTGCAGCGGGTGGGACGGATCTACATATTCTGGCCCCGCCTTCAGGTGTTTGGTGGTGGTCAAAAAACTGGAATGCTTACCCGAGCAATTGTTATGATACCGGCAAGGGGACAGATCTCCCTTTATTAGAGCCTGTTTTGCGTCCCAATCGTTGGGCATTTGTGGGCCACACCGAAAATCGTCGTCACTCAATTCCAAATTAGCCAACCAGTTCTGAACCCTATCGGTATGAATAGCCGCCGCCTGATGTGACGCACAGGACAGCGCCAGTTGATCCTGTGTCAGGCCAAAAGCATCTGCCGCGCCGCTTTCGATCAAGGGAAGTGCCTGGATCATCTTGCACGACGAGCGCGGTAAAATCACCGAGTCCGGGTCACCCCAAGCTTGCACGATATTACCGGAAGCATCACAAACAACGGCGTGGCCGACGTGTACACATTCCAAAAATTCGCCACGCCAGACCTCGGCCATCGCTATCGGATTATTCAATTCTGCTTCCTCTCATTAAGTTGCGCGATTTTTCGCCAACAGGCCTTTTAAAATCAGGCAGATATACGTTAAACTAGCCTAATCGAGTTGAAAATGGTGCGCACCTAAAAAGGTCCAATAAATGGACTCGGTGACCCAGACAGAGGCATAGGCAGCTGGAGGCTGTGAAATTATGACATCAAAATTATGGTATGGTTTGGTGGGCGCGTCGCTTGCGATGATGGGCACAACCGCGTTTGCACAGAGCGAATCAACTAACCGTGTGGCGGCAAAAACGGACTGGAGCGTTTTCGTTGAAACTGATCCAACATCCTGCTGGAGCGTTTCTGCACCAAAAGAAACAATAAATACCAAGGACGGGCGGGT
>CAZRHV010000025.1:0-30793 GCA_964599985.1 uncultured Marinosulfonomonas sp. | reverse complement strand
CCTTCAGCAAGTTGCGCACGTTCATGAAATGATGGGTCAGGGAATAGGTGCAGTCATTCAGGATTGATGTATAACTGGCGACGATTTCCAGAAACCAGAACGGCAGGATATTATCCTTGCCATGCAGGACCGAACGATAGAGCGTAACGTGTCCGTGCATGGTTTCGGGCCGAAGGGAATGAACACGCATCACGGTATCCACCGTGCCATGCGGGGTCCGAGCCTCATCCAACAGTGTCTTCAAACGACCATCAGCGTCGTTATCATCAATCATTTTTATCCAGGCGGTCATATCTGGTCCCTTACGCAAGTTCCTTGCGGCGATACTAATGTCAGTTGCTGGCCCTTTGTTAGCTAAATCGTACTGAATAAACATGCTGCAATTCCGGATTAGTCGGTTAGGCTTTGTTTTGGCGAGGGGTGAAATGGTTTTGGTTTGGGGCAGTGGTGGACGTTAATTTAGTTAAAGGAGCAGAGAACCTTTTGCTTGCCTGTGCAGGGATGAAAAGCGGTGACAGGTTACTTATCCTCTATGAATCCGCTGGCTATAAATTCTTCGACGCTTCAATTGTTGATGCGGTTGCAGAAAATGCAAAACGGCTTGGAATTTCGGTAACGCTGTTTGAAGTTCCATTTTCGCGTGACGTGGTTGACCCAAGCCCTGAATGTATCGCTCGAATGAAAGCTGCGGACCGATCCCTGTTCCTTGCCCGCCTTGGGGATCAGATCAGGTTTCGGCCATCACAGGGGAATATCCGGCCAATCGTGTCCTACGCGCTGGATGCTGATATGCTGGCGTCTTCGTTTGGTCAAACTGACTACCGGGCTTTTGAGGAAATCAAAGATCTGGTGAATTCGTGCCTTGCCGGCGCGAAAGATATCCGCGTAACTTGCCCGTTAGGAACAAATTTCAGCGGCCCATTTGCCGACTATCCTGCCGAAGACGCTGATGTAACAGTCACTCGGTTTCCGATGTCAGTTTTCACCCCTGCCCCGGCCAATAATTTTGCAGGCAAAGTTGCCCAGCAGGGTTTTTTGGTGGGCACCGGTTCGCAGTATTATAGCCCCTACGCCTGTCGGTTGGACGGCGTTCTGAAAGTCAATTTCGAAGCCGGCCGGATCACCGGGTTTGAGGGGCTTCAATGCGATGTCGACACTGCAAAAGCACACTATGAACATGTCGGGAAGCTATACGGAATTGACCCGTACTTCGTGCATTCCTGGCACGCGGGCATTCATCCGGGATGTGACTATCCGCAACCCGCCGCCTTGAATTTCGAACGCTGGAGCGGAGGCGCGTTCGGTAATCCGCGACTACTGCATTTTCATACCTGTGGAGCTTATGCGCCCGGCGAAATTTCATTGAATATTCTGGATACAACTGTCTGTGTCGACGGGGTGAATATCTGGGAAGATGGGCGATTTTACCCTGAACGGATAGCGGGTGGCGACGCTATCTTTGGACGCTTCCCTGAGCTTCGCGATGTCTTCGATAACCCGTCACAAAACTGCGGATTAGGGCCGGACGGGCAATTGTCGTTCGACTGAGATTACGCTTCCTGTTCGGCCTCAATACGTCGCTCTACCTTCTTGCGAAACCGCATGGCACCTGCGTCCAGTCCCAGATTCAGATAGGGTGTAACGCGGTTTTTCATGCCGGTGTGAACGTACTCCAAAACTTCCTTATCCTCATTAAACGCCATAACCGCACCTTCGAACATTCGTTTGGATAATGCTTCATCGTCGGCGTGCATATTGCGGTGCTGAAACCAGAAATAGAGAGCGTTGTCCTGATCAACGGGGGTGATGAAATTATACGAAATGTTGATAAAAGCTTTGTCGCTTAGTGGTTTATCAGAACCTCCCAAACCCGGAGGTGTATAGACCGACACATTTATGGCGGTGGAAGGCGTGCGGCATTCATAGTGCTGTTTACGATCGCAGCTATCTGCGAATGGCAGCATATCTGCATAGTAGGGTGGAGCCGGTTGCGCCATAATCCAGCGGGACACGACAACGCCATCTTCGTCCTCGCTAATGTCCAAAGGTCGATCGTCTGTCCCTGCCCCGGCGAACGACGTGATATGGACCCAAGCCACATGGGACGGGTCAAGCAGGTTATCTATGATGTACAAATAATTGCATTCCATTGGCAGAGCGCCGAGCGCGGTTGTCGCCCAGCCGTCAACCCCGAAATTCGGAATGTTGATGATCTCATCTTTGTTAGCCAGATCACGGTCACCCATCCATATCCACAGAAAACCCCAGCGATCTTCAACCGGATAGGATTTAACCGTCGCCCGCTTAGGAACCGCGTCCTGCTGGGTAGGTGCCGCGACACAACTTCCTTCGCAATCAAACGTCAGCCCGTGATAACCGCACACAACCGTACTGCCCACAATACTGCCCTTGGATAGCGGCAATTTACGATGCGGGCAGGCGTCTTCCAGAGCAATAGCTTCGTCATTTTCGCCTCGAAAAATGACGATGGAAATTCCCAATATGTTGACAGCTGTCAACTTGTGTACAAAGTCAGCACTGCGCCCGGCAACGTACCAAGCATCAAAAACAAACCCTGAGTCTTCATCAAACATTGGCCACAATCCTTATTTCGAAAATGTATCAAACGCTTTCAACGCCTTGGCGCTATAGGCGTAGGACGGACCGCCGCCCATATAGGTCGCCATTGCCAAGGCTTCGCAAAACTGTTCGCGGCTGGCTTTCAGCCGGATCAGTGCGCGTACATGGAAACCAATGCAGCTGTCACATCGGGTCGCAATTGCTATTCCAAGCGCCATATATTCCTTGGTTCTTTCGTCCAGCGCGCCATTGGTTTTGGCCGCTTTGCTCATCATGTTGAACCCCTGAACCGTGTCGGGGATTTCTTTGGACAGGGCAGAGATATTATCCACTGTTTCGTCCATAAAGTTATGCCAGTCCATATTGCCTATCCTTTGTTATCCACCTTCATCCGCTCCCATTCGCCGTTCCAGTTTACGTACACCCGCGCTGATGATCAGAACCAGCACCAGATATTCGACGATCAAAAGCGAATAGATTTCAAGCGGGCGGTATTCTGTGACCACCAATTCATTGGCGCGTCTTGTCAGTTCCTGCATTCCAATGACCGAGGCAAAGGACGACATTTTGACGATGTAAATAAACTGGTTTGCCAGGGGCGGCAGGATGCGCCGGATTGCCTGTGGCAGGATCACGTAGCGCATGGTTTGCGCGTAGTTCAGCCCAACGGTTTGCGCCGCTTCCGATTGTCCTTTGGCAATGGATTGAATGCCACCGCGGTAGATTTCTGCGGTGAAGGCGCTGTCTGACAGGGCCAGAGTGATGATCGTCCCCCAAAACGGGTCAATTGGGATGTCGAGGCCCATTGAGCGAAAGATCAGCGGTAAGCCGTAGAACACCCAAAACAACATTGGCAGGAGCGGGATGGACCGAACAAATTCGACGTAAATTCGGTTTATAATGCGTAGCCAACGGCGCGAAGACAATCCGGGAAGCGCGACCATCAGGCCAAGAAAAATGGATATTCCGGCGGCAATTAGTGAAATCAGGATCGTGGCCCCCATTCCGTTGATCAGGAACTTGATGTTGATCTGGCCAGCAGGGGTCATCGGGTTGATAACGTACCAACCCCAGTTTGTGGACGACGAGCATCCGGTCAGCACCAGTAGCAGAAATGAAAATCCAACGAGCTTTTTCATCGTTCCATCCCTAATGCTGCAAAATCTGGCTAAGAAATTTTTGGCACCGCCTAGATTGCGGGTTATTGAAGAATTGTTCTGGAGGCCCGTGTTCAACGATTTCGCCGGCGTCCATGAACACCATTTCATCTGCCACTTTGCGTGCAAATCCCATTTCGTGGGTCACGACAATCATCGTCATGCCCTCCTCTGCCAACTCAACCATCACATCCAGAACTTCCGAAATCATTTCCGGATCCAGCGCCGATGTGGGTTCATCAAACAGTAAAACCTTGGGCTCCATACACAGGCTTCGAGCAATGGCGACACGCTGTTGCTGGCCGCCTGACAGCTGCCCGGGGCGTTTGTCCGCCTGTTCTGGTATCCGCACCCTTTCGAGATAATGACGCGCTTTATCTTCGGCCTCGGCGCGGGAAAGCCCACGGGCTTTCATCGGGCCGAGCATCAGGTTTTCCAGCGCACTAAGATGGGGGAACAGATTGAACTGCTGGAATACCATGCCAACTTCGGAACGGATATCGCGGACTGATTTTGGATCATTGGTCAGCTCAATTCCGTCAACGCGGATCATGCCATTTTGGTGGACTTCCAAGCGGTTGATGCAGCGAACCACAGTGGATTTACCTGACCCTGAAGGACCGCAAATAACCAGTCGTTCTCCGGGTTGTACGGACAGATTAATGTCCTTCAATACATGGAAATCGCCAAACCATTTATTCACGTCAACAAGTTCAATCGCGGCTTGCTGCATAGATGGCCCCCAGAGATGATTTTCCACAGTCGGAAAATATTTTTTGAGGTTATCTGTTGTGTTGTCGTTAGATCAAGGCGCAATATTGCAGATGCAAATTGTAGTGAACGGGAGAGAACAATGAAAAAATTGATGAAAGTCGCAACAGCGGCTGTGCTGGGGCTAGGCCTGGCCACCGCAGTGCAAGCGCAATCCGCGCTGAACCAAATATTGGACGAAGGTGTTCTAAAGGTCGGCACGACCGGCGATTGGAACCCGATGAGCCTGCGCGATCCGGCAACCAATACCTACAAAGGCTTTGACATTGACGTCATGACCGAACTGGCAACTGATATGGGTGTCGAGGTTGAATTTGTTCCGACCGACTGGAAAACTTTGGTCAACGGCGTTGTTGCCGGGAAGTACCATATCACGGGTTCGGCCTCTATTTCAGCGCCTCGGATGAAAGTTGCCGGGTTCTCGGAAAGCTATCTGTCGGTGGAAATATTTCCCTTCACAACCGAAGATAAGGCGGCCAATTTTGATGGCTACGAGTCAATCAATCAGGCTGATGTGAAAGTGGCTACCACCTTGGGCACGACCTTTGATGCGCTGGTTCATGAGTGGTTTCCAAACGCCGACATCAAGGTGGTCGAGGCCCCTGCGCGGGGTTTTCAAGAGGTCATAGCGGGTCGCGCTGATGTCTTCATTACCTCCAACATTGAGGGTTCAACCCTGGCGGAAAAGTTTCCGATTGTGCGGGTTCCTAACACCGGGCCACGCTCTCCTTCGCCTATCGCGATGCTGTTGCCACAGGACGATCAGGTGTGGATCAACTACGTGAACAACTGGGTTAAGCTGAAGCAAACCAAGGGGTTCTTTGAAACAGTCTCGGCCAAGTGGGGCCTGTAGATTTGCTGAACTTATAATGTCAAAAGGGTCGCGTAATTTTCGCGGCCCTTTTTTGTTGAAATCAAACAATCTATAAAAACTAATGCAGCTTGAACAAATGACCTGGCAGGAAGTGGAGGCTTATCTAAAGCATTCCGATTGCATTGTTCTGCCTACAGGCTCCACCGAGCAGCATGGCCCAATGGGGTTAATCGGGACGGATACACTGTGTGCAGGTTCTATCGCAACCGCCGCTGCTGATATTGCAAAAGTGATCGTCGCGCCCGCATTGGCCTATACCCCGGCCCCGTTCAACACAAAGTTTCCGGGCACGGTTTCACTGTCTTCAAAGCTGTTCCAGGACATGGTTGCAGAAATATTGGATGGGTTTCAGAGGCAGGGGTTTCAGAATATCTACATTTTGAATGGCCATGGGGCAAATCTGGAACCTATTGTACTTGCCATTGAAACGTTAACTGAAGCGAAAACCTGCCTGCGAAGTTGGTGGGACTATGAGCAAGTTCACGAGTTGCGAGAACAGTATTTTGGGGATTGGGAGGGGATGCACGCTACCCCTTCTGAAATTGCAATTACGCAGGTACTTTATCGCGTGGTAGAAGCTGGAAGTGCGAAAACACCGCCAAAGAAACTTAGTTCTGAATACATGTCTGCCCATGCCGGTGACCGGCACGGCCCGCCTGAGGAACACCGTCGGACGTTTCCTGACGGCAGGGTTGGGTCGCATTCAGCGCTTGCAACGCCTGAGCAGGGGGAGGTTATTTATAGCACCGCAGTAAATGCGGCAGCTGAAGATATTGTGAAATTTTTAACCGACGGATTTTAGGCTTTCGTTAGCGGGACTAAATTCTCAGACTGGCAAAAGCATTGGAAATTAAACGATCTTATCCGGGATTGTCATCGATACCTGGAGCCCTCCCAGACCTTCAGACTGCCCTAGATCCAGTGTTCCGCCATAGGCCTGCAAAAGATCCGCTGCGATAGCCAAGCCCAGTCCGGTTCCGGGCGCGGACGTATCAAGACGCCCACCCGATCTAAGCGCCTCTTGGCGGTCTTCTTCACTAATTCCGGGACCGTCGTCTTCAATCACAATCAAAACATTATCAATTTTGTCGATGCACGTAATTTGGACTTCACCGTCTGCCCACTGCAACGCATTTTCCAACAAATTCCCCAAGACTTCTTCGATGTCCTGCACATTCATTGGAATGTTAATACCTGGTTCCATGTTGATTTTTATCGTCTTTGATGACGTGTCCGGCAGCTTACGAAAAAGTCTTACCAGCCGCTCAACTGATGTACCCAAATTCGTCTGCGAGTGCGTACTGGTACCAGTATTGGCAGCCCGAATACGTGCGAATGAGTTCAGTAATTGTGCGTCCACACGGTCCAACGCTTCGATTGCTAACTGAACATCCACTTCTTTTTCGCTCAAAGCCTCCAGTTCATTTCGCAATATTGCTGACGGAGTTTTCAAAGCATGGGCCAGATCTGCCGCCCGGCGGCGCGCGCGTTCAACAATCTCGCGATTTCGATCCAATAGAGTATTTATATCTGACACTAGGGGGGAAACCTCTTCGGGGTAACCGGTTGGGTCAAGTGATTCTTGTGCGTCCCATCGATGTGCTACGTCTTCTCTCAATTTGGTCAGTGGACGAACGACGGTGGAGGTTTGCAAGATGGCGGCAGCGATACCAAGAACGCCAACCAGGGCAAAAGTTGCTAACAGGCTTTTTCGGATTTGCAGGCGTTCTGCTTTCAGCGCTGACAATGATTCCGCTACTGAAACAACCCAGATTGAACCGTCTACAAGTCCGATTTCCTGATGAATGCCACGGATATTGCCCATTGGGCCTTCATCCTCCCAAAATTTCGCAATCGCAGAAGCACCTTCTGACCCAGAGAGTAGTGCGTCAAAAAGAGATCGGGATGTAAATTTCGTTTCATTCGAACCGGTAACTTGCCAGTACCGCCCGGAATAGGGTCTTTGATAGGCCGCGTCGGTTAGATAACTGCTCATTATTTCTGCGTCTGCGCCGCTATTGCTGAGGGCAACAATCACTTGCAAATGCCGATCCAAAAGGGCCTCGTCAAACCGGCTTTGTGTTAGATTATCGAAAAAAGTAAAGAGCGCAGCACCGCCGAGCCCTATAATCATTATTGCCCAGATTACGCCGCCTACAATTGCCCGCTGGCGCAGGGAACGCATTAGTTTTCGTCTATCGAATAACCGCGCCCACGTACTGTCTGAATGAAATCAGTACCCAGTTTTTTACGCAGGCGCGTCACAAAAACAGCGATGGTGTTTGAATCGCGATCACCATCAAATTCGTAAATATGTTCCGACAGCTCGGTACGTGAAACAAGGCGGCCTGCATTGTGAATTAGATAAGACAGAACAGCGACCTCTCGGGATGTAAGTTCAACAAGGAAGCCATCCTTCATTGCCCGCCCGGTTCGTGTGTCAAACACGACCGGTCCTTTTTCGAACAGCGGGTTAATACGCCCCGAATTACGGCGCAACATAGCCCGCACACGCGCGGACAATTCCGGCATGTGGAATGGTTTTGTCATATAGTCATCGGCGCCTGCGTCCAGTCCATCTACCCTTTCGGACCAGCCATCACGCGCGGTTAGAATAAGGACAGGCATTTTCAAGTTCTGGCGGCGCCATTCTTTGAGGATGGAAATACCATCCTTTTTCGGCAATCCGAGGTCAAGAATAACAAGATCATAAGGTTCGGTTGCGCCTGCAAACGCCGCTTCTTCACCGTCATGTTCAACGTCTACGACATAGCCTTCGGAAGTCAGGACACGTTTGATCTGATCGGCAAGAACAGTTTCATCTTCTGCAATTAGTATGCGCATGGGGGCTGGACCGGGTTAGTTGCATTGTGGGAGTGATAGACTATTTGTTGCCTTTTCCGCCACCATTACCACCACTATTGCCGCCCTTGTTGCCTTTACCGCCACTATTGCCGCGGTACGCTTAATTGGGTGTTGTTGCCATTCTCATTACCAACGCCCAGCTTATTGCCCTGGCTTGAGGCCGCCAATTCGCTAATTTCAACGGCTAGGGCGGAATTACTGTCAAGAAGATTGCCGGTTTTAGCATCGACGGTAACGCTTGCGAGCTTGCCAGCGGGTGTCATCACCAGAACGCGATAAATAATGCCATCTGCGTCGAATGCCCGGACATCGATAAGATCACCCTGAACAGACTTTTCAATGTAATCGAGTAACTGCGCCAAGCTAATGTATTGGCCAGAATTAACATTTTGGCGCAATTCAGCCTGACTCAGCTCACGCACACCAGCTGCATGGGCTGGCTGCATAAGGCCATTCGCTAAAAGGCCGACTATGAGAATTCGACGTAACACGATTCGATTCCTAACAAATCAAACATTAACTGAGAGTGAACAGCCCGTTGTCTGTCGGTTCAACTAGGATATGGCAGTTTGTTTCCAATCTAATGAAAAATGTCTGATTTGATTCGTTTTTGCAAATGATGCGGACCGTAAGAACCAGACTTTAGAACAAAACGAATGAAACGGCCTGGAGCCAGCAAATGGCAAGCGCAAAAAACAATGTCCTGAAAGTAGCGTGTCTTGCTCTCGCGACAATTGGTGCGACTTCTTTTGTCATCACATTGGCAACAACCGGCACCGTATATGCAAAGAATGCCGAATACGGCGGTAAGTCCAATAAGCCCGGTAATACGCGCGGTTCTAAGGCGTCAGATGGACGCGAAAACAGCGCGGCACAGGAAGCTGGCGTACTGTTTCAAACATCTGCTAATTTACTAATCACCTGAGGGGAAAAATATGCTGGATTTCGTACAAAACTTCGGAACTTTTGTAGCAGTAGCTATATTCGTTTTTGTGGCATTATTGGCCTTTGGTGCCAACTTTGCCCCCGCTTGGGCGAAATCTCATGCGTTCTTATTGACGCTGGTCGCTCTGGGAATTTTGGGGAGCAACGCACTGGTCTGATCTGAAGTGGTCGTTTTTCGATAGTTCTTGATGTTACGCCAACACCCGATTGATCCAAAAAACGGGAACAGGGGCAGGAAAATCGACTACTTCAGTCATTATAGTTCACTAGGCTACGGCGGGCTTTACGCGCTCTTGCCACGCCATAACTGGTAAACTTCTGACGCCTGTTCTGCAGGGATGTTCATTAACGCTCTTTTGTCCCCCGCAGAAAAATAGAGAATTGACTGACCATCAATTCCGTCTGGTCCCAGCATTAAACACTGCGGCGCTGCATCCGAGTGCAGGCTGTTCTTCAGTCGTTCGTTCAGTTGGGAAAAATCAGATTGGACCAGCTCTGATAACAAGCTCAGCTCATTTTCCTGACCAGTTTTTTCGGAAATACCGTTGTCATCAAATTGAACACACGCGAGCATAAATTCCGAGCATGCATTTAAGAAACCCATAAAGTGTTTTTCATGTTCGTTTTTCTCACCTTCATACAAGTCTATCGACCATGCTTCAGCAAGACCTTGG
This sequence comes from uncultured Marinosulfonomonas sp., assembly GCA_964599985.1. Taxonomy (GTDB): domain Bacteria; phylum Pseudomonadota; class Alphaproteobacteria; order Rhodobacterales; family Rhodobacteraceae; genus NVTR01. The sequence continues at coordinate 20,927 of CAZRHV010000025.1, read as the reverse complement.
GGCGAACACCCGATATCCGTGGGGTTAGATGTCGTTGACAATTTCGCTGAACGAACAAGGAGCTTGGTTGTATCCTGCAGAAACACCGTAAACACCTCAAACAACGCCTCTATCAATGGGCTGTTATCCTGCGAAAACGTTTTTTCTAGTAACGGGGCCGCGAGTTCTGAATGGTTTTCGTCCGAAAGACCGCTAAATCGCAAGAGCCGCCTATTCGCAACCTCCAGTCCCAAGGTTATTCCGTTATCATTTTCAAATATCAGTTCACGCGCGAGCATCGTCTCGTCTATTTCGAGCAATATTGCGCGAAATAAACTGTTAGAATCTGACGCAGGAATTTCACGCCCATTGGCAGAAACACCGGTACTGGCTGCATTCAATTTTGCTATTTTTTCTTCCAGCCTGTTCAAATCGCTCATGCTGGAATTCCTGAAAAAACTGTTCGGTTAAGCGCATTCATTGTTCGGTCGCAATTTTATTCATACTGGATCGCGCATTTTGTAGAAACCTGTCGACGTCAATTTTCCCCGAACAAATACAAAGCATTGCTTCTTTTGGATCCAAGGGTGACCGTAAGAAAATAAATGTCTCAAATTTTCCCATTACCACACTTTCCTGCAAAGCTGACGCACCAGTTGCACTTGTTGCTTTTGCAAATGTGACAGCAGTTTCTCCTTCGAACACCTCGGCTGCCGTCGCACAAAGGGAATCCAGATGTTCCTGGCGTTGTTTTTTTGCAGCGCTGACACAAAGGACTGTACCGGAAGAAATATCTGCCAATGCAATGGCGAAGCATTCTGGAAAGGTTTCCCGTAACGCTTCTAGCTTATCCAAAATCATTTTAGTGACACTCTGTGAAAGGCCTGCACAAATTGCGCCGGCATTGTTTGGCTATTGATAAACCAGTGTGTGAAGAAAAGCGTAGTTAATTTTTCAAATGTCTACGTTTGAATGGAAATCCATTCGCTGACGTGGCCAAGAACGGTCAGGTCCAGGGGTCAGCCCAATATATCCCGCACGGAAGCAAGCGGGGATTCGGTTGTTATTAACGGGCTCTCACTTCGTGCAGGACGCGGAGTCAGCTTGGCCTTAGATTCAACTTTTTTCACACGCGAAGGGCTAATAACAACGTGGCTGGATTGTTCTTCATTTACCGAGGTATCCAGCTGAACTATCTTTTGGCCTTGCTGAACTTCGTCCACTTCGACTGGTTTGCGTAAAGTCGAAGGCTCTTGCTCTTTCAGGGAACTAGACAATTCCTGCAATAAATCGACCAATCCCCGGGAAAACGCCTCTGCGCCACTTTGTTCCCACTGTTGGCGGTCATCAAGTGCGGCAACTGCCTGAGTCAGGGAAATTGGAAATATTTCCGCAAACTGGCCTTGGGTTTCACGACGCACGCGCTTTTCGACTCTGCTCCGGTCTTTCTCAGTAAGCAGCTTATCAATGCGCGTAATTAACAAATAGCTCTTGCTATAAAGTTCAGGGGACATCGATCCCCATACAGCCGCTTCACTTTGACGCCAAGCCTGTGTGGCATGTGTACACCAAAGAACACCATCGGCGTGATGAATGACACGTTGCCAGACATCAGAAGACATGTTTGGGTCGGATATTCCGGGCATATCGATAAAATCGCACATCTCCAGAATATCGGCCTGCAAAAAAATACGGATCACCGCTGTTTGTTCCAGCGGAATTTGGTCAAGTTCATCAAGATTAACGGGATGGTTTTTACCCTCTAGGTCTTCGCGAAAAGGTTCCTGATTTCCGTGGGAAATCCATACCGGTGGTAATTGAGTCGCCGTGACTTTCACAGGCAGAGGGTTGGACCCAACCAACAGATTAGAAAGTGTACTTTTGCCAACGCTGAATTCACCCATAATAGCAATTACGGGTTTTCGAGTTTGCGTTACTATCGGATCTTCCAGCGGGTTTTCGGATATGCTCATGTAATGGCGGCCTTTATTCTGTTTTTCGCACGACTAATTGGTTCAGCGTACTTAAAGATAACTCAACAATTTTTTGGCGATCTTCTCGTTCATAGACACCCAACAACTCATGCAACACTTCTGGGCTGGCATCTGCCTGCTCAATCACGCCAAGCAAGATTTCTCTCTGCTCGTTTAGAAATTCTTGAAGAATGGATTTCGCTTCAGCCCTGATACTGTCAGCTTGCGCAACCTTAAGCTCGTTTACGATCGGTTCGGTTTCTTCCGAGATCATTTTGTAGAACCCAGACGCAAAGGCCTGGTATCCTCGGCGGCGTTTCCACCAGTTGTTCCACCAGTTTCCCTGCAAATCTAGCGCAATTGTCTGGCCCAGGAACACGGGTGGCGGTACACGGGGCGGGCGCGGAGATTCAATCTTGAAATCTTCGCCCAGGTTTCCAAATGTTCGGGCGTAAACTTCACCAATTTCTGTCGCAACAGTATCAAAGACCATCTGAGCAGAACTTTGTGTTCGCGCTCCGAATACTCTGTAAGACGAGCGCAACAGCACCCTTAATCCCGCCGGATCATATTGCCAAACGGCCTGTTCACCATATTTGTCCAGATGGGAAATAAGCGAAGCGGTCGCGCGTTCCAGAAAGCTGCGATGTGAACGGTCAATCCGGGTTTGAAACTGTTCTGTCAGCGCGTTGAATTCACTGCGCAACAGGTCATATCCGATTGCTTCTATTTCAAGCAGGTTAACTGCAATTTCGTCCTTGTCTACCGGCTCTACTGCAACGTCATCCAACCGTGAAAACACGGTTTGGTTTGCCGCGCGTATCCCGTTTGCAAGGTTGATAGCGCCACGGGCAACTTTGTCTAATGCCTCTTGTCCAACGCCTTCAGATATTCTTTCTGACAAGGCAGCGAACAACGCCGGCAAACCAGACAAACCCCAAATCATTTCAGCAGGAGATTGTGATACGGGTGAAGTTTTTAGTTCCTGCTCCGCCCAATTTACCAGTGAAAGCGCGCTGTCCTTCGCTAGGTCATCCAGAGAGTCAGTCAGTGCTTTGTTTGCCCAATAGGCGCTGCCAAAGATAATCTGCGCATCAACCGGACCTTCGTGCTTTTTCAGAGTATCGCGAATGCTTTCACGGATTTCAGGGACTTGTTTTGCCGGGTCCGACAGCTCATCAATTCGGTTGACGAAAATGATGACTTCGCGAGATTTAATGTTCGATATCAACCTGATCAGGGCCATATCCACAGAGGAAAGAGCCTGATGGGCGGAAAGAACAACGACACATAATCGACTGCTGCGTATAGCGCCGATGGTAATTTGCTCGCGCATCATAAAGGTGTCGTTAACACCGGGTGTGTCCCGAATGCAGAGTTTGGTTTTAAACTCTGGTCGGTGTAAAAATAATTCGGCGGATTTTGTGATGTCCGCAAAACGTCCCTGCGTGTCTGTTAGAAATTCTTCGTCGTCATCGTCTAAGTCATCACCCAAACAGACGTATCTTTCGATCAGGTCCTTATCGAAATATCCGTAATTGTGTTCTTGCCCAAGAAGTAATTCGAATCTACGGCCCAGACGTGCCCGGGATTTTTCCCGCATTTGCTCGATCTGCGCACGCACCGTTTCCAGTTCTTCATCTGCACCAGCGCGGCTTGCTAACTCGCCTATTCGACCACCCTTATCGAGCAACCGGTTCCATTCCTTATCGTCAAAGAATTTGAAAAGCGCACTATTGCCTTCGACCCGAGGTTCAGGCGACATGTGCAGCGATGTAACCACAGAGGTCCATGGGTTTACATCTGCAGGCAAAAGATCTGGCCATCCAACCATCGCATTCACCAGCGACGTCTTACCCGCCTTCACCTGACCGATCATCGTAACGCTAGGTTCGAAATCGTCTAATTGCTGCACTAGCCGCTCAACAACACCTTTGGTATTTTCATCACCAATTTCAGCGAGCTTTCCAAGCTCAGCCTTAAGTATATTTGCTTTTGTGGTGTAAGAATCCAAACCGTCTGACCCGACTTTTAGAAGTTCGGTGTTGCCCGGATCCTGGGTCAGTACCTGATCTTGGATTGCTGTCTCTATATTCATTCCACACCTGCGATATCTAACGGGATCTCGACAAGTCCATGCGACAGAGGTTGCAATGGACGTTTGTTCTCGAAGTCAGAACACACACTCGGATTTGGACCCTATTCTACAGGTATTATCCTTTCAAACACGGCAATTTTGCGGCAACTATCTGGCAAGAAAAGGTGAGTCAGTTGCAATTTACGCAGCTATTTTTGCTTCCAGTTCCCGTTGTAACTGGAGCAGCAATGTGACAGCGTCCGCCGCTGGACCTTCACCTGCTTCCATTTGCATCAACAGGACCACATCTGCAGCTTCCATCATGTCATCTTGCAAATTTACGACGTTCACATCGCCTGTGCCCTTTGCGGTTACAATTTCTACAAGGTGGTCTGTGGTCTTCGCACAGTGTTCCAGTATCTCTGACAGGTTTTCCGGGTTGCGTGCGGGCAGAAATCCTTCCAATTCAGTTGCACGGCTTCGCAAATAGTTAAGCGCGTCGGGGGTTGGGTTGAATTCTGGTTCACTGTTCGACACAGCTTCGGTGACATTTTCACCTTGCTTAGTGCTTTTCGCCGAAAATTCGACCTGTACTGAAAGTGTAGATTGGGATTCCAGCGGTTGCTCTGAGCTATACCGATTTAAAAAAAGCAGCACGCTATCAGATGCCGCCCTGTTGCCCATCTCAACCTGGCGGTTGATGGCCGTAGTAAGCGCTTTACCCCCGCTGCCGATCAAAGCGGCCTCATCGGTGGCACCATCCACCCCCAATGCATCGACGCCTTGCAATGTTGCTACCGGGACGAGGCTGAGAAATTCTTCAGCTACGGTATCTTGCAGCTCTGAAATCCGAGCTGACAGCACACCTTGCGAAGACAATTCATCCGCTTTGGTCAAAACGAAAAAACTATGGTCTTTCATCACTTCGGGAACACGCGACCAAAGCATATGTTCCTGCGTGGAAAATTTCTGGCTGCACCAAAGAATAATATCCGCGTGTTCAACAGCCCAATCGATCACATCTTCCTGATCTTCGAGTGTTCCATTCATAAGGAGATCAAGTAGGCTAACGTTCTTTAGAAACGGTAGGTCCATTTCAAGTTTTGCAAAAACCGAGCCCGCTTCATTCAGTTTTTCCAACGCAATACCGTCATGTGTTAGGATCGACTGATCTTCAAACGTGACAAATGTATTTGCGGCTTTAGCCCACGATAATTCTAACGAGGGTAAATCTGCTCCTTCCGGGAAAACGCGGCGCCCAGATAACAAATTTAAAAGTTGTGTTTTTCCACTGCCTGGCAGGCCAAGAATTGCAACCCTCACCGGGGATTTCATCCTTTCGAGCAGGCGCGCACCTTGCTGACTGGCCTTAGTTGGGATTTCTCCGGAGGCAAGCAATTGTTCCAGCTGTTCGGTGATGTCTATTGTTGAGGTTTGTACGTTCATGATGCACCGTCCGAGGTACTTGAAGAACTGCGCAATGTACGCAACACAGTCATCACTGATTGGCCCGCAGACGCAATCGCAGCACCAACACTTTGCGAATTGTTAGATGCCACAGTAGTTTCAAGAGCTGAATGCGCGCCCAGCCCATTTTTTTGCTGTCCCGATATTTGCGGGCCTGATATACGAATTTTGATAACCGAAAATGAAATATTGTCCTGATCAGGATCGCCCAGCTCTTCCAGCGCCTCCATCAATAATTCAGAAATTTCGGTGCTGGATTTACTTTTGCATTTAGCAAGCGCTGTTTCGATCTGTGCGTTGCTCAAAAACTGCAAACCATCGCTGGCCATTATAAGTATGTCGCCATCATTCAGGTCAACCGGTTCCTGCGGGCAATCAATTCGGGCAATAGTCTCGCCAATCAACACCGAAGTCAGGCAGTTTCGATCGGGATGGTTTTTTGCAGTTTCTTCCTCTAGCTGACCCGTCTCAACCATATAGTCAATTTGCGGCGCCATTGAGTGGTCTTCGTTCAATTGGGCCAACTTTCCGCTACGGTAAAGAAACAGCGGAGAATCCCCGATAGAAATCCAATATAGCCGATCCTTTAAAAACACCGGAGCAATTAACGTGGCGCCCATACCGGCGGAATCGGGGTTGATACTGACATGGCCGTTGACACATTCATTTGCTGCAAGAGCTGCATCAAGAAGAATATTTGTGACATTCTCTTCAAAAGCGTTTTGGTTGCCGCTTTGTAGTTTCAGTTCACTAAAAACCTCAGTCACGACAATTTTGCTGGCGACGTCACCAGACGCATGTCCACCCATGCCATCGGCAAGCACAGCAAACCCCAGATCAGAACCCATGGGGAAATCGGTGATTATCGCGTCTTCCTGGTAATCACGCCGGCCTTGGCTGATTGCGGATGCGACATCAAAATGAATTTTATGCGATGGCCGCATCATCAATGTCTTCCTGGTTATCCACATCCCAGTCAAAATCGCTTCCACACAAACCAATAAACCGAAGCGTGGTTTCCCCGATCCGAATTAAATCACTGTTTGATATTTCTTCGGTGCTAAGAACGGGTTTGTCGTTCAAGCGCACTAGGTTCGCCTTGCCACCGTGCCCAAGGAAAAAGGACCGTTGTTCATTGTCATAGGCGATTGCTGCATGGTTGCTTCGCGAAATACTGTTATCACCAAAATCCAACTTTATTGCCTGGTCTTCGCCGCGGCCAATCTGCGACACGCCATTGTGCAAAGAAAATGAAGCCCCCCTACCTGGCCCGTCGATAACAACGATCCAGCCAACGGGAAATTTGACCTGCGCCTGGCTACTAACTTTTTTACCTGCTTCGAATGGATCGACGCTGCTTTCCTGAGATTGTTCAAATCCCAGCAGGCGCGTTTTCACCCGACCGGCGCGTCGACCGGTTCTCCCTGTTGAGGGAGCGGGCACTTCAACAATTCTTGGACCTGGCGCGGGTTTTTCATTCGCATGTGAAGCATCGGGCTTTGGTTCGGCTGGCGGTTCTTTTACTATTCTTACCGGATCAGAATATTGCGTTTCGCTGGCTGCTGCCTGACTATCGGGTTGAGCGCTTTGCAATATGGGTTTTTTTGCAATCTGCACAGTTGGTTTAATCGTCTTTGACACTGTTACAGAAACTTCATCAGCAGGTTCAGTTTTTGGAACCACAGAAACTGAAGGAGAAATTTCCGTTTCAACAGCTTTAGAAACCTCGGGCTTGGTTTCAATCACGGGTTTTTGTTTCGACTCATCGACTGTTGGTTTTGCAATATTTGCAACAATGTCTTCGAAACTATCGACTGGGCCAGAACCTAGTTTTTCCTGCACACCATTTTTGGGATCACGGTTAGTGTTACCAAGCGCGCCCTGTATCTTGGACTGGATTGACGCCAGACTTTTTAACAAGTCATCGCCGGTATTTCCTTCAGACTCAGTCGATTTAGTTGGATCAAACTGCTCTACCATTTCTACAAAATCGCTCTCCACCGGGGGTTGGCGCTTTTTGGTAATTATGTCCTTGATGAATTTCATAGGCCTGCCTTTCCAATATTATCGGTTCGTGATTTTCCGCTGCTCCAAATCCGACGTGTGGTCCGCGCACCCTTAGAGCGGCCAAAAAACCACCTTTTTCGCGCGATACCATTTTCATCGATGTTTAACGTGGTTTGGGATGGTAGATCTTCGTCGTCAGCCACTTTTTCACCCACTGGAATGTTCTTTTGTGACGACATCGGTTTTGCTTCTGACACGGTTATCTCTTCGTGTTTCTTTTCTTCTAGAACTGCCAGATTAGTCTCGCTTACAAGCTGCGAAATTGATCGGTCTATGTTCTTATCGCTTTGTGCTGCGGCCAGTGCATGTTCAATACGTTTTTCGATATCGATCTCAATTGACCATTCCTGTGCAGATTGAAACCTGTCATTCGGGAAGATGTTTAATGCCTTGTCTAAGGCTTCTAGGAAATCTTTGTCATACCCAGTCACGGTCTCAGCCGCAGGCTTGTACGGGTCGTCCTCTTTTGCCGCAACGGCCGCGAGGCGCTTTTGACTATTTGGCGGGGCTTCACCTGCAACCATGTGGTAAAATGTGGCTGCTAACGCATAGATATCGCTGGCTGGACCCTGCTCATTTCCCGCAATGTAAAATTCCTGCGGTGAATAACCATCTTTGACAACAAGCAGAGCGGATAGCGCACGGGTGGCTTTGCTCGCCTTTTCGCGTGCAGCTCCAAAATCAATCAGTATTGGTTCATCTGACTGATCAAGTAGAATATTGTCGGGTGAAATATCGCGGTGAAGGATATTTTTCTTGTGAATAAATCCGATAGCGTCCAAAACTTTCAGCAGGATCTTACGCATATCCTCTGGTCCCAGATGCCTTTTCTTTTCGTCAACGATGTCCAGCAAATCTTGACCGTCTACATAATCGAGCACCATATAGGCGGTCTCATTATCTTCAAAAACCTGGTGGACCCCGACAATGTTGGGATGGTTCAACTTGGACAGTCTGCGTGCTTCCTGAACGAACAAACGGACGATGGATTTATAATCCTTCTGTTGGGCGCGTGAACGGGCACGTACCACTGTGTCGGCGCGGGTACAAAACGACGCTGGGAAACATTCCTTAATGACAACCCGTCGTTCCAAGCTGTCCTTGGCAAGATAAGTCATTCCAAAGCCACCACTATTGAGAAAACTCTCAATCACGTATTGGCCCTGAAGCAGGGTCGTACCCGGCTGAAGCTCATCGGTGAACTTGCCATCAGGGGCAATGTGGTTTTTTTCTGTAGAATTCATAAATTACCCACCCTAGTGGTGGCCCAACATCTGTTACCAAATAGCTTAGTTCCACGCCGCCATTTATGGTGACTCCGAAATTTGTCAAAAACATGTTCCTACAGGTGTTCGGTGGTGTCCCAATTATGGTCAAATTACGGACGACATTATTGCTCATGCCAACTGTTGGATTGTCTAAAGGTTTCTAACATCAAATTTTATTAAGCTTTTTCAGCATCTTAAACTTTTGCACGGAAAAACTTCCGTTACATAGGTATCTTGGGAAACAACTATTTCAGATCATTTTACAAAATTTATTGGAACAAACCCACTAAGGCTGCCTGACTCTTATTTAGAATTTTGCTCCGAGTCCTTCGGACAAATTCTCTGCTGATTCACACACTAACATGCTAATGCGGTCCAACTGAGCTTCAGTCATCCGATAGGTCGGACCAGAAACTGAAATACCGGCAACAGCTTCACCGTGGAGATCAATTATGGGCGCCGCAACACAACGCATTCCCACTGTGCGCTCTTCGTTGTCCAAAGCAAAACCCCGGGTGCGAATATCCTGCAGTTCTGCTCTGAGGGTTTTCGCATCGGTGATCGAATGTGCAGTGAAACGCTTTAACGGGTAATTTCGCAGGAAGGCGTCCAGGCGCTCAGGTGTGTATCTGGATAACAACGCCTTGCCGATCCCGGATGCGTGCATAGGGGATTGAGTACCGGGGGCAAAAAACGCGCGGATGGTTTCGTGGGTTTCAACCTGACTAACGAACAACACGGTGCCCGAACGCGCTATCCCTAAATTTGCCGTTTCACTGGTTTCTTCCATAAGCTTTCGCAGAATCGGGCGGCTTCTTTCAACTATTCCACTGCGGCGCAGAAAGGATGAACCAAGTCGAAACGCCGCCGATCCAATGTGCCAAGCCTGTGTTGTGGGGTCAGATTCAACAATCCCCCGCCGCTCAAACGTGTTCAGAACCCGGTAGATCGACGACGGGGATCGGGATAGGTTTTTAGAAATTTCGGTGAGCGTCAGACCATCTGATTTGGCCAAAACATCCAGCACATCCAGAGCGTTTTCAAGCGACTGAATGGTGTTTTTACTGGCTGCTTTGCCATCAAAGCTTTTAGGTCGGCCACGTAAACGGCTGGTCTTTTCCATTTAGAGATTTCTCCAATCTAACCCAGTGTTAATACCACTTTGGTTTTCGTTTCCTCATAGCGAAAAATGTAACTTATTTATATTGTTTACATATTTCGGATTTTTCGCAATATAAAAATATTTTTCAAAAAAATTGTGACTTGAAACGACACCAGCTATTTTTTAGCTGTCCCAAACGGTAAAGAGATCATGCCATGAGCTTTCAAAACCCAGTTTTCATCCCCGGCCCGACCAATATGCCCGAAGAAATTCGCAAGGCGGTCTATATGCCAACCATTGATCACCGTTCTTCTTTGTTTGGTGAAATTTTGCACCCGGCACTGGCTGGTGTAAAAACAATACTTAAAAGCGAAACGGCAGAGGTGTTTATTTTCCCCTCAACCGGGACCGGCGGCTGGGAAACGGCGCTGACAAACACACTTTCTGCCGGAGACAAAATTTTGGTGGCGCGTAATGGTATGTTCAGTCACCGCTGGATCGACATGTGTCAGCGCCACGGGCTGGACGTTCAAATCGTTGAGGCCGCCTGGGGTGAAGGCATTCCGGCGGATCGTTTTGAGGAAATTCTGACGGCGGACAAAGGTCACCAGATAAAAGTTGTTCTGGCCACGCACAATGAAACGGCAACGGGTGTACGCTCTGACATCGCGGCGGTGCGTCGGGCGATGGACGCATCCAGCCACCCGGCGATGCTGTTTGTTGATGGTGTCAGTTCCATCGCCTCGATGGATTTTCGGATGGATGAATGGGGCGTTGATGTTGCGATTACCGGTTCGCAAAAGGGATTTATGTTGCCTGCTGGATTGGCCATCGTCGGATTTAGCCCCAAAGCGATGGCGTCTTTGGAAACCGCGACCCTGCCGCGGACATTCTTTGACATACGCGACATGGCCAAAGGTTACGCCGCTAACGCTTATCCCTACACCCCCGCTGTTGGCCTGTTGAATGGCCTGAAACTGGCAACTGAAATGCTGTTGGACGAAGGGTTGGAAAATGTCTTCGCACGCCATAACCGTCTGGCATCGGGCATTCGCGCGGCGATCAGCGCCTGGGGGATGGAACTGTGCGCGGTTAGCGCGGACCTGCATTCGGATACTGTCAGCGCGATATTGACACCCGAAGGGTTCAACGCGACCGACATTGTTACCCACGCCGCCGATAAGTACGGCGTTGCTTTTGGGGTCGGCCTTGGTGAAGTTGCGGGTAAAGTATTTCGCATCGGCCATCTGGGCAGTCTGACCGACGTAATGGCCCTGTCAGGCATTGCAACGATTGAAATGGTCATGGCTGACCTTGACCTGCCGGTCGCTCTCGGGTCAGGTGTTGCGGCTGCGCAGGAATACTATCGGACCAGCGTATAATTGGGGGCGACTAAGACTATGAACATCCCGACACTGGACGACATGCTGGCCGCCCATAAGCGCATCAAGCCGTACATCCACCGCACACCGGTTTTGACTTCGCGTATGCTGGATGAGGAAACCGGTGCGCAGCTTTTCTTCAAGTGCGAGAATTTTCAGAAAGCCGGGGCGTTCAAGGCCCGTGGTGCGTCCAACGCGGTTTTTGGTCTATCAGATGATATGCTGGAAAAAGGTGTGGCGACGCATTCGTCTGGCAACCATGCGCTCAGCCTGTCCTATGCGGCAGGTCGACGGGGTATCCCATGTACAGTTGTCATGCCCCGAACTGCACCACAGGCAAAAAAGGACGCGGTAATTGGTTATGGTGGGCAGATCGTTGAATGTGAACCTTCCACATCATCGCGTGAGGCTACTTTTGCAGAAGTCGTAAAAGAAACCGGGGCAGAATTCGTCCATCCCTACAACGATCCAAGGGTCATTGCCGGACAGGGGACCTGTTCACGCGAGTTGATCGAACAAGTCGAAAATTTGGACGCGGTTATTGCGCCAATTGGCGGTGGCGGGATGATTTCGGGTACGTGTCTGACATTGTCGAACCTTGCACCAAACGTAAAAATTTATGCCGCCGAGCCAGAGCAAGCTGATGACGCAGCGCGCAGTTTCAGGGCCGGTCACATCATCGCGGACGATGCCCCGGAAACGGTTGCTGACGGTCTGAAGGTTCCCTTGAAAGACCTGACGTGGCATTTCGTTTCCAACCACGTTACCGATATTCTGACGGTAAGTGAGCAGGAAATCATCGACGCGATGAAACTGATATGGAAACGGATGAAGATCGTGATAGAGCCAAGCAGCGCCGTACCGCTGGCCGCAATCCTAAAGAATAAAGAAACATTTGCCGGCAAGCGTGTCGGCGTCATAATTACCGGCGGCAATGTCGATCTGGACAAGTTGCCCTGGATGAATGCGTGAACAGGAGAAAACAATGAATATTCAAACTGATTTAACGGGTCTGGAAGTTGGCTATGACGTCCCCGCCCTGCCCGGCATGGATGAGGCCGACATTCAGACACCTTGCCTTGTGCTTGATCTGGATGCGCTGGAGCGTAACGTGAAAAAGATGGGCGATCTGTGCGCCGATATGGGCGTGCGCCACCGGGCTCACGGTAAGATGCACAAATCTGTGGATGTGCTGAAACTACAGCAAAGTCTTGGCCGCGCCATTGGTGTGTGCTGTCAGAAAGTATCCGAGGCCGAGGTGTTCGTTCGCGGCGGCATCAAAGATGTGATGGTGTCAAATCAGGTGCGCGACCCAATGAAAATTGATCGCCTTGCGCGGATGCCAAAACTAGGTGCGCGCATTCTGGTTTGCGTAGATGACCCGGAAAACGTGGCCGACCTGCAAGCAGCGGCTGAAAAGCATGGGACAGAACTGGAATGTCTTGTGGAAATTGACGTTGGAGCTGGGCGTTGCGGTGTCACAACCAGTCAGGACGTGGTGAATATCGCCAAGCTGATTGATGCTGGTGACAACCTGAAATTCGCAGGCATTCAGGCCTATCAGGGCGCAATGCAGCATATGGATCTGTATACGGATCGTGAAGCAAAGATTGAAATCGCCGTCGATATGGTGCGCGATGCGATGACCGCGTTGAAGGCGCAGGGACTGGAGTGTGACATCGTTGGCGGAGCGGGTACCGGGTCGTATTATTTCGAGGGCAATTCAGGTGTTTTCAATGAAATGCAGTGCGGCTCTTATGCGTTTATGGACGCGGATTATGGCCGCATTCTGGACAAGAATGGTCGGCGTATCGACGACGGGGAATGGGAAAACTCGCTGTTCATTCTGACCTCTGTCATGAGCCATTCCAAGGAGGATAAGGCTATTGTCGATGCGGGCCTTAAGGCGCAATCGGTGGATAGCGGCCTACCGACCGTGTACGGGCGCGACGACAAGGTTGAGTATCTGAAATGCTCAGACGAGCACGGCGTGGTGGGCGACCCTGACGGGGTATTGAAGGTCAACGACAAACTACGTCTGGTACCCGGTCACTGTGATCCAACCTGCAATGTTCACGACTGGTATGTTGGTGTGCGGGGCGGCAAGGTTGAAAGCGTTTGGCCGGTTTCGGCTCGGGGCAAGGCTTACTAGGGGAAACAGCAAATGATCATCGTTCCAGAAAAAGAAATCGCCGGGTTGATTGGAAAAGAAGCCTCCTTTGATGCGGTCGAAAAAGTGTTCGCCGCGATGTCGCGTGGGGACGCCTATAATTTCCCGGTGATCCGGGAATCGATTGGCCATGCGGATGCTTTGTACGGCTTCAAATCAGGGTTTGATCGTGCCGGGCTTTCCCTTGGTCTGAAATCCGGCGGCTACTGGCCGGGAAATGAGGCTAAGGGCCTGACCAACCATCAATCCACGATTTTCCTGTTTGATGCGGATTCTGGTCGTGTCAAAGCCATTGTTGGTGGCAATTTGCTGACTGCACTTCGCACGGCTGCGGCCTCGTCGGTCTCTATCAAACATCTCGCCCCCAAGGGCGCAAAGGTTCTTGGAATGATTGGTGCCGGGCATCAATCTGCGTTTCAGATGCGGTCGGCTGTTGAGCAACGCGATTTTGATCGGGTAATTGGCTGGAACCTGCACCCGGAAATGCTTAGCCGGTTGGATGAAACCGCGAGCGAGTTGGGCCTGCCATTTGAAGCGGTCGATCTGGATCGCCTAGGTAGTGAAGCCGACGTGATCATATCGATCACCTCCAGTTTCGATCCGATCCTGATGGACGCTCAGGTCAGCGGCGGCACCCACATTGCCTGCATGGGGACGGACACTAAGGGCAAGCAAGAAGTCGAAGCGGAACTGGTTGCGCGCGCCACTGTCTTTACTGACGAAGTTGCGCAATCCGTTACAATTGGTGAATGCCAACACGCGGTGGCGCAGGGTCTAATATCTGAAGCGGATATTTCTGAAATCGGTTCTGTTATCAATGGCGACCACGCAGGGCGCGCATCCGAAGATGAACTTACGCTATTTGACGGCACTGGAGTCGGATTACAGGACTTGGCGGTTGCAACAGCGGTTGTCGATCTGGCAGTCGAAAAAGGCGTGGCGATAGACGTCGATTTCTAACCCGAATGCAGCAAGTTCGCTAACAATCTGTAGGCCCCTGGGACCAGTTTTTCCAGTTGGTGATGCAGGATCAAACTGGTGTGGGTATGTCTGCCTTTACCGATGACTGCACTAAGTAACGCACCCTTTAATGGGGCTTCGTTCGGATCGGCCATTTCAATTAGAGGTACGTAGGCCTTGTCCCATTTGGCCGCAAAATACAGGCCCCGCTCTTTATCCCAGCCTTGCCAGTCATCCGGGGTGATTTTGTTCGGGACATTTAGCAGCGGATGATCCAGCGTTAGGTGTTTCACCTCAGCATTTTCATCCGTCACGCGCCAGCGCAGTGACGGTTTCCCTATCTGCAGATACGCCGGTGGTGTAATTTCTGGATCCCAATTGTCCCAGGGTCGGTGATAAAGCGTTACAAGATTTCCACCATCAGCAACCCAATTGTGCAAATCGCTTAGACGGTCCTGCAAATTTGTACATGTTTGAAAGGCGAAAATTCCGATCAGAACGGAATCATAGCGCGAAAAATCCAGGTCTTTGATTGCACTATTGCTTAAGCAGTCAACATCGACTCCGAGCATTTGCAGCCAATAATCAACCCGATCACTGCCACCCCCGATATAGGCTATCCGTCCTTTGGGCAGAGCGATATTCATCACACGAATTTTCAGGCTGAGCGGTTCACACCTGTTGATCGCTCCAGTGTGGGAATACGCCATTCGGCGGATATTGAATGCGGGTTTATTATCCAGCAGCAACGGAAGATCATACAGGCCTTCTATCAGGTCTTTTTTGGGTTGAACGGAAATCAAGCCGGCCGCGTGAACAATTTTCCAATCATCCCCGGCGTGTAATCTGGCATCGGCTCCAGCGGGGCGAATTTGCGAAATTGTTATGCCGATATCCGCCGTCTTGGAAAGATTTAAAATTGCAGATGTTTGTGACAAAGCTGCAGATGGTGTTGGTAAAACTTGCAGGCGCTCTTCTGGATCAACGGATATCGAGACCTTCTGACCCTTTTCCCACCAAGTTAGCTCTACATGCAAAGGATCGTTTGCGCGGTCCGGGTACCATGTGTCCGGGTAGGGGTTACTGGGTTGGGTATTCTCAGGGGTAGAAACATTGCTGACATCTTTAATCCAAGGGCTGATTTTCCAGCCGACTGGCGCTTTTACTTCAGGTGTTATTTCCAAATCCGGGGCATAAATATTGGCTTGAATGCTCATGTTCTCGCCTCCGCCAATCTCATTCGCTGAAATCGAAACGCGGTAACGAAAATCATGCGACAAAGCCAATACATGCGATAACTGTCGTTGCTTGTCAGACAAACGGTGCAGGGTTTCGTCCTGTGCTTCTTTAGGGCAATTTTCCTTTGCGCTGACAATGGCATTTAAAGCCTTGCGCGCATGCTCTCGTATTGATCCATAATCAGGCCAGGCCGCAATCGCACTTTCAATTGATAGCTGAGCATTGGACAAGTGCTTTTCAATTATCTGCGCATTTACGTATTCCGCAAGTTCGCCCAAATCCTTTGGTAAGCCTGTGAATATCGACGGCTCAGAATGTGCAGAACCTTCACTGACCCACGCCAGATGCAGCGGCCAGAAACTTGCTTTTCCTGGCTCAACCCAATTGCCCATACCTTGCGTGCGATGAAACCGTCGCGATGCCTGTGCAATCTGCGCGTAGTCCGCGCCTAAAACATGGTCCGATCCAGTTGCATCAACCCGCGTGGTTTCTGCTGGGGGCGGTACATCGTCATCGTATGCGTCGCCTGCCCCGGACCATGCGGGAAGATACAGTTTTTTAACCTGCCAAACATTGAGATCATGTTCTGGGAATGCCATTGGATCAGCGGCTAATTCCACAGCCTTAAAGGCGCTTCTGGTCATTGCCTGATGGTGGCCATGCTGACCGGGTATGTCTAAAAATGTCGTGCAAACGATGTCCGGGCGTTCACGGCGTAAAATTCGCACAAAGCGATCAAGAACCCGCTGTTCCCCCCATTTGTCCAATGTTTCGTCGCCAGACTTCGAAAACCCAAAGTCAAAAATCGTATCCTCTGGTGACTCTGACAACCAATAATGGGTCATGTTAATTACGCCAGCTGCACGTTCCATTTCGCGCGTTCTGACAACACCGAGATCTTTGGACAGTTCTGCACCAATTGCGTTTTGCCCGCCTTCGCCGCGATTGGCACAGGCTTGTGACAGCTTCACGCCATCGCGCATTCCCAAAGCTGCCAGCATTGTTGTTGTTTCGTCGTCGGGATGGGCGCCAGTGTTCATGAATGAAACACAGGAACGAAGCGGTTGTATTGCTTTCCACATTCGGATTGCGCGCGGATTTTCCTGTTGGATTTGTAGCCGGTCAAAATCGGTAAGTGTCATTTTCTCTGCTCAACTTTGTGTTGCCATTGCAGGCGTAATGGTTTCGTGAATAATCATCGCAGCCCCGCCAATCGCTGCGGTAAGGCGGCCGGAAGACCCACGGATGACACGATCAATTGTTCGGCTTTCCCGGTTCGAAACTGAGCCTTCTGGCAATTCCAGCTTCGCGATCAGTGCGTCAATAATCGTATCCGGCATAGCGCCGCCAAGAATAATTGTCTCGGGGTCGAACAGGTTTTCAATTATTCCGACGGCTTGCGAAAGTTGCTGTGATGCGGTCTCAATCCATTCGAGCAGAGTAGAATTATTATCTTTCATCAACTGCGCCAAAGAATTTTTAGCGCCCAGTTCTATTCCGTTATTGCTGAGGTGATTGATAGCCGACATTCTACTTGAATAGACCTCCAGGCAGCCCCGGTTTCCACAGGTGCAAAGCGACCCGCCAGCTTGTGTTACGACGTGTCCAATTTCACCTAAGTTGCCAAATGCACCGCGCTGAGCATGGCCATTTGTAATGACACCCAAGCCCAGACCGGTGCCGAAATAAATAAAGCAGAACGTATCAATAGCCGATGCCACACCGGCAACACGTTCTGAAATTGCGGCCGCAGTCGCATCGTTTTCTGCGATAACCAAGCAGCCCAGGGCCTTCTCAAAAATTGATTTTGTATCGACACCGTCCCAGCCTGGTAATATTGCGCCACCAACATCGCTTAGGCCCGACACGCCAAATGGGCCAGGCATCACCAGACCGACCCCCAGCAAACGCGCCGGATTGCGGTCGCTTGCTAGTATTGCTCGCTCAATCATGTTGCTAACATCCAGAACGACTGCCTTTGGTGACGCTGATTTTAGTGGCTGATAGTCGCTGAATATTCTTTCACCTGACAGGTTCAAAATTGCGCAAACAATAGCGTCCGGGCGAATTTCTATTCCGATTGCAAAAACACCTTCCGGATTGAAGGTGTATTGCGTTGCCGGTTTTCCACGCATCCCGGTTGTCCGACCGGAAACCCGCAACAGACCATCAAACTCGAGCGCTTCTGTAATGTTGGATACCGCCTGAATGCTTAATCCGCAGTTGCGCGCTATCTCAGCCCGGCCTGTGGGTTCATTTGCGCGTACATGTTCCAGTACCACGCGCCGGTTATGGGAACGGTTTCTTTCGGCATTGCTGCCTATCGCGCTGATTTTTGTGCCCTTCAAGGTATTCCTGAATCCCTTTTATTTACTCAAGTTACTTGAATTAAATATTGATTTGTTTTTGCGTTTGGTCAACACTTCCTATTGCAGGCTTAGACAAATATTTCTGCGCAAGAATTTTAATGCCTTAACCATCTGAAAATATGAATGTTTTCAGCAAATGGTACAAGCAACAGGAGAGTAATAGAGATGACATCTTTGAAAGACAGAATTCTGGGAATCGCTACCGGGGCTGCAATCGCCTTGGGTGCCAGCACAGCGGGCGCTGTAGAAATTGAGTATTGGCAGTATTTCTTTGAAGCACGCGTAAATGCGATCGACACGCTGATTGAACAGTTTGAAGCGGAAAACCCCGACATTACCGTTGTCCAAACGACATTCCCCTATGCCGATTACCGCACCAAAGTCGCGGCGGCAATTCCAGCCGGGCAAGGCCCCGATGTTGTGCAGTTGTTTTATGGCTGGCTAAACGACTACGTGGAAGCAGAGTTGATAACGCCGCTTCCTACCGACGCATTCCCACCTGATCAAATCCGCGCGGAATTTTTTCCAATGGTGCAGGCAATGGAAAAAGACGGCGCTTACATGGCCTTGCCAACGGCTGTGCGTTCGTTAGCGCTGTTTTATAACACTCGCCTGTTTGAAGAAGCAGGCATTGAAGGTCCGCCGACCACTTTGGATGAGTTGGTTGAGACGGCCAAAGCACTGACTAAAACTGACGCTTCCGGCAACATTACGCAGGTCGGCATTACCTCGGGTATGAACGCGCAGGATCACCACTGGTGGCGCGAGGTTCTGGTGCGCCAGTTTGGTGGCGACCCTTATACCGACGACTACCAGAGCGTTACGTATAACAGCGACGCCGGTGCCGCTGCTTTGCAGTGGTATTATGAATTGGAAGCTGTTCACAAAGTGACCAAGTTCGGGTTTATGGATGAGCCTCAGGCTGCCTTTAAAGCAGGGCGTGCCGGTATGCACATCGACGGTTCGTTTCGCATTGGTGCGTTGGATAAAACCCGTGGTTTGGAATGGGCTGTGGCAGAGCTTCCTGCTGGCCCAGACGGCACCAAATCAAACTACTCCAGCTACTGGGTAAACGCGATTACGTCCAAAGCCGAAGGTGAAAAGAAAGAGGCTGCACTTAAGTTCCTTGCGTTCATTACCTCGGATGCGGCGATGCAGATTTGGCTCGACACCGTTGGTGAACTTCCGGCAAAACCATCGGCGGGGCTAACCGACGCCAATAAATCCGATCCGGTTTTCGGACCGTTCATCAGTGGCTTGGGCTATGCAAAGACCACCATATTTGCGAATGAATCCGGCCAACGGCAGGTGATTATGGACGCAATGCAGCGGATGTTGCTTGAGGGTCAGTCAGCCGAAGATTCGATTGCTGTTGCTGCAACAGAAGAGCAATCTTTGTTGGATGGTTACTACAAATAGCGCACACAGGGGGCGGAGCATTAGCACCGCCCCCCGCTTGGCAGCTGGGAACGCATAGATGAATTTGTATCGCAATCTGTCTATCAAACAAAAACAAGTGGTGTGGGCCTGGACGTTTCTGGCCATACCAATCCTGTTCTACACCGTCATTCGATTTTACCCTACTTTTGGTGCTATCGTTCTATCATTTCAAAGCTGGAACCTGTTAGGCGCGAAAACCTGGACTGGTCTGGAAAATTATCAAAAACTATTCGCTGATCCGGTGTTTTGGAAGGTCCTTGGGAATACATTTTTATACCTCATTATCGGCACCCCCCTTAGCTTGGTGATCTCTTTCGTAATTGCCTACCACCTCGACAAAATCCGTTTTATGCACGCCACTATCCGCGCACTATACTTTCTGCCATTCATGACATCCGCTGTTGCTATGGCTTGGTTGTGGCGCTGGTTTTACCAGCCAGTCCCGATAGGGCTATTTAACAACACGCTGGCCAGTTTCGGCATCCCACAGTTTCCGTTCCTAAATTCAACGACCTGGGCGCTGCCGTCCGTACTGGCACCAGCTATCTGGGCCGGGCTTGGTTTTCAGATAATCATCTTCATGGCGGGGCTGCGCTCAATCCCGCAATCTTATTATGAGGCCGCGCAGATAGATGGCGTCGGCCCGTGGACGGTGTTGCGGGAAATTACCCTGCCGCTACTTAAACCGACGATTGTGTTTTTGGTGGTGTTTTCTTCAATCGGTTTCCTGAGGATATTCGATCAGGTCTTTAATATGACGACCAATGATCCCGGTGGACCGCTGAACTCTACCAAGCCCCTGGTTCTGATGATTTACGATACCGCTTTCAATGACTTTGATATGGGCTATGCCGCCGCTCAGACCGTCGTTTTATTCACCATTCTACTGATTGTAAGCCTAGTCCAGATTTACATCATGCGGAGCCGTTAAGATGAGCAGCACAGAGATCAAAGCCTCGTCCCACACGCTGGAAAAAGCTGCCCCTTACGCCTATGCAAAACGTCGTGACCCGGCGCAGATCATCCGCTGGACCTTGCTGTTCCTTGGCGGCGTGGTGATGGTGATGCCGATTGTTTACATGATGTCGACATCGTTCAAATGGCCACATGAGATTTACAACCTTCAGATCATTCCTGACGATCCTACGATTGAAAATTACACATTCGTTCTGGAAGATGGGCGGTTTTATAAATGGTTTGTAAATTCACTGATCATCGCAACGATCACTACAATATCAGCAGTAATATTCGATTCACTGGTCGGATACACGCTGTGCAAGTTCCGCTTTCGTGGGCGGATGATCGTATTCATCGCCATTCTGTCCACCTTGATGATCCCGACTGAGATGCTGATCATCCCCTGGTATCTGATGGCGCGCGATTTTGGCTGGTTGAATAGCTATTGGGGGATCATGTTCCCCGGCGTGATGACAG
>CAZRHV010000024.1:0-31489 GCA_964599985.1 uncultured Marinosulfonomonas sp. | reverse complement strand
AACGCACGTCTGCCAAACATAAAATTGACCGCCGGATGGGTGAAAACATCTGGGGCCGTCCGAAATCCCCGGTTAATCGTCGTGAATATGGCCCCGGCCAGCATGGACAGCGCCGTAAAGGTAAATTGTCTGACTTTGGTTTGCAGCTGCGCGCCAAACAAAAGCTGAAAGGCTATTACGGCGACCTGACCGAAAAACAGTTCCGTCGCATTTATGGAGAAGCCGAGCGTGTTCGCGGTGATACTGGTGAAAACCTGGTTGGTTTGCTGGAGCGCCGCCTGGACGCGGTTGTTTACCGCGCCAAGTTCGTACCAACCGTTTTTGCGGCTCGTCAATTCGTGAACCACGGCCACGTCACTGTAAACGGCAAGAAGGTCAACATCCCGTCCTACCGTGTCAAAGAAGGCGACGTGATCGAAGTGCGTGAAAAGTCCCGCCAGATGGGGTTGGTTCTGGAAGCAATCCAGTTGCCCGAACGCGATGTTCCTGATTACTTGGACGTTGACCACGGCAAACTAAAAGCCACATTTGTGCGTACACCGGGTCTGGGCGATGTGCCTTACCCTGTGCAGATGGAACCAAATCTGGTGATCGAATATTACGCCCAGAACTAAGGTTCCGCGGCCAAAACATTCCTGCAAGATTACAAGCCTGTCGCCTCGGCGGCAGGTTTTTGCTATTCATAGGCTGTAAAGTCGTGCGCAATGTTAGCGACACCCTTGGTCGCGGAAACTGCGATGAAAAACGGGGCAGAGCTATGCGGATAGCCGGATTTCTGCCAAAGGCGAAGACCGTGATTTTCGAAAACTCGGGCCATTTTCCGTTTATTGAGGAACAGGAATTGTTTTTTAAAACGCTATACCGCTGGCTGGACCGGGTTTAGGCGTTCAAGAGCGAAAACTGGCGCGGTAGTTTGAAGGTGTTTCTCCCGTGAAATCCTTAAACGCTGTGTTGAACGCAGACAGGCTGGAATAGCCCACAGACAATGCGGTCCTTATTTCTCGCCCTAAACTGCCTGAAAAGCTTTCCCACATCTGCCGCCAGCCAGACAAAAAAACGCGCCTAGCGGACAATTTGGCAAAATAACTACGACGCTGGCCATGTAACGCGCGGCCCGTTAAGACTGCCGGGACCAGTAAGAGTAAGCGAAATGACAAGGCAGATCGAACCGCATCCCGGCATCATGGACATTCGCCCCTACAAAGGCGGGGCCAGCTATGTGGATGGCGTTACGGAAGTTGTGAAACTTTCGTCAAACGAAAACCCGTTTGGACCGGGGGATAAGGCGCGAGAGGCGTTTGCAAAGTCAGGCGGGCGGCTGCATCGCTATCCTTCTACGGATCACAAGGCGCTGCGCCTTGCGATTGCTGAGGTGCATGATCTGGACGCTGATCGGATTATCTGCGGTGCCGGGTCAGATGAAATCATTTCTTTTCTGTGTCAGGCTTACGCCGGGCCGGGGGATGAAGTGATCCACACCGAGCATGGGTTTTCCATGTACCGGATTTCAACACTGGCCGCAGGTGCGACACCGGTTGAAGTGCCCGAACGAGAGCGTGTGGTGGATGTCGACGCGATCCTGAAGGCCTGCAACAGCCAGACCAAGCTGGTGTTCATCGCCAACCCGGCCAATCCGACTGGTACGATGGTGGGTGGAAATGAGCTGGCGCGACTGGCGGATGGGTTGCCGGAGCAGGCGATTTTGGTGCTGGACGGGGCATATGCGGAATATGTTGAAGGGTTTGACGGCGGTGCAGCGCTGATAAATATGCGCGACAACGTGGTGATGACGCGGACGCTTTCCAAGCTCTACGGTTTGGGCGGGCTGCGGATCGGCTGGGGTTATGGCCCGGCGAGTATTGTTGATGTGCTGAACCGGGTGCGGGGGCCGTTCAACTTGTCAGATACACAATTGCAAACGGCAGAAGCTGCGATACGAGACCGGGAATACGCCGACAAATGCCGCGCTGAAAATGGCCGTTTGCGGGTTTGGCTGTCAGAGGCTTTGGCCAAAATTGGCGTGCCGTCGGATGTGTCATGCGCCAATTTTATTCTGGCCCGGTTTGCTGACCGGGAAGAAGCCGAGGCCTGTGACGATTTTCTGCAATCTAAGGGGCTGCTGGTACGCCGGGTGGCCGGGTACAAATTGCCAAATTGTCTTCGGATCACTGTTGGCGATGAGGCATCTTGCCGCCGGGTGGTTCATGCAGTTTCAGAATTCAAAGGGCGTGGGTAATGGCTGTTATATATGAACGGGTGGCACTGATCGGGCTTGGCTTGATTGCCGGGTCGATGGCCCATGCGATGCGTCGCGGCGGATTGGCCGGGCATATCGTTGGCACCGCGCGTTCCGCGGAAACGCGTGATATTGCTCGGGAAATTGAGTTGTGTGATGAGGTTGTTGAAACTGCCGTTCAGGCGGTTGCTGGGGCTGATCTGGTTGTGCTGGCAGTTCCTGTCGGGGCAATGGGGGCGATCGCTAAGGAAATCGCGCCGCATCTGAAATCAGGTGCGACTGTTACCGATGTCGGCTCGGTTAAGCAGGCGGTGATTGATGCAGTTGGGCCGCATATTCCGCAGGGCGTGCATTTTGTTCCCGGCCACCCAATGGCAGGGACCGAACATTCCGGGCCGAATTCTGGTTTTGCGGAGTTGTTTGAAGGCCGCTACACTTTGTTAGTTCCACCCAAGGATGCGAGCGAAACAGCGGTCGAAAAATTGCAGTCTTTATGGGAAGCAATGGGTGCAATGGTAGAGATCATGGAGCCTGAGCACCATGATCTGGTTTGTGCAGTAACTTCCCACGCGCCGCATTTGATTGCCTATACCATGGTCGGCGTGGCAGACGATCTGAGCCGGGTGACGGATCGCGAGGTGATCAATTATTCAGCCGCAGGTTTTCGCGATTTCACCCGGATTGCTGCATCTGATCCAGCCATGTGGCGCGATGTGTTTTTGAACAACAAAGAAGCGACACTGGAAATTCTGGGGCGGTTCACCGAAGAACTGTTCGCCTTGCAACGCGCCATTCGAACCGGCGATGGCGATCATTTGTTTGACTATTTCACCCACACACGGGCGATCCGGCGCAGTATTGTTGAGGCCGGGCAAGATACCGATGCACCTGACTTTGGGCGTGGAGCCAAAAGGTGAAACCTAGGGTGGTCCTATCGGCCATTCTATTGGGGCTGGCGGCATTCAGCGTGAGCGCAGGTGCGCCAAACAAATCCATGCGCCCGGTTTTGCGCCCGGACCAGGGGAATGTTTCAAGGCCGGATTTTCTGGTTCTGGCAACCAGTGCATTGGGATTGCGAATTTCCCTGCGCCCGGTGCTGCGGCCAAGGGGGCTGAGGTCTGGAAACCATCCACAAAGTCAGCCCATCCCTGTGGCGGTGACGGCGCGGGGATCAGTGTGTGGCATAGGTAGCATCAAGGGTGAAAAGCTGGCCCGAATCCGCGGGCGATTAGCGGGTTGCGGCGTGAAAAACCCGGTTCGAATTTCATCAATTGATGGGGTGGCGCTGTCTCAGGGCGCGATCATGGATTGCACCACTGCGAAGGCGCTTAACAGTTGGGTAAAAAACGGGGTAAAGCCCACTGTTGGGCGTTTGGGCGGCGGTGTGGCCAGTCTACAGGTGCTGGCGCATTACAGTTGCCGGACCCGCAACAGCCAGCCGGGGGCGAAGATTTCCGAACATGGTAAGGGTCGTGCCATTGATATTTCAGCGATAAACCTGAACAATGGGGCCTCGTTGAATGTTCTGAACGGCTGGAAAGACCGTGCGCAGGGTAAGCTGTTGAAAAATATACACCGTGTCGCCTGTGGGCCGTTTGGTACGGTGTTAGGGCCAAATTCGGACCGGTTCCACCGCGATCATTTCCATCTGGATACCGCGCGCTAT
This sequence comes from uncultured Marinosulfonomonas sp., assembly GCA_964599985.1. Classification (GTDB taxonomy): domain Bacteria; phylum Pseudomonadota; class Alphaproteobacteria; order Rhodobacterales; family Rhodobacteraceae; genus NVTR01. Next base: position 27,587 of record CAZRHV010000024.1, on the reverse strand, counting down.
CGTGGTGGTAGTTACTGCCGCTAAGAGCGCCGCCAGTCTTTCGCAAAATCAATATTTTTAGCGCCGGAAAACTGCGCTGTTCGCTTAATTGCGCTGTGCAGTCGCGCGGTGCGGGCTTTGCCCAGGGAAACACCCGGTTCAGTCCAGAAACCTGTGACGTTCAGGGTGTCAGTTGCGCGGTCAGATTTCATGTCGATGCGCCCGATCAGACGTTCCCCTTCCAACACCGGGAAGACGTAGTAGCCGTATTTTCGTTTGGCCTTGGGCACAAAAACTTCGATCCGGTAGTGAAAACCAAACAGGCGCTCGGCGCGGTTTCGGTCGCGCAGGGCTGGATCGAAGGGGCTGAGTATTCGGATGGATTTGGGTGGCGGCGGGGTTGCATTTGCGGTCTCGATCACGTCTGGACGGGCGAAGGAAGTTCGCATTGAGCCGTCGGTGTTTTCGATTTCGATTTCAATCAGGGCGCCGGTTTTCAAGGCTGCTGCGCACCAGTCGCGCGCCTCTTTTGCTGTGACCTTGGCCCAAAAGGCGGCAATTTCGCCGGAAGTGGCAAAGCCAAGCCGGTCAATGGCGCCGTTACAGGCCCAGTCGATTGTTTCAGCCGGTTCCGGTTGCATTTCGCATGCGGCATCCGGAATCACTCTGCTTGTCAGGTCATAATATTTTCGAAATCCGACGCGACGTGATACCGATAGTTGGCCAGAACGCCAAAGATATTCCAGCGCAGTTTTGGATGGATGCCAGTCCCACCAGCCGCCGGAGCTTCGGGTTTCTTTTTCACCAACATCCGCCGAACAAACGGCGCCCGTGTTGTGGATTTGCGCCAAAACCTGCGCGATTTGTTCGTCATAACCAGCGCGCCGGCCCTTTTTCCAGCGCGTAGGCAGATACTCAGCGTCGCGTTCAAACCGCAAACGCCAGTGGGGGTAGAACGCAGTTGGAATGATTGCAGCGTCGTGGGTCCAATGTTCGAAAAGTGTCCGATCCTTTTCCAGCAATGGGGCCAGATTTTCGGGCCGATAACTGTGGCGACGCGCGTGCAGGATCATGTGGTGGGCGCGCTCAACCGTGTTGATACTGTCGAGCTGTACAAAGCCCAGACGTTCGATCAGCGCACATAGTTTAGCCCCCTTCGCTGCCCCGGTTGTAGGTTCGCCCAACCCGTGCAATTGCAAGAATAATCGACGCGCTGCTCGGTTGTTAAGCTTTGGGAACATTAGCGGGAAACCAGCCTGGGCGCAGGGCCAAGGGGGATGGGGCCAAGGCTCATCTGGCCGTTATTGAATATCAGCGGTGTTTCCAGGATATTTGGGTCACCAGACATCTGAGCCAAAATTTCTAATGCGTTTTCAACAGTTTGTGAAATGTTCCTCTTTATCACCTCAGCAGCAACAGCCAGCTGTAAAAACCGCTGCCAGTCTTTGGTCGAAAGGTTTATCCGGCCATCCAGAACACCGGCGCGGTTTACGCGTACTTTGCCATCGGCGCGAAAATTGAGCTCACCCCAGATGATTTTAAGTTCATTCAACTTAATCGTTTTAACCCTTGGGGGTTGGTTTTCGAATGCAAAACGATCCAGTGGAATGTCAAATTCCAGTACAGTGTCGATGCTTAAGGTGTTGATTGTTTTCGGTAATGTGGATGATGGATCAAGTTCAGCTAAAACACCGGCAGAGGGGCGTACATCATTAAGCGTTAAGGCAACGCCGTGGCTATTTTCCTGATTCGGCATCTGGCGGGTAGCGAACAGACCAGATCCGATTTGTGTAGACCAACCTTGTTCAGAATTCAGGTCAAAATCATCCAACACAAAGGACGATCTGTTCAATGTCAGAGCCGTATCAGGGTCGAACACGACCGAGGCTTTTATTTGTTCACTGGTGATGTCGATCCTCTCGTTTGCAATCTGGATTGTTTGTTCATTTGGCCAGAACGCGATGATGTGGTTGGGTTTGTAGCTAAGGGCGAGTATCTGGAAAAATGGTGCGCTCCAGACGTTGCCTGAGCGGGGATCGGCGATCTGAATGTCTTTAATTGTGGTGTCGAAACGGTTGGGAAAACCCCTTGTTTTCAAGGTGGAATAGGCAATATTCAGGCCGTTGTTCTGTTGGATGGAAATCCAATTGGTCATACCTGACTGAACGGCGCTGGAGCCGACAAACCAATAACCACCCCAAGCTGTGGCCAGCACCACTATTAATACGATCAATTTTCGCATTTCCACCCCTTTGACATAACCTAGAGGTAGTGCTTAAAGCCCCGAAAGATGAAGGGCCAGTGGAATGGGCAAAAAGCCGCTTTGGGTATTTGGATACGGGTCATTAATATGGAACCCGGGATTTGAGCACGAAGAGATCGTGATTGCTCGCCTTTCGAATTATGCACGCACGTTTTGTATGCGCTCTATCCATCATCGCGGCACGGTGGAAAATCCGGGGCTGGTTTTGGCGCTTGACCCACATACGGGCGCATCCTGTGACGGGTTGGCTTTGCGGGTAACGTCGGGGGCCGAGGAAGCGACGCTGAAATATTTGCGAGAGCGAGAGCTGATTTCATCGGCCTATCTGGAAAAGACCCTGCCTGTTCGCCTGACGAGCGGGCAGGAGGTTCATGCAGTGACTTTTATAATTGATGTTGAGCATGTTCAGTATTGCGGCGGTCTGGCAATGGAAGAGCAGGCAAGTATCATTGCAAACGCTGTTGGCGGACGTGGACCGAATAACGAGTATTTGTACAATACGACCAACCACCTGGAGGAACTGGGGATAAATGACCCCGATCTGGAATGGCTGTCAGCGCGGGTGCGCGATATGTCCCGGTGAGTTTGCGATAATCCGCTGTTGGCACTTGGCGAAACACACCCTAAGTTACCGGAAAAATTAACAGCGTCAGGAAATGTCCATATGGACCAGCCGGATCGCGAGGCCGAGCCGATATTTACCCAACCCGTGAGCCTGATTCTTGTCATGCTGATCTGCCTTGCTATGGTCGGATTAGGCGCTTACGTGGCTTACCCGCAGGTGGCTCCGGTGTTTTTAGCGAACCCGTTGCTGAACGGGTTTATCGGAATTGTCTTTGTGATCGGTGTGATCGCCTGTTTTTATCAGGTGTTCCAGATTATCAATTCTGTAAGCTGGATCGAAGGCTTCGCTGGTGACCGGCCCGGTCAGGCAATGGTAACAGCGCCACGGTTATTGACTTCGCTTGCCTCGTTGTTGCGCGCGCGCGGGGCTAAAATGCAGATTGGTGCATCTTCTTCGCGCTCTATTTTGGATTCCGTTGCCACCCGGATCGACGAGGTCCGCGACATCACCCGTTACATTGTTAGCCTGTTGATTTTCCTTGGTCTATTGGGGACGTTTTGGGGATTGGCAACGACGGTTCCTGCGGTGGTTGAGACTATTCGCTCACTCGCACCGCAAGAAGGCGAAGGGGCCGCAGAGGTGTTTGCCCGGCTGATGAAAGGCCTTGAGGCACAGCTTGGCGGCATGGGCGTGGCGTTTGCTTCGTCGCTACTGGGCTTGGCGGGTTCACTGATTGTTGGGTTGTTGGAATTGTTTGCCAACCACGGTCAGAACCGGTTCTACCGCGAACTGGAAGAGTGGCTATCCTCGATTACCCGGCTTGGGTTTTCCAGTAGTGATTCAGATGGCGAGAGCAGTGGCGACGGCGGTGCCAGCACTGCGTTGCTGGAGCATTTTTCCAGACAGATGGAGACTTTGCAAACGCTGTTTACCCAGTCCGACGTTAATCGGTCATTGGGTGACGAACAGCTGGGTAATCTGGTTGATTCTATCAACGGGCTGGTGACCAAGCTGGAGAGCGGGGGCAACAATGATGCCCTGGTGGATTCCATTGGCGGGTTGGTTGCGAAGCTGGACAAAGATGAAAAGTCGCAAGCGTTGAAGGCGGATGTTCTTGAACGGGTTGCCGACGGGCAGGAAAAGCTGGCGACAGCCCTAAGCGAGCGTGTTGAAGAAGGTGGCGCGCATGTGGATGCGGAAAGCCGGATGCGGTTGCGATCCATTGATGTGCAACTGTTGCGGATACTGGAAGAAATGTCGTCGGGTCGTCAGGAAAGTCTGGCCGACCTGCGCACTGATATATCCGCCCTGACCAAAGCCATCAAAACAACCGGGCGCAGGGGCTAGGCATGGCACTTACGCGGCGGTCAACTCAGCGCGTATCAGGCAATATCTGGCCCGGCTTTGTGGACGCGATGACAGCACTATTACTGGTGCTGATGTTCGTGCTGACCATTTTCATGATGGTGATGTTCCTGTTTCGAGACACCATCGACGGGCAGGAAACTGAACTTGATGATCTGACGGCGGAAATTACGGCACTTGCCCAGACATTGGGGTTGGAACAGCAGCACGGGTTTCAGTTGGAAGAACAATTGCTGACGCTCGGATCGTCACTGGACCGGGCGCGGGAAAAGGCGACGACACAATCGGCGCTAATTGCCAGCCTGTCGTCACAGGTTGCGGCGCAGGCGGATGATCTCGCGGAACGTAGTGCGCAGATTACATCGTTTGAAGCGCAGGTTGCCACACTATTGGCCGAGCGGAATACGGCCCGTGCCGAGGGTGAGGCGCTGAGCGCGAATGTCGCGGATCTGGAGGCCGAGCAAACACGACTGATATCAGAGCAGGAAGCGTTGCAACTGGTTCTGGCCAGCGCGCGGGATGAAATCGACGCTCAGGCGGAAATTGCCCGGCTGGCAGCAGCGCGCCGAGAAGCACTGGATGCGTTGGTGTTAGATTTACGAAACCGAGTGTCTGAGCGGGATGTTTCGCTAGCCAGTGCATTGTCACAGCTTGAATCCAGCCAAAGTGAAACCGTTTCGCTGACAGCGCGGTTGGCTGATCTAAATTCGTCAGTGTCCGATCTGACAGTCACTTTATCCGAGCGTGAGACAGAATTGTTGGCGCAAGCGGTTGCCACTGAGGCTTTGCGCTTGGAGCTGTCGGAGGCAGCAACAGCATTGAGCGAAGGGGAAAAGCTACGTTTGGCAGAAGCGGCAGCGGCGGTGGCGCTGCGTGCACAATTGAGCGATTCTGAACTGGCGCTAAGTGAGGCAGAAAAGACCCGTTTGGCCGAAGCAGCAGCGGCGCAGGAATTGCGCGCACGATTGTCTGACGCGGAAACCGCTTTAACCGAGGAAGAAAAGCGCCGTCTTGCAGATGCGGCGGCGGCAGAGGTTTTACGCCAGCGGCTGAAAGACGCGGATGATGAACTGACGGCAATGACTTTGGCGCTGGAAGAACAGCGTCGTGAGGCTGAGGATACGCTTACCTTGATTGCGGCTGCGAAGGCCGCCGAAGATGATCTGGACGCGCAATTGTTGACGGCATTACTAAAGCAAGATGAGCTGAGGGCCGAAATTGCTGCCGTGCAAAGTGGGCAGACTGATACAACGTCTGAGCTGCAAACGGTTGAACTGGCGCTGGCGGCGGCGTTGTTGGAACGTGATGGGCTGTCGGCGCAGCTTGCAGATACGACGGACGAACAGCTGCAAACCAAGGCACGTCTGGCCAGTGTTGAAACCGCGTTGGTAGCGGCGTTACTTTCACAGGATGAAATGCGCGGCAATCTGCGAAATGAAGCAATTGAGCGGGGCGATGTTGATGCAAGATTGCAAGCAGTTGAAGTTGCACTGGCGGCGATAACGCTGGAGCGCGATGGATTGCTGACGCGCCTGTCGGCCACCGATCTGTCCAGCGCAGACATGGCTGAACAGTTGGTTGTTGCAAATGAAGCCTTGGCGGTAGCATTGGCTGAGGCCTCGGCGCTTAAGGAAAACCTTGGCGATGATGCAGCGGTGCGCAAACAACTGGCGGCGGCGTTGGCGGCGAAACTGGCTGCCGAGCAACAGGTGGATTCGCAACTAACAGAAGCCGAGCAGCGGGCAATATTGTTGTCGACGGCGAATGTTGCGCTTGCAAATGAAGAGGCGAAATCAGCCGAGAGCCTGCGCAAGCTGACAGTTTTGAATGAGCAGGTAGCGGCGTTGCGCGGGCAGCTTGGTTCTTTGCAGGCGCTGTTGGATGCGGCGGAGGCAAGGGATCTGGGCACGCAGGTGGAAATCACAAACCTTGGGACCCGTCTGAACACAGCACTGGCGCAGGTGGCCAGCGAAGAACGCCAGCGCGCCCGTTTGGAAGAAGCTGAACGTATCCGTTTGGAAGAAGAGGCCCGGCAACTCGCGCTTGAAGCGCAGCAATTACAGGCCGAGGCACGACAGTTGGCGCGGTATCGTTCGGAATTTTTCGGGCTGCTGCGAGAAGTTCTGGGGGATCGTGAAGGTATAAAAGTGGTCGGAGACCGGTTTGTATTTTCGTCCGAAGTTCTGTTTGAACCCGCCTCAGCTGTTCTGGCGGATAGTGGCAAGGCTCAGATCGCCAGCGTAGTGGATATTCTTAACGAAGTATCAGGTTCAATCCCGCCAGAGATTGACTGGATCATTCGGGTGGATGGCCACACAGATAATACGGTGATGCTGGGCAGTGGCCGTTACCGCGATAACTGGGAGTTGTCCCAAGGCCGCGCATTGGCGGTGGTGAAGTATATGACCGAGCATCTGGGCTTTCCGGCAACGCGTTTGGCCGCAACCGGATTTGGCGAGTATCAGCCGGTGGCTGAGGGGGATTCGCCTGAAGCACTGGCGCAAAACCGGCGTATTGAACTGAAACTGACCGAGCGGTAGATTATTAAGACGCGATATTTTCGAATTCGCGCAATTGCCGGCGCTGAAAAACCGGGACAAGATGCCTAAGTGACAATTGTACCCGATTGATAGCAATATCAGGAAATGCGTTTTGGAGAATGAAATGCAGTACGACATTATAATCATCGGTGCTGGTCCGGCCGGGCTAAGCTTTGCACGTTCACTTGCGGATACCGGGTTAAAAATCGCGTTGATTGAAAAAAGCCCACGCAAAACCCTTGCCAATCCGCCCTATGATGGCCGCGAAATTGCGCTGACCCATCTTTCGCACAAGCTGATGAATGAGCTTGGAATGTGGCAGTTGATCCCGGACGGACAGCACTTCAAGATCAGGGACGCCAAGGTTTTGAACGGTAATTCAGAATATTCTCTGGATTTCGATCACCGTGAAGCGGGCAAAGAAAACCTTGGTTTTATGGTTTCGAATAACATGATCCGTAAGGCGGCATATCAGTCGTTGGACGGGTTCAAGAACGTATCAATTCTGGACGAAAATACCGTTTTGAAACTTGGCACCTCGTCTGCGAATGGCTGGGTAGAGTTGGCGGATGGCACGCGGCTGGAAGCCAGCCTGCTGGTGGCCGCCGACAGCCGGTTTTCCACCACGCGCCGGATGATGGGTATATCAACCTCGATGCTGGACTTTGGCCGGGTATGTATTGTTTGCACGATGGAGGCCGAGAAATCCCATAATGACACTGCCGTTGAATATTTCCATTTTGACCGCACTTTGGCAGTTCTGCCGCTGCGCAAGAATCAGGTTTCTGTCGTGGTTACGCTGAAATCAGAAGACAGCGACGAAGTGCTGGCGATGGATAAACCAGACTTTGCCACTGATATTGCGCGCCGTGCCGGAAATCAGCTTGGTGCGTTGAAACTAACAAGCGAACTATTCGCCTATCCGCTGGTGGCAACTTTCGCCAAGTCGTTCTGCAAAAACCGGTTTGCCCTTATCGGTGACGCTGCCGTGGGTATGCACCCGGTTACCGCACATGGGTTTAATCTGGGCCTGCAAGGGGCCGATTTGCTGGCGCGGGAGATCAAAAAAGCGAAGTCCACCGGTCAGGATTTCGCTGATCTGGCGGTTTTGCAGCGTTATAGCACGGCGCATCGGCGGGCAAGCGCGCCGATTTATCACGGGACCAACACATTGGTGCAACTTTATACCAACGATTCCCCACCTGCGCGGATTGCGCGGGATGTTTTGTTGCATCTGGGCAATGCCATAACCCCGGCGCGAAACCTGATCATGGAGCGCTTGACCGAGTTGAAGGCGACCCGATAGGATTAGCAGGTTTGGTTGGTTAACCCTGGGGGCTTTCATTGTTTGACTATTCTCTTTTACATTGGACAACGTTTCTGACGGCTGCGGTATTGCTTAACCTTTCACCCGGTCCTGACATCGCGTTTATCCTTGGCCAGACGGTGCGGGGTGGGCGCAAAAGCGGATTTGCGGCGATGCTTGGCGTTTGGAGCGGCGCGTTTGGCCATGTGTTGATGGCCGCCGCCGGGCTTTCGGTAATATTGGCGACGTCGGCCATGGCATTTTCAATCGTGAAATGGGCGGGGGCGGCGTATCTGATCTGGCTGGGCATATCTGCGCTTCGTTCGGGTGGTGGTTCGTTTGTTTCCGAAGGTGTGAAAACCAGCCGCGATTTTTCACTGGTTTACAAGCAGGGGCTGTTTGTCGGGTTGCTCAATCCGAAAGTTGCGATTTTCTTTCTGGCATTCCTGCCGCAGTTTGTCGTTGTAGGTGCCGGGCCGGTCTGGGCGCAATTGTTCCTGCATGGGAGCTTGATAATTGTAGTGGCGGCTTTCATCGAGCCGCCACTGGTTATTGCCGGGGAACGGCTGACATCGAAATTACGTGGCAATCCAAGCATCGGTCTTTGGATGGGCCGCGCCCTTGGTGGGATATTTATTGCACTTGGGGTTCGATTGGCGCTTGAAAAGCGGTAACTGCGTATAAAAAGGCGCGAAACCAATTGGTTACGCGCCTTTGTTAATTGGTTTTTTAGGCTGGGCCTAGTCGGCAGTTAGAAGCGGAGGCTTCTTTTTACTGGCGATACGCGGGGATTGGGGTTCTTCAAAGCGCAGATTTAATTCACCGTTTTTCACGCCGACCTTGACCAGGCCGCCCTTGGCGAGTTTGCCAAACAGTAATTCTTCGGCCAGTGGTTTTTTGATGTATTCCTGAATCACCCGTCCAAGCGGTCGTGCGCCCATTTTATCATCATAGCCTTTGTTGGCCAGCCATTGTGCCGCGGCTTTGCTAAGCTCAATCTGCACGTTTCGGTCCATCAACTGCGCCTCAAGCTGAAGCACGAACTTTTCGACAACCTGCAGGATCACGTCTTTGGATAGTGGTGCAAAACTAATCACCGCATCCAGACGGTTGCGGAATTCCGGTGTAAACGTGCGTTCAACAGCCGCCGTGTCTTCACCGTCCCGGCGATCACGACCAAAACCGATGGCGGCCTTGGCCAGTTCAGCGGCGCCAGCGTTGGATGTCATGATCAGGATCACATTGCGGAAATCCACCTGACGACCGTTGTGGTCGGTCAGTTTGCCGTGATCCATGATCTGCAACAGGATGTTGTAGACATCCGGGTGCGCCTTTTCGATTTCATCAAGCAGCAACACACAATGCGGATGCTGATCGACGCCATCGGTCAGCATACCGCCCTGATCAAAACCAACATAACCCGGAGGTGCGCCGATCAGTCGGGAAATGGCGTGTTTTTCCATGTATTCCGACATGTCAAAGCGCAGCAGCTCCACGCCAAGAGTGTCCGACAGCTGGCGGGCCACTTCGGTTTTGCCGACACCGGTTGGGCCTGTGAACAGGTAGTTGCCAATGGGTTTTTCAGGTTCACGCAGACCGGCGCGGGCCAGTTTGATGGCGGAACTGAGCGCATCAATTGCTTTGTCCTGCCCAAACACCAGACGTTTTAGCGTTGTTTCAATGTCGCGCAGCACTTCGGCGTCATCTTTGCTGACAGATTTCGCCGGAATGCGGGCGACCTTGGCCACGACCGCTTCGATTTCCTTGATGCCAATGGTTTTGCGCCGCTTGGATGCAGGAACCAAATGCTGCGCAGCCCCGGCTTCATCGATCATGTCGATGGCCTTGTCCGGCAGTTTACGGTCGTGGATATAGCGCGCCGACAGTTCCACCGCAGATTTTATCGCATCCGCCGTGTATTTGATGGCGTGGTGTTCTTCGAAATAGGGTTTTAACCCTTTGAGGATTTTTATCGCGTCATCAACCGTAGGCTCATTCACGTCAATCTTCTGGAACCGGCGCGACAGGGCGCGGTCTTTTTCGAAATGCTGGCGGAATTCCTTGTAGGTAGTTGAGCCCATGCAGCGCAGCTTGCCGCCCTGCAACGCAGGTTTCAGCAGGTTACTGGCATCCATTGCACCGCCACTGGTGGCACCAGCGCCGATAACGGTGTGAATTTCGTCGATAAACAAAACGGCGTCTGGATGGGCTTCCAGTTCATTTATCACGGCCTTTAGGCGTTCCTCAAAATCGCCGCGATAGCGGGTGCCGGCCAGTAATGCGCCAAGGTCCAGCGAAAATATCGTGGCCTCTGACAGAACTTCAGGGGTTTCACCGTTAACGATCTTACGCGCCAAACCTTCGGCAATAGCCGTTTTGCCAACCCCGGGGTCGCCCACCAATAGCGGGTTATTTTTGCGCCTGCGGCACAGCACCTGAATACAACGCTCAACCTCATGTTCGCGTCCGATCAGCGGGTCAACTTCACCCGCCCGCGCTTTAGCGTTTAGATCAACGCAGTATTTTTCAAGAGCGCTTTCTTTGGGTTCGCCAGCTTCGTCATCCAGCATTTCGGCGTCAATTTCTTCTGCACCGGTGACGGGCCGGTTTTCGCCAAAACTTGGGTCTTTGGCGACGCCGTGGGCGATGTAATTCACCGCGTCGTAGCGGGTCATGTCCTGTTCCTGCATGAAATATGCAGCGTTTGATTCGCGTTCGGCGAATATTGCCACCAGCACATTTGCCCCGGTCACTTCTGAGCGACCGGATGATTGCACATGGATCGCGGCGCGCTGGATCACCCGTTGAAACGCGGCTGTTGGCACGGCTTCTGAACCTTCGACGTCTGTGACCAGTGTGGCCAGATCATCATCAATGAAATCGACCAGCGTTTTACGCAGTTCATCCAGATTGACGTTGCAGGCCTGCATGACCTGCGCGGCGTCTGGTTCGTCTATCAATGAAAGCAATAGATGTTCGAGCGTGGCCAGTTCATGTTTGCGGGCATTGGCAAGCGCCAAAGCTGAGTGGATCGCCTGTTCCAGAGTGTTTGAAAATGATGGCATTGTTCCATGCTCCTTCGATCCGGGCCAAAAGGGAATATCCCTTTTTATAACGCTAGCCTCTTAGTCTTAAAGTTCGGTGTTATTGACCGAGCTTCAAGGGCAAACTCAACAAATCTACACACTTTTCTTCGAGTTATTGAAATGTGACAAAATAATCTGCCGAAAATAGGGTGTTCTTATGGTCTGTGGTTAAAAGGCGTCTTTGCGTTTTCTGATTTCAGCGAAAACGGCGGCGTCGGTTGCGTTGGTCATGTTGACCGCTTTCTTCACTTCCGGCAAGTTTGCACGCAAAAACGGGTTGGTTTCCAATTCCAGAGACAAAAGCGAGGGGACCGTGGGTTGGTTTGCGGCCCTTGCCCGTTCGATATCTTTTATGCGTGACAATAGGTGTGGGTTTTCGGGTTCAATGGTTTTGGCAAACGCGGCGTTGGTGGTGGTATATTCGTGGCCTGAACAAACTAGTGTGTCGCCGGGCAGGGCGGCCAGTTTCGACAGGCTGGCCCACATTTGCTCAAACGAGCCCTCAAATACCCGACCACAACCAAGTGCCATCAGGCTGTCAGCGGTGAAAACGGCCTGGGCGTCGGGCACATATAGAGCGATATGGCCGACGGTGTGGCCCGAGACATCAAACACCTGAACGTTGTGGCTAGCGAAAGAATAGTTTTCATCTTCACTAAGGGCATGGTTCAGGGGGGGTAGCCTGTGGGCGTCTGCCGCGGCACCGATCAGCTTGGCACTGGTGGCTTCTTTGATCTCGCCTGCGCCGTCAATGTGATCCCAATGGTGATGTGTCAGCCAGATTTCAGTCAACTGCCAGCCTCGGGTTTTTAGTTCGGTCAATATCGGCCCGGCTTCCGGCGCATCAACCAGCGCCGTTTCACCGGTTTCGCTGGAATGCAGCAAAAAAGCATAGTTATCAGACAGGCAGGGGATGGTTACGATCTCAAGGGGCATGGCAATTTGTCTCCGCTTTGGTATGTTCTTACAGGATTACCGAAACGAGGCCGGGCCGCAATGCACCTGGACGTGGTTGATTTACGAAACTTCTATTACCGCACCCGGCTGGGGCGCGCGGCGCAGCGGGCTATCCTGAATCAGGTTCTGGGGCTTTGGCCGGAAGCCAAGGGGCAAACCGTGGTGGGATTTGGTTTTGCCGTTCCGTTGTTGCGCCCCTATCTGGCCGAGGCCCGTCGTACAATTGGTCTGATGCCCGGTGAACAGGGCGTAATGCCATGGCCTGCCGGGATGGAAAACGTCTCGGTTCTTTGTGAAGAAACCGCATGGCCTTTGGAAACCGGTCATGTGGATAAGCTGATCCTGATGCACGGGCTGGAGACCAGCGAAAACCAGACATCTGTTCTGGATGAGTGCTGGCGCACACTGGGGCCGGGGGGCAAGTTGATTATCATCGTGCCGAACCGGGCTGGATTATGGGCGCGCAGTGATGCGACACCCTTTGGCACCGGACACCCTTATAGTATTACCCAACTGGATTCTCAGCTAAAGAAACATTCGTTTGTGCCAGAGCGCCACCGCACAGCACTATTCCAGCCACCATCGCACAAGCGGTTCTGGCTAAAAACCGGGCCCTTTCTCGAGAAATACGGAAGCACAATTTCTGGCCGATTTGTAGGGGGCGTCCAGATCGCTGAATTTTCCAAACGCACCCACGCGCCAACCCGACCCGGTCTTACCGAGGCGGTAAAACGCCCTCTGAAGGTACTGGAGGGCATTCAGAAGCCCGACGCCAAGCCAATCTGAATCGCAGCGGGAATCGCACAAAGTGCTGGATTCTGACCAAATTCCAGACATGAGAATTTGTGCAATCCGTCGCACCTTAAGAAAAACCCTGTTTTTACTGGAAAAGTGATGCGCCAAAAACACGGGTCTTGCTGTTGCTAGGTGCATTTACCTCTGCTAAACCCACGCGGATTTTGATGCTCAGCGACCGGCTGTGGCATGAACTGCCCTGATCAACCGATAACGCGGTTTTCATGGGCTAAGACGTCGGAAAGGGTGGACGTGTCCGAACCAGCTTCGATCTCAGCAGGCATAGCCGCGCGCTATGCGACAGCCATTTTTGAATTGGCTAAAGAAGATAAGAACCTTAAGGCGCTTGAGAGCGATTTAGGGGCCTTGGAAGGCGCATTGGAGGACAGCGATGGATTTCGCGCATTGATCAGTTCGCCAATATACACACGCGATCAACAGGGCGACGCGATTGCGGCGCTGGCAAGCAAGATGAAGCTTTCACCGATCGTGGCGAATTCGCTTAGTCTGATGGCGACCAAGCGACGCCTTTTTGTATTGCCGCAGCTAGTGGCAGGCCTTCGCGACCTGATCGCCGAGGAAAATGGCGAAGTTACTGCCGATGTTTCTGCCGCCACGGCACTGACAAAGGCGCAAACTGACAAGCTTGCCAAGACGCTTAAGGCGTCATTTGGCAAGGATGTAAAAATCAACATGGCCGTCGATGATAGTCTCATCGGTGGCCTAATTGTTAAGGTGGGCTCAAAAATGATTGATACTTCGATCAAATCCAAGCTCTCTAACCTTCAAAGTTCAATGAAAGAGGTCGGATAATGGCAATCCAGGCGGCAGAAATTTCTGCGATCCTTAAAGAGCAGATCAAGAATTTTGGCCAAGAGGCGGAAGTCGCTGAAGTTGGCCGGGTTCTGTCAGTTGGCGATGGTATCGCGCGCGTTTACGGGCTGGACAGTGTTCAGGCCGGTGAAATGGTCGAGTTCCCCGGCAGCATCATGGGCATGGCGCTGAACCTTGAGACAGACAATGTCGGTGTTGTTATTTTCGGTTCGGACCGCGACATCAAAGAGGGCGATACCGTTAAGCGCACCAACTCAATTGTGGACGTTCCAGTAGGGGACGAGCTGCTGGGCCGCGTTGTTGATGGTCTGGGCAACCCGATTGACGGCAAGGGTCCGATCAAGACCAAAAAGCGAGCAATTGCTGACCAAAAAGCGCCAGGCATTATCCCGCGTAAGTCGGTGCATGAACCTATGGCAACTGGCTTGAAATCAGTTGACGCGATGATCCCGATTGGCCGTGGCCAGCGCGAACTGATCATTGGTGACCGCCAGACCGGTAAAACGGCTGTGGCGCTGGATACGATCCTGAACCAGAAAACTTCCAACGAAGCGGCTGGCGATGACGAATACAAAAAATTGTATTGTGTCTACGTGGCGATTGGGCAGAAACGCTCAACCGTTGCACAGTTGGTTAAGAAGCTCGAAGAAACCGGCGCGATGGCCTATTCCATCGTCGTTGCCGCAACCGCGTCTGACCCTGCACCGTTGCAGTTTCTGGCCCCTTACGCCGCGACGTCGATGGCGGAACATTTCCGCGACAACGGCCGCCATGCGCTGATCATCTATGATGATTTGTCAAAGCAGGCCGTGTCCTATCGCCAGATGTCACTGCTGCTGCGTCGTCCACCGGGCCGTGAAGCTTATCCGGGTGACGTGTTCTATCTGCACTCTCGCCTGCTGGAACGCTCATCGAAGCTGAATGAGGATTTTGGTTCCGGCTCGCTGACAGCTCTGCCGATCATTGAAACTCAGGGCGGTGATGTTTCCGCGTTTATTCCGACGAACGTGATTTCGATCACGGACGGTCAGATTTTCCTTGAAACTGAGCTGTTCTATCAGGGTATCCGCCCGGCGGTGAACACGGGTCTTTCCGTGTCACGGGTTGGTTCATCCGCCCAAACTGATGCGATGAAATCTGTTGCGGGTCCAGTAAAGCTGGAGCTGGCGCAGTACCGCGAAATGGCCGCGTTTGCTCAGTTTGGTTCCGATCTGGATGCCGCCACGCAGGCCCTGTTGAACCGCGGTGCGCGTTTGACTGAACTGATGAAGCAGGCACAGTATTCGCCGCTGACCAACGCTGAGATTGTTTGCGTGATTTTCGCAGGTACAAACGGGTATCTCGACGGTATCCGGGTAAATCAGGTTGGCCACTTTGAAGATGGTCTGCTGAATCACCTGCGTTCCAAGCACAGCGCATTGCTGGATGACATCACCAAGAATGACCGCAAGATCAAAGGTGAACTGGAAGCCAGCATCAAGTCGGCGCTCGACGAATTCGCCGCTGATTTCGCCTAAACTAGGACCAGGAGGGACAGGGATATGCCTAACCTAAAGGACCTGAAAAACCGGATCGACAGTGTCACTTCGACACGGAAGATCACCAAAGCCATGCAGATGGTTGCCGCGGCGAAACTTCGGCGCGCGCAGGAATCTGCTGAGGCTGGTCGCCCATATGCTGAACGGTTTAACGCCGTGATGGCGGGGCTTTCGGCTGCGGCCAGTGGTTCTGAAAGTGCGCCAAAACTGTTGTCAGGCACGGGTAGCGATCAGGTGCAATTGCTGGTTGTGATGACGTCCGAACGTGGCCTTTGTGGTGGATTTAATTCATCCATCGTGCGAATGGCGCGTGCTAAGGCTAATGAACTGGTGGCCGCCGGTAAAACCGTGAAAATCGTGACCGTTGGCAAAAAAGGCCGCGATCAGATCAAGCGTGATTTTGGTGATACCTTTATCGACCACGTCGATATGACCGAAGTGAAGCGCGTTGGTTACAAAAACGCCCAAGACATCGCCAGGGGCATACTGGCGCGCTATGAGGGCGGTGAATTCGACGTCGCCACAATCTTTTTCAGCCAGTTTGAATCGGTGATAAGCCAGATACCGACTGCCTTGCAGATCATTCCAGCCAAGTTTGAAACCGAAGAAGGCGACACCGCCGCGACCGTGTATGACTACGAGCCGGATGAAGAAGAAATTCTGGCCGATCTATTGCCTCGTGGTGTTGCAACGCAGCTATTTTCCGCACTGCTGGAAAATGGCGCATCCGAGCAGGGCGCGCGGATGTCTGCGATGGATAACGCGACCCGCAATGCTGGCGAAATGATTGATAAGCTGACGATTGAATATAACCGTTCACGCCAAGCCGTGATCACCAACGAACTCATCGAAATTATCTCGGGCGCTGAAGCGCTTTAGTAGAACAACCGGAGAAAAAACATGGCAAAAGCGAAAGCAACCGGCAAAGTCACACAGGTGATTGGCGCTGTTGTGGACGTTCAGTTTGAGGATATCCTTCCTGAAATTCTGAACGCTCTGGAAACTGTCAATAACGACAAGAAGCTGATCCTGGAAGTATCCCAGCATCTGGGCGAAAACACTGTTCGCTGTATTGCGATGGACGGGACCGAAGGTCTGGTTCGTGGCGCACCAGTGATAAACCTTGGCGCACCAATTTCGATGCCTGTCGGCTCGGCCACCCTTGGACGGATCCTTAACGTGATCGGTGAACCGGTTGACGAAAAGGGCCCGGTAGTAACCAAAGAGCGCCGCGCAATCCATCAGGACGCGCCAGCATTTCAGGATCAGGCGACTGAGTCTGAAATTTTGGTGACCGGGATTAAGGTTGTTGACCTGCTGGCCCCTTATACCAAGGGCGGCAAGATCGGCCTGTTTGGTGGTGCTGGTGTTGGTAAAACCGTTTTGATCATGGAACTGATCAACAACATCGCCAAAGTGCATTCGGGTGTGTCGGTGTTCGCCGGTGTCGGTGAACGAACCCGTGAAGGTAACGACCTTTACCACGAAATGATCGAAAGCGGTGTTATCGTTCCTGACGATCTGGAAAAATCCAAGATTGCATTGGTCTATGGCCAGATGAATGAACCCCCCGGTGCGCGTATGCGGGTTGCCCTGTCTGGCCTGACATTGGCCGAGCAGTTTCGCGATGAAACCGGCGCTGACGTTTTGTTCTTCGTTGATAACATCTTCCGCTTTACCCAGGCCGGTTCCGAAGTGTCCGCTCTGCTGGGCCGTATCCCGTCCGCTGTGGGCTACCAGCCAACACTGGCCACCGACATGGGCCAGATGCAGGAACGCATTACCTCAACAAAAGCCGGTTCAATCACATCCGTGCAGGCGGTCTATGTGCCTGCGGATGACCTTACTGACCCGGCACCGGCAACCTCATTTGCCCACCTTGATGCGACAACGGTGCTGTCCCGTGCGATTTCCGAACTGGGTATTTACCCGGCGGTTGATCCGCTGGATTCCACATCCCGCCTGATGGACCCTGCCGTATTGGGTGAAGAACATTACGGCGTTGCCCGTGACGTTCAGGGTATCCTGCAGCGTTACAAGAGCTTGCAGGACATTATTGCAATTCTTGGCATGGATGAATTGTCAGAGGAAGATAAGCTGACGGTCGCCCGCGCCCGTAAAATCCAGCGTTTCCTGTCGCAGCCTTTTGACGTTGCGAAGGTGTTCACTGGTTCCGACGGCAAGCAGGTTGCACTGGAAGATACAATTTCTTCGTTCAAGGCGGTTGTGGCCGGTGAGTATGACCACCTGCCTGAAGGCGCATTTTACATGGTTGGCGGCATCGACGAAGTTGTTGCCAAAGCCGAAAAAATGGCCGCAGACGCCGCTTAAACTAAGGGGGCCGACATGGCCGATACGATGCAATTTGATCTGGTCTCGCCCGAGCGCAAACTCGCGTCGGTTCAGGCGAGCGAAGTGCAGATACCTGGTTCGGAAGGGGATATGACGGCGATGCCTGATCATGCCCCAACCATCACCAGCCTGCGCCCCGGTGTGCTGAGTGTTGTCAGTGCTGAGGGTGATCAGGAATATCTGGTAACAGGTGGATTTGCAGAAATCACCGCAACCAGTACATCTGTGTTGGCTGAACACGCGGTACCGCGCGATGAAGTAACTCAAGAGCTGCTTGACGGTTTAATGGCCGAGGCCAATGAAGCGCGTGACGCTGCAACACCAGAAAACATGGATGCAGCGGTGAAACTGGCTGCCGATATGGCGGCAGTTGCGGAAACCTTGGGTCTTACTGCTCGCTAAAAGCGCATGTTGGAAAATTTGTAGAAAAGGTCCCGTTTTCCGGGGCCTTTTGGTTTGGGACGTTGTAATAGTGCTTTGAATTACCTGCAGTGGGATTAACCATGAAACGACTGAAGAGTGATCTGATTGGCATAGATGAAGGATCAATCGTTTTGTTTTCCGATTTTGAGGAAGGCGGTGCAATGTGGACTGGCGAAGGTCCGCGAAAACTAAAAACGCCGGTCAAATTCAGCGAACCTTACAGGGAAATTCCAAGCGTTCAGGTGTCCTTGACGATGTGGGATCTGGACCAGAAAACCAACACCCGCGCCGATGTATCCGCGACGGACATTACGGAAGCCGGGTTCACCATATTGTTCCAAACCTGGGGCGATACCCGGATTGCAAGGGTTCGCGCCAACTGGTTGTCTATCGGTGAACTGGCCGATGAAGAATATTGGGAAGTCGACTGATCTAGTCGTCGCCGTATTGCCCGCCGTAAAGCGGGGCCAATGTCGTGTGATCAAACAGCGATGAAACGCTGGTGCCATTCCAGATGTTTAACAGGGCCTGCCCGAACATCGGCGCAATTGGAACGATCCGGATATTTTTAGTAGCTTTGACGGCCTTGGTTGGTTGGATTGAGTCCGTAATCACTAGGCTTTTCATCACCGATTTGGTGATCCTATCCACAGCCGGGCCGGATAGAACGCCGTGGGTGATGTAGGAATGAACTTCATTCGCACCCTGTTCGATCAAAACTTCAGCGGCCTTACAAAGTGTCCCGGCGGTATCGACGATGTCGTCTACGATGACGCAGCACTTGCCTTTCACATCGCCAATCACCGTCATTGCTTCGATCTCACCGGGCGCGCCACGGCGCTTATCCACGATCGACAGCGGGCAACCGATCCGTTTTGCCAGTTCTCGCGCGCGCGCCACACCACCGACATCAGGCGAGACAATCATCAGGTTGTCTTTTTTGCCCTTAAAGTGGTGTTCAATATCCAGCGCAAACACCGGCGAAGCGTAAAGGTTGTCTACTGGAATATCAAAGAACCCCTGAATTTGCGCGGCGTGCAGGTCCATGGTTAAAACCCGTTCAATCCCGGCTTCAACAATCAGATTTGCGACAAGTTTGGCAGAAATCGGGGTACGGGCTTTGGTACGTCGATCCTGACGGGCGTAGCCGAAATAGGGAATGACGGCCGTAATCCGGGCCGCAGATGACCGGCGCAGCGCGTCAGAGATGATTAGCAGTTCCATCAGGTTGTCGTTGGTCGGGTTTGAAGTGGGTTGGATGATATACATGTCCTCACCCCGGACATTTTCGTACACTTCAACGAATATTTCCTGATCGTTGAACTGTTCGACCCGCGCTTCAACCAGACCTATTTTTGCGCCACGATAATTCGACATCCGGCGGGCCATCGATTCAGCAAGTGGGCGGTTAGCATTCCCCGAAATAAGTTTCGGTTCGGTCTGTGTGAGCATGGCAGCATTCCCTGGTTTCAAAGGAAGAATCAAAGTGCGTTGACACCGCTTACCACCACGTTACGATTCTGCAAACAGCATGTAGTGGAGAAGCGCCAAATGACCCATATAGATTACTTTTTTACGACACTGTCGCCCTATACCTACCTTGCCGGCGGGCGGCTAGAGGCGATTGCGCAGAAACACGGCGCGAGGGTGGTTTACAAACCTTTGGATGTAATTGCTCTGTTCGGGCGTACGGGTGGGATACCGCCCAAGGAAAGGCACCCCAGTCGTCAGGAATACCGGGCGCTGGATTTGGCGCGGCAATCAAAGAAAACCGGGTTGAAGCTGAATGTTAAACCGGCCTTTTGGCCGACCAACGCGGCCCCTTCGGCCTATGCGATAATTTCAGCCCAGAATGCGGGCGGGGGTAATATGGGAAATTTGGTTCATTCATTGACCGCGGCGTGTTGGGCGGAGGAAAAAGACATCGCGCAGGACGATGTGATCCGGGGCTGCTTGGCAGGCGCGGGTTTCGATCCGGGTTTGGCGGATAGTGGAATGTTAGCGGGGGCTGAAACATATGCCGCCAATCAGGAAGAGGCCGTAAACCGGGGTGTATTTGGCGCGCCGTTCTACATCACTGACACAGATCAGCGGTTCTGGGGTCAGGATCGGCTGAGTGATCTGGATATGGTTCTGGCGGGGGAACTTTAGTGCCAATTGATCAGCGCGGCGGATTTGCGACCAATTGGTCAGTGAATGGCAATGGCGCGCGTAAAGCGTTGATGATCCATTGTTCGCTCGCCAATCAGCGGACGTGGAACGGGGTGATTGAGCAGCTGAGTGAAGCCGCGACATTTACCAGTTTTGATTTGCCGGGCCACGGGAAAAGCGGTGATTGGGATGGGCGCGGTGAATATCAGACAATTTGCACCGCCATGGCCAAAGATTTTCTTAATGCTCCGTTCGACCTGGTTGGCCATTCTTTCGGGGCGACGGTGGCGCTGCGGCTGGCAGTGGAAAATCCGGGTCTGGTGCGCAGCCTGACATTGATTGAGCCCGTCTATTTTGCAGCCGTTCGCGGAACCGATGCGTTTGATGAACACGAACAGGATTTTCAGAAATTTGTTCACGCAATGGAAGCTGGTGAATTAGAACGCGCCACCTGCGAATTTACCCGGTTATGGGGCGACGGAACCCCATGGCAGGAGCAGGGTGAAAAACAGCGAGCATCGGCAGTTAAGCGCATTCATCTGATTTCGGCCCATGCCGGGGCGATTTGCGATGATCCCGCAGGGGTTCTGGCACCGGGGCGGCTGGAAAAGCTTGATATCCCGGTACTGCTGATGGATGGCGTTAAATCACCACCGGTAATTGATGCTATTCAAACACGGCTGCTGGGGAGGTTCGCAAATGCAAAACGCCTCACACTGGATGATGCCCGCCACATGGTGACAATCACCCACCCAGTGCAGGTAGCAAAAGCGATACGTGAATTTTGGGATGGAATTCCAGTCGATTAAGTCTGAATCAACTCAAGAAACCGATCCACATCGTCATCCGTCGTGGACCAGCTACAGACCAGCCTTGCTGATAGCATTTCATCATCCGCGCCATCCAGGGAACAATCATGCGGCCAGAAGTAATAGGCAGCCCCTGCATTTTGCACGGACCTGTGGCCAATGCGGGGCCAACTGGCAAACACGGCGTTTGCCTGCGTCGGGTGCATCAGTGAGGCACCGGGAATGGTGGTGATGCCCTGACTAAGCCGTTTGGCGGCATGGTTGGCGGATTGCGCCATTTCCAGCCACAGATCGTCGCTCAGATAGGCCTGCATTTGCGCTGACAAATAGCGGTGTTTGGAAAACAGATGACCGCCGCGCTTGCGGCGCAGCTCAAATTCCCATGCTTTATCCGGGTCGAACAGGATCACTGCTTCAACCCCCATCAACCCGTTTTTGGTGCCGCCAAAGGACAGCACGTCAACGCCCGCTTTCCATGTCATCTCAGCGGGTGTGCAATTGGCCGCCACCAGTGCATTGGCAAATCGCGCGCCATCCATGTGGACCGGCAAGTCGTGGGCCTTGGCAACGTCAGAGATCGCGCGGACCTCTGCGGGGGTATAAATTGCCCCGGCCTCCGAAGCATTGGTGATCGACACAGCACCGCGCTGCACCGAATGCACAAAACCTTGCGGTGTGGTTTCAACGGCTTCTTTCAACGTCTCGGCGCTGAACTTGGCGTCATCCCCGTCCAGCAGAACAAGTTTCGCACCACCTGTGTAAAACTCCGGCGCGCCGCATTCGTCCATCTGGATGTGGGATGCACTGTGGCAATAGATTATCTGCCAAGGTTGCACATAACTGGCCAGCGACAACACATTCGCGGTGGTGCCGGTGGCGACAAGGTAGACAGCCGCTTCGGGCGCTTCAAAGATGTCACGGATCTGTGCGCGCACCTGATCCATAATCGGATCAGCGCCGTATGGCATAGCGTAACCTTCATTGGCACGTATCACCGCCTCCAGCACTTTAGGGTGGGTGGGGGCACTGTTATCAGAGGCAAAAAACATCAGATGGTTTCCTCAATTATGTAATCTTCCCAGTCTTCTTCAGGGATCTCGAACTCGGGTAATGTCCGGCCCTGAACCGATATTCCGGCCCTGTGAACCGTTTCGCTGTCCCCGGATATCAAAGGATGCCAGTTGTATAAAGCCTTGCCTTCCCACAATAATTTGTAAGCGCAGGTCGCGGGCAGCCAATAGGCGTATTCGGCGATATTATCTGGTTTCATAACGATACATTCCGGCACCAATTGCTTGCGAATATCGTATTGACCGCACTGGCAGGTTTCATTGTCCAGCAGGCGACAGGCAATGCGGGTCAGGGCGACCTCACCGGTATCCGGGTCTTCCAGTTTGTTCAGGCAGCACTTGCCGCAACCGTCGCACAAGGCTTCCCATTCCTTCGGGGTTAGGTTTTTCAGCGGCAGTTTTTCCCAGAATTTTTCGCGCAGCCCCTTGCGTTCAATCAGGTCAGCCACGCCCTAGACCGCGCCCAGGATTTCGCGCGCGCGGGTGCAGTCCTGATCCATCTGTTTGACCAGCTCTTCGACGTTATCAAATTTCAACTCGGGGCGCAGATATTCAACGAATGCAATTGACAAATGTTCGCCGTAAAGATCAGCAGAGAAATCGAACAGGAAGGTTTCAAGGTTAGGTTTGTTTTCGCCGAAAGTAGGCCGAACGCCGACGGAAGATGCACCATTATATTCGCCGGCGTGGGGGCCGGTCAGGACCGTTGCCTTGACTGCGTAGACGCCAAATTTTGGTGTGTGCAGCCGGTTTACCGACATGTTGGCCGTCGGATAGCCCAGTTCACGCCCACGCTGATCACCGCCGTAGACCTCGCCATCAATTCGGTGCCAGTGGCCAAGCATGGTGGCGGCGTCGCGGGGGCGGCCCTCGGACAGGGCGTTGCGGATGGCGGTGGATGATATCTCGGTGTCGCCGTTTTTGATCAGGGGCGCGATGGTGACGCCGAAACCCATTGATTTACCAAATACTTTCAGGTCTTCAACTGTGCCTCCGCGATCTTTACCAAACTGGAAATCTGCGCCAACCACGACATGTGACAGACCCAGACCATCCGAGATTACTTCGCGCGCGAACTCTTCGGCTGTCAGGCTGGCAAGCACGGCATCGAACGACAGTTGGTACAGCCGGTCGACCCCGAGTTTTTCGAAGCGATGTTCGCGGGTTTCCGCGTTCATCAGTCGGAATGGCGGTGCTTTGGGGGCAAAAAATTCGCGCGGGTGCGGTTCAAACGTGACAATGCCAAGGGGGGCGGACGTTTCAAGCGCCTTGGCCCTTGCAATATCGATGACGGATTGGTGGCCAAGGTGAACGCCGTCGAAATTACCAATCGCTGCACTTGCACCTCGATCATCATTTTTCAGGCCGTTCCAGAAGGATAGTGTTCGCATCTTACCCCTGCGGGGCGGACCCGCGATCAGTCAAATTTACGGCTTGGTGCCAGAACCAGCGCCTCACCTTTCAGCACGATTGTATCCCCCACAGCGCAGTGACATTCAAGGCTTACACGGCGACGCGCGTGATCAATTTTGATGACTTTGACTTCGGTGTAAACCATGTCGCCAGGGCGGACCGGGGCCATGAATTTCAGGGTTTGCCCCAGATAGACCGTACCGTGGCCCGGCAGTTGTTCACCGATGACTGCGGAAATCAGCCCGGCTGTTAACATGCCGTGGGCAATGCGGCCTTCGAATATGGTGTTGCGGGCGTAATCGTCATCAAGATGCACCGGGTTATGGTCGGTCGAGATTTCGGCAAAAAGCTCTATATCCCGATCGGTTACCTGTTTTCGCAGGTGCCGGGACATGCCGATTTCGATGTCTTCGATACAAATGGTGCCGCGCGACAGGTTATCCAGCATTGCTCTCGAATCCCAAGGGTTTATGTTGCGGTGCAGCATAGCTATTCGCAGGGTGCAGGGCAATCGGTTCGGTAATATATTTACAAAAAGAAACAATCAGGCGCAATTATATTGCTTTGTCGATCCTGTGCTGGCGCTAACGAAGCCCGGTGATCGCCATGGTTGGTGATATCTGTTCGCGGTCATAGAACGCCTGCAACGCCGCCGCGTCAGGGTTCAGCGGATCGTCGCCAAATTCAGCCGCTGCCAACCCGCCGGTAATAAACAGTGTATCGAGCCCGTCGCCGAGGCCACCCAGAATATCAGTGCGGATACCATCCCCAATGCACAGTATCCGATGATCCATCACGTCTTTCAACGCCGTCAATCGGTTGCGCGCAAGGTCATAGATCGGCGGATGGGGTTTACCAAAATACAGGCTTTCGCCGCCCATTTCGGTGTAGAGCGCGGCAATCGCACCCGCGCAAAAGATGCGTTTTTCACCAAAATCGACCTCAAGATCAGGATTGGTGCAGAGCAGTTTCAAACCCTTTTGTTTTGCGAATAACAGTGTCGCACGGTAGTCTTCTGGCCCTTCAGTCTGGTCGTTAAACAGACCAGTACAGATAATGCCCTCGGCCTGTTCTAAAGGTACACGGCTTATGTGGTTTGCATCAAGGTCGCCGTCTAACTCATTGAAAAACCCAAGGTCCCGGTCTGGGCCGATGTGGTAGATACGTTCACCTACAAGCCCCGCCAACATCCCCGCCTGTGATGCATCACCCGACGAAGTAACATCATCATAGGCGTCATGGGGTACACCGATCTGGTCAAGCTGAACAATCACAGAAGGGCGCGGACGCGGCGAATTGGTGAGCAACATAACGACACCACCCTTGGCGCGGTAATTCCGTAAAGCGACTACCGCATCCGGGAACGGGCGCTGGCCGTTATGCAGGCACCCCCAAAGATCTACATAGAGCGCGTCATAGCGATCCTGAATTCCGGCGAGCGAATTAATTATCCGTGTCATATTCAACCTATTCCAATGCCCCAGTTATATCCGAAAGATACGCAAAAATGGCGGGGGTTCCACCGGTATGTAGAAATAACACCCGGTCATTCGTAGCAATGACGCCGGACTTGATATGGTTGATCAGCCCCGCCATGGCCCGCCCGCTATAAACGGGGTCAAGGAACAAGGCTTCCTGTTGCGCCGCCAGCCCTATCGCGTTGCCAACCTTTTGGTTCATAAGCCCATAGCCGGGGGCAAGGCAGGCATCGTTAACCTGAATATCGGTGTCCGTTATCTTGTAGGTACTTCGCAGCATGTCCAGAATTTCAACGCTTCGCCGGAAAATCCGCGCCCTTTGTTGGTCGGCGTCCCGGCGCACGCAAATGCCCAACACCGAAACATCCCAGCCTATCGCCCTTGCCCCAGCCAGAAACCCGGCATGGGTCAAGCCACTGCCAGAGGGTATGACCACTTGGTCGGGCAACACGCCAATGTCCTCATATTGCAGCCAGGTTTCAACGGCTGCTGCCGCATAGCCCAAACCACCTATAGGAGGATGTTCAATTCCCAGGTGGATGACATATGGTTTGCGGCCCTTATTGCGCATCGCATCGGCAATACGATCCAGGTTTGCATCGGCTGCGGCTTCGTCATTGCCGCTCGGAAACTGTATCGTTTCTGCGCCCAATATTGTGCTTAGTAAAACATTGCCCGAGGTTCGGTAAATTGCGTCATCCTTTGGTACGCGATCTTCCATTTGTAAGATCGGGTCCATACCTAATCGCCGGGCAGCAGCAGCGCAGGTGCGAATGAAATTGGACTGAATTGCGCCGGTGATCAGGATGCTGTCGGCCCCCATATCGACTGCTGGGCCAAGGTAATATTCAAGTTGCCTTACCTTATTTCCGCCCATGGCAAGGGGCAGTGTATCGTCGCGCTTGGCGTCAATTTGCACCCCCAAACTGGCGCTAAGATTAGGCAATCTCTCTAATAGTGAGGGCGCTGTTATCAGCTCTGTGCGGGAAAATTCACCCAGTGACGGCAGTTTTTGCAGTAAACTATTGAAATGCTCGCCCATAAAGGAACTTTAGACCTGATATTTCAGATTTGGAACAATCTGCTTCTTTCGGCTCATTATACCGGGCAAGATTACCGCGTCGCCATCAACCGCAACGCCAAACGATATTTCAGCGATAGATTTCACTGTGTCATTCGGAATTAGCAAGGTGGCTTCTTCGTTCAGGATGTCGATAACGAACAGCAACACCTGATCGGCGCCGTCACTGTCGGCGACTTCGGGCATCGTCGCGATCAGCGCTGCCTTGCGATCCAGCACGATTGCCGGGGCAGTGGTTTCCAAAACCGAGACCCGCAGTTTTTTATTGCCAACTTCAAATATCTTGGAATCCATTTTCAACAGTTCCGCGTCTGAGAAGGCAGATACATCAGATTTTGCGGCGAACATTTGCGCGGCGTAGTCGGCGATGTTGATGTTCAGTTCCCCCGCCAGTCGCTCTGCCAGTGCCCGGTCGGTCGGTGTGGTGGTGGGCGAGCGGAATTCAAGCGTGTCTGATAACACACAAGACAACATCAGCCCCTTGATCTGATCCGGCATACGCGCCATGTCGCGCCCGATCAGCCAGCTCATCACCGTGGCAGTGGCGGCAACCGGGCGGATGGTGAATTTGATCGGGCCCTTGGTTTTCAGCCCACCTGACAGTTGGTGGTGGTCAATCACTTCGGCGATGTGGGTTTCGTTTACGTTTCCCGGCAATTCGCCGGGGTTGTTGGTGTCAACGATCACGACTTCATCCGTCTCTTTCAACGGACCAAGGGTGTCAGGCATATCAACGCCCCAGTGATTCAGTACGAACACGGCTTCGGTATTTGGCGGTTCTTGCACGAAAGCCTGCGCTTTTTTGCCTTGCACGTCTTTCAGGTACCATTCCCAGATCAGGGCGGAACAAGTTGCGTCAGTGTCGGGGCCAAGGTGGCCGAATATCTTGATCATTGGGGTGTCCGTAAATTCGGGTGAAATTTGCCGTCTTATAGGGGGGCAGCGGGCGCTTGTCACCCGTACTTTCCGCAACGCTGTATTGACTTGGTTTCATGTCCCTCTATGCTGTTTTCATCTGAAGAGGAGTGCACAGACAATGGACTATCAGGCTTAGACCGCACACTGACTTTGTTCCTTTGGGACACCCTTTCAGAAGGAGTAATCTAACAATGGACCAGAATATCTGATCCTGCTGATGCAGGTCATCGCGGCCATGAATTGGCCCAATATCCATTCAGATCACGAGGCACCAAATGCCAAAGAAGACAGACAACCCTGAAAATGGGCAAGGCCGGCGCACGGCCAAAATAATTTTGCCCGCTAAAAGGCCCGCTGTGGCCGGGCGTAAAGGTTTGCGCAATTTGCCAAATCAAAATGCCCGACACCAGCAGCGCAGGGGCGGAAAGCCACCGCGTTTTCCCGGGCGCACAGGCGGAAGGTAAAGCACGAAAGGCGGGGGCAGTTTACCCCCGCCAAATTTACCCAACTGAACACTAATCCTGCCGTATCCAATTGGACCAGCCGAAGGAAGGAAGAGTGGCAGGTTCGCTGTGGGGCTGTTAGGAACAAACCATGACAAAGCCTCGCGAAACCGATCTTTACCCCCCTGTGAAGGCTTTCCTTGAAGGGCAGGGATATGAGG
>CAZRHV010000023.1:0-34833 GCA_964599985.1 uncultured Marinosulfonomonas sp. | reverse complement strand
GCCTTCCAGAATAGCGAGCATCAGGTGAGGTCCGAAATCCATTAAATGTCCAAGGAAGTTATAGGTTCAACGGGGACGTCACCGCCCCCAATGAGCTTTAGCCTAAAAAGAACGTGTCGTGTAATCCACTTCGTCCGGATACAGCGTGTCTTCGATAGACGCGGTGTGTTCGACGATCAGCTTTCCGTTGGTCACCTTGGAAATATACTGCGGTCCGAAAACCTGATGGGTTTTACCGTTGAACAGCTTGGCGCCCTGCGGATGCTCATTGGAATGGGGCATATCGGTCATTGCTTCCACAGCTTCTATCAGAGCCTGACGATCGTCTGGTCCCTGATACCCGGATGCTTCCATCCCGGCCTTGATCACATACAGTGTTTCCCAACAGCCGAACATATGGGCCGAGGTTGAAATATCCTTGGGATCATCTACCGACGCACCATTTTCATCAAGCCCAACAGCGGCGCGATAGTTCTTGTCAAATTCGCTCTGGTTCGGCTGTACATAGCGTGGGTTGCCTTCCCAGAAATATGATCCTTCCAGATATTCAAGGCCCGGGCTTGCGACATCCACGGCTTCTAGGCTGTCGATAAAGCCAAATATCTCCGGTCGGTTCGGTCCAAAAAATTCGCCCATTTCTTTCACGAAAGTCAAAACCGCCGGGCCAACCATGACGTGGTAAATCACCTCGGTATCGCGGGGAACTTTGGGGAAATACTTTGTGAACGAAGTCTCCGCAGGTGGCACAGCGATCTTGGCGACAACTTCGCCTCCCTGAGCCTCAATCGCCGCTGAAAAGAAGTCTCGGTGATCATGACCAAAAGCAAAGTCCGGGAACATCATTGTGATTTTCTTACCCAATGTGCTGGACACAAAAGGTGCCATCGCCTGCACCTGACTTTTAACATCGGTGATACCCGGTTGCAGCGTCCAACGATTCAACATGCCGCTGGCAACATGGTGACCTTCTGAAACCACGAAATACGGTAGCTTTAGCTCCTCGGCGCGGGGTGCGGAACCAATAACAACGTGGCTGAATAACGTACCAAACGCAACATCAACCTTGTGCTGGTTGGCAAATTTCTCCAACAATTCAGCGCCACGTTTTGGATCAGTACCGTCATCTTCTGTAACCAGCTCCAGCGGGCGGCCGTTGATACCACCACCGTCATTTATCATTTTCACCGCCGCCTGCGATGTTCGGTCATACCAGCGACCATAGGCGGCGCCGATACCGGTTGCATGTTTCTGAAACCCTATGCGGATGGGTTCAGAACTTTGCGCCTGAGCATATCGCGCCCATAACGGCAGTGTCGCAGCACCCGCCCCGACAGCCATTGTTTTCAGCGCGGTTCGGCGGCTGAACGAAGATGTGTTGGATTTAACAATTTTTGACATGACAGCAGACCCCTATTGAATTGTACGTTTGTTTTTATGGGTTCAGTCTGTATGCGCACAAACGATTTGTCCAATTTTTTCGCGCTCTGCTTTAAACGCCCGTGGTGATGCCAGCAACCAAAGCCCAAAATAGCGTGTACAAAACCATGAATACCGCCAGCGGTATCTGGCCTAACCCCAGTAAGTCAGCCCCGTTGTCCAGCAGGTCACTGGCGGCCTTCAAAGCATATTGTACATCCGCCAGAAAACCCGGCAGGTAATGGCCAATGTGTTAATCAAGCTCGATAGGTAAAATCACCGGGCAAAGGTTAGGAAAGCCCGCCTGAAACTGTACAGCTCACCTGCCAGCAACACCCCGCAATAAACTGCCAACGCGAAAGCTGGGACCAACAAGTAGCCCCAAATCCAAGATACGTTGACTTTCAAGGCCGTTAGGGAAATCATTTGCATACGAATGAATTCTCTGTCGAAAGGCTGCGCTGCGAATGGACAAACCACCAACAGGTCAAGTCGTTGGCGTCGATGTTGGCGGGACATTTACCGATCTTATTCTGATGGACCAGACCAGTGGGCAGGTTCAACTGGCAAAAGTGCCCAGCACCCCCGAAAATCAGGCTTTTGGCGTGTTGGCCGCACTGGAAGAGGCGCAGACCGATCTGACATCCGTCGATCTGATCGTCCATGGTACCACCACTACAACCAACGCTGTGCTGGAACGCAAACTCAGTCGTACCGGTCTGATCACAACTGCTGGGTTTCGCGACATACTTGAGCTGGGCCGACGCACCCGCCCGCAGGCATATGGCATGAAAGGTGAATTCACCCCGATCATATCGCGCGACTTGCGCCTTGAGGTCTCTGAACGCATGGACGCGGCTGGTGAAGTAGTGAAATTGCTCGATGAAGCGGGCGTCGCAAAAGCAGCGCAACAGCTCTTGGATGCGGGTTGCGTTTCGGTAGTGGTGCATTACCTGCACGCCTATGCCAACCCGGCACATGAACTGCGCAGTGGCGAAATACTGCGAGACATCTGGCCCAATGATCACATCACCCTCGGCCATGCGCTGCTGTCTGAAGGGCGCGAATATGAACGAGGCGTTACAGCCGCGGTCAACGCTTCAGTCCAACCGCTGCTTGAGCGATACATTCGCAGGTTGGTTGAAGAATTGGCAAAGGGCGGCTACGGCGGTGAGCTGCTGGTGATGAACGGCAATGGCGGCATGGTGTCGTCGCGTGTCGTGTCACGCGAGGCCGCTAAAACAGTAATGTCTGGCCCTGCATCCGGGGTGATGGCCGCCGCCTATATTGGACGGCGCGCCGGGATTGAGGATCTCATTACTTACGACATGGGCGGTACTTCAACCGATGTGGCGTTGATCCGAGGTGCAGAACCATCCGTTTCCAACGAGATCGAAATCGAATACGCCATGCCGATCCACGTCCCGATGGTGGATGTGCGCACCGTCGGCGCAGGCGGGGGTTCTATTGCCAAGGTAAACCCCGCCGGGCTGCTGGAAGTCGGACCAGAAAGTGCTGGCGCAGAACCCGGTCCGATTTGTTATGGCCGGGGTGGCGTAAAGCCTACAATATCGGACGCGAACCTGTTGCTGGGCCGACTGAACCCCGCCAAGTTAATTTCGGTTGATAGCAGCACCAGATTACCTGACGTTGAACAGGTATTCCTTCAGAAACTTGGCGCCCCCCTTGGGCTGGATGCCACCCGAGCTGCCGAAGCGGTTATCCGCATGGCCAACATCAAAATGGCCGGGGCGATTCGCATGGTTTCTGTGTCGCTTGGGGCTGATCCCCGCGATTTCGCTTTGCTGGCATTTGGCGGCGCTGGTCCGCTGCATGCCTGCGCACTGGCCCGCGAACTGGGTGTCCCGCGCGTATTGGTGCCCTCGCGCCCAGGTATCACAAATGCCATCGGCTGTATCGTCGCCGACCTGCGTCATGATTTTGTGACAACAATAAATACACCGCTGGACACGTTGGACATGGATCGCCTGCATTCAGTGTACACCGACCAGGCGGCAAAGGGTGAAAACCTGATTGCCAACGAAACCGTTGCAATCGACGATGTAAAACGAATTTACAGCGTCGATATGCAGTTTATTGGCCAAACCCACTTGCTGCGCGTCCCCGTTGATGACCCGCTAATGGACCGCGAAGTCCTGCGTCAAAAATTCGAAGAAACTTATTTCAATCGTTTCCGGGTCGAGCTGGCCGAAATCCGGGCAAGCGTGGTGAACGTCAATTGTTCAGTTATCGGCAAACGCTCAGAACTGGACCTGTCCAACTTGATCGATTCAGCCGGTCGTCGGGCTACACTGCAAGAAGCCTTAACCGAAAACCGCCAGACCTATTTTGACGGCAGCTGGATCGACACCCCGGTTTACTGGCGAGACCACATGCCGATCAATTTTACGCTGAAAGGCTCGGCAATCATCGAACAAATGGATACCACCGTGCTGATCGAACCCGGCGACATCGCCACCAGCGATGCAGACGGAAATATCATCATCCAGATCGGCGACGCATCATGAGTATCGATCCAATCACCCTTTCGGTCATTCAGGCGGGCCTGCAACAGGTCTGCGATGAAATGGATCTGAGCTTTTCCCGCGCCGCGTTCTCCCCGGTTATCGCAGAAGCCAATGATCGTTCCGACGGGATATATGCCGCCGATGACGGGGCACTAATTGCACAGGGCGCAGGCGGGCTCCCGGTCTTTGTTGGAACCATGCAATATTCAACCCGCACCCTGATCGAAATGATCCGTGACGGGCGCGCAGCCGCACCCAGGCCTGATGATATTTACATCGTCAATGATCCATACCTTGGCGGCACCCACCTGATGGATGTCCGCTTTGCCCGGCCCTTCTATCGGAACGGTGAAATATTCTGCTGGCTTTCCAACACTGGCCATTGGCCAGATACTGGCGGCGCAGTACCGGGCGGGTTTGCTGCCTCTGCCACCGCTGTAGAACAAGAGGGCCTGCGATTGCCCCCGGTGCGCCTGTTCAAGGAAGGTAAGCTGGACCAGGAAATTTACGCGATCATCTGTTCCAACATCCGGGTGGCCGATCAGCGTATCGGCGACGTCAAAGCACAAGCCGCCGCCCTGTTGGTGGGCGAGGATCGCCTGAGCATGCTTTTGGACCGCTACGGCGACGACACCGTGCGCGAAGCCATTGCCGAACTGCACACCCGCGCGGCCAAACAGATGCGCAGCTTTATTGCTGACATCCCCGACCAGACCTTTAAAGCATCGGCGTGGATCGACAGCGACGGCGTGGTCAATGAGCCCTTGGAAATTCGACTGGCTGTAACACGTCAGGGTGATGATTTGCTGTTTGATTTCTCCGGCTCCAGTGCACCCTGCGCTGGCCCGATGAATTCCGTGCGCGCGACCACGCTTAGCTCGGTTTATCTTGCCGTGCGCCACATCTTCCCCGAAGTCCCGATCAGTGCTGGCGCCTTTGCACCTCTAAAAGTTACCGGCATCAAAGACACGTTCCTCGACGCACAATACCCCCGCCCGGTATCCGGTTGCGCCGCCGAAGTATCACAACGCATCGCCGAGGCAGTATTCGTCGCCCTCGTCACCGCCCTGCCCGACCGCGTCACCGCCGCCCCGGCAGGCACCAGCGGCAACTTTGCCCTTGGCGGCCATGACCCCGCACGGGGCCGCGACTTTGTGATGTACCAGCTATCGGGCGGTGGCTATGGCGGCAACGCTGACCACGACGGTCTAAGCAATGGCTGTTCCACTATCGGCATATCCAAAGCCCCGCCGGTTGAGATCATGGAGCAGGCGTTCCCGGTGCTCTACCATCACTACGCCCTGCGGACCGGTTCGGGTGGTGCCGGTGAGCATCGCGGCGGTTTTGGGCTGGACTACAAGCTGGAACTACGTCGCGGAAACGCCACGGCCAGTTTTGTCATGGACCACGGGCGTTTTGGGCCGCAGGGCGTGCTGGGCGGCCAGGACGGTGCACAAAATGAAGTCACCGTCTGGCAATCCGGCAAACCCTACACGCCGGTACACCTGTCCAAAGAACAGGACATCCCACTAGCGCCCGGTGACAATGTACATGTAAAAACTCCCGGCGGTGGTGGATATGGCGACCCGTTCAAACGAGATCCAGGCGCCGTTCTGCGCGACGTGGACCTGGGTCGGTATTCGCGCAAACAGGCCAAAAAGGCGTTCGGCGTAGCACTCAAGGGCAATCCCTTAAAAATAAACTCTACCAAAACCGCAGCACTACGCAGTCTTACAGATTCCGCACGAAAAGCGGACAACTAGCCTAAACGACATCGCGGACAATAGAGTGTGAGCCTGGTATAGAAAGGTAGCCTCCCATCGCTCACCTATTTCGTACAACTTGGAAAAGTTTCAAAGAAACCTTCCGGCACCCATTTAGCATTGACCAAATCATCATTGATGTTCTCTTTACCGGGTACAACGTTGTTGAACTCCATGACAACATTTCCATTCGGGGCCACTTCCAGAACTTGACCCTGTTCAGGGATCGTAATCAGTCGATTGCCATTTGGTAGCAATTGATGCTTACCACGGAATTCACTATTGAAGGCCCCCTTAAACCCGGGCATTGCATTTGTCACTTCACCCGACTTTGGATCAATCGTGAGGATTGAAGAACGTGGTCTGGATCTGCTATTATTGTAAATCGAAATCCGCCCATCAGGCTCAAAGTCCGGGTCATGCTGGCCAATCCACGGGCCTTGCTCATACCATTTAATCTCACCCGACTGCGAAATGATGACAACCATGTCGAGCATAAGGAGCGACAGCATCAGATCACCTGCTTCGAATTGTGGAAAAACTGCCGCAAGTTCAGGCAACAGTTCCTCAACATCATTGGGGTGGAAAATATCTTCCGGGGATTCTGTGTCATCTGCAAAAGGAAAATCTGGGAACAATGAGAAAACCATGGCACTTTCGGGGGAACGTTTAACCACATCTTCCACGAAATTGATCCGGGCCATATCTTCGCCGGTGAGCGGATCAAATTTCAGAATATCCTGAAGTTGCCCATAAGCCGAACCCGCTCCATACCACGTCCAAATTCCACCGTCCGCAGCCGGAGAAAATGAGTGGTGATAAAACCCTTCCTTGCTCCAGATGGCGTCTCCGCAAGCGTCAAGTCTCGCGACCAGTCCAAGCCAGTCAAAACTTATCAATATGGTCCCGTCTGGCAGGGCTTCCATCGCGTGCGGGGCATTTTGGCGGTGTTCGGCTTTGTCAGAAATGGCCATTTCATCAATCGGCCAAACGTGTTGGACTACACCAGAAGAGTCATAGAGAGAAACCGAATAAGAACCGCGGCTGTTGTCCCAGGCAAGCAGCACATAGTTTCCGCTTCCGATACTCGCCTCTGGGTCATGTAGCGTTGCAAACTCACGAGAGGCGCCCGCGGGTGCCGGATTCCGACGGCCAACTCCAATCACTTCACCTTCGCGAAAAAGAGAAGTCGCGATACGTTTCGCTTCGATAACTTGGAAGTAGGGCCAAATCTTGTTGTTTGCTATCCAAAACCCGGCCCCGCCAACAACCAGTGCGAACAGTATTAAACCAGTAAAGATCGATACATATTTTGGAATATTCTTGCTCATCCGAACCCACTCCTCGTAAGCGAACATACTCCCACCAAACCAGCCGTAAAGGCAGGTTGTGACAACATCCTATTGTGATTATAGCGCAACTTTTCAATTAGCCGTTTAAAACTACACGAGTCGCCTCGCTCGGTAAACCCTTTCCCAAACTCTGGTTTGAAGGATTCAATGCATATAGAGCTTAGAAAAACTTTGGCACACGGACATAAGGTCGATTGAGAATTCCACATATACAATTTTTTGCCCGTTCTGGGATAAAGAACGACCTATACAATTTAATTCAAACACTTTAGATGCCGGCAACTTATCTTGTCCGACTAGTTGGCTGCGCGAGCAATTTAGCGCTGATAACGCGATGTGAGCGGGCAGTCCCTATTCTGAAGCTGTGATTAAAGAAGAACCTACAATGAAACAGGCTCTAGCCGATGCGCTCGAACAACGTGGATACATCGCCCTGACACCCGTTCAGGAAGCGGTTACAAATTCTGAACTTGGGAACGCTGATCTGCTGGTCTCAGCCCAGACCGGATCCGGAAAGACCGTCGGCTTCGGGCTGGCGATTGCGCCAACATTACTTGGCGACAACGCACGGTTCCCCTCAGCCGGTAAACCGCTGGCACTGATTATTGCGCCTACACGAGAACTGGCATTGCAGGTTAAACGCGAACTCGCATGGCTTTACGCAAAGGCCGGCGCGGTCGTGGCATCCTGTGTGGGCGGCATGGATATGCGTGAAGAGCGTCGTACCCTTGATCGCGGTGCTCATATCGTTGTGGCGACACCGGGCCGCCTGCGTGATCATATTTCGCGTGGGTCGCTTGCGATGAACCACTTGCGCGCCGTTGTGTTGGATGAAGCCGATGAAATGCTGGATCTTGGCTTTCGCGAAGATCTGGAATTCATACTGGGCGAAGCCCCCGAAGATCGTCGTACTCTCTTGTTTTCTGCCACAGTGCCGCGCTCAATTGTAAATCTGGCAAAAAACTACCAAAAAGACGCAATTCGCATCGTTACAACCACGGAAAACACGCAGCATTCCGACATCGAATACCGCGCCTTGCAGGTTGCCCCGCGTGATGGCGAAAATGCGATCATCAACGTTCTACGATTTTACGAAGCCCCCAATGCCCTGGTATTCTGCAATACTCGCGCAATGGTTAATCGCCTGACCACCCGGTTTTCCAACCGGGGGTTTTCGGTTGTGGCATTGTCAGGTGAACTTACCCAAAACGAGCGAACCCATGCCTTGCAGGCTATGCGTGATGGACGCGCACGGGTGTGCGTGGCCACAGATGTCGCGGCGCGAGGCATTGACCTGCCAAATCTTGAATTGGTTATCCATGCAGAGTTACCGTCAAACGCAGATACGTTGTTGCACCGGTCGGGACGTACGGGTCGCGCCGGGCGCAAAGGCGTAAGCACACTCATAGTACCGCCAAAGGCCCGCAGGAAGGCCGAAAGCCTTCTAAGAGCCGCCAAAGTTCAATCGCATTGGGGGGAAGCCCCATCAGCGGAAGCGGTCATTCAGCGGGATGAAGAACGACTGTTGGCCGACCCCACATGGCACCAGGAAATCACCGAAGCTGAAGGTGCTTTGGCAAAGAAACTAACAGATATTCACAGCCCCGAGGTTATCGCAGCAGCATATCTACGGTTGGCCAAATCGCGACAGTCGGCCCCAGAAGATCTTACCGCCCCAGGAAGTGTTGGTGCACCGCAGCCTCGTGCAGCATTTGGCCCCAGCACTTGGTTCACAATCTCGGGCGGGCGCAGCCAAAACGCAGAGCCCCGTCGATTGCTGCCAATGCTGTGCAAAGCCGGAAACCTTACCAAAGAAGATATCGGTGCTATCCGTATTCAACAGGATCATTCATTCGTGGAAATCCGCACTGCCAGTGTACCGACGTTTTTGGCCAATATCGGCAAGAACATGGAGGCAGAAGCCGGCGCAACAGTCACTCAACTTGACAAGCCACCTGCCGCTGCAAAAGCACCCAGGCCGAATTTTGCGTCCAAACAGCGGGACCGCAAACGCACAAATCCAGACGCACAAAACAACACCAGCCCCATTGACTGGAATGATGATCCCCCCCCCCGTAAAAAGAAACCCAAGGCTGGCGACAGAAAGACGAAAACCAAGAAGCCCCGGGAGCAACGGCATTCGCGACCAGAAGGTACAATTAAGCCCTATAGGTCAAAACAAAACAAAAAAGCGTCGAAATCTAATCCAGCAAGTCAATCCGAAGGCAAGAAAACAACGCCCATTGGCAAGCCGTCAAGTAAGAAGAACAGGGCACGCGCAAAAGCAGCGGCCTTGGAAAAAGCCAAAGCGGTCAAGGGCGGCAAGCAAAGATAAACTGTTACGCAAACCAAACTGGCCATGTAACAGGACGCAACCGGGCTTCGAAGGCACGAAACAGGAATTGGTTTGCATGTTAAACACCCAGATTACGAATGGGGTGTTTCCCCCATAACCTGAGAGCATGCGATTTGGCATTGTGAATTCATCAGCAAGGGACATCCCGTTCCTAAAAATCAGATGGAGAGAAACAATGAAAACCACTAAAAGCAGCAATATCGTGAAATCTCTGACCGTTGTGGCACTTGCAGCAAATGTCAGCTTTGGCGCAACGCAAGCACAGGCCGGTGAAAAGGAGATAGCGCAGATCTTAGCTGCACTGGCAGCCGTCGCAATAGGCGCAGGGGTTGCGAATAGGCAGAACCCAACCGGGAATGCACAAACCACACAACCCGTCAAAGTCAGCAGCAACCGGGCCTCGCTTCCCTCGCAGCTTCAGACAGCAGACGGCGACAGCATCCGGGTTTTCGGATCGGCCGGTTCAGGTTCTGGTCCCACCCTATTATGCCTGAAAACGGCCAGCGGAATGTGGGCGAAGGCACTGAATTTTTCAAACGGAGCTGTTCTCAACTCTGAGGGCGGCACCCGGGCTTGCACCAATGTCTCTGCAAGCAATGTCCAGTTTGATTTCGTTAAAGCCAAATTCGCAGGCGTGATGACTTACGTCGGTTCCAGCAGCATGAACCTGACCGGATGGGATGGCGGAACGGTGACAATTGACTGGGTGTCTGATTAAGAAACACCTGCCTACACCTCCACAAGTGGTAGGATGAATGCATCAATGTGCCATGCAAATTCGCAAGCACGTTGGTGCATTTAAGACATGTGAATAGTGATCTCTGACCCGAATGCGCCATAACTTTGCCAGCAGGTTGTCTACGCCCAACTGCCATCCATTGCCCGACTGATGATTACTAATTCCACCCACTGTTGGTCGCCACGCGCTTATCGAAGCTTTCTATATAGGAAAGAAAGTAAAAACCTTCTGACAATACAAGAATTGAGAATCGGACTTTATCTATTAACGCCGCCGTGGAAGCGATTTACAGGATGCGAAGAAAATTTTCTGATCTCAATTGTAAGTAATTGAGATTTCTCAGTAAAATGGTGAGCCGTGATGGGTTCGAACCATCGACCTACTGATTAAAAGTCAGTTGCTCTACCAACTGAGCTAACGGCCCACTCGAAGCGCCTGCCTAACGCCGGGCCTAAAAAGGGTCAAGTAAAAACGTCCCACTTCTTTCCAATCATATTAGCGCAGTCTATATCGCGGTTAATGCAAGAAAACAGACACATACAGAAACTGGCGTTTATGAAAATGCACGGGTTGGGCAACGACTTCGTGGTTATCGATTCCCGTGGCGGGGATTCTGTGGTGACATCCACGTTGGCTCGGGCCATTGGCGACAGAAACCGCGGCGTTGGTTTTGATCAACTTGCTGAAATTCTCAGCGGTAAGGACAGCGATATCGCGCTGAACTTCTGGAACGCCGATGGCTCGACTGCCGGGGCTTGCGGCAATGCAACCCGCTGCGTCGCACAACATGTGATGGCAGCAATTGGAACACGAAACCTGTCCATCCGTACCCCCCGAGGTGTGCTGCAAACCATGCTGAATGATGACGGTTTGGTCAGTGTGAACATGGGCCAGCCCCAACTGGATTGGAACGAAATCCCCCTAACTCGCGCAATCGACCCACAGCACTTGCCGATCAAAGGCGATCCAATTGCGGTTGGCATGGGCAACCCACATTGTGTGCTTTTTGTCGATGATGCGGAAGCTGTTGATGTCTACACCCAAGGCAGAGAATTGGAACACGACGCCCTGTTTCCACAATCGACCAATGTCGAGTTTGCGCAGATTCGATCAAGGACCGAAATCAGAATGCGCGTTTGGGAACGTGGCACCGGTATCACGCTGGCATGCGGTTCAGGTGCCTGCGCCACAGCCGTCGCAGCGCATATCCGTGGCCTTACTGAGCGTGTGGTTAAGATAGAGCTCGACGGTGGCTGGCTAACGCTGGACTGGCGCGATGACGGCGTCTGGATGACAGGCCCAACGGCCCACGTTTTCAGTGCCACCCTGACGCCTGCTTTTCTGGATAACATCTGATGTCTGTCAACCCGCCAGTATTCTCGACCCTTGGGTGTCGTCTGAACGCCTACGAAACAGAGGCGATGAAAACGCTGGCAAGCGATGCGAACATCAACGACACTGTCGTTGTAAATACCTGCGCGGTTACATCAGAAGCCGTCAGAAAAGCCCGCCAGGAAATCCGCAAATTGCGCAAAGCCAACCCAACTGCCCGGCTGGTAGTAACCGGATGCGCTGCACAAACTGAACCTGAAACTTTCGCCAATATGGCCGAGGTTGATCTGGTCATCGGCAACACCGAAAAAATGAACCCGGCAACTTGGGCTGGCATGGCACCAAATTTCACCGGCGAAACCGAAAAGGTTCAGGTCAATGACATCATGTCAGTGACTGAAACCGCCAACCACCTGATTGACGGGTTTGGCACCCGAAGCCGGGCGTATGTGCAAGTCCAGAACGGCTGCGACCACCGCTGCACGTTTTGTATCATTCCCTATGGCCGGGGCAATTCCCGCTCGGTCCCTGCCGGCGTTATCGTGGAACAGATCAAACGTCTTGTGGATCGTGGCTTTAACGAGATAGTGCTGACCGGCGTTGATCTGACCAGCTGGGGCGCTGATCTGCCGGCTACCCCAAAACTGGGTGATCTGGTTATGCGCATCCTGCGTCTGGTCCCGGATCTACCGCGCTTGCGGATATCTTCGATCGATTCCATCGAGGTGGATGAAAACCTGATGCAGGCCATCGCCAGCGAACCACGGCTGATGCCACATCTGCACCTGTCACTACAGGCCGGCGACGACATGATCCTGAAGCGCATGAAACGCCGCCACCTGCGCGATGATGCAATCCGGTTCTGCCAGCAAGCCCGTGAGTTACGCCCGGATATGACTTTTGGCGCTGACATTATCGCCGGGTTCCCGACAGAAACTGACACGATGTTTGAAAACTCAATGCGGCTCGTGGATGAATGCAATCTGACTTGGCTACACATCTTCCCCTATTCGCCGCGCCCAAATACGCCCGCAGCCAAAATGCCCCAGGTGAACGGGAACCTAATCAAAGAACGCGCAAAACGCCTGCGTCAGGCTGGCCGGTCCCAGGTCTCTATTCACCTGAGTAACCAGATCACAAAATCCGCCAGCATCCTTATGGAAGGCCCGCGTATGGGGCGAACCGAACATTTTGCAGAGGTCAAACTGCAACAGGATCAGGGGGTCGGATCACTGATCAATGTAAAGATTACCGGGGTTCGCCATAGTCAGCTAACTGCTGTCTTAGAACCCGAACTGTAAGTTCCGGGTTAGTGTCAGGAACACACTGTCAGAGCTTGCCGTAGCTATAGCGTCTCCAGAATTTTGGCGGTGCGCATACCCAACCGCAACATCCCAGTCTGACGTTAGCGCCTGAGAATAGGACGCCGACAACGTCGCCCGATTCAGCGCAGCAAAGGAACCCGCCCCACCATTTTCGGATCGGCTAAGATCAAGCGAAAGGTTTAATCCGGCGTTTGAATTCAGGTTCTTCTGGTACGCGATTGCGAGGTTCGATTGTTTAATATCCTGACCCAGATTATCTGTATAAAGTGCCTGGCTCAGATCAAGCGAAAATGCACCATCCGTAAACTGTTTGGTATAGGCGGCGGTAGCCAGCAACTGCACATCTGCACCCGTCACCATATCAGCTGTTAGCGTTCCGGTCAGGCTCCCGTCCGTCAGGTCAAGTGAGCGCCCAAAGGTCAGCGCAGTCGTTGTCAAAGCACGGGATCCATCAAACCGAACATTTCCAAATACCGAGCCGTTCGAAACCGTTTGAGTCAGCCCCACACCGCCAAAAAACCCGTTTGAAACAGTCGTAACCCCACTAGCGGTAGTTGTCTTGTCACGAAACCCGACATTCCCGGTCAGTAATAGAGCATTTGCCAGATCATGGTTAACACCAAACGAAAAGTCGGTCGTTTGCGAATTTGTGGAAATCGCATCGCCTGCTACATAATCAATATAGTTAACTGACAATGTCCCTTGCGTTGATGGCGAAATCCGCAGGTTAGCGAGTGCCCCTATCTGTGACGTCGTCTCATCAAACAATAACGGGTTTGTAATACTCTCATAATCACGCTGATCATAAGACGCGTTCAGGGAAAACCCCAAAGGAGAGTTTACACCCCAGTTATAAACAAGCGCTGCATTTGCGGTGGTTAGGGTGCCGGTATCAACGATTATAGATGTCGCAGCAGATGGATCAGCGTCAAAAGAGCTGACAACATCTCCTGTCCAAAAGCTTCCGCTCAGGTCCAGATTGCTGTTAGCAGATTCGCGAAAATAACGTAGCGTTCCGGTTGGCGTATTAAAAGACGTGACCGTTCCGCCGCCAAAAGTCTGTGAATAAGACAGGCCAGCATTCCCAACAAATTCTAGCAGCTGGGTGCTGGTTTCCGACTTAACCGAAAAACCCAATTTTTCTGTTATACCAAAAACAGTTCCAGGCGAAACAGCCACAAGACCTGGATTGGTATCAAAATCCACGGTCGACGTCAGCGCAATATTCCCCGAAAATCCGGAATTCTGCGCAACAGTTTCGGTTGCGCCAAAGGCGACAACCATAACTGTCAGAGCTGCCTGTATTGTTTTTATTTTGCCCCGGCTCATTTTTCTCTACTCAAATAATCGACGTTCTGGCACCACAACCACATCACCACGCGTCAGCATGATCGAATTCGCTGTCACTGATCCATTTTCGATAGCCTTGAAGTTGAAATTAAACACCGAAACCTGACCGGTCTTGCGATCGGTGCGGCGCAACTGAATGCGTTTCTTTGCGGCAAACTTTGTGAAGCCCCCTGATTCGGCTAGGAACTGCAACATACTCGTGCCCGAAGTTACACTTACTTTGCCTGGGTTGTTTACCGCGCCCATGATGTACACATCAAAAGACGAAGAAGTCCCGCCGGAAGCTTTAGGCGCCGTATTAAGCGACTGAATCGTCACAAACACACTTGGTGAACTGGCGAAATTTGGTGCAAGTCCGGCTACGATACTGGATTGAACAGCACCCAGTGTCAGCCCACTGGCTTGAACACTGCCTGCCAACGGCATACTCACTGTGCCGTCCGGTAAAACCAAAGCATTTCGGTTAAGAGATGCGTCTTCAAGGACTTCGATACTTAGAACATCACCAGGTTGAATTTTATAAGATTCCTGCGCCGATACAATCGACCCAAAAACAATCAGCATTAATGCGCTTAACAAGATACGTGTCATTTTGCGCTCCCCTTCAATACAACAGTTAATTTATACCCCTACAGCACTCTACCCCTAAACTAAATTAGATTCATTTATTGCGATGGATTCATTCGTTTCGTATCGCTTCAGCAACACAAAACCCGTACATTTCGTTGATACCAGCCGAATTAGAACCAATCACGCCTTATTTTGTGTCTTATTCGCCTTCATCCACCCGGATCGTCGATCAATCAGCAACGCCAGAATCCAGCCGATTACAAAGCCCCCAAGGTGGGTTTCCCAAGCCAGTTGGCCGTGCATTACCCACCACAACACCAGATTTAACGCCCCCAGAAACAGAATCACCTGAAATATTGGCCACATTGGCATTTTCGCCCGAGCACGGCGCCTAACTTCCCAGGCCACAATCGCCCCAGCTAGTCCAAACAACGCCCCGGACGCCCCAATCATTGGTTGAATACTCTGGGACAACAGAGCAAACCCCGCACCACCCCCCAGCATTGATCCGAAATAGATTACCAGGAACCACCCCTGTCCAACCTGCTGGATAACCAGCTTACCAATAGAAAACAGAGTAAACATATTCACCGAAAAGTGGATGATACCCCCGTGTAAAAATCCGTAACTCAGAAACATGACATAGGGTTGGGCGACATAATTTGCTTGCCAGTCCCCCAGCAATCCTTGCCAGAATCCACCATACTGAAAGGCAAGCCCGCGCCACTGCGCAGTACCAATTATCCCAAAATCAGCTGCACTCAGCACCAACTCTGCCAATGCGCTCAACCAAAGGACCGCCCACAGAACCTGATTGGATTTTTGCCATTCCCAGTGATTTTTGACGTTACTCATAGAACAACATTCAACGAATAGCCGCCACCTTGCAAGCTATTCAACTTTCACAGGAAACAGGATCTAAAACGGTACAAATCGCGGTAATTTCGGCAAGCTGACCCGCATGAACCGCTGCATCCGCGCATCTGCTTCTTCCGGTGTTTCGCCAACGCCAATTGGCGTCACAAACCGCACCAACGCGCCATCCGTACGCCCGGTCGAAATGCTGC
Organism: uncultured Marinosulfonomonas sp.; assembly: GCA_964599985.1. Lineage (GTDB taxonomy): Bacteria > Pseudomonadota > Alphaproteobacteria > Rhodobacterales > Rhodobacteraceae > NVTR01. The sequence continues at coordinate 19,035 of CAZRHV010000023.1, read as the reverse complement.
TAACCAGAACGCTTAGCTTGGCGGAAATATCATTGGTGATCCGCTCGCCGCGCTGTTCAAACCAGTAATACACCAACTGCATCGACGTACCCTTCTGGATCACAGCGCGGTTCACTTCAAACTGACCATAAGATGTACCGGTCAAGTCCAACGCATAGGGCTCAAGGCTAAAAATCTCCCAGCCACCCACCGGCAAACAGATTTCAGGCGAATGGATACCCTCACCCGATGTCTGATCATTGTAAAAGGCTATAAACATGTTCACATAATTGGCTTCTGCAAGCTTGTTATACGTCGCGTTCACATAATCATCGGCCCCCAGAACCACTTCAACACCGCTGTCCAACTTTGACGTAAATCCGCTCCAACCATCGATATTTCGTGGGAACAATGTAAATGGCGCGCGCTCGACAATCACCCTGTCCGCGTGTGGCGCATAAATCCAGGTGGCTGATGCCGCCCCGGTCAGTATGACCGCGGCCATCAGAGCGATCGAACCTTTAACTACAAATATCCGCGAAAGGATCGGACCGAAACCTTCGAAATCCAGATCAATCGTATCGGCCAGCGGTTTAGGATCAGTGGTTAGTTTTTGCAGTCCAATCGCCATCAAAAACAAGAGACCAACACAAGCCAGAAAAATCACCCAACCTTCAAAGAAGTGCAGGAACCCTTCTGCCTGCTCAATCCCATACCGGTTAACCAAAACGCCAATCACCCCAATCCGAAACGAATTCATCAGCACCGTTATGGGTGCCGCCGCTAACAGTAAAACCGCCTTATGCCAGAACGGCCCGCGATAAAGGATCGAAAACAAGTACGAAAACGACAGGATCGGGAATAGATAGCGCAGGCCAGAACAGGCCTCGGCAACCTGTAGCTTATAAACCCCGAGATCAATGATATTGCCTTCCAGGAACACCGGAACCCCAGCAATAGACACGAACCAAACACCCACAACCGACGAAACTGTTTGCAGAAATACCGTCAGTTTCCAGTATAATATCTGCGGCAAAGGCAGCATGAAAATCAAATGCAACACCGGTGCCCAATGGGTCCTGCCGCGCGCCCAGCCAAAGCTGGTCAGCACCACGCCGCCAACCCACATAACAAATGCATAGGTAACAATGTCCGCCACCTGCATAAGATTGCCCACAAACGCAATCGCCAGGGCAATACCGATCACGATTATCCCCGGCAGCCGGTCACTTACCTGCGCCGCAGGCATTGGCGACTTTCGCAGCTCTCGCAGGAACAGATACAGCGAAATAACCGGGATCAACGGGCCATGGCTATACTCTGCTGTTGACCAGGCGGCCCCAAGCGATTTGAAGCCAATCCAGAATATCGGAATAGACGCGATGAATAACAGACAAATCCCTGCAAACCCAGTCGGGTTCACAGCTGGAAAAGACGCGCCTTTCCAACGGGAATTTGTTATTTCATTCGACACAACTTGTTCCTAACACATGTCAGCCAATATATCGGCATTGGCCTTCGAATCTCTCACCAGAATAACCCAATTCATCTCTCACCGGGGCATTGCCCACCTAAACGTGTATTTTTGTCATCCCACTATCAATTCCAACTAATCACTTTGCGTATTGTTTTGCTCGCTCTGTAGCCGGTTTATTTCCCCACGCGACAGCAGAACGAAATCCCTTGTATCCGCAGCACCTGTCAGTTCAATCACTTTCATAAATTGCTCCAGCGCTTCATCTTCACGTTTCGTCGCCAGATAGGCGAGCGCCAGATGGTATTGCACCAATGGATCGCCAACCAGCACGCGCGCCGCCGGTTCCAATGAACGTACCGCTTCATCAACCTCGCCTCGCAGGTAGGCGATCCAACCGTAGGTATCCTGATAGGGCGGAACCTTTGAAGGTCGCAAACGCCGCGCAATAGTATTCGCCCGCTCTATAGAAGCCGTGTCGCTACGCGTCGTTGAAATTAAACTTGCCAGATTATTCGCGATCACCAGATTTTCGCTGTCCTGCGCGTACATCTCTTCATAGATGGCAATCGCCCCTTCCAGATCACCTTCTTTCTCCAGCAATCCAGCATTGATCCATTTTAGCGTCGCATCATCCGGCAGTGCCAGCAGTGCGGTCTCTATCGCCTCACCAGCTTCTTCTGTTTTCCCGGAGCTGGACAACAACCGAAATAGCGCCACCCAAACCTGCGTCTGGCGCGCGTCCCGGTCCAATAAGGCACGGTATTTGGTTTCGGCGGCCTCTGCATTTCCGATACCGGCATCCACCGCAGCATCTATGAACAGAAATTGCAGGTTTTCGGGATCATCCGCCAGCAAGCCGGCCACATATTCTTGGGCTTTTTCTTCGTTTCCGGTGGTCAGGTAGCTGCGCACAATCTCTATGTTCGCACCAAATCCAGCGTTCCCGCTACTCAGTAATTCTTCCAGAAACTCAACCGTTTCAGCTGTTTTTTGCTGCCCCTGCAAAATACGCGCTTTCAAATCATTGCTCTGTGCAACCGCCTCTGGCAATTCGATACGACGCAAAGTCTGTTCCACCTGATCCGCACGCGGCCAGTCTTCTGTGACGACATAAATCCGCCCAAGCTCCACCAGAATATCCAGATTGCCCGGCGACAGGCGAAGCGATTCAACCAATATGCCTTCAGCCGTGCCAAATTTTTCCAGCAGGATCAAAAACCGCGCATACCGCACCGATTCCTCTGGCGCCTGATTAGAGGCACTGACCGCCAACGATAACATCTCGCCCACCAGATCCTGATTTCCGTCCCGCTCATGCGCGCGCGCCAGCAGCGTCAGAATATCGGTGTCCCTTGGCGCTTGCTCCAATGCGGTTCTTAACGCAACAATCGCATCACCCACAAAATCGTCCGCAATCAGCCATTCCGCCTTCAGTTTTAGTGCATCAACATTCGAAGAATCCTCAACCAAAACTTCTTCAATCAACGCCCGCCCACCAACGGCGTTTCCCGTCACAACCAACATTTGCGACAATGCGATCGTCAGCCTTCGGGAATCGTCGCTTGGCTCAACACCGTCCAACAGGTCACGCAATTGGCCAATCGCCCTATCAGGGTTGCCCAGATCAAATTCGTACCCGGCCTGCAAACCGTGCAATAACAGCGGCGCATCCCCAACAGAAATAATTCCGTTCAGCTCTTGCAACGCTACATCCTGGCCACGCAATTCGGCCAAGAACCGCAAAAGTATCAGCTGATTTTGTGGATCATCATCCCCGGGTACTACCGCATCTCGCAGATAACTTTCCGCCTCATCCAATTGCCCCTGTGAAACATACCAGCGCACAAGCGTTGTGCGCGATGTATCATCCTCTGGGAACCGGACAATCATGTCTTTCAACTGTGCCTCAATACCAAACGTATCATCCAGTGCGGCCAACACCGACAAACGAACCGCATAAAGCGAGCGGTTTTCAGGGTCGATTTCAATCGCACCATCCAGAGCCACCCGCGCGGCGTCATAGTTGGCACTCCTGATATGGTCATCAATCACAACCTGGCGAAGCATTATGTTTTCTGGTAGCTGTGCCGACATTTCCGAAGCCGATTCAACTGCCGCCAATTTAGCCACGCTATCACTGTCGTTCACCGCTTGCCGATAATCAAACACCACCTGCAACGCATTTGTAATTGCGTCGTCGGGATCTAGCTTCATTGCCGCCCCCAGATAACGCTCCATCTCGGGCCAATTACCAATCTCAGCGTAAATCTCAGCAATCGCCCTTTGCCCTTCGACGTCATCGGGGTATTGCTCAATCAGTCGCAAGTATTGGCTTATTGCCTCGCGCGGATTACCTCGGAGTCGTTGCAGTTCTGCATAGGCAGATCGCGCTTCTTTGTGGCTCTCATCCAACTTGAAAACATTGCGAAATTCTACAATCGCGCGTTCTTCATCGCCCTCTTCCAGCAGTTCTATCGCTGAAAGAAAGTGCTTTTCAGCGCGTTCCTCGGCATTGTCGCACGCTGACAAAAACATCAACGAGGCTACCAGTAAAAACGCCACAAATTTTGATTTTTTCCGCAAACTGAACCCCTCGTTCATGCAGGCCCGACAAACCTATACTGCGGTTGCGCCGTCTGAAATCTATTAAGGAAAAATGACCCGGAACTCTTGATGGGAAACTATTAGTAACCTGTACCCCTTAGCACAACGCCAAAGGTTTTTACCAAAAGACCAAAATCCATCGAAAATGACAATTCTTCGTCATACTGGCGATCAAAATCTGCGCGCTTGGCAAATTCTGCATCATTACGTTCGGACACCTGCCAAAGGCCGGTGATACCTGGACGCAACGCATAGTATGCCAGGCCAGGGTAAAGCACGCGCTGTTCCGGCTGCATTGGGCGCGGCCCAACCAGTGACATATCACCGGTCAGAACATTCCAAAGCTGCGGCAGTTCATCCAGAGACGTTTTACGCAATAACCGGCCAAACCGGGTAATCCGCGGATCGTTCTTCAGTTTCTGTGCCGAATTCCATTCATCCCGTGCATTCTGATCAGAGGCCAGATACTTTTCCAACAGGTTCTCAGCATCCGCAACCATTGTGCGCAGCTTTAGCATCTTGAAAGTCTTGCCATTCTTACCGACGCGTTTGCTCAAGTAAAACGGGCTGTTCCCTTCCCGTAGGGCGAAAATTGCCAGCACCAGAACAAAAGGTACGACAATTGGCGCAGACAGCAATATCAAGGCGCTTTCTAAAATACGTTTCACACCGTTGCGGTAGATGCCACGACGCCCCGGCACAGTTACAACCCCAAAGGGTGAACTTGTCGAAGAAAAGTTGTCACTTATTTTATCAAAATGAACGGTCATACATACTTTCATCCGTCGAAACGGAACACTCCTTACTACATAAAAGCCGACAACCTAGTCAATTCAACATCAATTGATTCGAATTATTTGGTAAAAAGCGGGCGGCTTTTCATTTGGTGTTAATAGCAGGGAAATTTAGCGCTACCAATTGCGAATATACCGAAACGGCTGATTCTCGCCTTGTTTTCAGTAAATTGCGCAATATAGCGCCCAAATACACGCATAGCGAGTAGTGAGGCTACTTTTTGATCGTCTATCTGTCTTGATAACGTGAAGAATTGCGCGAACAGAGACAGACTGTGTCGAATTTGTGTTCAATCTCAACGACATCATTCGAATCACAGCACTTTACCCATAGTAGAACAATCTTAGGCCAGTAATTTGCCTATATATAAGTTGATGATGCCGTGATGTGGTCAGAATTGGCAATTATTTGTGGGGTGATCTCATGTTGGGTTCACTATAGTAACTGTCCCAAAGCGTAACGAGTGACGATAATTTTTTTTTGCAAGGGCTGTAAATGGGCCGAGAGACTAAAAAGAACAAACCACCCGAGCAGACGCCCGGTTTTTATCTCGATAGCTTCGGCTTTACCGAGAGACCGTTCACGCTCGTCCCTGATCCGGCGTTCCTATACTGGTCAGACCAGCACAAGCGTGCGTTTTCTGTTCTCGAATTCGGCATACTATCGCGTGCGCCGATTACACTGGTAACCGGGTCAGTTGGCTGTGGGAAAACCACACTCCTGCGACAGTTGCTAAAACATGTCGAAGCGGACTCTGTTGTTGGACTGATCTCGAACGCCCAGGGCGATCGTGGTGAACTGATACAGTGGGTACTGCATTCCCTCGGTGTGAAATTCGACCCCGAAGACGGTTACGTCAGCCAATTCCAGATATTGCAGGACTTTCTGATCCAAACCTATGCCGAAGGCCGCCGTGTAGTTTTGATTTTCGATGAAGCTCAAAATCTGTCAGAAGGCAGCCTTGAAGAACTGCGTATGCTCACCAACATTAACTCCAATAAAGATGAGCTGATCCAATTGGTTCTTGTCGGGCAGGAAGAACTGCGTGACATGATAAAAAAACCTGCCCTGCGACAGTTGGCCCAACGAATTGCAGCCAGCTTTCATCTAAAGCCAATGACTGAGACCGCAACACACGAATTTATTGTACACCGACTGCGGGTAGCTGGCGGTACAGGCAACGAAATTGACGAGAAGGCAAGGATGTTAGTCTACGAGGTATCCCACGGCATCCCGCGCCTTGTTAATCAGGTCTGCGATATGTCTCTGCTCTACGCCTGGAGCGCCGAAACCAAAGTTGTTGACGCCAAGGTCGTACAAGCCGTGATTGATGATGGCGTGTTCTTCGGTGCCGAAATCGAAGCAGACGAGGCGGCAGAATGAAAAACACGCTTGCGTTTTACACCGCCATATTCCTGCGGCGTATCCACTATTTTCTGATCGTGTTTCTGTTGGTTAGTGCTGCTTCACTGACACTCGCCAAAATACTACCACCAGTTTACACCTCAAATACCGCACTGCTTGTGGAATCTTCTCAGATACCCACTGCCCTTGCAGCGCCAACTGTGCAAACAGGTGCTGCTGAAGAATTGCAGATCATCGAACAGAGGCTAATGACGCGGATCAATTTGCTGGACATCGCGCGCGGTCAGAACGTCTTTGAAAACATGAACGAAATGACAGCAGATGAGATCGTCAGGCGTATGCGCCAGAGCACCAGGATCCGCCGCTCTGCCGGGAGCGGTCTGGCCACGTTGATGGATATTTCCTTTAGCTCTGACAAGGGGCGTACCTCGGCAAACGTCGTCAATCAGTATGTGACCATCATTCTGCAAGACAACGCTGAAACCCGCGCTGGTCGTGCCGGCGACACTTTACAGTTTTTCGAAACAGAAGTTGAACGACTGGGAGTGGAACTAAAGGTCCAAAGCGCCAAAATTCTGACATTCAAAAATGCAAACTCCAAGGCGCTGCCAGACACGCTCGACTATCGACTGAACCAGCAATCGGTTTTGCAGGCACGACTTGCCACGGTGGAACGAGATATTTCAGCCCTCAACGATGAAAAGCGCCGCCTGGTCGAAATATTTGCCGCAACCGGTCAGATTGGTGCCGTGGCAAACGCCAACCTTTCACCAGACCAACGACAATTGGCGACACTTCGCACGAACCTTAGCAATGCGCTTTCTACTTTCAGCCCGGAACACCCAAAAGTTAAACAGCTGGAAGCGCAAGTGGCACAACAGGAAAAAGTCGTAGCCGGGCAATCTGCAACCGCTGGCGCAACGACACAAGGCCCGGCATCAATGCTGGACATTACGCTGGCCGGCATTGATGCCCGTGTCGACTTGCTTATGACCCAGGGCCAGCAGATCGGCATCGAACTGGTCGAATTGGAAAAAACGATTGACGAAACGGCCGCAAATTCAATCACGCTTGCAGCCCTTGATCGAGATTACGCTAACGTCCAGCAACAATACAACTCAGCCGTAAACGGCCTGTCCAAGGCGGCCATCGGCGAAAGGATCGAACTTTCCTCAAAAGGTCAGCGTATTGCGGTGATTGAACCTGCAACAGTTCCCGACAAGCCAACCAGCCCTAACCGGTTGTTGATCAGCGTCGGTGGTACACTGGTTGGCGCAATCCTTGGCCTCGCATTGATTGCAGCACTGGAATTGCTGAATAATTCCATACGCCGCCCAACCGAGATTACCCAACGCCTTGGCATCACTCCGATAGCGACAGTCCCCTATATCCGTACTCCGCTGGAACTGGTAGTTCGTCGCGCCACCATGGTGCTAGTGTTTGCCTTCGTAATCATCGGTGTACCGGCAGCCCTGTTTGCCATCCACACCTATTATCTACCTCTGGATCTCATCTATGACCGTGTTGCCGAGAGAATTGGCAACCTGATCTAACCCATTTAGCAATTACAAAACGTAGTTAGTCGAATAATAAGGTACCCCATGGAAAGACTCGAAGCAGCGTTGGAAAAGGCACGGCAGGATCGCCATACCGCTCAAATTGCTACGGTAGTTGATGCTGAGCCTGTCATCGAACCCGCGCTGACCCTTAGCCCTTGGGATAAGCTGAAACAGGTAAAACTGTCCCCTCGTATTGCCCGCAACCACCGCATTACCTCAATGACACAGGGCAAAAATTCCGGCCCCTATGATTTGTTGCGCACCCGTGCCCTAAAGGTGATGGGCGACAACGGCTGGTCATCATTGGCGATTACATCCCCAAATAAGGCTTGTGGCAAAACCACTGTTTGCGTTAATCTGGCCTTCAGCCTGGCACGCCAGTCTGATCTGCGCATTATGGTTTTGGATCTCGACCTGCGCCGCCCTGCGATGCACAAAATACTGACCCATCGCTCTGAACACAACCTGTATGAAGTGTTGCAAGACAAACACCCGCTGGAAAGCGGGTTTGTCCGGATCGGTCAAAACCTGGCTTTTGGTCTTAACAATAACGCAGCCTCCAACCCATCCGAACTGCTGCAATCCAAACTTACCAGAACACGACTGGCCGAAATCAAGGAAACTTTCAAACCGGACATCCTGATTTTCGACATGCCGCCAATGCTGGTCAGCGACGAAAACGTCGGCTTTTTGCCGTTCGTTGACGCGGGGCTGCTGATCGGCGCTGCCGACAGCACCACAATCGCACAGCTCGACATATGTGAAAAAGAATTGTCCGAACTTACCAATGTTCTGGGGATTGTTTTGAACAAATGCCGCTTCTCAGATAATGACGCCGGATACGACTACGAATACTACTGATCGATCCTGTACAGTTAACCAGATGTTAGGCTTGTTTGACTAAGACAGCCGATGTGTGCCCGGTAACAATGCAAAACCGGCGCATTTTTTTAGCGTAAATTTGAGAAATGACTGACATGGCAAAGCCTGTCGGCTTTCGCACGTCGGTCCATAACATTTGGAAATCCAATGGACCAATTCAAAGACTTTCCGGCAACCCTTACGTCTCCCGCGACAAACGCGGTAGCCATAACCCCCAGCGATACAATCCCGCTCGCTAACATTTCGCGCGCGGTTTATGTCGGTCAGACCGGTGATATTTCGGTAGAAATGCAAAGTGGCCAGATCGTTACATTTCAAAACGTCCAGGGCGGCAGTATTCTGGCGCTTCGCACCATGAAAATCCGCGCGGCTGGAACAACAGCACTGGGTATTATTGCCGTCTGGTAATCGCTGGCCGTTCAGTGTCCTTTGGCATATGAATAAAAATGTCGGGGGCAGTTCATTTTGTGCCCGACATTTTTTGAAATCTGACATGGTAGCCCGGCAATGCACCCAAACCCCGACTTTCGCAAAATACCCGATAATGAAAACCTCGCCTTCGCCCGCGAACGCGCCTTTGGCACCCTGTCTATTAACGCCGAACCAGCCCCGCTTCTGGCGCACATCCCCTTTGTTCTGAATGATGCCGGTACATTTGTCGATCTACATCTGGTGCGCTCAAACCCAATCATTCGATTGCTGAAACAACCAATGCCGGCAGTAATTTCTATCCTTGGCCCCGACAGCTACATTTCCCCCGACTGGTATGGCGTTCAGAATCAGGTTCCCACCTGGAACTACATCGCCGTTCATTTGCGCGGCACCCTGTCTTTGTTACCCCAATCTGATCTTGAAGGCATACTCGAACGCCTGTCCAACCAGTTTGAAACCCGCCTTGCACCTAAGCCGATCTGGACCAGAGCTAAAATGGATCAGGAATTGCTGACCAAAAGAATGCGGATGATTGTCCCCCTACGCCTACAAATAGATGACATTCAAGGCACATGGAAACTAGCCCAGAATAAACCCGACAGCGCCCGTATTGGCTCAGCCGATGCCGTTGCAACTGACGGAATTGGTCACGAAACCAGCACCTTAGCTAAATATATGCGCAATCCACCCAATTCCTGAATGGACATCCCGCCCCCGGTTTCCTACATTTAAACCATAACAGTCGGAGGAACCCATGCCCCTGCCCCTTGCCCCAATTGCCGGAATTGCTCTGCGCTATGGCGTTGTCGCGGTCGCAACTTACGCCGTGACCCGCCGCATTGAACGCGGCCATTTTGACCAGCGATCAGAGGACGCGATGGATGACATCAACGAAGGCATAAGCCTGCGGCGCAAACCCGAGCAGGTTAATGCAACGGTACGCTACCGCCGTGTTGTGCGTCTCGGTACAAACGGGCCGGGCGTAGAAATTGACGTGACCACCCTTGGCCGCATTCGGTTTCGCAAAATCTGATGCGGCTGTTTTCCGCGCCGCCCTCGCCTTATTCCCGCAAAGTGAAAGTTGTCCTGCACGAGACAGAACAATTAGATGACGTTGAAATTATCTATTCCACCGGCACCGCCATCAATCCCGGAACCTTGCCAGTAGCCACTAACCCACTTGGCAAAATCCCCACGCTGGAACGCCCGGATGGCCCGGCACTCTACGACAGCCGGGTAATTTGCCGCTACCTCGACGCGCGCGCGGGCAGCAATCTCTATCCATCAGGTGACAGGCTCTGGGAAATCTTAACACTGGAAGCAACCGGCGACGGCATTGTGGATAGTGCGATAGCAATGGTGTACGAGGGCCGTGTACGCCCAACCGAATTCCAATACCAACCCTGGGTAGAAGCCCAATGGGCCAAAGCCAACCGCGCCGTAGCCACCCTGAATGACCGCTGGATCAGCCAGCTTCACGGCTCATTAACAATCGGCCACATCTCTGTCGCCTGTGCCCTTGGCTATCTGGATTTCCGTTTGGCTGACAGGGGCTGGCGAGATGGTAACAGCGCGCTTGCCGATTGGTACTCGGAATTCGCCAATCGCGACAGTATGCAGGCAACGTTGCCTAAAGATTAAAACCCCAGACTAACGCCAACATTTACCGAACTGTTAAGAATATTGGTTTGCAGCGATCCACCGCCCAGCAAATCCGCATTATTCACCGAATAGCTGCCTTTATATTCGCCAAACACCGATACCCGGTCACTGACCGGATAGCTCGCACCGGCAACCCACTGCACCGCAGGCCCGGTGAACTGCACATTTGAGGTGCGCACACCACTTGACTGATATTCAACCCGAGGTACCACAACACCGACGCCAGCCCCGATATATGGAGTCAATACACCGGTATCCAGCCACCGACGATAGGCGTTTAGCGTCAATAGATTTAAACCGCCGGAAAATTCCAGTGCATTCAATCCATTCGCCGCCAGCGTCGAATCATCCGCGCGAATCGGTGAATGGTTGAAATCCAGCCCCCAACCGGTGGCCCTGGTCTGCCACCATGTCACCCGCACACCGTACTGTGACGGCAGTGCCAGTGAAGCGTTATCCCAACCACCTGTATAATCAAATGCACCAACCCCAGAGGGGTCATTACCCGTTATTTTACTACTGCTAACGTATTGAGAACCGCCATAAATGCTGATTTCCGCTTGCGCAGAAACAACAGTTGTCGAAATCGCGAGCAGGGCGAGAACGTATAGTATGGCGCGCATAAAAGCAGCTCCTACAGCCATCTGGCGTCGCCCCCAAATCAAAATATCACTTGCCGGTCAAACATCAAACATATTCGTTAATGTGGCGTTATTGGCGCATACTAGCCGGACGGTGTGACATTCCTGCCGGGCTGCGCCCGAATGTCCGCTGGACGCGGGCCATATGCCCCGTTAAAAGCCGAATTTGATAGCTACGCGATTGCGCGGCTTACAAGTTCTGAACCGAGTCCAATCGGTCACTAAGATGGAGAAATACCCGTGTCCCACGCAGACGAACACGAAGGCACACGCCGCGACTTTCTGTACTACGCCACGGCGGGTGCAGGCACGGTTGCAGCCAGTGCAGCCGTTTGGCCCCTGGTCAATCAGATGAACCCTTCTGCAGATGTGCAGGCGCTGTCTTCTATCCGCGTTGATATTTCAGGTGTTGAGCCGGGCACACAGCTAACCGTCAAATGGCGCGGCAAGCCGGTATTTATCCGCCGCCGCGTTCAGGCTGAAATTGACGCTGCGCGCGCTGTAGACCTCGAAGACCTTGTCGACAATAATGCTGAAAATGCCAACCTTGGCAAAGAAGCGCTTGCAACGGACGAAAATCGAGCATTAGACGAAGCTGGCGAATGGCTGGTGATGATCGGTGTATGTACCCACTTGGGCTGCGTTCCAATTGGCGGCGAGTCTGGTGATTTCGGCGGCTGGTTTTGTCCCTGCCACGGGTCACACTATGATACTGCCGGTCGCATTCGCAAAGGCCCGGCACCGCGAAACTTAGATATCCCCGTCACACAGTTTGACGGTGAAGATACACTGATCCTCGGATAGGGAGCGTATAGAATGTCTGGAATTCCACACGATCATTACGAACCCAAAACGGGTTTCGAAAAATGGCTGCATGAGCGCCTGCCAATTGTCAGCCTGCTGCACAGCACGCTGACAATCCCAACACCGAAAAACCTGAACTGGTGGTGGATCTGGGGCATCGTTCTGGCGTTTTGCCTGGTGCTGCAAATTGTAACCGGCATCGTTCTGGCCATGCACTACACACCCCACGTTGATTTGGCGTTCGCCTCGATCGAGCACATCATGCGCAATGTGAATGGTGGCGCGGTAATCCGATACGTCCACATGAACGGTGCGGCTCTGTTCTTCTTTGCCGTATACATCCACATTTTCCGCGGTCTGTTCTATGGTTCTTACAAAGCGCCCCGCGAAATCACCTGGATCATCGGTATGTTGATCTACTTTGCCATGATGGCAACCGGTTTCATGGGCTACGTGTTGCCATGGGGGCAAATGTCCTTCTGGGGTGCCACCGTGATCACCGGATTGTTCGGCGCGGTTCCTTTCGTAGGCGAAGCACTACAAACTTGGTTGCTTGGCGGACCGGCAGTGGATAACGCCACACTGAACCGCTTCTTCTCGCTGCACTACCTGCTGCCGTTTGTAATTGTCGCCCTTGTGGTCCTGCATATCTGGGCGTTCCACACCACCGGCAACAACAACCCAACCGGCGTTGACGTGCGAACCAAATCCAAGGCCGAGGTGGAAAAAGACACCCTGCCATTTTGGCCTTACTTCGTGATCAAGGACGTGTTCGCGCTTTGCGTGATACTGGTGCTGTTCTTCGCGGTGGTTGGCTTTATGCCAAACTACCTCGGCGACCCGGTCAATTACGTCGAGGCCAACCCACTCTCGACCCCGGAACACATCGTACCCGAATGGTACTTCCTGCCGTTCTACGCAATCCTGCGCGCCTTCACGGCGGATGTCTGGGTGGTTCAGCTGACCAGCTTTATCACCGGCGGCATCATTGACGCCAAGTTCTTCGGCGTTCTGGCGATGTTCGGCTCGATCCTTGTAATGGCGCTTGTGCCTTGGACCGATACCTCCAGCGTACGTTCCGGCGCTTACCGGCCAATGTTCAAATGGTGGTATCGCCTTTTGATCATCGACTTCATCGTTTTGATGTGGTGCGGCGCGCAACCGGCCGAGGGTATTTATGGCACCATCGCGCTGATCGGTTCTGCCTACTGGTTTGGCTACTTCCTTGTGATCCTGCCAATCCTTGGCGTGATCGAAAAGCCATTGCCGCTACCCGAAACCATTGAAGAAGACTTCAACAGCCACTACCCGCCCGCTGTCGAGCCGGCAGAGTAAGAGGATCAGACAGATGATTAAGAACCGTATCCTTTCTGCCCTCGCGGCATTGGCGATCACTGCAACCGGCGCGCTTGCCGCAGGCGACGAAGGCAAAATTGAAAACATTAAGTTTTCATTCGACGGGCCTTTTGGCAAATATGACCAGATGCAGCTGCAACGCGGCTTGCAGGTCTATACCGAAGTCTGCTCAGCCTGCCACGGCCTGCAATACGTACCGCTGCGCACCATCAGTGACCTCGGCTATACACCGGCCGAAGTCCGCGCCTACGCCGCACAATGGGAGGTGTTTGACACAGAACTGGACGATTTCCGCCCAGCCTTGCCAACCGATAACTTCCCAGCGGGTAACCTGGACACCGCCCCTGATCTCAGCCTGATGGCTAAAGCCCGCGCAGGCAATCACGGCCCCTGGGGTCTGGGTTTGAACCAGCTGTTCTTTGGCATGGCCGGACCGGAATATATCGTCGCAATCCTGACATCCTACACAGGCGAAGAGGTCGAAGAGGCCGGAACAGTTTTCTACGAAAACCCGGTTTTCCCCGGCGGTAAAATTTCAATGTCCGCGCCACTCTTTGGTGAGGACGTCGAATTTGCTGACGGCAATTCCAATGACGTGCAAAACGAAGCCGAAGACGTCGCCGCCTTCCTGATGTGGGCAGCTGAACCGAAAATGTCGACACGCAAATACGTCGGCTTCATGGGTGTCTTTTTCCTCTCGCTTTTGTCGGTCCTGATGTACCTGACCAACAAGCGCATCTGGAAGCCGGTCAAAGGCAAACCCGAAGCGTAAAAGCGCCAATCAGTATAGTCGTAAAACACGCCTCTCAGGGCGTGTTTTTCATTTTGGCTGGGCTATAAGGGCATAACTGGATAGTTTGCCACCAACAGCCAAAAGGATACGCCAATTACAATGAATGTTGACCTGGACACAGCCCGCAGATGGTTTGCTGAAGACATTCGCGAGGTCGCACCCGTCCTGCGCAACCAAGCCATCGTAGAAGCGTTTGCCAAAGTTCCACGCGAAGACTACCTCGGCAACGGTCCATGGGGCATTCATTCACGCCTACATATCGGCGACATTCACCAAAGCACCTCCACCAGCCCACATCATCTCTACCATGATGTGCTGGTCACGATTGATGAGAATTCAGGCATCAACAACGGGCTCCCGTCTCTTTGGGCACGGGTCTACGACAATCTGGACATCACACCTGGGGCCAGTATCTTACAGGTCGGTGCCGGTGTTGGCTACTACACGGCAATTCTTGCAGAACTGGTCTCGCCGCAGGGCCGCGTGATTGCCTATGAAATCGAAAGCAATCTGGCAGAACGCGCCCGATACAACCTACGACACTACCCGAACGTGGAAGTCATATGCGCGGATGCGACTCAGGCGCAAAACTTGCCAAAAATTGACATATTGACAGCATGTGCAGGGGTAACCCATGTCCCTGTGCAATGGTTGAACAGCCTAAATGTTAGCGGCCAAATGGTTTTGCCATACTCGGGGACAGACCAGTGGGGTTTTCTTTTGCACCTGACAAAAACCGCTAAGGACCTGCCAATAAAATCACTGGGACCCGCTGGATTCTACAACTGCGTTGGCGCACGTACAGACAGCGACGCCCGAGCAATTAGTGCGGCAATGAAATCGTCCAACGGCGGCGCTCCTGACATCGCGCATTACAACCTCGGACAACCCCCGACAGGCACTAAAAATATCTGGCTCGCGGGTCAGACATACTGGATATCAAAGCCCTGATTGGCGCGGATTTATCCGCCCAACTCATAAAACTTACTTACCTTGCCCGGCGCCGTGCGGTAGTCTCGAAATCCCATCGCTCTGTAATACCCAAGCCCCAACTTGTTATCCTCACCAATCGTCGCATCTATCTTTGTCAGCCCAGCCCTCCGGGCAGCCGACAACGTTGTGCCAAAAAGCGCCGATCCAACACCCTGCCGGCCAGCGTCCAATTTCACATATGTCCCGACGATGCCCCAGCCCGGTTCGACGCCATAAGGGTTATCTTCAGCCGCCAGTTTCAGCACTTGAAATCCCAATATTTCGCCATCCTTACTTTCGACAACGCTACACTGTATCACGTCCGGCCTTTCGACGTAAAATTTCTGTACGTGTCCCGGGTCACTAGGTCTGTCACTTCCCCACCAGGAAATTATCTCGGCCAACACGACACTCATTCCGTCGGCATCCCTAACAGTCGCATGTCTTACTTTCATAACACCCTCGGTTCGTTAACGCCCCAGATACACACGCAGCAATTCTGGCGGATCGGCAAATAATGCGCGTGTTTCCACCGGCGCGTGCACCACTCCGGTGTCCACAAACACCGTCTGCGCCGCAATCCGCATCGCATCCGACGGATCGTGCGTCACCATCAACATCGTCGCCCCGCTATCTCGCGCCAGCTCAGCCACCAGGTCCAGCATTTCAGCACGCAGCGCTGGTCCCAGTGCCGCAAACGGCTCATCCAGCAGCAACAGCGGCTTACCCCGCACCAGCACCCGTGCCAGAGCCACACGGCTCTGCTGCCCCCCAGAAAGCGCCGCCGGTTTACGGGTCTCTAACCCTTGCAACCCAACCCGCTCCAGCGCCCTAAAAACTTTTACTTTTTCTTCCTCGTTCAACCGCATATCAGGCCGCACCCCGATCGCCACATTTTCAAAAGCTGTAAAATGTGGAAACAGGTTATTATCCTGAAAGATCAGTGATATAGGCCGCTCACCCGGCGCTAAACCCGTTAGGTCAACCCCGTCCCATATTACCTGCCCGGATTGCGGTGCAATGAACCCGGCAATGGTGCTTAACAGCGTCGACTTCCCGCCCCCTGACGGCCCGATTACAGCGGTAATTTCCCCCGCTGCGACCTTAAGATCAGCCGACAAATAGAATCCACCCTGCTCAACTTTGAGGCTTTCAAGTATCAGCATTCACCCGCCCTCCACGGTCAAAAATCCAAAACATTGCCAGCGACAAGCCCAACAATAACAATGCTGCCCCTGCCGCCTGATCCATCCGATACGACGCCATCAAACGATACATCTGCAAAGGTAATGTCGCCTGATCCGGGTCCGAAAACAAAGCGACTACCCCCAGATCACCCATCGATAACGCCGCCGCCAACCCGGCTGAAAACCCCAAAGGGCGGCGCAATCTCGGCAAATGCAAATGTCGAAATCGGGCTAGTCCGGTCATTCCTAAACTATCCGCCAGATAGCCAAACTGCCCCTCTACTCGCGACACAGCAGGCGCCAGAACGCGTAGTGCAAAAGGCAGTGACATCAAGGCATTAACCAGTGCAGTCAGCGGCAAGGCAAGGCTAACAGGATCGACAATTGGGAACAAAATCACAAACATTCCGGTGCCAATAACTAAGGGCGACGTAGCAATTGCCAGATACCCAACTCCCTCAACCGTACGCCCCTGTACGCGCCGCTCTCGCAACCCATACACGGCAAATGCCAGCGGCAGTGTCAGCCCAATCATCAAAACCGCCGACACCAGCGCCACCCCAACAGATCGCGCCGCCGCCCCATAAACCTGCAACGGCAGTTCACCAATTCCACCAACCCCTCGCAGCACTATCATTCCCAGCGGCACCAGTAAAAACACCGCCACCCCGGTGATCCATACCCCATCTATCCAGCGCAGATGTGTTGCCCTCGCATCCCACCTTTTAATCTCGCGATCTAGCCCAGCACCGCTCATGTGTGGCACCCGCACCCACAGCATCACACCCGCCGCCAGCGCACAAATCCCGAACTGCACCATCCCCAGCAACGCCGCCTTTCCCAGATCAAAATCAAATCGAAACGCCTGATAAATCGCCAGCTCAACTGTCGTCGCTTTCGGCCCACCCCCGAGCGCCAATGCCACCGCAAAGCTAGTGGTACAGATCACAAATATCACCATGAAAGCACCCGGGAAAACATCCCGCAACATCGGTCGTTCCAACACGCGCCCAATGTCTCGCGCTTCAAATCCTAATGATGCCGCCAGTCGAAATCGCTCGGCCGGAATTGCAAGCCAGCCCTGTAAAATAAGCCGCGTCGCCAATGGCAGGTTAAAAAAAACATGCGCCAGAACCACCCCGTGCAGCCCGTAAATCTGTACTGGCGGCAATCCAAACCACCCGAGCACTCCACTTAGCAAACCATTGCGTCCAAAGACCGCCAACAAACCCAGCACCGCAACAATCACCGGCAGAATAAAGGGCGCACCAAGAAATGTCACCAGCACTCCGCGCCCGATAAACTTCCGCCTTGCCAAAGCCCGTGCCACCGGCACCGCCAATACCACGCTGATCAAAGCCGACAACAGCGCCTGCCAGATCGTGAACCGGATCGCCGCCCAGTCGGCTGGGCCTAAACCTCCCCAATCATCCGCCCGCAACGCCACTGCTCCGAGCGTCCCCAGTGTCAGCGCCAAGACAATTGCAGCCACCATTATTCCCGGCCAGATCCGCATTATTGGCTAAGCACCTCCAACCACTCGACCAGCGCCGCGTCCCGCACAGCTCCTGCTTCCGCTGACGGAAAAAGCAACGTCCTCGACGGCGTTATCAAGGTCTCAAATCCTTCTGGCAAACCACCCGAGGGTACCACAGCCGGATACATCCAGTTCGTTGTAGGAATGATCCCTTGAAACCCATCCGACACCATGAACCGCAGAAACTTATCCGCCAGTTCCGGCTGATCCGACCCGGCAACTTTCGCCGCAACTTCGATCTGTAAATAATGCCCTCCCTCAAATGCCGCGGCCGCTTTTGATCCGTCTTCTTCGGCTATCAGATGATAAGCGGGCGAGGTCGTATAGGACAAAACCATGTCCGCTTCACCCTCCAGAAACATGCCGTAAGCCTCGGACCAGCCCTTTGTGACGGTTACTATATTGTCCGATATATCAGCCCAGAAATTTTCCGCATCCTCGCCATAAGCCGCCTTGACCCACAGCAATAATCCAAGTCCCGGTGTCGACGACCGTGGATCCTGAATAACTATTTTCAGGTCGCTATTCGCCAAAGTTGCAAGCGAATTGGGCGGATTAGAGACTGATTCCTTATCATAGACAAAAGCAAAGTACCCCCAGTCATAGGGCAAAAACACCGGGTCATCCCATTCAACCGGCAGATCAAACTCAACGCCTCCTACGCCATGTTTCGTAAACAACCCCGTCGCAACCGCCGCGGCCGTCAGGTTAGTATCCAACCCCAGAACAACATCCGCGTCTGTGCGGACACCTTCCAGTCGGATACGCGCCAGCAAAGCCGCCCCGTCCCCGGCTCCGACGAATTTCAGATCACACTCACATTCCGCCTCAAATGCCGCTTCAACCGCAGGCCCCGGCCCCCAGTCGGAAATAAAACTGTCATAGGTATACACTGTTAATACGGGTCTATCCTGGGCAAAGGCACCATTTGCCAATGCCAAAATCCCCGCAGCGATGATTGGTTGCTTCATGCAATCCTCCATTATGTTA
>CAZRHV010000022.1:15724-36699 GCA_964599985.1 uncultured Marinosulfonomonas sp. | reverse complement strand
GTCGCGGTGTTCCTTGGAAAACCCAAGTTCAGACGACAGGTTTTTACGCACCACATCACCGTCAAGCAAAGTCACAGGTCGGCCACCCATTTCCATCAGCTTTACCATTAACGCATTGGCAATGGTGGATTTCCCCGATCCAGAAAGTCCGGTGAAAAAGACGGTGAAGCCCTGTTTGTGACGGGCAGGTTTTGTGCGGCGCAGTTCTTTGACAACTTCGGGAAACGAAAACCATTCCGGGATTTCGAGACCCTCCGATAGGCGGCGTCGCAGCTCCGTGCCAGAGATATTCAGCACGGTCACATCGCCTTTAATTTCATCCGCAGGCTCATATTGCGCACGCTCCTGCACATAGACCATGTGCTTGAAATCAACCATTTCCGCGCCAATTTCGTCCTGATACTTGCGATACAGATCCTGTGCTTCGTATGGACCATAAAAATCGTCCCCGGCTGAATTCTTGCCCGGTCCGGCGTGGTCACGGCCAACGATGAAATGGGTGCAACCGTGGTTGGCGCGGATTAAGCCATGCCAGACGGCTTCACGCGGGCCAGCCATACGCATGGCTAGGTTTAACAAGCTCATGGATGTGGTTGAACTTGGATATTTATCCAACACTGCCTCATAGCAGCGCACGCGGGTAAAATGATCTACATCTCCCGGTTTGGTCATGCCGACAACCGGGTGGATCAGCAGGTTGGCCTGCGCTTCCTTGGCGGCGCGAAACGTCAGTTCCTGATGGGCACGGTGCAGAGGGTTGCGGGTTTGGAACGCCACAATGCGGCGCCAGCCAAGCTTACGGAAATAGGCGCGCAGTTCATTCGGCGTGTCGCGCCGGGCACGAAAATCATAATGCACCGGTTGCTGGATGCCGGTAACCGGGCCACCCAGATAGATCGGGCCAGCCGTGTTGTGCAGATAATTGACCGCCGGGTGCGCACCATCATCTGCCCCAAAGACTTTTTCAGCTTCATGCGCTTTGTTCGGCGTCCATTTGTCAGTGACTGACATGATCGCCAGGATCACGCCTTCCTGATCACGCAGGGCAATGTCCTGGCCGGGCTCAATGGTTTTGCCGAATTTTTCCGAAATATCCAGCGTGATCGGCATCGGCCAAAGCGCGCCATCCGTCAGGCGCAAATCATTCACAACGCTGTTATAATCCGCTTCAGACATGAAACCTTTCAGCGGGTTAAACCCGCCGTTCATCAGTAATTCCAGATCACAAATCTGGCGTGGTGACAGGTCCAGGCTGGGCAGTTCAGCTGCTTCCAGCTTTAATTTTTGCGCTGAATCGTAAGAGACAAATAATTCCGGGATCGGTGCTAGGTTGGGCAATTGCATTGGCTGCGGGCCTTCTTGGGCTAAATTGAAACTTTTACGCTAATTTTGCTCGGGCAATAGCCCGTGAATGGGGCATAATTCAAGCGTGGTTTTGCGAATATTGGGATTTTGGGGAAGTCAAAGTGGAAAAAAGCCGGAGTCTAATACGATTATCATGGAAAAATGGGTGACCTAGCGCCACCCCGCGCA
The DNA here is from genome assembly GCA_964599985.1 of uncultured Marinosulfonomonas sp. Classification (GTDB taxonomy): domain Bacteria; phylum Pseudomonadota; class Alphaproteobacteria; order Rhodobacterales; family Rhodobacteraceae; genus NVTR01. The sequence goes on along the minus strand of CAZRHV010000022.1, from coordinate 35,166 downwards.
AGTTCCCGCGTGCCAGTCGGGCTTAGTCGCCACCCAAGTTATTCAATTGAAACGCCCGCAAAGCGCCATCACTCGGCAGCCTTGGCGGGTGCGTTTTCAGATTCGAGTTCAGACAGGAACTTTTCCGCTTCCAGCGCCGCCATACAACCCATCCCCGCACTGGTAACTGCCTGACGGTAAATGTGGTCCGTCAGATCGCCCGCCGCAAATACACCCGGAATAGAGGTCACAGTGCTGTCGGGTTCGGTCACAACATATCCACCCATATGGGTTTCCAGCACATCCTTGACCAGTTCCGACGAGGGCGCGTGGCCGATGGCAATAAAGCAGCCCGAGCAGGGTATTTCAGTAATTTCACCGGTTTTGACGCTCTTCGCACGAACACCTTCAACACCCAGTGGCTCATCAGAGCCAAACACTTCTTCAAGCTGGTGATCCCAGAGCATTTCAATCTTGTCATTGTTCAGCAAACGGTGTTGCAGGATTTTTTCTGCGCGCAATTCATCGCGGCGGTGGATGACGGTGACTTTAGACGCGAATTTGGTCAGGAACAGCGCCTCTTCCACAGCCGTATTGCCGCCACCGATAACAACCACGTCTTTGCCACGGTAAAAGAAACCGTCGCAGGTGGCACAGGCAGACACACCGAAACCTTTAAATTTTTCTTCGCTGTCCAGCCCCAACCAACGCGCCTGCGCGCCGGTCGCCAGAATGATTGCATCCGCCGTATAGGTGGTGCCGCTGTCACCGATGGCGGTAAACGGGCGTTTCGACAGGTCAACGCTCAGGATGATGTCAGCGATAATGTTGGTGCCAACTTCGCCAGCATGGGCTTCCATTCGCAGCATCAGGTCGGGGCCTTGAACTTCGGTGTCGCCGGGCCAGTTTTCGACCTCGGTGGTGATGGTCAACTGGCCGCCGGGCTGAATGCCTTGCACCAGAATTGGTTCCAGCATGGCGCGGCTGGCGTAAACCCCGGCGGTGTAACCTGCGGGGCCGGACCCGATTATCAGTACATTGGTGTGCTTCGTTTCCGACATGACTGCCCCCGTTTTTCATATTGTTCGCCAAGGATATAGCCCCACAGGCGTGGGGTTAAAAGCCCCGCTGTCAAAGCTGTGATCCGCGAAATGATATTTCGTGCTTGCGAAATTTTATTGCGCAGCGCCGCATGAAATTGTACTACTTGCAAATCAATACAGGAGCCCACATGCCTGAAAGCAAACTTGACCCGATTGACCGTAAAATTCTGGCTGAGCTACAGGGTGATGGTCGCATGACCAATGTGGAACTGGCACGTCGGGTTGGCATTTCTGCGCCGCCCTGCTTGCGCCGGGTGCGAACATTGGAAGAAAGCGGCTATATTCGCGGATACCATGGTGACGTGAATGCGCGTGCTCTGGGCTTTGAAGTGCAGGTGTTTGCAATGGTGGGTTTGCAAAGCCAGGCAGAGGCGGATCTGACTTTATTCGAAGGACGGTGCCGAGACTGGCCGCTGGTACGCGAATGCCACATGCTAAACGGCGAAGTTGATTTCATCCTGAAATGTGTGGCACCTGATCTGTCGTCATTTCAGAATTTCCTGACCGAAGAACTAACCTCAGCCGATAATGTCGCCAGCGTTAAAACTTCGCTGGTGATCCGATGCGCCAAGGATGAACCGGGCGTTCCGTTTGATGTGCTGGAAGACCGCCTGCGCCAGAGTGCCTGACGCAGGCAGGTTAGCTTAGTCGTTGCGCTTGTGATTGAGTGGACCAAAATCGTCCAGGCTTTTCACATGCGGGAACAGGGCCAGAAAATGTTCGTACAGTTCTGACGACATCTGCATATGTGTGGTTTCACCGGGGTGATAGCTCTCGGCCAACACGCCATTTGCACGTATTAACCGGTGGCTGGCCAGCCCAAGGTGAAACACCCGAACCGGGGATACAACATTGATACAAATGACAGAACTCCCGTCCGAAAGCTGCGGCACATCGACCAGCGTTGATGTTGAATCGATGGCCAAAACACCCGGCAGAACCCGCGCGGCCGGGCCCATCATCAAATCTGGTGCATCGCGGTTGTGGCCGTAGCCGCCATCTGTCACCCGGTATAGCCTACAGGAAGGCAAACCCAGTTCAAGTTGCTGTGGAAAGAGTGTCATCGAGCCGAGCCATTGAAGCGGCTGTAGGCCACCGTCAGCGGTCGCAATCATCGCGCCGGGATGCAGGTCTTCAATTGCAACATAGCCCCGATCAGTCTGGATCAATGTGCCTTGGGCAAATGCCCCAAACGCCTGTTCAAAAATAGGCATCGCAGGGGCGACAATTGTTTTGTTCTGTACAGTTTGTTCTGCATCCATCCACTCAATTTCATAGCGTCTGGTGACAACATCAAGCTGTTTGGGCTTCACAACAATCTGGGCCGGGCGATTAACAGTCCAGCCCGGAGCTTTAGGTAAATTAGTCTTAGTACTCACTACATAGTTCATGCAAACAGTCCTTACACACTGTCCACATCTGCATTACGACCCCCACCCAAATTGCAGAGGGACGAATTCGGGCACTAATCTATTAACAAACAGTTAAGTCAAAAAGTTTCGCGATTTTAGGGGAATTGGCGGCTAATGCCGGGGTGAAATATTGGTTTGTTTCCGAATTTAGACCTGTGTCGCCACAATTGGTACCAAAACAGGTCCAAAGGATAAGCGACGTTTTGCGGCCTGGTTCGGTTAATTCAATTGTGAGTCGGGCACCGGAAGTAAGAGACATTTTATGTATCGCCCCCGTTTGCCCGATTGCGGCAGCGGATTTTCCAGTCACTGTTGCGGGTGGTTCTTGCCCAGGGCAGTTCAACATTCTGGTTAAACGCCTCAACTAGTACCGACTTTTGCCAGCGGCGATATGTATTCATTGTAGCCTCCTCCAGTTTTGCGGGCTCATTTGGGCCCGCGTTTGTTAAGGCTATAAATGGCAGCGGATTTTGGCCGGGATCGGGCGAATTTTGATGAAATCCGATAATTTATCCGCCGGATATTGGTGAATTAGGGCAGCGCGCCGCCTGCCAAATATTGCTTAATTTACAGGGAAAAAAGTGCGAAAATCCTTAGGAGAGCACTGATCGTGACCTACAATACGGCGAAACCGGGAAAGAAAACTGCCACAGCATCGCCCAAATTGTCCACAAATTAGAAACAATCACAGGTTGAGTAGGCCAATTCTAGCGACTCAGAGACGGATAACTGAAATCAGGCGGCCATAATCGGCCTCTTTCAAATGAACACTGCGCCGGTAGGAATAGAACTGCGTGACATCGGCATAGGTACAATGGCCAGTCCATTCCGCCTGCCCAACACCCGCCGAGCGTAATCGGTGCAAACCAAAGGACGGCAGATCGAACTGGTACTTGTCGTCATTGCCATTGGCGAAGAAACGCGAATTGTCAGGATCTTCGGTTAGAAACGTAGCCAAAAATTCCGGGCCGACTTCATAGGCACGCTGGCTAATCGTGGGGCCAATTACGGCCGATATATTTGTACGTTCAGCCCCCAGGGCTTCCATCGCTTCCAATGTTGATTCCAGCACACCGTTTAACGCGCCTTTCCAGCCCGCGTGCGCTGCACCCACTACGCCTGCATCTGCGTCTGCAAACAGTACCGGCTGACAATCGGCGGTCAGGATTCCAAGGGCGATGCCCGGCGTGTTGCTAACCATCGCGTCGGCGTTTGGACGCGGGCCATCCAGTATTTTAGCGACAACATGTACATCGGCGGAATGAACCTGATGTACCGTTATCAGATTATTCTGCCCTAACTGCATCGCTTCGGCCACTCGGTCGCGGTTGATGCTTACGGCATCCGCCTGATCACTGGAGCCCAGCCCGCAATTCAGCCCGGTAAATACACCCGAGGACGCGCCGCCTTTACGGGTAAAGAACCCGTGGCGAAGCGGGGCAAGGCTGTTGGCGGTGATGATTTCCAGCGTCATGGGGCAAATCCGGGGGGCGGGTTGGTGCCAATGGGGTGAAACGCAATTGCTTTGAACAGCGTCCCCATTTCATCCATGTGGGTCAAGCGGCGATGTGCAGCTATGTGGGATTTCAGTGCGTCGCCGGACAGGTTTTCGGCCAGTTGTCGCGCACGAAGAGTGATGCCAAGCTGTTCCAGCAGCACGCCTTGGGGTGTCAGTGGGGTGACGGCAACGCCAGTGGCGGCCTTGGCCAGCGCTTCAAAATCCACCTGCGCTGTGATGTCGGCGTCGCCGGGGTGGGCCAGCGGGCTTTCCATCTTGTGATGGCGCAACGCCTGCAATGTATCGCCAAGTGAGCGCCAGTCTCCGTAGTCGAAAATCACCGCAGCACCTCCATGATCGGCGATCCTCGAAGCAATCGAACTGGCAATCCCCGCGCCCGGAGCGCAGGTTTCCACGACGTCACCGGGGTTGGTGTCGTTCAGGCGGTGATCCAGTGCGCTGATCGGAGCAGGGTTGGATAGACCCAGTTGCAAGGTGCTATCGCTTTCAGCGATCTGGTGTTCCCGCCAGCCCTTGGTATCACGGGTGAATTGGCGGATCGGTAAAGCGTCGAAAAACTCATTCGCCACCAGGAACAACGGTATTTCAGGCAGGTCTGTAACGCTATCAAGCCAAATCACGGTCTGCTCACTAAGGGATTGGCGCTGTATTGCGCGCAATGTTTCAGAGGCTTCAATCAGATGTATATTAGTTGCGTCATGGAACCCCGGCACACCCTTGGTGGCGCGCAAGATGTCGACCATCAGAGTGCCGCGACCGGGGCCAAGTTCTGCAAGGGCAAAAGCCGCTGGTTTCCCCTGATCCAGCCACGTCTGGGCCAGACACAGGCCGATCAGCTCCCCAAACATCTGGCTGATTTCTGGTGCCGTAGTGAAATCGCCAGACGCACCAAATGGATCGCGAGTAGAATAATAGCCGTGTTCCGGGTGCAGCAGGCATTCGGCCATATAATCCGCTACGGATATAGGACCGTTCAAAGCAATTCGGCGCAACAGAACATCCGCCAGCGGCGTCATGCCAATTGGCGGGATTTTCTACGCGCCCAGATGATCGTGCCAATGCCGATCAGGATCATTGGCAAGGACAATACCTGCCCCATGCTAAGTCCCGCGCTGCCAAATTCAATGACATAGCCAAGCGGGTTGTCAGGAGTAATGAATTGCGCGTCCGCTTCACGGTAATACTCAATGATAAAGCGTGAAACACCATAGATGACAAAGAACAATCCAGCCGTTTGCCCTGGCTTTTTCAACCAATCGCGTCGCCAGATCAAAAACAGCAATAACACACCAAGGATCAGCCCTTCCATCCCGGCCTCGTACAATTGCGACGGATGGCGTGCGCAGAGGCCTTCAATTCCGGGGCAATCCTGTGCCCGGTCTCCGGGGAATATTACTGCCCATGGCACATCCGTTGGCCGTCCCCAAAGTTCAGGCCTGATAAAATTAGCAATCCGTACCAGCAGCAGCCCGGCCGGGGCAGCGAATGCCAGCGTGTCAGCCATCGAAGGCGTATAAAGCGAATGGCGGCGGCTAAACAGCCACACGGCAACGACTACACCCAGAAATCCGCCGTGAAAGGCCATGCCGCCCTGCCAGACCATCGGTATTTCAACCGGGTTGGCCAGATAATAGGCTGGCTGGTAAAACATCACGAACCCCAGCCGCCCACCAACAATGATGCCGACAATGATCCAGGTCATCAGGTCTTCAATCTGTTGTTTGCTGACCGGGGCTGTATCATTGAGCCAAAGACGCGGCGTGTTAATCGCCCGCAGGATCAGCCGCCAACCGATGATAATGCCGGCGATATAGGCCAGCGCGTACCAACGCAGGGCCAGATTGAAACCACCGATTTCTATGGCAAAGATTTCGGGGTTGATATTCGGGAAAGGAATGACCGCGCTGAACATATCTGACTGGATGATCTGGCAAATGGGTGATGTCAACCTTGAGATTTATCATTTGCCGTCCCATATATGCACAAAGCAGTTACCGGAGGTTCCAATGCAGACCCGCAACAAGATACTGGACGACATTTCCCAGCTGATGACCAACGCCATGGGGGTGGCGCAGGGGGCCAAAGGTGAGGCCGAAACCGCGATGAACAGCTGGATAGAACGCTGGCTGGCGGATCGTGACTTTGTGACCCGCGAAGAATTTGATGCGGTGCGGGCCATGGCGCAAAAGGCGCGTGAGGAAAATGAAGCGCTGAAGGCGCGGCTTGACGCGATGGAAAAGACGCCAGCGAAAAAGGCTCCGGCCAAGAAAAAGCCAGCAACCCGCGCGAAGAAAACCTAAACCTTCTGTGGATAAGAATAAGGGCGCTCCGTTTTGGGGCGCCTTTTTTGTGTATAATGCATAATACCTGTGGAGGACTCGGGGGTCTGCAATAGCAGGCGCGCCCCGGTCAAGCGATCTTTGCCTGCTGAAGGGCAATAAATCGCTTTACAGGTAGCCCCTATCAATACCATATGTAGTGGCGGGTTCGCTATATAGCGCCGCCCGCTGAGCAGGCACCTAGTTTTGACGGGTCGAAGTATCCGCAAGGCTAACAGCAAATGAGGCCAGGCATGTCGCTTTCAGAGCAGGACTTTCAGACGGATGATCTGCATCCGATTGATCTCGTTGAACATATCGCCGAGCACCACAAATGGGACTTTGACCGCGTCGCGGACGACCAGATTGCGATGTATGTCGAAGGCCAGTGGCGCACCTATTCGATTACGCTGGCGTGGTCAGACTATGACGAAACACTCCGTCTGATTTGCACGTTTGAGATGGAACCACCCGAAGACAAGCTGCCGAAACTGTATGATGTACTGAACCGCACCAATGATCAGTGCTGGACCGGCGCGTTCACTTATTGGCAGGCGCAGCGCTTGATGGTGTATCGTTATGGGCTGGTGCTGGCGGGCGGGCAAATGGCAGGGTCTGAGCAGGTCGATACGCTGATCAGTTCGGCTGTTGCGGCGGCCGAGCGGTTTTATCCAGCGTTTCAACTGGCGGCCTGGGGCGACCAAAGCCCGGAAGAGGCGATGCAAGTCGCCATTGCCGAGGCGTACGGGCGCGCCTGAGGGAACCTCCGGCACGAAGTTCGGACCGTTTCGGAAACGATCCGGGGATCGTTTCAGGTTCAAACGGGCGGAGCCCTAACGAAAAAGAAGCAATGGCTGCTTTTCCATTTGGAAAGCCCGCGCTAGGCTTGGCCGGTAAATCCGGGGGTATTTCATGGATATGACAGAAGTTGCAAAGCGCGGGCTGGTGTTGCTTGGCTGTGGCAAGATGGGCTCGGCGATGTTGCGGGGCTGGCTGGCGCAGGGGTTGGCAGCAGCTTCGGTATGGGTGCTGGACCCGTATCCGTCTGATTGGCTGAAATCACTGGACGGGCTGCATTTAAACACTGGCCTGCCTGACGACCCCGCGATCGTTCTGATAGCCGTAAAGCCGCAGATGATGGCGGACGCGCTGCCGTTATTGCAGCCCCTTGGTAAGGGTTCGACGTTGTTTTTGTCTGTGGCGGCGGGGATTTCTATGGCGGCCTATGAAGACGTTTTGGGCGCGGACGCTCCGATAATCCGCGCTATGCCGAACACACCGGCGGCTGTGGGAAAAGGAATAACGGCGCTGATCGGCAATGTCCGCTCGGATGAGAGGGATATGGTACTGGCCGAAGGTTTGTTGTCAGCAGTTGGGCAAACTGTGCGCTTAACGGATGAAGACCAGATGGATGCGGTGACGGCACTTTCCGGGGGCGGGCCCGCATATGTGTTTCATCTGATTGAAGCGCTGGCAGCGGCAGGCGAGGCCGCAGGTTTACCGGCTGAACTGTCTATGCAGCTGTCACTGGCGACGGTTGCGGGGGCTGGGGCGCTGGCCGAAGGGGCTGATGAAGACCCGGCACAGTTGCGGATAAACGTGACAAGCCCGGGGGGCACTACCGCCGAGGCGCTGAATGTGTTGATGGATGAAGAAACCGGCTTTTCGCCATTGCTGCGCCGGGCAATCGCCGCTGCTGCCGCGCGTAGTCAGAGGTTGGGATCATGAGCGAGATTGGTTTCGATGAATTTTTAAAGGTCGATATCCGTGTCGGGCGGGTCGAAAAGGCGGAAGCCTATCCAGAAGCCCGGGTTCCGGCGATTAAGCTGTGGGTGGATTTTGGTGCTGACATCGGGGTTAAAAAGACTTCTGCCCAGATCACAGGTCATTATACACCAGAAGGGTTGATCGGGACGCAGGTGCTGGCTGTGGTCAATTTTCCTCCACGCCAGATCGGTAAGTTCATGTCAGAGGTTTTAGTAATTGGCTTGCCGGATGAGACGGGGGAAATCGTGCTATTACGCCCTGACCAGCCGGTACCAAATGGGGGGCGGGTGCATTGAAAAAGCTATTAATAACCCGACATATGCCTGAAAGCGTCGTTAAGGCAGCGCGTGAACATTTTGATGTAACGCACCGGGATCTTTCCACTTTCACGACTGAGGAAGAGATCAGGTTGGCGCTGGACACCTTTGACGCGATATTGCCGACGCTTGGTGATCCTTTGGCATCAGCAGCGTTTGCCGGTGATTGCCGCTGCAAGATATTGGCCAATTTTGGCGTTGGTGTGAACCATATCGATGTGGTGGCCGCTAATGCGGCTGGGATCACCGTTTCCAATACCCCCGGCGCCGTCACCGATGCCACGGCAGATATTGGTATGATGCTGATCCTGATGGCGGCGCGGCGTGCCAGCGAAGGCGAAGCGATATTGCGCGCCGGGAAATGGGCCGGGTGGGAGCCAACCCAACTACTGGGCCTGCATGTCAGCGGTAAAACCGTCGGTATCATTGGTATGGGCCGGATCGGTAAGGCGATAGCAAAGCGTTGTCAGTTGGGTTTTGGTATGGGTGTGGTGTTCTTCAACCGCTCACAGGTCGCTGATCCGGGGGTTGAAGCGCGGCAACTGGACAGCATGCAAGCGGTGGCGCAGCAGGCCGATATTGTAATGATCGCGGTTCCGGGCTCGCCGGCGACGCACCACCTGATCAAAGCGGAATTTTTTCAGGCTATGCAAAGTCACGCTGTGTTTGTGAACATATCGCGCGGCGATGTAATAGATGAAGCGGCCCTGATCGCAGCGCTGGAACAGGGTCAGATTGCTGGCGCGGGGCTGGACGTTTACGAAAATGAGCCCCACGTACCCGAGGCTCTGATCAAGCTGCCAAACGTCACGCTGCTGCCGCATATGGGAACGTCAGCGCTGGAAGTACGGACCGGTATGGGAATGATGGCGCTGGATAACCTGATTGCCTGGGATAAGGGGCAGGAGCCTCCCAACAAAGTCTAAGGTTCAGACGTCGCCGACCGCTTCGCGCCAGTGTCGCCGACACAGGGAAACATAGGCTTCATTACCGCCAATCTGCACCTGCGCCCCGTCGCGCAGGGCGTTGCCGTCTTCATCGCACCGCACAACCATGGTGGCTTTTTTACCGCAATGACAGATTGTGCGGGCCTCTCGCATTTCGTCCGCCAATGCGAGCAGGGCCGCAGAACCCGGGAATAGCTCACCCCGAAAATCCACCCGCAAACCGTAACACATGACCGGAACGCCCAGATCATCGACCGCTCGCGCCAGCTGCCAAACCTGTTCTTTGCTTAAAAACTGGGATTCGTCGATAAAAACACACGCTATCTTACCCGCCTCGAGCCTTTTAGAAATCATCGCGAACAAGTCACTGCCCTGCGTGAACGTATCGGCGTCGTTGCCAATGCCAATACGCGACTCAATTCGCCCTGAACCAGCACGATCATCCAGCTTGGCCGTCAACAGGTAGGTGTTCATCCCGCGTTCGACATAGTTGTGCGATGCCTGCAATAGCAGCGTCGACTTGCCTGCATTCATGGTGGAATAGTGGAAATATAATTTAGCCATACCAAGCACCTACCCCGATCAGTTACGGCTGTTCAAGGGATCATGAAAAAGCGGTAACAGGGGGCGGCGGTTGATGGCACTCGTACTGACAAGGTCCTGAGCCGAAGCTCTTGGGGATGGAACGGACCAAACACCAAGTGTGCAACAACCGGGCCGAGCATGACCGGTTTCCCAACCACACAATCGTCGGACAAGCCGACAACCCCCCTACTATTACCGACAAAAAAATATCGGCCACTCACATCGTCTCAACAATGAGACTTTTTCTAAATGACATTTACCTTCCAGAGGGTTAATGGGAATTACGTAGACAATTTCCCCTTCGGAGCGGGTAAGAGGTAGAATTGGTAATGTCTGGCAATGATAATTATCTAAAACGTCATACAGAAGCATTGGTAAAAAGTGTCGGTCTGGAGGTTGCTTGCAAACTTACTGGCAAGTCCAAAGCCACCCTGGGCCGGTATTATTCTGACACCCTGGAGCATGCGGATCGGTTTATGCCGATAGATGCCGTTGCGGCACTAGAGAAGGTTGCGGGCTATCCCCATGTTACATCGGCACTGGCAGAACTTGGGGGGATTACACTTTCCTATGATAAGGCCAACAAAAATTCCAAACAAGGCACCGTAAACACTGACGTGATTGCGCTTAGCCAACGATTTGCGATGCTGATGGCGGAATACAACCAGTCTATGGAAGACGGAATTATTACTCTCAATGAATCAAAACGCCTGCTACGGGAAACCCTGGCAATTCAAGAGGTTCTGTTGTCAATGAAACTAAACCTGGAAGAAGAGGCGGTCTAGGGTTCTGACCATAATATTAGAGAAATACCCGCTCGACGAACCAATATGCTCCAACAATCGCGATGGCGATTGATGCCGGGATGGCGATGACATTACGATACCAGGGTTTGCGGCCAAACCAGTATCCAACGGCCAGATAGGCCGCACTGATTACTGCAAGCTGGCCCAGTTCCACACCAATGTTAAATCCAATCAGCCCGGTGGCAAAACGCCCGGGATCAAGACCGATGTTGTTTAAAACTACGGCAAAACCCAGACCGTGCAGCAGCCCAAAGCCAAATACCACCGCCGTTCGCCATGATTTTAGCTCTCTTACTATCGTGTTTTCAACCGCCACATAAACGATGGATGCGGCGATTAGTGGCTCTACTATGCCAGCGGGAACTTGCACATAGCCCAGAATCGCCAGCGCCAGTGCAACCGTATGTGCCGCCGTGAAAGCGGTAATCTGATATAATAGGGGGCGGAGTTTCATCGAAAAGAAAAACAGACCCAGTACGAACAAGATGTGATCCAGGCCTTTGGGTACGATATGTACGAAGCCAATACCGATGTAATCCGTAAACGCGGTCAGCCATGGCACGCGGGCGTTGCCACTGCGCGGCAAGGGTGTGCTTAATTCTCCACCGGTCAGATAGCCGGAATAACCGTCACCACTTTCCAGAACCTGGCGAACCACCAAAGCCCCATACCCCGCTTGCCAACCAATTGTGACCGCCCCGTCACCGGGGGGCAGTGCGGTGGACATACGCAAAGTGCTTTCGCGTGAAAGCTCAACATCGCCCACTTCGGGGACATCTATGCCGTTGATTTCAAGCGGAAATACCTGATCACCAACATTTACAAATATTCCCTTACGGATTTCTGGCCATAGCTCCTGCAGCGCGCTGGCAAGGGTTTCAGGCTTATAGGCCCTAAGTACATCATATTTTTCTGCTAACGGAGAATCGTTGGTATCTTCCAACTCTGACAGATCCAAGCCCGCAACCAGCGATTCCAGCGTCAGGCGAATTTCAATGTCTACCTGTTCCGCTGACACAGTCACATCAGCAATGGCAGGGCGGATTTCGTGGGCTGAAAGAGTGTTGGTAAATGACAGCATTATGATCAGCGCCAGCGCCAACAGGCTTGACAGACAGCGTTTAGCCATCTGTCTATAACCGTACCCATCAGGAGCGCGCGCAAACATGAAACACCTATCTATAATAATCCTGTCGTTGTTCATTAGCACGTCAGCCGCCCTTGGCCATGAGTTTTGGATATCTCCGGAAAAATATCAGGTGGGAAGCGGCGAAAACCTGGTTGCGGCATTGCGTGGCGGGCAAAAATTTTCCGGCGGGCCCTTTAGCTTTCTTCCGCAAAGATTTGAGCGTTTTCAGCTTGTTAAAGGTGAAGCTGAGATCGAGGTCGTGGGCCGGACCGGCGACCGGCCGGCCCTGAACATGGCTGCCCCGGAAGACGGGCTGTGGGTGGTGGTACATGAAACAACCGATAGCAGGATCACCTGGAAAAAATGGGAAGATTTTGTCGGCTTTGTAGAGCATAAAAAGCTAACCGGCACATTGGAAGCCCATGCAGCGCGTGGGTTACCGGATGCGGGTTTTCGTGAAAGCTACCGTCGCTTTGTCAAATCGCTGATGACAGTTGGTGACGGGCAGGGGGCGGATCGTGAAGTTGGACTACTTACCGAATTCGTCGCCCTTGCTAACCCCTACACGGACGATATTACCCAAGGTTTTCCAGTGCTTGTGCTGTTTGAAGGAGCGCCTAGGGTGGATGCACAGATTGAGGTATTTGAAAAAAACGCCAGTGGCGAAGTGGTCGTTTCCACCCTGCAAACGGATGCCGAAGGCCGAGCGCTGATCCCGGTGCAGCCAGGGCACGAATACCTGCTGGACGCAGTCGTAATGTTGCCGGTTGAGGCCGATAACGTGACCAAGGACGAGACCTGGCGTTCGCTTTGGGCTGCGTTGACGTTCTCGGTTCCGGGCTAAATCCTGCTGTCGCAATAACATTCAGCCCAAAGCCCCGGTAAATTTGTCGTAGCGGAACCCTTCCCCTAATCCATCCCTGTGGATAACTTTTCCCGGATTTCCCAACCCTTTCAAGCCCCTTAGGCGAAAGCCTGCCACAAATTCCGGCGCTATACCCGAACCACTGTGCGCTTGGCGGCCTTTGCATTATCCATGTTTGACACTTCAGGCAAAGTAACGTGGGGATACGCTATGCCGGACAATAACGACTGGATGTTTGACGTCATCTGGGATCTTTCAGATCGTGCGAATGAAGCTGGGTTGCCAAAACTGGCGGGTAAGCTTGAGGAAGCAATGGACACGTTCCTGGCCGAGCGCCCGGCAGGCGATAACGGCGTTGTGGCCTTCAGAAGCAGCCGCAATGAGATTGAGTGGCCCCCCGGTACGGTTCAGCCAACGATGGACGTCAAGGCGAAGCGGCGTTTGGCGATAGCGCAATTGGGTAAAGAGATCCGGGTTGGACGTTTAAGTCGCTCTAGGGCGGTGCGGGGGTAAGCACCGGGGCGGAATGATTTCACCCTTGCAATGCCCTTACCCCCAATTCACCTTCGCGCCCCATTTTCATCGCCAGCGCTGCTGCGTGGCTTGCCGCTAGCGTCGTAAAATATGGGATGCGATCCATCAGGGCGACATTGCGCATACTGCGGCTATCCTCAACCGCCATCGCGCCTTCAGTGGTGTTCATAACCAGTGCAATCTCGCCGTCTTTCATCACGTCAACGATGTTCGGGCGGCCTTCATAGACCTTGTTGACCAGTTCGGACTCAATGCCGTTTTCAGCCAGAAACGCCGCCGTGCCGCTGGTGGCGACGATTGTCAGGCCGAGATCAATCAGGGTCTGGGCAGCTTCAACCAGATCGGGGGTCTTGTCGGCTTCTTTTATCGACAAAAAGGCTTTGCCTTCGGTAGGCAGTACCACGCCAGCGCCAAGTTGCGCCTTTAAAAACGCGCGGTGAAAATACCGGTCCCATCCCATAACTTCGCCGGTAGAGCGCATTTCGGGGCCTAATATCGTGTCGACACCTGGGAAGCGGGCAAACGGCAGCACAGCTTCTTTCACCGAAAACCACGGCATGTTCGGATCGGCCAGACGCATTGGATCACCAATGGGTTCCGGGTCACCCTTGGCCGCGTCGGCGGGGTAGGGTGGGCGTTTTGGAAAGTTTGACAGCGGCTCACCTGCCATGACGCGCGCTGCGATGCTGGCGATGGCTGAATCGGTGGCTTTGGCCACGAACGGCACGGTGCGGGATGCGCGAGGGTTGACTTCGATCAGGTAAATGTCGCCGTCTTTAATGGCGAACTGGATATTCATCAGGCCGACGACACCAAGGGCCAATGCGAGGGCGTGGGTTTGTTTGTGCATTTCGTCAATGATGTCTTTTGGCAGGCTGTAGGGCGGAAGCGAACAGGCGCTGTCGCCGGAATGCACGCCGGCCTCCTCGATGTGTTGCATGATGCCGGCGACGTGGACGGTTTTGCCGTCGCATATGGCGTCGACATCGCATTCGATGGCGCCAGACAGGTAGCTGTCAAGCAGCACTGGGCTGTCGCCGGAAACCACCACAGCCTCGGCGATGTAGCGTTCCAGCCCAGCCATATCGCGCACAATTTCCATGGCGCGGCCCCCCAGCACATAGGAAGGGCGGATGACCAGGGGAAAGCCGATTTGTTCGGCGATATTAATGGCTTGGGCATCGGTGCTGGCAATGCCATTTTCCGGCTGTTTCAGGCCCAGTTTGCGCACAAGGTCGGCAAAACGCTCACGGTCTTCGGCCAGATCAATTGCGTCTGGCGTTGTGCCCAAGATCGGGATACCGGCCTGTTCCAGCGCTTTGGCGAGCTTTAGTGGCGTCTGGCCGCCGTATTGCACGATGACACCGTGCAGGGTGCCGTTTTCCTGCTCAACCCGCAGGATTTCCATGACGTGTTCAAAGGTCAGCGGTTCGAAATACAGCCGGTCCGAGGTGTCGTAATCGGTTGAAACCGTTTCCGGGTTGCAGTTGATCATGATAGTTTCATACCCGGCATCGGTCAGGGCGTAACAGGCGTGGCAACAGCAGTAATCGAATTCGATCCCCTGGCCGATGCGGTTGGGACCGCCGCCGAGAATGACGATTTTCTTGCGGTCCGTCGGGCGGGCTTCACATTCCACATCACCCATCACCGGGTTTTCGTACGTGGAATACATGTATGGCGTTTGCGCCTCAAATTCCGCCGCACAGGTGTCGATGCGTTTGAAAACGGCGGTGACGTTTAACGCGAGGCGCTTGGCGCGGATTTCGGTTTCGGTATGGCCGGTCAGGCCAGCGAGCCGGGCATCGGTAAAGCCCATCATCTTCAAATTGCGCAGGCCCTTTTCATCGGCAGGCAGGCCGTTCGTGCGTACCACGTCTTCGGCTTCCACAATCTCGCGGATACGGGCCAGAAACCACGGGTCAAACATCGTGGCGGTGTGGATTTCGTCATCGCTCAAGCCGTGGCGCATGGCCTGAGCAATCGTGCGCATGCGGTCAGGGGTTTGCAGCGAAATGGCTTTGGTGACAGCGGCCTTGTCGGGCGCGCCATCAATCTCGATCTCATCAAACCCGCTCAGCCCGGTTTCCATACTGGCAAGCGCCTTTTGCAGGCTTTCATGGATGGTGCGGCCAATCGCCATGGCTTCGCCAACCGATTTCATCGCCGTGGACAGCAAGGGCTCTGCACCGGGGAATTTTTCAAACGCGAAACGCGGGATTTTGGTGACGACGTAATCTATCGTCGGCTCAAAGCTGGCGGGTGTTACCTTGGTGATGTCGTTGTCCAGCTCATCCAGCGTGTAGCCAACGGCCAGCTTGGCGGCGATTTTGGCAATCGGAAAACCCGTCGCCTTGGACGCCAGCGCCGATGAACGCGACACACGCGGGTTCATTTCAATCACCACCATCCGCCCGTCATCCGGGTTAATTGCCCATTGCACGTTGGAACCGCCGGTTTCCACACCGATTTCACGCAAAACGGCAATCGAGCCATTCCGCATGATCTGGTATTCTTTGTCGGTCAGGGTCAGCGCCGGAGCGACGGTAATGCTGTCACCGGTATGCACGCCCATGGGGTCGATATTTTCGATGGCGCAGACAATGATGGCGTTGTCGGCCTTGTCGCGCACTACCTCCATTTCGAATTCTTTCCAGCCCAGCAGGCTCTCGTCGATCAGGATTTGCGTCACAGGCGACGCATCCAGCCCGGTACGGCAGAAATGCTCAAAATCATCGCGGTTATAGGCCACACCGCCGCCGGTACCGCCAAGTGTAAAGGCTGGGCGGATGATGGCGGGCAGGCCGATGTCTTCCAAAGCGGCCCAGCATTCATCCATGTTTTCAGCGATTGAGGCACGGGGGTTTTCAAGGCCGATCCGATCCATTGCTTCGCGGAACAGCTTGCGATCCTCGGCCATTTCAATCGCTGCCTGATTGGCGCCGATCAGCTCGACGCCGTATTTTTCCAGCGTGCCATTGTCCGCCAGTGCCAGCGACGTGTTCAACCCCGTTTGCCCGCCCATGGTGGGCAACAGTGCATCAGGGCGTTCCTTTTCGATAATCTTGGCGACGATCTCTGGGGTAATTGGCTCAATATAGGTGGCATCCGCCATATCCGGATCGGTCATGATGGTGGCCGGGTTGGAGTTCACCAAAATGACCCGGTAACCTTCTTCGCGCAGCGCCTTGCAGGCCTGAGCGCCTGAGTAATCAAATTCGCACGCCTGCCCGATGACAATAGGCCCCGCGCCTATAATCATGATCGACTGAATGTCGGTTCTTTTTGGCATGGCAACGCCCCAATGATGTGCAAATTGTCGTGGGTTATAGACACGGGGCAGGCAGGTGCAAGGGTGGATCAGTTTCCGTTTAAGAAACCTTGCTTAAAGTTTTGCTGGCATGGACAAGGGTCAGCCCAAATGCCAGCGCCAGTGCTGCCATGCCAAGGGTGCCCGACAATTGCAGGGGCAGGGCAAATTCGGGAAAGTAATCAACAAGCTTGAGGACATTCAGCGAAACGGAAAAGTTGATCAGAACTAAAAATGCTACTCCCCTGGGCGTTCCCCAATAGGCCAGCAACAAAGGGGCGAACGCAACCGGGGCGAGATAATAGTAACTCCAGGATAGAGGTGCCAGCAGGGAAAAGCAGACAAACAAAAACGGCCAGAACAAAGGCTGACGGGCCAGTTCTTTGTTTCGCCACCCCCAAACCGTAACACCAATAATAAGTGCAAGCAGTGCGAGGCGCGTGAACCAGACCCACCAGTCCGGCTTTTCGAGAATTAGTAAAGTGCTCTTTCCAGTCAACGGTATTGCCTGATCCAGAAAAAATATCTGACCCAGCAGCCCGTCGAAACCCATAGACAGGTTTATCAACATTACCGTTCGGGAAATGGCGGTTATTTGGTTTAGAAAATCAAGGTGCAGCGACCAGCCTGCCAGTAAAAGTGAGGCAATTCCAAATGAAATGCCCGCAACCATAAAGGCCGCAACTGCACGGAACTGTCGGGTGGCAAGAAACAGCAGTGCAAATATGGCCGGATAGATTTTCAGCGCAGCGGCAAGGGCCAGAACAGTGCCAGCCGTAATAGGGTGACCGTTGCGGGAGCGTTCGACAGCCAGAATGGTAAGTAAAGCCGTCAGTATCTGTGCCTGATTGCCGATAAGGGCGATAATTCCGATACTGCTGGTCAGGATCACTAGCAGTGCCAGAACCATATGCAACGGCATGGCCACCATCGGCGCTGCCCGCCAGGCGAAATAGGGCATCAAAACAATCAATACCGGGTTGATTGCGCCAATGACCCAGTCAAAGGTGCTGTAGTCAATAATCTGCGTAACAGGCGCCAGCAATGCCGCCCAAAGCGGTGGATAAACATAGGGGTAAACCGGAGCGTCGAAACCGTGCGCGTTCAGATAGGGTGCCCATTGCTCTGGTGATGTCATCCTGAAATGCCCGGCATCGTTGCTGTAGATATACTGCCATTGCTGATCCCGAAACAGCTCTGCGGCTATCCAAGCTGGCAGCAAGTCATCCGAAACACCGGTTTGCAGCTTCAGTTTTGCCAGAATGACGGCTGCGATTGCAAAAGCTGTAACAAACAAGACCTGTATATATGCCGGCGTTGGCGCGGCAGGCCCGTTGGTATTATTGTGTATGGGTTGCGCCATCAATCACCGCTGCTCTGAATTTTCGGGCTGCGTTTTAGTACAAGCATGAAACCTAAGGCCAGGAACACCAGCACCAGCACGCCGGCCAGTTGAAAGAAATAAGGCGGCCAGGTTGCCATCAGATCCGCAGAATAGCTGTGAAAAAACCAGTAAAATGACCCGGCGAAACCGGCCAGAAATATTGCGGCCGATAGTCGGGCTGGGGTAAATAGCATTTTTTAGCTCGCCTCGGTTTTTTGGACGAAGAATAGAGCTGTGGCTGCCTGAGACCACAGGGATTAGTGCCGCAGAAGCAAATTTTAGTATGCAGTGGCCTCTTTGCCTCTGTTCAATTTACCATCCTGCCTTGACTTTACCCACCCCAAGTTGTGTACCGGCGCGAACAGTTTTGCCCCCGAAGGGACCGATCATGCACGCCTATCGCAGCCATACTTGTGTTGAATTGAACAAAGCCAATGTTGGCGACACGGTTCGCCTGTCGGGCTGGGTGCATCGGGTGCGTGATCACGGCGGCATATTGTTCATCGATTTGCGCGACCATTTCGGGATTACCCAAGTGCTTTGCGACCCGGACAGCCCGGTGTTTGCCGACATGGAAAAGGTGCGTTCTGAATGGTGCATCCGCATTGATGGCAATGTCATGGCGCGCGATGCGGAACTGGTGAACAGCAAAATTCCCACCGGAGAGGTTGAGGTTTTTGTGCGTGATCTGGAGGTTCTTGGGGCTGCCGAAGAACTGCCGCTGATGGTGTTTGGTGATCAGGAATACCCGGAAGAAACCCGGCTGAAATACCGCTATCTCGATCTGCGCCGTGAAAAGTTGCAACACAATATGAAGCTGCGCTCGGACGTGGTCGCACATCTGCGCCGCGCGATGTGGGACAAGGATTTTCGGGAATATCAAACGCCGATCATCACCTCAAGCAGTCCGGAAGGGGCGCGCGATTTTCTGATCCCCTCGCGCCTGCACCCCGGCAAATTCTACGCGCTGCCGCAAGCGCCGCAACAATTCAAACAGCTGATCATGGTGTCGGGTTTCGACAAATACTTCCAGATCGCCCCGTGTTTCCGCGATGAAGACCCGCGGGCTGATCGTTCACCAACGGATTTTTACCAGCTTGATCTGGAAATGTCGTTTGTTAGCCAGCAGGACGTGTTCGACACCATCCAGCCGGTGATGCAGGGCTGTTTTGAAGCCTTTGGCGGCGGGCGCAAAGTGGATACCGAGTGGCCGCAGATTTCATATCGGGATGCTGCGTTGTGGTATGGCACCGATAAACCCGACCTGCGCAACCCGATCAAGATGCAGATTGTGAGCGAACATTTCGCTGGCTCGGGTTTCAAAATCTTCGCGTCGCTGTTGGAGCAGGAAGGCACTGAGATACGCGCCATCCCCGCACCCGGTGGTGGATCACGCAAATTCTGCGACCGCATGAACGCGTTTGCCCAAAAAGAAGGGCTGCCGGGGATGGGGTATATTTTTTGGCG
>CAZRHV010000022.1:3119-15624 GCA_964599985.1 uncultured Marinosulfonomonas sp. | reverse complement strand
TGAACGCGTTTGCCCAAAAAGAAGGGCTGCCGGGGATGGGGTATATTTTTTGGCGCGCCAAGCCGGACGCGAAGGCGGACGACGCCTTTATGGCGCTGATTGCCGATGTTCATGATAACGTTGCCAAAAAACTTGGGGTTTCCGGGGTTCAGAAAGGTCAGGGCATTGCTGCAATCAACACGCCGTTCCTTTCGCATCTTATCGGCGCTTTGGTTGGGTCCGGGGCGGAAGACAAGGCGATTAAAATTCGTTCAGAATACCTCGAAGCCGCAGGCCCGCTGGCGAAAAACATCGGACCAGAGCGCACCGAAGCCATCCGCCAGCAACTGGACCTTGGTGTTGGCGACGCCGCATTCTTCCTTGGCGGCAAACCAAAAGCATTTGAGGCCGTGGCCGGACGGGCGCGGGCTGAGATTGGCAACCAGCTGAAGCTAACCGATCTTGATCGCTTCGCGTTTTGCTGGATCGTGGATTTCCCGATCTACGAAAAAGACGACGAAACCGGCCGCATTGATTTCGAACACAACCCATTTTCCATGCCACAGGGGGGGATGGAGGCGCTGGCGGGTGATCCGCTCGATGTGCTGGGTTACCAATATGATCTGGCCTGCAACGGCTATGAGCTGGTATCCGGCGCGATCCGGAACCACCGACCCGAGATCATGTTCAAAGCCTTTGAAATTGCCGGATACGGTAAAGACGAAGTGGAAAAACGCTTTGGCGGCATGGTTAATGCGTTCAAGTTTGGCGCCCCCCCTCACGGCGGTTGCGCGGCCGGAATTGATCGCATGGTTATGCTATTGGCGGATGAGGCCAACATCCGCGAAGTCATCATGTTCCCAATGAACCAACGGGCCGAAGACCTGATGATGGGCGCACCAAATGAGCCGCAGAACGAACAAATGCGTGAATTGCACCTGCGGGTGATCCCACAGGAATAGGCTTTGGCTTAGTAGCTTGTCGGCTCGAGCGAGACCATCGCGGTATTGATATCGTCGGCCACGCCATTGGCGGACGCTGAAATTGAAACGCCGACCGAAAGCCCCAATGTAACAAGCGCAGCTGTCAAAACAATCCAGTCGATTGTTGTATTGCCATCTGTGTCTTTCGCAAAATTCTTTAGCAACTTAAACATGTTATGTTTCCCCTAACTCATACATTACCCGTCATCCGGGCGATTGATCCAAGAATGTATCTAAGCGGGGAAAATGCCAAAACTATGGTCAAATCACACCCAATCCGCTGCAAATCATTGTTTTTATTAACATTTTACATCTTTAGAGGTGGGCGAAAAATCGATGTTCGCCCCAAAGAGGAGTATTTTCACCGACCATACCCGACCTTTAGTTGCCGCAAATCTATCTGAACTGCGCAGCTATCAACTTTCCACCATTAGCCCTGAGGCTGGTTCTGGCAGCTTCACCGTAACCGTTAGGATTGGTTTTCAGATGGGGAAACAGCGCCAAAACTTCTTGACGTGTGCTTTTCGCTAAACCGTCGAGCGAATATTTACCTGGGTGAAAGCTCTCACATTTTGCGCCTTCGGCAATGATTATTTCATGCCGGTCAAAAAGTATGTGGAAATATTCGACCTCTTTTTTGGGGCAGCGACGTATTGTGCTTCCGTTCACCAGATGTTTTGCGGCGATCAACACCTCGGCCTCACCAAAAAACAGCTCAGCCCGCCAGCCGTCGATCAGCATTCGATGCTGCGGCGAAACCAGCAGTTCTTTTTCATTTCCTAACGTACCCGGGGCGAAACGAATTGGGGCGAATTTTCCATCTGCCGGTGCGCGGCTGCTCCCAATCCAGCGGATTGGCTGTAATCCGTTATCACAGGTCTGTATCAGGTCGCCTAGGGCTAATGCTTCTACCTTTACTGGCCCCCGTTCTGTCGTAATTCTGGTGCCAGCGGCGAAGCAAACCGACACGCCACCCAAAGTGGAATGCTGAATATTGTTGGAATTATCGCTGATCCCGACAACGGTCAGATTTGTATTCGGGGGTGGGGGAGTTCCGACAAAGATCAGGTAATTCCCGTCTTCACCGGCATCATTCAAATCGTCGTCACCGTTCAGATCAATATCTATTACGGCGATTGTGTAGGTGTTTGTGCCGTCAGTTACGGTGAACGAATAGTCATAAACCACCGCCGCCTGCGTGCCCGACACATTGGTTGATTGTTCCTGGGTATCGCCGACCCCCATTGTGGCCTGCACCGTCTCGTTTGTCGGATCACCGTTGTAATTGGTGGCGGCTACGTCTTCTTCGTAAACGACGTGCGTAAAAAGCGATCCTGAATAAGACCATGCGCCACCGGTCGGGGGGGCAAAGTTGTAGTTCACCGCGCCACCATTCACAGTGGATTGGGTGCCTAGAATTGTCTGATCGTATGAATAATATACCGGCAAATTACTGCTCTATTTCGTTGTTACATGTGCTATTCGGGCAGTAAAAAAGCAGGTTTTGGTCCGATTCTTATGGGGTCTTGGCCATTCAAGACGCTCGCAAAAAATATCGATTAAACGACAGTTGCGACCAGTGCTACACTAAGAGAAACTATGCCGGCGCCGAAAAAGCACCAATCAACCAGGGCGCTGCCCAATTCGTCGTTCCAAAAGCGGCGTGTAATAGTTGACATTTTGTATTCTCCTTAGTGGCAGCGTCTAAGTCTTAGTGGCAGCGTCTAAGTCCGCCCGAGGGTAAACCGACCCCCTTAACTTTGCGTTGAATTGGGGCAGGAATGCGGTACTTAGGGTGCATCTTCGTGATAACTTAGCGGCGTTAATATTTCGTATTGCTTGGGGTGGGGTAAAATTTATCCATGAATAACAGAGACATAAGTGAGACGATGCAAGGTTGGTCAGCCTGCGCTCGCCCCAATTCGCTGAAACTGGAAGGGCGTTATACCCGTCTTGAAAACCTGTCCGCTGCAACCCACGCCGCCGAAATTCATGCGGTAAATGTGCTGGACGAAAGCATTTGGGACTACCTCTACATCGGGCCTTATGGCAGCGAGGCAGAATACCGGACCTGGGTTGAAAGCGTTGAAAATGGTGCAGACCCGGTTTTTTTGGCAATATATGACAAAGAACAAAACGGCTGGCTTGGGGTGGCGACATTCATGCGCATTGTGCCCGAAATGGGTGTGATCGAAGTCGGCAACATCAACTTTTCACCGCCCTTGCAGCGTACCCGCGCAGCGACCGAAGCGATGTATCTGATGATGAAATGGGCGTTTGAAGCCGGCTACCGACGCTATGAATGGAAATGTAATGCGCTGAATATGCCGTCCCGGCGCGCAGCTGAGCGGTTGGGGTTCAGTTTTGAAGGTGTGTTCCGACAACATCTGATTGTTAAGGGACTTAACCGTGACACGGCGTGGTTTGCGGTGATTGATAAGGATTGGCCGGCGGTTAAAGCTGCATTTGAAACCTGGCTTTCGCCCGAAAATTTTGACCCAGAGGGCCAGCAAAAGGTTTCCCTGCGTGCCCTGACTGAACCGCTTTTGGTTTCCCGTGACCCGGCGAATATCTAAACCACTTGCTGGCGTTGCAGCCTTTCCTGAACCAGCCCGGCAATCTTGGCCACATCACCAGTGATCGGTTGGCCGTTTTTGCAATGGCTGTCCAGTTCACTGGCAGCCAGCGCCAGCGGGCTGTCATCCGCCAACCGGGCCAGCCCGCCTAGGAATTGCGCCACATAGGCGACGGTTCTTGCGTCATGAGTGGCTGTATCCAGAATTTCCGAGATATGCGCCAAATCATCGCGCAGGGCCAGTGGGTCGGGCGATATGGTGTCGTTGTTAACTTTACGCGGTCCGCGCAGGTGTTTGTTGGGGGGCAGGTGCGCAATCACCGCCGCCTGAAATACTGCCAGACTGTTGATCGGTTTTTCAAGGAACCCGTCTGCGCCTGCGTCAAAGGCGATTTGTTTGGCCTCGGCGTCGCCACTAATCCCAAGGATTGCCTGCACGCGGGGCGTTGCCTGTGCGAGTTCCGCTATCAATTCTGCACCAGAGCCATCGGGCAGGCCAAGATCAATGATCACCACCATTGGGCGGTAAGCCTTCAAGTGCCGGTGCGCAGATTTCAAACTGTCAGCGCGCCGGATACGGGCACCCGAGCGCAGGCAGAGCAGGCGCATCGCTTCGCAGGCATAGAGGCTGTCTTCAACCACCAGAACCGTCAGCCCCAGCAACGGGCGTTCGGCGGTCGGGGCCTGTGTCGTCATCAGGCTTTCAAGATCATCGGACATGGCAGAACTTTCACTAATCTGCGTTGAGTTAAGGCTGAGTAAGGTGAATAGTTGGTTAAAATTGCCTGGCTGCGGCAAGGGCGCCCCTTGCGGGTTATGGGTGGTGAGGGGATAAGGTGGCCGGACGCGGCCAAAGGAGCGACAAATGATCGGACGCCTGAACCATGTGGCGATTGCAGTACCTGATCTTGCACTGGCAAGTGCTATGTACCGCGACACGTTTGGCGCTAAAGTCGGCGCATCGCAGGATGAACCGGATCACGGGGTAACAGTGGTGTTTATTGAATTACCAAACACCAAGATTGAGCTTTTGACCCCACTTGGCGAAAATAGCCCCATCACCGGGTATCTGGAAAAGAACCCCTCGGGCGGTATCCATCACATTTGTTATGAGGTGAAAGATATTCTGGCAGCCCGTGATAAGCTACGCGACAGTGGGGCGCGAGTGCTGGGTGGTGGTGAACCCAAGATCGGTGCGCATGGTAAACCGGTGCTGTTCCTGCATCCCAAAGATTTCACCGGCACATTGATCGAACTGGAGCAGGTATAATGGCAATTTCTTCCTCAATCGTTCTGTTCGCTGTGGTCTGGTTCATGGTGATGTTTGTGGTGCTGCCAATTGGGCGACGCACGCAAGGCGACGTAGATGACGTGGTGCCGGGGACCCATCCCGGCTCACCGGTGAATTTCAATCTGAAACGCACCATGCTGATCGTGACCGGCATCGCATTCATAGTCTGGGGCATCATTTGCGCGATCATCATTTCGGGCGTAATGCCGCTGCGTACATTGGGTTAGGGCTGACCTGCCCTGTCGTTCAGGCGGTGGAACAGATGGGTAAAAGTCGCCGCCCCCAATATTGGGATCAGCAGGTTTACCAGCGGCACGGTTAACGGCACTGCCATTAGCGTCCCGGCCAGCCAAATTTGTCCGAGATTTGCTTTGAACATGGCTTTGGCGTTCGCGCGGCCAATCCGGCGCATCGCTGCCAGCTGAAAATATTCCCGTCCCAGCAAGAACCCGTTCAACCCCCAAAATATCAATGGGGCAAACGGCGGTAGCATGAAATAAAGGAAAAACGCCAAAATATTTGCCACAATCAACAGGCCGAGAAAATTCAGCGTGTCTTGCAGGGCGTCGACCCAGGACAGGCGATCGATCTTGGGCAGGTGCGGGTAATGACGAATTTCCACAGCGTCGGCGACATCGTCCAGAAACATTGAAGTAAAGGCCGAGGCCACCGGGATCATCAGAAAGATCGACAGAACCATCATCAACAGCACCGAGGCCCAGGACAAGAGATCATCCACCCAGGTGACCTCACCAATAAAGGGCAAGCTGACGGTGTCGGGGGCGAGCCATGTCACCAGCGTTAGCACCAGCGCGTAAATGCCGAACAACAACGCGATCGTCAGGCCAATCCCCAGCAGCAGAACTTTACGAAAACGCGGATCTGTTAGCTGGCCAAGGGCCTTGAGAAAATCGCTGAAAATCATGTTTCCACCCATGTGGTGATGGCGTCAATGTCCGGGCGCGGGCGTTCTGGCGGCGCGTGTTTTTCGGTGCCGATGATTATTAGCCCGGCGAGGTTTTCTGTTTCGCCCAACCCCAGACCCCGACACAGGAATTCACGGTCATAGCTGGCCCAGCCGGTCAGCCAATTCGCGCCCCAGCCCGAAGCAAGGGCCGCGTTCAGCAGCGCCAGACATACTGCGCCGGCGGAATAGACCTGTTCGATTTGTGGCACTTTGGCAGAGGCTTTGGGTGATGAAATAACGGCGACAGCCAGACTGGCATTACGGTATTGCGAAACACCTTTTGCAATTTTATCCGCCTCAATCCCAAGCGCCGGGGCGCGTTCAAGGGCTAAATCTGCCAGCCGGTTCAGGGCTGCATGTTCCAGCACGATAAAGCGCCACGGCTCCAGTTTGCCATGATCCGGGCTGCGGGCGGCAGCTGTTAGAATAGGAGTAAGTTCTTCGCGGCCAGGCACCGGTGCTTGCAGGGTTTTAGCCGGGCGCGAGCGACGGGTTAGCAGAAATTCCAGTGCGGCTTGGTTTGGTGCTGGCATATATTGTCCCCTTGCACCCCCATGTCGGACATCGCGCCGGGCTGTTCAAGGGGCTTGGTCAAATTGAAACGCCTGCGGCGTTGAGTTTATATGCCCTTCGGGCGATTTGCGCGCCGCACGGGGCGTATTGGGGCGTATTTATGAAAAGAAGAAGGTTTGAAAATCATCGATGATGCTAGAAATGTAGCGCTGACTATCGGCGTTTGGCTGGCGGGTGTTGAAAGTTTCCTCCAATGGGTCAGGGGCTGAGATATTGCTGTTTGCCAGTTGCGCGATAACAGCGTGGCCGCAAAAGGGTACATAGACCTCGGAATATCCGCCCTCATGCACAAGTACAAGCTGTCCGCCACACAGGTCATTGGCTAATTCCATAACCATTTCAGTCATTTGTCGGAATGTATCAGCTGTAGCCAGCATCCGGCCAAGTGGATCAATCGGGGCTGCGTCGTAACCGCAGGCGACAATGATTACGTCCGGGTGAAAACGGGTGATCGCTGGTGTCACCAGCCGTTCCATCGCTTCGATATAACTGGCATGCCCGGCTCCCGGTGGCAGCGGGATGTTCATATTGGTGCCGATACCGCCATCGGCACCTGTGTCAGCCGCATCGCCGGTATCTAGCGGGTAGTTATGTTCCTGGTGGATCGAGATTGTCAGCACGTTCGGGTCGTCGTAGAATATCGCCTCGGTCCCGTTACCGTGATGAACGTCCCAGTCCAGCACCGCCACCCGCTCACATGTACCATTCGCCAGTGCTGCGCGCACAGCGATGGCGATATTGGCCAGCAGGCAGAACCCATTGGGGAATTCCGGTAGACAGTGGTGGCCGGGTGGGCGGGTCAGGGCGTAGGCGTTTTGCATTTCGCCGCTCAGCACTGAATGTAGCGCCTGTTTGGCCAGTCCTGCCGACAATGCGGCGATCTCAAAGCCCCCCCGCCCAAACGGAGTGCGCAGGCCCAGCTCTCCGCCGCCTGCATCGGACATTGCCTTGAATTCGCGCAAATAACTGGCCGGGTGGACACGCAGCAAATCGTCAAAGCTAGCCGGGTCCGCGCCTCTCACATCCAGCTCACGGGCTAAACCGGTTACATCAATCAGGTTCTTCAGCCGCCGCTTGGTTTCCGGGCTTTCCGGCAGGCCGCCATCCATCGGTTGCACCAGCCCGCCAACCGGTAACATAAAGGCGTAATTACCGCCGCCATGCCAGAAACACTGCTCATTCCAGAAGAAACCGGTTTTCATTCTGTCCCCTTGCCGCTTGTCGGGGATATTTGCGCAAAGCCGGGGAGCAGTCTAGGAAAACCTGATGGAAAAGGGTGCGTTTTCACGTTTGGCGATTAAAGCGAGCGAGATCAAGGTAAAGGTCACGCCCAAGGCTGCACGCAACACCGTGCAAGAGGAAGCCGGCCAGCTAAAGATCAGTGTTACAACAGTGCCAGAGGGTGGCAAAGCCACCCGCGCTGTCACCAAATTACTGGCCCGCGCCCTTGGGGTCGCCCCGAGCCGTCTGACGCTACTGCGGGGCGCTACATCACGCGATAAGGTATTCTGGCTTGATTAGCCCAGCCAGACATCCAGGAACAACATCAGTACAAGCCCGATTGCCAGCCCCATGGTGGCCTGGTTCTGATGACCTTCACGGTGTGTTTCCGGAATGATTTCATGGCTGATTACATAAAGCATCGCCCCCGCCGCAAACGCCAGACCCCATGGGAGCAGCGGTTCCGCCACCACGATCAGGGCGGCCCCAATAAAGCCAGTGACGGGTTCCACCAGCCCGGTCAGGGCGGCAATAGCGAAAGAGCGTTGTCTGGAATAGCCCTCACCCAGCAGGGCCACGGCCACGGCCAGACCTTCCGGCGCGTTTTGCAGACCGATACCGAGCGCAATTGGGAAACCACCCTCAAACCCGCCGGCGCCAAATCCGACGCCCACGGCCAGCCCCTCGGGCAAGTTATGGATGGTGATGGCGATGATAAACAGCCAGATGCGGCGCAGTGATTCCGATGCCGGGCCTTCGCGGCCCGTATTGAAATGTTCGTGCGGTAGTTTTTCGTTCAACAGCGCAACACCGCCCATACCCAACAATATGGAAAAACAAACGATCAATGGCGGGATTACCCCATCTCCATAACGGATACCCGAGGCATCAAGGGCCGGAATGATCAGCGAAAAGAACGACGCCGACAGCATGACGCCAGCGGCAAAGCCCAGAGATATATCACGAGTCTTGCGGCTTGGGGTTTTGCCAAACAGAACCGGGATCGCGCCAACGGCCGTCATCAGACCGGCGGCCAAGCTGCCCAGAAAACCAAGCATGATCGGGGACATATTTTCCAATTGGCGGTTCCTTAGTTGGATTGTAGGCGCGTTGAGGCTCTGTAACTGCAACTCATTCGCAAGTAAAGGAGAGATAATTCTCTCACCCACTGCCCGTTATCAACATTCCATCAATTCCAACAAAGGGCAGCGCCTGACCCTGGGTGGGTGCGAATGCGCCCTCCCGTGGGGAGGGTCGGGCGTGGCCCGGAGCGCCTCCGGGCTAGAAAACCGTAGGGTGCGCATTCATTGCGCGCCGCTAATTCAACCCATCAACCACGATCCCTTTCACTCCCCATCCCGCCGCAACCGATACACTCCTTCCGGCAGGTCCAGCGCGGCCCCGAGGTCTCGTAGTTGCGCAATCGACAGGGTGATCTTCTCAACCCGGTCATTGCGCGGGTCGAACTGTTCTATGACCACGCTGTCGTCAAAGGCGTGGATCACCACGTCCTCTTTCAAGGGGCTCTCGCCGTCATCTACAAGGGTAACAATGGTGGCGTCGAATTCGTGTTCTATGGTAAACATGGCCCCATGTTTAGGCGGCTATAGGCAACTGTGCAATTGGGCTGGCGGCGGGGGCAAAGGCTGTTACTCTGTGGGTGTTCAGGCAGGAGAATAGTGATGCGGGCGGTATTTGGAATTCTGGTGGCTGTGGGGCTGTCGGGCTGCGTTGATCTGGTGTTGCCATCGCAACAATTAGCTAAAACTCCCAGTGTAAGCCCTGGAAACTTCACGGTTAATTTTGTCGCGGTTGTGAACAGGGTTGAACCCGTAGCCGAGCGAATATGCCGCCAGCGCGCGCCGAATATCGACTGTGATTTCCAGATTGTGGTGGACGCAAGATCCGGCCAGCCGCCGAATGCTTTCCAGACATTGGATGATCTCGGCCGCCCGGTCATTGGCTTTACCGCCAGCCTGATCGCGCAGGCCCACAATGATGATGAACTGGCATTCGTCATGGGCCATGAAGTCGCGCACCACATCCGGGGCCATCTGGCAAAAACGCAGGACACTGCACTGACAGGTGCGTTGCTGGGTGGGCTGTTGGCGACATTGGCCGGGGGCAATGCGGCAACGGTGGATACGGCTCAGAACCTTGGCGCAAGCGTGGGCGCGCGAACCTACTCCAAGGATTTTGAACTGGAGGCAGATCAACTGGGTACGATCATCGCTTTTCGTGCAGGGTATGATCCGTTGAAAGGTGCCAATTTTTTCGCGCGCATCCCAGATCCGGGCGACAAGTTTATGGGTACACACCCACCCAACAGCGCGCGTATTCAGACCGTGCAACAGACGATGGCGGGTTTGCGTTAAAACCCGCCAGGCACCTGATTAAAGTTGATCATCCCGCAGCCGAAACTTACCAGAACGCACCCGCATCAAAATACCGACGGTGCTAATGCAGATCCAGAACATCTGGATCAAAGCCGAGGCCAGATCAAAACTGTTCATCAAACCGGCCAGCACCAGCGAGGCGGCTGCCACGTTGATCATGTAATAAATTATGCAATTACCGGTCACGACCCGGAAAGTCAGCATCAAGTAATTTGAGACATAAAGGCCAAAACCAATTACGCCTGCTAGCTCTAATATACTGTCCTGCTTG
Source organism: uncultured Marinosulfonomonas sp. (assembly GCA_964599985.1). Lineage (GTDB taxonomy): Bacteria > Pseudomonadota > Alphaproteobacteria > Rhodobacterales > Rhodobacteraceae > NVTR01. Next base: position 5,368 of record CAZRHV010000022.1, on the reverse strand, counting down.
GAAAAATATTCAGAAATCATAATATACCCTTTTGGCAAAAATGCCCTATTGGGGGTTGATAGCAGGGGGCTGACCACCCGTCAGGTCTGCAAAACCTGACCCTGTGAAGAATGGGGTGCCTGGATTGCTGCTACTGGCGCGGTTAATGCAGAGGCGATAGAGATAAAACGACAAGGGCCAAGGGAAATGGAATGCTAAAGCGCGAATGGGGAAAGTTTAGGAACCGGGCGGTCTGGTCCTGGGCCGGTTGGCAGAATTGCTGGCGTAATGAGCCAAGCCTTCAAATGTGGACCTGGGTCAATGTTGCGTCGGCGAGCTTTGCGCTGTTACTTGATCTTGCCACCATTGAACGTGCATTGATCCTGTCGCTTGGTATTCTGGTGCTGGCGGCCGAACTGATGAATACCGGGATTGAGCGGGCAATTGATTACATTTCCCTCGAAGAACACCCCCTTGCAAAACAGGCCAAAGACGCCGCCAGTGCGGCCGTAGCAGTAACGGCAATTGCGGCGGGTGTGGCATGGCTGGTGGTTTTATTGGGCTAATTTGCCCTCAAATCCCTAGATTGTATCGAAGTTTATGTGTAAAAAGCGCTGAATTTGCCTGAAATCGTGCCGGAGCCTATGCAGTAAAGTGCCTAACCAGTCCCGGAGTATGCAATGAAATCAATTGCTTTGATTTGCACAGCGCTAGTAACGCTGAGTGCCTGCCAATCAGGTTCGTTTGGATCGGGTGCAGGAACACTGCCGCTGATGTCCGGCTATCGTAGCCGCGCGGACAAATGTGTGCGTGTCGGTGAAAACGATTTTACCAACCAGTTTTTGGATGATGCGGCTGATCTTGTTGGCTGTCCCATAGGGTATGACGGGACAGGGTTGTTCGTTTTTGAAACCGGGGCCAGCCGGCTCGCCGATGCGCAGGGTTATGTGTTGTTTTCGGTCCCCAGACGATGAAGACGATTAGCTAATCAGCCGTTCAATTCACGATGATCCGCCCAGCCATGTTGCGGCGGAATTTGCAGAAGTATTCAAGAACCCTCGCAAAAATCAAGGCGCTTTACGGGAAGTTGAACTAGATACCGCCTTTGGCTGGCACGAAAATGCGACGGAATATGCCGGCCCCTTCGTATGGCTTACAAATAGGAAGTTAACCCGGAGCCCCCGATGAACCGCGCTATTCCCCTTGGTTTCGCCCTGATCCTTGCCAGCCTGATCGCAGCGATGATTGCTACTTCGCCAATACTTTTCTGACCGACTAAACCTGATACAGATCAAAGACGCCGGCTTTCATCACACTTTAGATGTGGACACCAACAAGGATAATATCGAAAGGCCGCGCTATGTTTCGCCTCGCTTCAATTTTGTATTCGATCGTTTCTTCAACATTGGCCGGTATTGGTATCATTGTGGTGCTTGTATTGGGGTATGACACGCTGAACCCAATCCTGATCGCGGCGGCAGTTGGATTTGTTTTGGCCATTCCAGTAACCTGGGTGTTGGCTAAGAAAATCGCCACATTATAGTAATGGTCGAAATTTGAAGGGACTGTTGCGCAAATCGTCCCATATCAGCCCGGCTGAACGCTTTTACTGTGCCCGCTAAACATTTGATTTTGCAAACTTAACCCTACTACTTATAACGCAGCTTTTATGGCGAAGGTAAGAGTTGGGTCCATGTCAACACGTAACGGCAGCATAGATTACCTGCGTTTTGCAGGGGCGTGCGGCATTGTTTGGTTTCATCTCAATATGCCCGGCGCCCAAATTGCGCTTAGCGCGCTGCCAATGTTTGTCACGCTGCTGGTCTATTTCGGGGCAGGTACATCGATAAAGATACGCGCCACCCGCCTGATGGTCCCCTGGGCGATCTGGTGCGTGATCTATACCTTGGCCAAAATTGCCGATGCACTGGTTTCCGGTAAACCAATCGCATCTGAGTTTTCCTATTGGATGCTGTTTACCGGCCCGGCGCTGCATCTTTGGTTTCTACCGTTCAGCTTTTTCTTTCTGGCACTGTTTGAACGTCTCAAAGGTGGGGCGCTTTGGTTTGTTGCAATCGTTTTGTCAGTGCTGTCGCTCAGGGCGTTGCAATACGGTTCGTTACAGGTTCCGCTGGAACAGTGGGCCTCCGTTATGCCTGCAGCCTTTCTGGGGTTGCTGATGCAGCGGGATAGATCTCCGATACCGGTTGCCACCGGCTTCACCGCAATCTGTGTAGTGCTATTCTTAGCGGGTTGGAATATCTCGACGA
>CAZRHV010000022.1:0-3019 GCA_964599985.1 uncultured Marinosulfonomonas sp. | reverse complement strand
GGCTTCACCGCAATCTGTGTAGTGCTATTCTTAGCGGGTTGGAATATCTCGACGATGCAATTGGGTTTGGGGGCGTTGGTGACGCTCATCGTGCTTGGCATCAAAAGCCCGGCTACCTCTTTGTCGACGGCCGTTTCTGCCCTGTCACTGGGTGTCTACCTGATCCACCCGCTAGTTTACGCCACTGCTTTGCGCACAGGTTTGGTGGACGGGGCCTTCATGTATCTTTTGGTTATGTTCGGCTCACTGGCAGGGACCCTGATCCTCAGGCGTGCCTTGCCGATGGCCGTGTAGGTACTTCCCTTGCTACATATTCAGAAAAGTGCGCACCGCTGCTTCAAATTCCTTCGGTTTTTCAGCGTGTAACCAATGCCCTGCACCCGGAATTTTCGCATATTTCGCCCTTGGAAACAGCGCCTTGATTTGGGGGCGGTGATCAAAGGTAACGTAGTCGCTGTTTTGACCGCTAAGGAACAGGGTTTTACCTTCAAAACTTCCGGTAACATCAGGAAAACCCACAATCTTATCCATTTCACTTGCCAGAACACCCAAGTTCAAACGCCATTTCTTTTCCTTCAGGTCAAGTGATTGCAGCAGGAATGATTTCACCATAGGGTCTTCAATCTGCACCAGTTGGTCGCCCGCGTCGGCGCGACTTTCAACCCGGCTAAGGTCGACGTCCATTAGGGCCTTTGCAAGATGAATTTGGCTATGGCTATAAGACGTAGGTGCGATGTCAGCCACAACAAGACGCCCGACCAAATCTGGGTATTGAAGGGCAAGGACCATCGCGGCTTTTCCACCCATTGAATGCCCCAGCACATCCATCTTGCCGCCATGTGCTGCAATCACTTCAGCCAAATCACCCGCCAGATCGTCGTAGCTGTGGGTCCGAAACCACTCACTCTCGCCGTGGTTTCGCATGTCCACAGCCACAACCTGGCGTTCATCCGACAGCCGTTTCGAAATTACCCCCCAATTGCGCGCCGAACCATACAGCCCGTGCGCGATCAAAAGCGGTGTTTTATCAGTGGGTTGCCCTGCAACAATCGTATTCAGCATGGTAGTCGTTCTATCTTGATCGGTACGGACTGGCCATAGCGTGATGGCTGATGTAGTTTGGGAAAATTGTTTTTCTACAAGTTTGGGTAAATGGTGAATTACGCAGAGCAGGCAGATCAGATTGCGACCCTTTTAAGCGAGCGTCTTGGAATTCGGGGCAAGGGACTGGAAGCAAAACTACGCAAGGCTGGCCGGCTTTTACCACCCCACATCCGGCGAGAGGCGGCTGTATTGGTTGAAGCCGTTAAATTGCAAGAAAGCCCCCGCCTGTCGCGTATGATAGATCAAGATGCAGCGGTAAGGTCTTATGATACCGTAGAAAAACACCTTTTGAAAATTGACAGCTTTGACCGCCGCATGGGGCTGCTCATCGGGTTTTTAACCACGAATGCGTTGAATATTATCTTTATTGCAGCACTGGTTGTGGGCGTCATGGTCTGGCGCGGGCTCGTTTGATTCAGTGTTTACAGGTCCGGGTAAATCGGAAATCTGGCACAAAGCCCTAGTACCTTCGCCTTCACGGCCGCCTCAGCATCGCCATTGCCGTCTTCACCATTTGCCGCCAGCCCGTCGACTACTTCAACGATCCAGTCCGCGATCTGACGGAACTCAGCCTCGCCAAACCCGCGGGTTGTTCCGGCAGGTGAGCCAAGCCGCACACCCGATGTCACAAACGGCTTTTCCGGGTCAAACGGAATGCCGTTTTTGTTGCAGGTGATGTTGGCGCGCCCCAGAGCTTTTTCGGTGGCGTTGCCTTTTACACCTTTGGGGCGCAGGTCCACCAGCATCACATGCGTATCAGTGCCGCCAGTGACAATATCCAGACCACCCTTGATCAGTTGATCGGCCATTGCCTGTGCGTTTACAATCACTTGTGCAGTGTATTCCTTGAAATCGGGGCGCAGGGCCTCACCAAATGCGACAGCCTTGGCGGCGATGACATGCATCAATGGCCCGCCCTGAATGCCGGGGAAGATGGCCGAATTCACCTTTTTTGAAATCGCCTCGTCATTGGTCAGGATCATTCCACCCCGTGGCCCGCGCAGGGTCTTGTGGGTGGTTGTGGTGGCCACGTGGGCATGCGGAAAGGGTGAGGGATGCTGCCCCCCGGCCACAAGACCCGCAAAATGCGCCATATCCACCAGCAGATACGCGCCAACACTGTCGGCGATTTCACGCATCCGGGCGAAATCAATCTGGCGTGGAATGGCGGAGCCGCCGGCGATCAACATTTTCGGCTGATGCTCGGTCGCCAGCGCCTGCACCTGATCGTAATCAATCCGGTTGTCATTTTCGCGCACACCGTACTGCACCGCGTTGAACCATTTGCCCGACTGGTTTGGCGCCGCACCGTGGGTCAGGTGGCCGCCAGACGCCAGATTCATGCCCAATATCGTGTCACCCGGCTGAATAAGTGCTTGAAACACCCCTTGATTGGCCTGCGATCCCGAGTGGGGCTGCACATTGACAAATTCGCAACCAAACAACTGTTTCGCGCGATCAATCGCCAGGTTTTCAGCCACATCCACATACTGGCAGCCACCGTAATAACGGCGCCCGGGATAGCCTTCGGCGTATTTGTTGGTCAAAACGGTGCCCTGCGCCTGCATCACCGCCATGGACACGATGTTTTCCGAAGCGATCAGCTCAATCTCTTCGCGCTGGCGGCCAAGTTCACTGGTGACAGCACCCATCAACTCGGGGTCACGATCTGCAAGGTTTTCGGTGAAAAAACCGGGGTTAACGGGGGAAGCGGTCATGGCAGGCTCCTGGAAATTGTTAGGTCAATTTCCGGCGTGTCTAACCAAGTTACCCGCTTCCCGGAACCCTGAAAACGACAGCTGCGCTGTCATGTACGTCCCATCTGCTGACGTTACCACCTAAACGACGACAAACTGCCCCATCATGCCCGCATCTTCGTGCTCCAGAATATGGCAGTGATACATGTAGGGCAGGG
>CAZRHV010000021.1:18158-37491 GCA_964599985.1 uncultured Marinosulfonomonas sp. | reverse complement strand
CAATACAGGTACGTGTATTGCCCCTATATGCAGTTAAGGTGTCCAGAATCCAGCAAAATTTTGAATTTATACCCTGACTCAGATGGGATTGTCGTCAAATAAGCAACACCTGAGTGCCAACTTTGGCATAATTGAACAGCTCGCTGATCTGTTCGTTGAACAGGCCAATGCAACCATTCGATGATCGGCGGCCGATTTTGCGCGTGTCATGGGTCCCGTGAATCCGGTAATACTTCCACGAAAGATAGAGCGCATGGGTGCCCAGAGGATTATCCGGACCCGGTGCCACATAGGAAGGCCAATCAGGATTTCGACGCAACATCGCCGGTGTCGGGCTCCAGGAAGGGCCAACAACTTTGCGGATAATAGACGTGCGACCGCGGCGGGTTAAATCTTCGCTCAAGGGTACGCTGGTAGGGTAAAGTTTATAAGTCGCCCCGTCTTCAGACCAATAATGCAAGGCCCGCGACGTTGTATCGACAAGTATAGCCCCCTTACGCAGTGAGCCAAAATAGGGCTGCCACCGCAATGTACGAAAGCTGGAAATATTGCGCCGTACCGACGACGAAATTTCCGCCTCTATCTCTACTGTACCAGTTGATTGCGCCAGTGCCGGGGCCGCCAGCCCGCTGGCTGTCGCCGCCACAATAAAGGAGCGCCGGTTCATTTTACTATTGTTGCTGGTTGACATAATTACTCTCCGAATGCTCCGTCGCATACTATGGTGCTATTGCAGCAATCACAATTCAAACCAACATCAGAATTGCGGGTAACGAATTGTTGCGTTTGATCCTTTGGCAACATCACGGTACTGCTTGTCAAAATTATTCCAGTGGTGGTACCCGATGCTTCGTTTCTTCATTCTTCTTTTTACGTCTGTTTTCATATTGTCGGCCTGCGCCGCGACGCCAACATCTACAATTGGCCCGGATGGAAAACCTTTGCCCAAGGTATATCGAATCACTGCGCGAGATACCGGAGCTATCCAATTCCGGTTACTGGATTCGGTGAATGCCTTACGTCAGGCCGCCGGAGCAGGACCAGTTCAGCTGAACGCCCAACTAACCGCCGCCGCCGCAACCCATTCCCGCGATATGTCTGTGCAAAACCGGCCCTGGCATTTCGGGTCCGACGGATCATCACCAATTGATCGGGTGCAGCGATCCGGTTATGCGGGCCAGCCCTTGGGCGAAAACATTTCCGAAAGTTTTGAGACAGAGCTTGAGACACTTGCAGCATGGATGGATCAACCCGACACCCGGTCAGTAATATTGGACAGCAATGCTGTCGCCCTTGGGTTTTCATGGTTTCAGGAATCAAACGGCAAAATCTGGTGGACGATGGTCACCGGTGGCTAAAGCGATTTGCGTTTGATTTGAATCGAACCGCTAGCCGAACGTGTTGGTTTCACAAACACTGCCTCGGCTGCCGGGTCGATACAGTGTTCTAGAAAAAACACAAAACGCCATAATCAGGGATGCAGGTCCACCTGCGTTCCCTCATTTACCATTGCGTAGACGTCTTCTATCTCGCGATCGGAAACCGAGATGCAACCAAAGGTCCAGTCGGTTCCGCGCTGGCCCAAGACACTGCTGGCACCGTGAATGAAGATATCACCGCCCGGTTCTTCGCCCAACGCCTCAGCCTCGGCAATATCCTGTTCATTCGGATAGGATATTCCAAGTGACAGATGGAATTTGCTGTTTGGGTTCTTGCGATCAATGAAATACGTGCCCTCGGGTGTTTTTCCATCGCCTTCTATCTTCTTGTCGCCCCTTGGCGCAAAACCCAAATCAATTTCATAGGTTTGTAGCACCGTCGGACCATTCAGCAGAAACATCCGCCGTGCACCCTTTTGAATAACCACACGAGTTACTTCCGGTCCATTATAGGTTCTGGTTTTGGTGGCGCACCCGGTTACGGCCAAGGCCAGACCACCTACTATCACTGCTCTTCTTATGGGCATTGTTTTCTACCTATCCCTTATTATTGGCCAGACTATACGCCCAATACCGGGCGCGTGAAACCCGGTCCCTGATCAACATTTCGACAGAGACGCGACCAGTTCCACATGGGATGACCAGCGGAACTGATCAACGACTTCCACCCAATCGATCTGATACCCTGCATTTACCAATATCCGCGCATCACGCGCAAACGTCACCGGGTTACACGACACGAATACGATCCGGGCAGTTCCAGCCTCTGCCAGGAGCGCTGTCTGAGCCTCTGCCCCAACACGCGGCGGATCAATGACAACCGCATCAAACTGTTTCAACTCATCCGGCATCAAGGGCCGTTGATACAGATCCCTTGCCTCGGTTGTGATTTTCTTCAACCCCATCGCATGGCGCCATCCGGTATCAAGCGCACCTAACATTGCCTGCTCAGTCTCTACTGCGTGAACTTCTGCTTCCAGCGCCAAAGGCAGCGAAAACGTCCCACAACCAGCGAACAAATCGACGACACGTTTAGCGGAACCAACAGCCCGTTTAACGGCAGATACCAGCGCTTCCTGGCCTTCAACCGTTGCCTGTAAAAACGAACCCGCGGGCGGTACAACACTGGCCGATCCAAATTGCTGCACAGGTGGGCGGCATTCGGCAACCAGTTCGCCATCCCACGAGACCCGCGCCAAACCACGCTGGTTTGCCAGTGCTGCCAGCTTCATTTGCAGTGCTGCGTCCAGCGGTTTGCCACCGGTAACCGCCACATCAATCCCAGCATCCGAACACGTTACCGCCAGCGAAACTTCGGCTTTACGAGACCCACCCATCACCACAATTTCACAAAATACCGGTAACGCTCTAATCAGATCAGGATGCATCAACTGGCAGTTTGGAATTTCTACAATCGCATCCGATGCGCGCGCGTGCAGTCCAACCATGGCGCCCTTTTTGGTCCTGCGCCCGGACAGCGTGGCGCGGCGACGCGAATTGGCCGCAGACGTCGCCACCAACCTCACCGGAGCATCCAGCCCGTGCGCCGCTAGCGCCTCTTGAACCACCTGTTCTTTCCAGATTTCAAGAAAACTGTCGGAGGCATGTTGCAAGGAACATCCGCCGCAGCTTTTGAAATGCGAACAGGGAGGGCGAACGCGGTCGGTTGATGGGGTGATTATTCTGACGTCCGTTAAACGATCACCTTCAACCTCGCCTGACACCAGCTCACCCGGCAACGTCATCGGCGCATAGACCGGACCCCGTGCAATGCCATCACCAAGATGACCAAGCCGTTCAATTGTAAATTCAGGCATCCTGTCGGCACCACTCCAGAAAAGTATCGGCGCCCCTGGCCGTGCGGATATGCCGGACATCCAGATGCGGCGCATCGGCGATGGCTTGGGCAATTTCACTTCGCGTATTATTTGCCTTGAACAAAACCCACTTAATATAATTCCGCTCAAGCCGCTCAGGGCAATTGTCTGGCATATCCGGCCGGGTTTTTCCACGAAACTGATAGTGTCTTTTCAGAATTCTAACGACCCGCAACCCAAGCGGAAGGTCCAGCCATATCAGAACGTCGGCACGGGCAGTACGGTTCGGAAATGTCGCAGAATAATTTCCCTCAATTATCCATTCATCCTGCGATTCAATATTGTGAATGAGGGAAGATTTTTCTGCCTTCTCCCGTTCAATCCAGTGTGGTTTCCAATGGATCAAATCCAGGTGTTGTACAGGTAGTCCGGTAATTTTCCCAAGCTCCACGGCCATAGTAGACTTCCCCGAACCGGAACAGCCAACAATCATCACCCGCTTCACTCAGCCGCCTCCGAGGTGCCGATAAACCCGTCAGACTGGCGGTTCCAGAACCGGGCGTAATGGCCGTTCATTATCAGCAGCTCGCCATGGGTTCCCTGCTCAACAATCTGACCCGCTTCCATCACCACAATCCGGTCCATCCGGGCAATAGTGGACAGTCGGTGGGCAATGGCGAGAACGGTTTTGCCTTCCATCACGGTGGCAAGCGCCTGTTGAATTTCAGCTTCGACTTCGCTGTCCAGCGCGCTTGTGGCTTCGTCCAGCACCAGAATTGGCGCGTCCTTAATGATCGCCCGTGCCAGCGCAATTCTCTGACGCTGACCCCCCGAAAGTTTGACGCCTCTTTCACCAAGAAAGGCTTCATATCCTTGCCGACCCCTGTGGTCTTGCAGGTCAAGAATGAAGTCATGAGCTTCGGCTTTGCGCGCGGCGGTCAGCATATCTTCTTCACTGGCATCCGGCTTGCCGTACATGATATTGTCGCGCGCCGAGCGGTTAAACATCGCGGTATCCTGTGTCACCATGCCAATATTGCGGCGCAGGCTTTTCTGAGTCACAGTCGCAATATCCTGCCCATCGATCAGAATTTTGCCACCCTCAATATCGTACATCCGCAATAATGACGCGACGAGCGTGGATTTACCCGCACCCGAGGCCCCGACAATTCCCAGTTTTTCGCCCGGTTTGATCGTCAGGTTGATACCCGAGATGCCGCCAATATCCCGACCATAGGCAAAGCTGGTATCGACAAATTCAATTTGCGCTGTATTGACCGTCAGGGTCGTAGCCGCATCTGCATCCAGCAACCCGTGTGGCGGGGTCAGGGTGTTCATGCCGTCTTCCACTTCGCCGATATGGGAATAAATCTGCATCAGTGTAAAACTGACCCAACCAACCATCTGCCCCAACCGGATCGAAATCGCGCCAGCGGCTGCGATGTCACCCTCAGACGCCAAACCTTGCGACCACAGATAGGCCGTTCCGCCGATCAGACTGGCCGGAAGAACCCCGGCCAATGTCATCAGCACAAAGCGAAACGAAACAGACAACGCGCCCCAGTGCAGGGATTTTTCACGCAACACATCAATGGCCTGATGGGTCGCTTTGTCTTCATGGTCGTCATGGGCAAACAGTTTGACGGTCTTGATGTTGGTTATCGTATCCACCAACTGGCCGGTGACAGCCGCACGGGAGTTTGCCCGGGCCTTGGCACGATGGCGCGCGCGGGGCAGGAACCAGCGGATCAGGAAATAATACGCAATCAGCCATGCAACCAGCACCAGAGCAATCGCAGGGTTTATTGAAACTATCAGCGCAATCGACGCCAGAACTGATACCAATGCAAATGCCCCGACATTGACCGTCTCCACCACAACTTCGGACATCGACCGTGAGACCTGATTTTCTTTTGTCGCTATGCGCCCGGCAAAATCATCGTCGAAAAACTGTACCGAATGACCAAGGGTCCAGCGCGATATACGCGACAAAACCATGGTGATGACGTTCGGGCCAAGGATATACATATTGAACAATGCACCCAGCCCCATCAGGGCCGGGCGAAGCACTACAAAGAACCCAATCAACAATGCAAACAGGCCAAAATTTTCCGCCATGAACCGATCGGCACCGCTGGTCAGTACCGCGTCAATCACCATGCCCAGCAAAACGGCTGTGAACGCTTCTAGCGTGCCAACAGATCCGGTTATCACGCAGGCAACCACGATCACCGGATACGCCCCTTTGATCCCCCAATGGAAAAATGCCCCCAGTGTCTGCGGCGGCGGACCATCGGCGGGGGCATAAGGATCTATCAGGTCAGCGACTCTCACTCTGCGGCCTCCTCGGTGCCTATAAATCCGCCCGACTGACGGTTCCAGAACTTGGAATAGAGCCCCTTGGACGCCAGCAAATCACTATGGCTGCCTTGCTCTACGATGCGGCCGTCATCAATCACGATGATCCGGTCCATCACCGAGATTGTAGACAAACGGTGAGCAATCGCAATAACGGTTTTGCCCTGCATGACCCCATAAAGCGTTTCCTGAATGGCGGCCTCTACTTCGCTGTCCAGCGCGCTTGTGGCTTCGTCCAATACCAATATAGGCGCATCCTTCAGGATCATCCGCGCAATGGAAATCCGTTGCCGCTGACCACCGGACAGCTTGACGCCACGCTCACCGACATAGGCATTGTAACCGGTACGCCCCTTAGGATCCTCAAGCTCCAGAATGAATTCATGAGCCTCTGCACGTTTTGCAGCAGTAATCATTTCATCTTCACTTGCGTCGGGCTGGCCATACAGAATATTCGCCCTGATTGAGCGGTGTAATAAGGAGCTGTCCTGTGTCACCACACCAATTGATTTACGCAGGCTGGTCTGGGTGATGTCGGCAATATCCTGACCATCAATCAAAATCCTGCCCTGTTCGATGTCACGAAAACGCAGCAACAGATTGACCAGTGACGATTTTCCAGCGCCAGAGCGCCCGATCAATCCAACCTTTTCGCCGGGTTTAATGGTCAGGGTTACATCGTTCAGGCCGCCGCGGTCTTTGCCATAATGGTGGGTCAGACCCTCAAACCGGATTTCGCCCGTTGATACCTTAAGCGGCGCATTTGTTTTATCGATAACTGAGTGTTCAACAGCGATTGAACGCAACCCCTCGCGGATAACACCCGCGTGGTTGAAAAGCTGCGTTGTTACCCACATGATCCAGCCGCTCATCCCGGAAAGGCGCACCGTCAATGTGATCACCGCTGCAACCTCACCGATACTTACGCTATCGTTAACCCAATAATAAATTGCTGTACCAATAACGCCGACAAACAGAAATCCATTCAACAGGTTCAGGCTGAAATCCATTTCGGTCATCAACCGCAGGAACCGCTGAAACCGTAGCCGCATTCGCCGCATTGCCGACAGAACATAGATTTCTTCCGCCGGACCCCCTGCGAACAATTTTACTGTTTCGATATTGGCATAGGCATCCACCACACGACCGGTAACGACAGATCGCGCATCCGAATATTTTTCAGATGCGACAGCAACCCGGATGGCGATCCAATAGGTATAAGCCCCATAGGCCGCCACCCACATCAACAGCGGCACGGCAATTCGCCAGTCAATTCCGCTTAGTACAAACAACGCCCCGATGATAAATGTAATCGCGTACCAGATTGCCTCAAACATCATGTAAACACTGTCTTCAACAGCCGGTCCCATCTGCATGACACGGTTCGATAACCGCCCGGCAAAATCGTTCTGGAAGAAGCTCATGGATTGGCCCAGCAAATGTTTATGCGCACGCCAGCGCACCCTGTCCTGCAGGTTGCTTACCAAAACCTGCTCAAGGAACAGGCTTTGAATACCAAACAAAGCCGGGCGCAAAAGCATGAACGCGGCACCAACCGCGATAATTTCCATCCGGTGCACCGCCCAAAAATCAGCGGGGCCAGATGCGGTCATCAGATCTATCAGCCGCGCGGCGTAATAGATCATCCACACCTCAAAAAACGAAGCAAACAGCCCGGTCAGCAACATGGCCGGAATCCAGCGTTTAAACGGGCGCAATTGTTCTGCGTAATAGGCCCAAAGTGTTTTGGGCGGGGTTCCGGTTTCGTATTCCGCAAAGGGGTCTACGAGATTCTCAAACAGCTTATACATGCTGTTCTCCTGTCAATATATCGATGTAGAAAAGTTGGGTTAAGTTCGGGTTTGGGCGGGTACTAAGCGTTCAACATGACGCGGGAACCATAGCCAGTCGCAAGACGGACTCCGCCCTTGGGCATAGCCGGAAGCACACCGATAAATCCGGGCGCCCCTTGATATGTCTTACGAACCTTAACCATGCGCGGCACCATAGCCTCCTGCGGCAATTTGGCAATCCCAAAATTCAAAGGAATACGAACAGCGCCGATCCGGCCATCGCAATCGCCATCACCCGCAGGAAGATCACCCAGGTCGCGGGCGTTTTCAAAAGATACGCCAGCAGCGATCCGGCGTAGGTCCAGAATATGCAGACAAACAGATTTATCCCTGAAAATGCTGTGGCCAGCCTTACCGCTTCTTCAACCGGTCCAAGTCCCGAGGTGAAACCAGAAGACGCCGCCAGCGCCACTGCCCAGACCTTGGGGTTGATCCACTGGAACAGCACTGCTTCGATAAAAGTCAGCGGCCGGTCTTTTGAATTTACGTGTGGTTGCGTCGCGCGAAACAGTTTCCACGCCATCCACAGGATCCACACGCCGGCGGCTGTCTTCAGCACAAATGTTAGCTCCGGGTTGGCCTTCAGTACCGCTGCAATCCCCAAACCGGTCAATCCAGCCGTCACACCAACCCCGAACGCGACACCAATCAGGTGTGGAACCGTTCGTTTGAATCCAAATCTTGCTCCTGACGCTGAAAGCATGATCACGTTCGGACCCGGTGAAAACAGGCCAAGAAACACGAAGACATATAGCGGGTCTATCAATGCCGATCCAAAAGCTGATCGCGTGTCATTTGGAAATCAGACGCGATCCAGTTTACTTCCAGCTCTTTCATTCTTTTGCCCAGCGCGACACCTTTCAGGCCGGGCATCAGATCGGCGGCCTTTATCGGAAATACCATCGCAGCCCCATCGGCGGCGCGTTGTTGATAGTTGTCCAAGAGCGGCTGCCCCATCATTGCGCATCGCAACAGCATCGCATCAATCGCTGCCTGCGCGCCATGACGATAGCCATCTGCCCGCAAATCGCCGCCATTTGATACAAGTTCCCGAAGCACCGTCACGCGCCGGGCCTCGTCACGGCTCAGCCGCAGGGCGTCTTTCGGCCCCAGCCCGCCCAGCACCACAAGGCGGCGGATTGGGTCCGGGGCGTGGCCGCCTTCAAGGTGGATCAACGGGGCAAGATACTTACCCGTAGCGCCCGGCAGAACCCGCGACAACACGCCAGTGCTTTCCATCGCAGCCACAGCCGGGGCTGGATCAGGCGCAGAAAGCAATTTCTTGATTTCGGATCCGACCCGCTCTTTCGAAAGCATTTCCAGTCCGTCCAAGTGCGCGGAAATTGCCGCCAGCGCTTCAGCGTCCAGCCCGCCACCCGGATCACCATACCAGGCATGAAACCGAAAAAACCGCAACGTGCGTAGATAATCTTCCCGAATGCGTTCCCCGGCATCTTCTATGAACCGGACCCGACGGGATTGCAGATCAGGCAGCCCGCACAATGGATCAATCAGCGTCCCGTCCCGATCCGCATAGAGCGCATTCATCGTGAAATCCCGCCGCCGCGCGTCCTCTTCCAAACTATCGGAATAGACCACAACAGCCCGTCTTCCGTCAGTTTCTACATCGTTGCGAAATGTCGTGATCTCATGCGGAATTTCACCGGCAACCACCGTCACAGTCCCATGGTCAATCCCGGTCGGAATCACCCGTATCCCTGCGTTCTTTGCCAGCGTCATCACTTGTTCCGGCCGCGCATCCGTCGCAATGTCCACATCGGCAACCGGCACGTCCATCAGCGCATTACGGACACAACCGCCAACAAAATACGCCCGCTGACCGGCATCAACCAGCAACGCCATCACCTGCTGCGTCGCCTCATTTTCCAGCCAATCCCCTGTGACCACAGTCATTGTGCCAACCTTTCGGCCAACCCGTGCAAAATACGCGCCGTCGCCCCCCAGATGTAATATGGGCCATAGGGAACGGTATAATAGTACCGGCGTTTCCTTTGCCACATCCGTGACTGAACCTGAAAGCGCTTCAAATCAGTGACATGCGCCAAAGGCACCGAAAATACTTCCTTCACCTCATCAGGTTCGGGAACGGGTTCAAATGCGGTCCTGACACGGCCTATAACCGGCGTGACATTAAACCCGGTCACCGTTTCGTGGATTGGCAACACCCCAAACACTTCTACGTTTTCCCTTTGAAGCCCAATTTCTTCCTGCGCTTCCCGCAATGCGGCCTGAACAGGACCACCATCTTCCGGATCAATGCTTCCCCCCGGAAATGAAATTTGCCCCGGGTGGTGTTTTAAAGCCGACGACCGTTTGGTCAGCAATACATGAACTCCGGATTGCAATTCCAATAACGCGAGCAAAACCCCGGCAGGGCGTAACTTGCGACCTTCAGGCATAGTTACATCCGGGTTCAGATCAAAATCGGACGACGCCCCGGTCGTACGCTCAAGCGCCAGCCTTATCCGGTCCAATTCGTCACCCTTCGCCATCAGACTTATCCTTGGCTTCAAACCCCAGACTGTCCGGTTCAAAAAAGTAATGCGCCCCGCAAAACTGGCAATCCGCCGTAACGGTGCCAGCCTCGGTCGTCATGTGGGCAATGTCTTTTGCCGAATAAATCGACAGGCTTTGGCGAACCCGATCCGGCGAACAGGTGCAGCCAAACGTAACCGGCTGCGGGTCGAACACCCGCGGGCTTTCTTCATGAAACAGCCGCACCAGCAATTCTGTTGGTTGAACGCTGGGTCCGACCAGTTCCAGAGCTTCAACCGAATCCAGCAAAACATTTACCCGGTTCCAGTCGTCCTCTTTGCCCGGTTTGTCCAAAGTAATCGCGTCAGGTTTTTCGCCACCTTCCCGCAACGGCGACGCCGCCGGCATATGCTGCAACATCACACCGCCACCACGCCAGCCCTCTGGTTCACCCGGTAACACCGATTTGCCAAATGACAGTTCAAACCGTGTTGGTATCTGCTCAGATTGTTCAAAATAGGTTTCCGCACAGGCGGCCAGAGACCCTCCGGCAAGTGGCGTAATCCCCTGATAGGGATCATTCCCTTCGCCCTGATCCATTAGGATTGCAAAAAACCCATCTCCCACCAGATCAAACGGCTCTGTTCCCGTCTCTAATCGGTCTTCGTCAAAGCTCGCATAGGCCCTGATCCGCGCCGGTTCGCCCTCATCTGTTGGACCGTAATAGTCCGTCGCAATAATACGCGCGGCCCCATTGCCACGTATCTGCAAGGACAACTTCCAACGCAGTTTGATCGTCTGCCCGATCAAGGCTGTCAGCAATACCGCCTCGGCAACCAGCGCTTCAATTTGATCGGGATAGTTGTGCTGTGACAGGACACTGTTTAACACACCGTCCAGCCGTGCGATCCTGCCGCGAATATCTGCGTGATCCAGTTGGAAAGGCAGGACAGTATCGTCCCACGCTATTTGTTTGCTAAGTGACATGGGTTTCCTAACGCGCCATTGCTTGGCATACCGTGTCTAAATGCGCGGGGCAACCAGCACCAAGTGAGACAGATCAATGATCCGAAGATACGGTAAACCCGCTCAGAACCGACGCTACACAATGCGCCCCGGCGCCTACGCCATTCTCCTGCACCGTAACGAATTATTGCTAACCCACCAGCAAGACCCTGAACCGGAATTTCAACTGCCGGGCGGAGGTATTGATCCGGGGGAATCGCCAATTTCAGCCCTACACCGGGAAGTGTTTGAAGAAACCGGTTGGCGCATCGCCGCGCCCAGGCGAATTGGTGCGTATCGCCGGTTCGTTTACATGCCGGAATACGATCTTTGGGCAGAAAAGCTATGCCACATATTTATGGCGCGCCCGGTTCGGACCCATGGACCACCACAAGAGCCGGGTCATACCGCTGTTTGGGCAACCCCTGTTCTCGCCACAAAGATCTTAGCAGATGAAGGTGGGCGAGCCTTTGTGGTTAAAACGTTTTTCTAGGTAGCGTGGATATATTCCAGCAGTACAGCTGACACATCGTCGGGGAAATTCTGAGTACCTGAAAATTTCGTCAGGTCAGAAATCAGTGCATCAAAGAACAAACTGCCGGCTAGATTCTGGTTTTTACACATTAGCTCTGCCAATCCGGATTCATCCAACATGTCACCATGGCTGTCGGGACATTCAACAATCCCGTCCGACGACATGAAGAGCCTGTCACCTGGTGTCAAATGTACGTCAAAATCCGACCAGTCAGCAGCGGGTATCAGCCCAATAGGAAGCCCCCCTTCTCCAACAAATTTGGTAGTACCATCAGAATTCTGGATCGCCACATTTGGGTGGCCGCACTGAACAAGCGTTGCGATACCACTCGACATATCAAAATACCCCAGCATCATGGTGAAATAGATTTCGGTTTCCATTTCTTCCAGAATTAACTGGTTAATCTGTGCAGCTACTTCTGCGGGAGAGCGCGGCACAATATTTCCGTTTTCATCCCGCGCCAACGCCAGGTTTTGGTCCATAGAAGAACCCGACAAATACGCCGCCAATCGTGCAGTCATTAGCGCCGAAGCCATCCCATGCCCGGATACATCGATAGAATACAGCCCGACCAACGAATCTGAAATTTCGAAAAACCCAACCAGATCACCACCAACATGTCCGCTTGAACGTAATAGTAGCGATACCTGCGCCCCGCCAAAATCGCGGTACTTTTCCCGAACAAGGGACTGTTGCAGGCTTCTTGCCTCCAACAGGTCACGGTCCAGAGACTCATAAAGGCCACTGATTTCCGTCAGGGTTTCGCTAACAAGCCGGTTTTTTTCTGTAAGCTCTCGCTCCATGTTCAAAATGCGCTCACCAGCCAAAATACGCGCCCTTAACTCTAACGCCGCTACTGGTTTTGTTAGAAAATCGTCCGCGCCAATATCCAGCCCATGCGCAACCTCTCCCTTTTCGGATTTTGACGTAAGCAGAATAAAATACGTATACCGATCACTTTTAAGGTTTCGAAAAGATGTGCAAAACTCTAACCCATTCATACCCGGCATCATCCAGTCACTAATGATCAGGTCAATCGACCGGGATTTGCAGATTTCCAATGCCTCTGCGCCAGAGCCTGCTTCTATTACCTCGTACCCCCAGCGCTTCAGATAGACCGAAAGAATGCGCCGCTGTGAACGGCTGTCATCCACAACCAGTACAATTTTTGCCTGCTGACAATCAGCATGAGATGCCTGTTCAACACTAACCTTTTGCAGGTGGCCCACCAAACATTCCTTCCGCATCAAAAATTCAGAACTCAATGCTATGCACGCGTTTGGTTCACAGGAAATTAAATCTAAACTTGGAACTAGATTTCGCTTTTCAAACATCGCCTGTTAACTCTCCAAACCTAAGGTTAGTCCGGTGTGGGGGCACAAACAATTTGTGGGTGCATGCTATGATCTGTTGGAGCCGGGTGAACGAACTTCGTGATGAAGTTGGGTGTGAAGACTTCGATGAAGTACTGGAAATTTTCTTCGAAGAGGTTGACGAAGTAATTGATCGTCTGCGTGCCTCTCCAAATCCCAATACCTACGAGGCTGATCTGCATTTCCTAAAGGGCAGCGCGTTAAACCTTGGTTTTTCCGATTTCGCTGAGCTTTGTGGGAAAGGTGAAAAAACCGCAAACGAAAATAACGCCGAAAGCATCGACCTATCCGCAGTCTTTCAGAGCTATGAAAATTCGCAGTCAGAGTTCAGTGCAGGCGAAAAATGCAGCGTTGCATAACATTGCTTTTGCCCACTCAAATAACAAATTCTGCCAATGTTTCATCATTCGTAATGTCGTGGAAATCAAATCCAGCCCGGTCGAGTTTTGCAAACAATTCTACAAAATTAACGGGGTCGCTGGTCTCAATGCCAATCAATACTGAGCCAAAATTGCGCGCTGATTTTTTCAGATACTCAAAGCGGGCAATATCATCATCCGGCCCAAGCAAATCCAAAAATTCACGCAAAACACCCGGACGTTGAGGCATTCGAAGAATGAAATACTTTTTAACCCCGGAATAACGCTGCGCCCGCTCTTTCACTTCTGGCAACCGCTCAAAATCAAAGTTCCCGCCAGAGGTAACACATACCACAGTTTTACCTTTTATATCCGCTGAAATATCTTCCAGCACATCCACTGCCAGCGCCCCCGCGGGCTCTAGAACGATCCCTTCAATGTTCAACATCTCCAAAATTGTCGCGCATATCCTGTCTTCCGGGCAGGGAAAAACATGTTCAGCAGGTACAGATTTCAACACGGCAAACGGTGCGGCCCCAATCCTGGCAACTGCCGCACCATCCACAAAAGAATCAACCCTGTCCAACGTAACCGGCTTTTGCTCTCGTAGCGCCGCAGTCAGGCTCGCCCCGCCCAATGGTTCGGCAAACCGTAGCTCCGTTTTTGGCGATTTCTCTGCAAATATCTGCAAAACACCAGCTGACAGCCCGCCACCGCCAACCGGTAAAACAACCACATCCGGCGTTGCATCCATTTGATCCAATATTTCAATTGCAACCGACGCCTGCCCCTCAATCACATCTTCATCATCGAACGGCGAAAGAAAATGCGCGCCCTGACTTTCGCAATAGGACTGCGCGGATTTCAATGTATCGTCAAAGTAGTCCCCGACCAGCCTAATTTCAACATTGTCTCCGCCAAAAATACGGGTCTTTTCCACCTTTTGCTGAGGTGTCGTAACGGGCATGAAAATCACACCTTTTACATCAAAATGACGGCACACATAAGCAACACCTTGGGCGTGATTTCCGGCGCTCGCGCAAACAAATATTTTTTGTTCGGGATCGTTTTTCAGCGCCTTGCGCATCGCATTAAACGCCCCACGGATTTTGTAGGATCGGACCGGTGACAGGTCTTCCCGCTTCAGCCAGATATCTGCACTATAACGCGCCGACAAATGATCATTTCGCTGCAACGGTGTTCTTTCAAACAGCTCTGACATTGCAGCCTGAGAGGTTAGTACGGTTTCATAGAATCTGCTCATATCCCCGGTTTGGCTGGTATTGTCCTTAGACTCAAGCGCCGCCGTAGATACCAAAGGCCGCAGGCCATATTCCAAACCCTTGCCCGCATTCAAGAAAGCCAATACACCCACCGGGAATTTCCTACTGGCGGAGCCAAAAATGTCTGCACCCAAAAAAGTCGTCCTTGCTTATTCTGGCGGCCTAGACACATCTATCATCCTGAAATGGCTGCAAATCGAGTACGGTTGCGAAGTCGTTACATTCACCGCCGACCTTGGCCAGGGCGAAGAGCTGGACCCGGCCCGTAAAAAGGCTGAACTGCTGGGGATTGATCCCGCCAACATTCACGTCGAAGACCTGCGCGAAGAATTCGTGCGGGATTTTGTATTCCCAATGTTTCGGGCCAACGCTTTGTACGAAGGTCTTTACCTTCTGGGCACTTCTATCGCCCGACCACTGATTTCCAAACGTCTCGTCGAACTCGCAGCTGAACATGGCGCAGACGCCATTTCCCACGGCGCCACAGGTAAGGGCAATGATCAGGTGCGCTTTGAACTTGCGGCCTATGCGCTAAACCCTGACATCAAAGTCATTGCCCCATGGCGCGTATGGGATTTGTCCAGCCGGACAAAGCTCATCGCTTTTGCAGAACAACACCAAATCCCGATTTCCAAAGACAAACGTGGTGAAGCCCCTTTTTCCGTCGATGCAAATCTGTTGCACACTTCATCCGAAGGCAAAGTTCTGGAAGACCCCGCCATAGACGCACCTGACTACGTCTATCAACGCACCGTAGCCCCTGAAGACGCGCCAGATACCCCGGAATTTATCGAGGTCGGGTTTGAATGCGGTGACGCTGTTTCGATCAACGGTGTAGAAATGTCACCCGCCGAAATCCTGACCGAATTGAACCGGCTAGGCGGCAAACATGGGTGCGGTCGCCTTGATCTGGTTGAGGGGCGTTTTGTTGGCATGAAATCCCGGGGCATCTACGAAACACCTGGCGGCACATTGCTGATAGAAGCCCATCGGGGAATCGAATCGATTACATTGGACCGTGGTGCGGCCCACCTGAAAGATGAGCTAATGCCAAAATACGCAGAGCTGGTTTACAACGGTTTCTGGTTCTCACCCGAACGGGAAATGCTACAGGCCCTGATCGACAAAAGTCAGGAACATGTGACCGGCACGGTTCGTTTGAAATTGTACAAGGGTCTCGCGCGCACCGTTGGCCGCTGGTCAGACCATTCGCTCTATTCTGAAGAACATGTGACATTCGAAGACGATGCTGGCGCCTATGATCAAAAAGACGCAGCCGGATTTATTCAGCTAAACGCGCTTCGGCTAAAGCTGCTTGCCGCAAGGGATCGACGGTTGAAAAAGTAGACGGCCCGGGAAATATCTAAAGACAATTTCGAAAGAAAATGGCTATTTTCCGCCTATTCGATTCCTGTAATTTTCCCTATATTTTGTTGCGAAATCATACCGGGGATTTCTTGAAATACCGTAGCTTTTGCCGTGGAAGCAACCCTAGGCAACTTGAATTTTACCGCAATTTGTGATAACCAGCACTCATTATATATTACTACGTTTTTTGAAAAGTTCTTTAGTATGAAGTTTGTGACCCTGTCATTTAAGGACGACGATGGGTCGTCCCTTATCCGTAAAATCGAAGCCCATGACGGTTGGTGGGTTCGATTTGGTAATGAGATTCTGATATACGCCGCCGACAAAAAATTTGATGCTGTGATGAATAAGCTCGGGCCAGCTTCCAGTTCTGTGTCTGTTGGAAATATCAAAAAAGGAGACATGCACCTTGTCGTACAACGGGGCCGGGTTTTTCAACTCGAGAACCCAGACGTCCCGATAATTCTCGACAAAGGTCGCTATCTGGTAGCCGACATTGCCAAGCCCGCAGCTAAGAAAATTGCGCGAAACAGTAGCTCTGCGTTTCGAATTGAACCGCTCGCCGAAAACACCACCGTCTTTGAAACCCTACAGCGCATCAGAACTGAGCGTGCACCAGAGCCGCAAATCGCCAGCGTCGTGAATTCTGCACAATCGTCCTACTTTCAGTCCTGCCTTACTCAGCTCGTTTCATATCCCACCCGGTTTTCTACCAGCTCGGACTATATGGCTGCGGCAAACTGGGCCTCGGATGAATTGACAGCAATGGGGCTAACCAGCACGCTGGACCCGATCAATATCCCTGGCCTTGGTGCCAGCGCAAATGTGGTTGCCAGAAAAACTGGCACTGCACCTGCCGGACGTAAAAATATCATCATCATTGCGCATCTGGATTCGGTAAATCACCCCGGCGGACAAAACGCCCCCGCCCCGGGTGCGGATGATAACGCCAGTGGTTCTGCGGGCTTGTTGACAATGGCGCAAGCACTGGCATCGACAGATTTTCAGAACGACCTGACCTTCATACTAGCTGGCGGCGAAGAGCAGGGACTACACGGTTCTACCCAGTACCTGGCCAGCCTGAGTGATGACGAAAAATCAGATATTCACGCCGTCTTGAATATGGATATGATCGGCACCGTAAACAGCTCACCGCTATCCGTATTGTTGGAAGGCTTGCCTTTAAGCCAGTGGATAATCGACGCATTGTCCAGCGCCGCTGCCAGCTATTCAACGCTCAACATCCAAATTTCGCTAAGCCCGTTCGCCAGCGATCACATGCCATTTCTGGATGCGGCAATCCCGGCCGTTCTGACGATTGAAGGCACGGATGGTGCAAACGATGCCATCCACACCGGCAACGATACAATCGATAGAATCGATATTGGTTTTGCTATGGAAATCCTGCGTATGAACATCGGGTTTGCTGCCGAACAGGCAAATATATCAGGGCAGCCAAGCGCGGGATGTATCTGCGACAGTACGAACAAAGTACCCACACTCACCGAGCATCTACAGACGCTTTCAGGTCACTATCACGGCCTGCAGGCACAATACTCTCGTTTGGCACGGGACGGAAAACTGTTAAATTCTGATTACGATGGCTGGCAGGCAATACGCATAACCCACAATTCACTACCTACGCAGCTGGGCTTGCAACAAGTAACGGGCCACTAGATGCGCAGGGTCATAGCAATACTTGGGTGTTGCGCTGTATTGGGTCTTGCTGCTTTTGGTTATTACGGCCTGCAAACAAAAAAGGCTGAGGCGAATATGACTAATGAAAATCTGATTGCCCGTGTGTGGGTCGAAATACGCGAAGACAGCACCGACGAAAAGCTGGTGCTGCGTCCAACTGATTATCCAATCCCGCCTGCGCGTGGGCGTAGGCAACTTGAACTTACTGAAATCGGACAGGGTCAGGCGTTAGAGGCCGGCCCGGCAGACAAACTTGAAACCGTATCGCATGGCGGTTGGTCAATTGAGGACCAAACCTTGCTGTTGAATATTGAAGGGTGGGAGGGAACATACGAGATCGAAGATTTGCAGGACGACATTTTAGTTCTGCGAAAGCGCTAATTCAGGGCTGATTTTCCAGCCTCAGTACCTAATTTTATGGGGTTTTCCCCACCAAGAGCTAATTTTTTAGGCCGCATCTGCGGTGATTTTTAACAAGGAGTATTACCATGTCTGATGAGTCAGAAAAGCTATGCCGTGATTGCGGCACAATGCAGGTGCATCGCCGCCTGCTAGACAGCGACCCAAAATATGCGCGCCGGCTGGAACGAATTGAAGAGCACTGCTTTCGTGTGACGCAAGGGATGCCAACCATGCGTCCGGGCTGCACCAAAATCCCGGTTGTTGTTCACGTCGTTTACAAAACCGCTGCGCAAAATGTGTCGCAGGCCCAGATCGACAGCCAAATCGCGGTTATCAATCGCGACTTCCGTAAAACAAACGCCGACGTTTCCACTGTTCCGGCAGCCTTTTCATCTTTGGCTGGTGACGCACGGATTGAGTTTGAACTTGCCACAACTGACCCGGATGGAAATGCAACCACGGGTGTGACACGGACTGAAACAAGTGCTAATTCGTTTAATACTTCAGACAAAATGAAATTCGCTTCTTCGGGCGGCCATGATGCCTGGCCAGCGGACGAATATCTGAACATCTGGGTCTGCCAGATGAGCGGCGGGATCCTTGGGTATGCCCAGTTCCCGGGTGGTGACGCCAGCACAGACGGTGTTGTAATTACCCATACCGGCTTTGGTGATACCGGCACAGCAGCTGTGCCATTTGACAAGGGCCGTACCACGACCCATGAGATCGGGCACTGGTTAAATCTGCGCCACATCTGGGGCGATGACGGATCAGGTTGTTCGGGTTCAGATTTCGTTGCTGACACGCCAAATCAGGGCGGCTCAAATATTGGCAAACCCACTTTTCCGACGGTTTCATGTTCAAACGGACCAAACGGCGACATGTATATGAACTACATGGACTATGTTGATGATGACACGATGGTTATGTTCACCGAAGGCCAGATTGCCAGAATGCAGGCCTGTCTGGATGGGCCGCGCAGCGCAATAGGTTCTTCCATTCCATGCCTAACAGTTGGGCCGAAAGCGCCATTCAAGGACGGGCCGAAAGAGTTTCCCAAAGAATTCGCTAAAGAGCTCCCCAAGGACCCGCCGAAGGACTTTGGCAAAGATGGGCCTAAGGACTTTCCAAAGGAGTTTGGTAAGGATTTCCCCAAAGACATTCCAAAGGACGTACCGAAAGATCTTCCGAAGGATCCACCGAAAGATTTCGGAAAAGACCTGCCTAAAGATCCTCCAAAAGACTTTGGTAAAGATGGGCCCAAAGACCCGCCCAAGGATTTCGGAAAAGACGGGCCCAAGGATGGACCAAAGGATGGGCCCAAGGACTTTATTAAAGACGGGCCGA
>CAZRHV010000021.1:0-18058 GCA_964599985.1 uncultured Marinosulfonomonas sp. | reverse complement strand
GGGCCCAAGGATGGACCAAAGGATGGGCCCAAGGACTTTATTAAAGACGGGCCGAAAGATTTTGGAAAAGATATTCCAAAGGACTTCCCGAAAGACCCGGGCCCAAAGAGCATTATTAACGACGGGCCGCTTAAGACAATATTTGAACCACCAAAATCGTTTATGGAACCACCGACTGATTTCCCGTTCCAACCGGTTCAACCATTACAACCAATGCAGCCTGTTGTACCCTTCGTTCTAGGGACAGGCGCAGCCCCCGGTGGCGGTGGCGGGGCGCCCCAGGCACCTGTAGCGGGGCCGGCAATTTCACCTCAGATATTGGGCGTGTTTGGTCAATTGCTCCACCAGTATGCCGGGCTTCACCAGCGCGGATTGCTGGATGAACAAGGCCTTGCCGCATGGCAGCAAGCCTATGCAGCCTATCAGCAGATGGGTGGCCAATAGTTCTGACAATCCAAACTGCGTTTCCCCGGCGGCACTTCTGTCGCCGGGGTTTTATCCAAAAGGATGCCCGCTGTGATTCTAATTATTTCGTTCCCTGACAATGACCATGTCAGCAAAGTAACCGAGCATTTGAAATCTGATTTTGAGCTAATTGATACCGCCTGGTTTCCCAGCCAGATTAAGCTGCACGCTTATGCAGGCAAGAATATGGATGACTTATTCCTCGATCTGCCCAACGGTCGACGGATAGCGCTGAATGATGTCGGCGCCATTTGGAACCGGCGGATCAAACCTTTTACCTTCGCTGAAGAACTACAGGAAGAAACCGCGCGCCTGTTCGCATGGTCGGAAACCACCGAGGCCGTCCAAGGGCTGTGGTACGCGCAAGATTGTTATTGGATGAACGCCCCTGAAGCCGATGAAAAGGCCCTGCGCAAAGTTGTACAGCATCGCGTCGCCCATCGGCTCGGTCTTTCGATCCCGGAAACGCTCGTCACCAACGGCCCGGATGAAGCCCGGGCATTCGTTGAGCAGCACAGCGAACATGGCGTAATCCGCAAAGCCTTTCGCAACATTCCACAGGCCCCGCGCGAAACCCTTAAGGTTGGGCCAGCCGAATTCGCACTGTTGGATCAGGTTAAATACGCCCCCGTGATTTTCCAACAATACATCCCGCTTGCGCTGGATTTACGGGTTACAGTCGTGGATGGCGAAATATTTTCAACGTCGTTCAAATCTGAGCCAGAATACGAGGTCGACTACCGTTCAGGCATCGGCACGGCACAAGTTGCCCCCTACGATCTGCCTGATGATGTATCAAAAAAATTGCTAGAACTTATGGACCACTTCAACCTTAAATATGGTGCCGTAGACTTTCGGGTTACACCAGAAGGCGAACATGTTTTTTTTGAAGTTAATCCAGCCGGAGAATATCTGTTCGCAACCGAACGCACCGGCCAGCCCGTCCCGCAGGCCATCGCCGCCGCGTTGGAAAGGAATAGCTAACCTCGGGGAAATGGAAAGAACGCCTCGCCAATAAAATCGTGCATTGCCATCAACGCCTTCACGTCCGGCATGTCTTGCGGCAGCAATTCAAGTAGCTTTCTAAGCACTCCACACCGATCAGCGATTTCCACTACAGTCGGCGCCTGTCGGGAATTGTATCGCCGCTTTTCCAGATAGCTTAGATCAACGGGCCAAAGTGGCGCAATTTCCGCGAGCGAATGAACAATATCTTCAACATCCGAATCTTCGAGACGGTTAAGCAATGAGATCGTCGGATCATACAGCTCTTCACTAAGGCCCCGCATTATTTCGGTAAAAATCTGCTTGTCGCGTTCGGTCATCTTGGCAAGATCGCTGCTTTTAATTTCAGCTGGTTTTCGTGCCTCGCGGTAAATTCGCTCAATCCCCGCAATATTTCGATTCTTACCATCTGGCGCATTTGTAGAAAATGCCGGAATCAATATCGAAAGCGGCGCGCTTTCTGCGGTTTGATTTTCAATCCCAATTTTCAATTCACGCGATTGGTTCTGGCTGCCTGGCCTATAAATCAGCGACATTCCGGCGCGCGATACACGGTATGAGTCCGCCGCAGAATGAACACCATATAGATCCCAGAAAATATCACGGCCATTGATGCGATTGGTGATGCTGGGAAATGGTCTCATTCCACCTGTTTTCCACATCTTCTGAAGGATAATCCCGACATTTTCGAAGTCCCCTTCGCTGGCAGACTCGGCCGCATGAAGGAAATGGGTCAAATGCCCTAAATCTTCCAACTCAGCTAAAAGTGAAGTCATTGCAGGCCGATCTAGCTCTCGGCGCACTACGCAATGCAGCACCATAAAATATGGCGCAAACTTCAGCGGTTCGTCGATCAGACTTTCGCGGATGTTTGCCAATTCCTCTTTCGTCGCCCGCCTGGCTACGTCGACATATTCATCGGCGGTTGGCATTTTATCAAATCTGGCCTCTGCAAATGCAGAAACAATTGTACGGTGGAGTTCGAGGATGTTTATTTCCTGCTTCGGTACAGACTCTTTGAGAGCCGGTGTGTCGCCTGATTCATTTGGCGACCGCGGCTGAAAATCCAGATCCCTATCGACACCAAAAAAATCATTCGGTAGCGCTGCGCTTTTTTTGGCTTTTAACCCGCTAAACTTAGACGTAAGCCCAACCTGTTGCGCCATCTTGAACTGCCGGGCAAAGGCAGCTTCCTTTTGCAATTCCGGCAGGACTTCGGTTTCGGCATTTGTTAATACTTCATCCAGCGAGTGTTTAAGGGCTGCCTGCCATGCAATTGGCAACGTATTAAAGTCTTCTCCGATATGAATTCTTAGTTTTAGGGCTGTATCGGTTGGAAAAGTTTCTGGCGGCGCTTCGGCAAAAGCCCGATAGTAAATCGCTTCCAGCTCTCGCGTTGATTCTGGTATTTCCTGCCACCTCGCAAAAGCCGGGTCAGTCTGATCCGCCGGACCAAGCTCAAAATATTTGGCAGCCGCAGCGCAAACCGCTACGGCCCCACCTTGCAGCTTAGTTTTTTTTGCTCGCTCAGTATCGTCATCCATAGGCAGCGGGCCTGCAAACAACCCGTCCATCATCAACCGCCGAAGATCGGCGCGATGACGCAATTCAAACGGTGGATCACCAGCCTCAACCAGCCAGTATTCATTTTGCAGCCGCAACAAAAGGTTCTGCGCCTCATCCTCGCTTAGCGGCGTTTCACCACTGGGGTCACGGGCCAGACAGGGGCCAGCCAGCACAAGACGGATAATGTCTGGCGTAACCTGCCGCAGCGCCAATCCCGGGTGGGCAAGTTTGCGTACATCTTCATCACGAATGCGCTCCAGGATACGCGAATACAAAAACGTCTGGGCAAAGGCCGCACTAAACCCACTATCCGTTTCCAGATTCTCGATTAGTTTATCGATGTCATCAGGGTGCTGACGTGCATAGCGGGCAAAAACAAGCAAGGCCAGTGGATGCCCCCCCAGTATCCGACTAACGGCTTTGCGTTGATCAAGTTGTGCCAATACCACGGGCTCACCGGCGGCCTCGGCAAGGCGCAAATCTTCATCAGCCAACAATTTACTGCCTGAAACGGGGGTTAATCCTTCAAGACGTATCTGATGGGAAAATAGTATTTCGAGCTGCTCTTTCCCCAAAGGCTCTTCTCGCCCACTAACAACAGCACGCATCTGGTGGAAAACCGTATCTGTTAGGCTGGTGACCAAATCTATGACCTGATTTACGATACGACTTTCCGGCGGGTTAACATCACGGTTGTCCGCATTTCGGGAAAAATATCCCCCCATTCGATCAATCGCCTCAAACGTATCCAGAACCAGCGCAATCGGCAATTTACGCAGCGGGGCAGCCCATTCAGCATCGAACATACCCAATGTGATGTCA
Source organism: uncultured Marinosulfonomonas sp. (assembly GCA_964599985.1). GTDB lineage: Bacteria > Pseudomonadota > Alphaproteobacteria > Rhodobacterales > Rhodobacteraceae > NVTR01. Next base: position 14,200 of record CAZRHV010000021.1, on the reverse strand, counting down.
GTATTCGACAATTGTTCGTCATTGCTCGCTTTGCGATCGTAGCTGTCGGTTTTCCACAGATCGAGAACGCCGCGCACCTCCTGAATTCCAACCAGCGCGGCGTCGCGTTCAGCAGATTCAAGATGCCCATTCAAGACCAGTCCTTTGGCTAATTGCCGCAAAAATTCCTTCAATATTTCTACTGGCTCGCCCATGTTCAACTGGCGCCGGTCAAAATCGAGCAGAATGGTAATAGGCGAATTTACCGTTTTGCCCCAACCCGCCATTATTCGCGCCAGAACTGCCGACTTTCCAGCTCCTCCGATCCCTGTCAGCAATATTGGCCGCGGATCAGACGATAGGCAGCGAAGGTGGCGGGAAAGCCGGCGGATATGACCTGAATATCCGTAATGCCGGTTCGGCAAAACGATCTGAATATCCCGGCGAAACTGTAATTCCTTAACTTTCGCTTCGGCAAGTGTGCGCAAATTTTCCAGAGTCATTTGTCTTGGCTCAGCACCAGGGCTACGGCGCACCGAATAGTGGTGGTTTTGTAATACCTTTACGGCACGAGCAAATTGCACTGCGTCAAGAATAGCAGCCGTCTGGCCCATCGCCCCAAACAACGCATCCCCACCATAGGCCGGAAACGTAATTGCTTCGCGACGTAAAATTGATTGCAGCGCTGCGCCAAACAGATCGTCTTTCAGCACATGTGGTGCCATTTTCAGAACGATCTCAAGCTGACCCTCACTATAAATATCACGCAGAACTTTTCGCCGGATGTCCGGGGCGATAATCCAGCAATAACTTTCCGCTATGATTTCTTCACTCGCATCTTGCGCCAATGCGCGCCAGGCTGCTTCTCTGTTTTTCCTATCCAAATCAGAAAGATCAAGACAACCAATCAACTCATCCGGTCGAAAGGCACCGGTAATTGCCGCCAGCTGTACTGCCCGTTCAGCGACACCCGAATTCATATGTCATCCTCGGATACTGGTTGAATTGCAGTGCCAAAAAGTCTTTCAGCAACTTCTGCAATATGGCTGCTCACAAACTCAGCCATATCCCGTAATGGCGCTGTTTCACCAGCGCAGGAAACAACGGTCTGCGCTAGAATATCCATCGTTGCCGGTCCTAATGGCTCCGCCAAATCGCGCGCACCTCTTTCGTTTAACCATTCTTTAAACAACTTATCAAAACCGCTGACATCTTCGACCTGAATATGGTCGCGAACCAGATTACGCGGATCTATTCCTGAAATTGGCAAGCCGTCCTTTAGCCCAATCAACACAACACGAAGTGATGGCAACTGTTTTATCTGATCATAGACGGTAGCAAGAAATTCGCGCCCAGACGCATCCGCCAAAGTATGAATGTCCAGATCATCAATCATTAACCAGATACTTTGGTTCGGTGGTTTTTCACGTAGCTTTTTACCAAGATACGATACAAGCCGCTGCACATATGCGGCTGTCGTGGTGTCCGCGACGGCGGGCAGACTCGTTTCAATATCATCAACAAAATTTCCCAACGCTGCTTTTGCCATTTGCCGTGCATCGGCTTCGGTCTCGCCAGCGCGAAAAACAATATGCTGGTGTTCCGGGCTGCGAAAAATCGATTTGATGATGTCGATAGTGAACGATTTCCCCGGATGTTCGATACCTTCACCCGGTGTCTGATCCAGATGCACCATCATCAGCCGTTTATCAGGATCACGCCACATTTCATGCAGCTTATTCAGCAACACATGACGCCCGAAAACCGGGTGAACACCGTCAAGACAACCTCGGTACGGTACAATGCGACTGGCGGCTGCTACATCGGCGACGCTTTCCTTGGACTTTAGGTCACGCGCAATATGATGCAGCGACACAGCGACATTCATGAAGGCATGTTCTTTTGCGTCTGGATCACCCATTGCCGGAACCGGGCGCTGATAGTCAATTCCCAGATAATGTAAACCTACAGGCTGGCCGATCTGATTGAGCAGTAAGCCACCCGATGACCCGCCGGATGTAGCCGCTTCATGAAAAAGCCGAGCGTCCTCAGGTGCAGATATCGACATGTCACCAAAGGTCACCGTCTGGTCAAGGCCGGCTGGATGATGCAACACCAGACCATGAACCAGCTGTTCTGCCTCGGTCAGCGACGCCAGGTCATACCAACCACGTTGCAAGCCTGGCGCACCATCCAACCGGATCACAGCATAGTCGAGCTTGTTCACCAAACTCACCAACCAGGCGTCCAGTAAATCCGGATTTGTCCACCAATTCACCACGTCTGTCTGCGGGCTGTTCGGGCCGGTTTCGCTCTTTGCAATGCACCAATCCAGTTCTGCAAAATGCTTGGATGTTCTGGCGTTCTTTTGTCCCGTCGTTTCCGAATAGTCGAAGTTGCAGGTAATTGCAGTCCGCTTTGGCAACGTGTCAGGGCGGTCATGCACTACATGGAAATTTGTTATAATTGCCGAAGGACCGATCAGAAACCCGGTCCCGGTTCTCTTAATGCTGCCGTTGTTTTCCCTGATTTCAACGCGGCACATTCGGCGCGCAGCAAGTATCATTGCCGGGGCAAAGTCGCCGGGGTCCGCCCAAATGGTTTTATTACCAAAGGCCTCTTCACCTGTTTCGTTTGCCTGAAGTTGTGAAACGGTTTCATTTCTTTTGCTCGGAAGCGCTTTTAGAAATTTCCGGGTCAAGCTCCGGCGCATTTCAAATCGTTTCTGACCATCAGGTGTCACCGCCCCATCGAAAAACCCAGCACTCAGCGTCGCCGAAAAAAATGCAAAGCGATCCCCGTCGGTGGGTAATGCGGTCAATACCAACGCCAGCGCATCCCCATCTACCGCCGGGTCTGCCAAGGGGGTTTGGTCGCGCAATGCATACATTGTCGAAGCTATTGCATAAAGAAATCCCGCAGGGTCTTTCGCATTGGAACGCTGCGCAATCCAAGTATCATAATAGTTGCGCAACTGCGGTCTGGAAAACACCAGCTTACGTGTAACAGGCAACAGTTTCGCCACTATCGTCTCTGGTTTGGCATTTCCCAAAGCTAGCCCCCAACAAGCGCTGGATCAAACACTCCGTCGCCCTGCGCAAAGACCTGCACAACATCATGGGCAAAATTCTGAGTCAGGGTCGAGCCACCAAAATGCAATCCACAGAACCGCATTTCACCATGCAGCGATATGATGCCAGAACCCGAATTCCCTGCCAGCGTAGTCGCATCATGGGTGAATACCCATGACTTGTTATCATCAAACACTTCACCGGGGCGCTCCAACACTTTACCCGGGCTCATATATTTAACGCCGTATTCTTCACCATACAGTTCGGCAATACGGTCCCAAAAACTCAGGAACTCTGCGTCCGCACTGTCAGGGCCATGGCTACCGCGTGGTTCTGCCGGATACCCCGCAACCAGAATGTCTGTCAGGTCAATATCGGTTGTCGATTGCGTGCTTAAAGACAAAGCGGTCGGGGGTGCATCATGGCTGTTATCGACCGCAAAATTTACAACCGCCATATCCAGCTTGTCTAAACTGACAAACCCGCCAATTCGCTGACTGCCCGCAGTTACAACATCTGTAATTTCATAGCGCGTCGTTTCATCAGTTGCCTGGGGATCAAAGATGATAGACGCCTTGCGCCGCATCACAAATTTCTGCTCCCCTGCCGGTGCGGGTAGCGGCTCAGCGAATGTATCCAGAACATGCCGGTTGGTCATAATCTGCCCGTCGCCAACAACAAACCCTGTCCCGGCATGAACCCAGGAGCCGTCCTGTAATTGCACGTCAATTCGCCCAACAGCGTCGGTCAAAGGTCGCCATTTATGTCGCGTCGGAACAAGTTTTGCACGCCAGTCTCCCAGTTGAGGGTCCGTCACTTCTGAGCCATCTGCATTGACCCGGATCGCAGGCCGACCACTTAGTTTTACCAATGCCTCCAGCGTAATACGTCGCTCAGCCAGTGAAATACCGGGGTCATCCTGTTCATTCGTCAAGCTATCCAGTGTGTCACGAATTTTATTCATCGCTTCGGCCTGAAGGTCGGGATTAACCAAGTCTGGATGAGCAGCACGACGGTTTGCAAGCGCCGTATCAATCTGCTCCAGAATTGTCTCACTTCCAGTCGCGCGGATCGTTTCCAGCGCATTTTCGGTATCCACGGTATTCGCCGCCTCAAGTCCCGGACCGTGCGATACGGCAAGCCTTTTAACCGCCTCTTCCAGCGGTACAGGTGGCGTCGCGGGCGCGCCAATCGCAGCAGGCGTGGCAAGCCCAACAGGCAACGTAGTGTCTATCCGGTCCGCCAACAAAGCCGAAGGCAATGGAACAATCGAATTTTCCAGCGTACTTGCCCGATCCGGGTCTTCACGCAGCGACCAGTCAAAGGCAACGAAGCTCGCTTCAGCCGCAATCTGCTCGCCTTCAAATTCACTGTCAAACCGGGCCAGTGCCGGGTTGCTGCTTTCCAGCGGAATAGGATCGCCTGGCAGATCACGCAGCGCCGTGTTCAGCAGCTTTTCCGCGTCAACGATGCCCGCTCCCATTTGACGACTATTCCAGCCCGCTGGCTTTTGCGCAGTGGATTGCAAGGCATGACGGAATAAGAATTGTACAAACATCCCGCGACGGCGCGCCTCGGTCTTGATCGCATCAAACCCAAAGCGCTCCAGCCACAACGCCGCAACACCTGCGGTTAACGCAACCGCAAACGAAGTTCCCTGCCCCCGGCTGTTAACATCTGCCTTTTCGCTTTGTGAGGGGTTATGCCCCGGCATTACAACAACGCGCCGTGCGACATGTACATTTTCCCCGGGGGCGGCAATATCCACTGCCCGACCGCGACACGATCCTTTCCAGCGCTTACCCCGGTGATCAACGCCGGCAACAGCTATAATATTGCGATCATACCCGGGATAGGTCACGACGCGCACGCAGTTGCCAGCCGCCGCAAGAACAATCATGTCCGCCTTTACCGCCCGCACAATTCCCCGCGCCAGCGAAGGGCCGGTAAATGGGCCGCCAAGTGACATCGTAACGATGCGACAACCATTTCTGCGCGCATGATCAATGCCCTTAGCCACTCGAAATCCGTCACCTATTACAACGGAATTCACCACCCGGACCGGCACCAGCGTGGCCCCTATCGCGGTTCCGGTAACCCTACTGCCGGGCCGGGAAATTACAGCGCTGGACGTACCAGTCCCATGGCCGGGGGACTTCATATCTTTGGAAAGCGGATCGGTTGGATCGCCGGTGCCATCGATGATGTTGGTTCCCGTTGCCATATCAAGCCCGGACCCAAGCTCACTATGTATAGCAACGCCTGTATCTGGCTGCCCTATCAGAATTCCCGCGCCAGAAACACCATGCTGCGCCTCTGCGCGGTCCACACGAATGTTTTTACGTGCCCATTCTGAATCCGCCGGGCTACCAGCGTTTGACTGGCACATACCCCAAAATATATTCCCGATAATACCTTCCGTGTCGGGGGCTGGCGTCCCCAGATCGGAATAAATCGCACCAATATCAGGCGTCACCGAAACTGTGCCCAATGCCTCATTCAAATCATTGGCCGCCGCAAATAGAAAATCAGGTGATTGTTCACGCGGTACACCTGTAAATTGCAGGATCAATAGCTCTGGGTCATCTTCAACCGAATAGGGAACCAGATCAAACCCTCCCCCGCCCAGCAGATCTTCAATACGGGCTCGTTCAGTATCTAAATCAGGCTGATTGGCGTATTGGATCACAAAAGTCAGGGTATTTTCAGGCAGCGCCACGCTTTCGCTTTGCTGTCCAACCTGAGCCGCAGCTTGCAATAATTCAAGCATCGAATATCCTCCGGTATAGCGTAATAAAAATAACTATTTTCGTTCTAATGCATTCAATTTAGCTGGTTTTTCGATTTCGGTAAAGTGTGCGGAAATATCGAAGCTTAGCCGACCCAGAAAGTTTGTTACCCCCACGCGCAGCATTAACCAGATTTTACGCAGCTCTTGACCGGCTCACAGCTTTTTATGCATCTCTTCGTAATATGGCATCACTTGCGCCACCAGCTCCGCAGCCCATCCGCTCAGCTCTGGCAACGGACCTTCCGGTCCGGCAAACCCCGTGCTTTCATGTGCGTTCCCATACCAATGCGCAGCCCAGACCCCATCCGACACATGCCCACCTTTGGGCCAAACCAGCATCGCCGGATCAAAAGAAAGCCCAATCGTTTTGCATAGACCCCTTAGCGACCCTTCAGGGTCATTCCTAACTTCGGCGCTGTCTATTACGCACCCGCCAACCCGGCGAAAAACCTCGACCTGTTTGCGATACCCAATATCGTCCGGTCCGACTTCTTCGCGCTTGGCTGCATAGCTTGCCACAACCCGAGCAGGATGCCGGATCAGGTGGATATTCACACATTCTTCTGCCCAATCCACTGAGAACCGATCTAACATGTGGTGCGCCATATGTTTCATATAGAAATGCGGCTTTTTGCCCGGAATAGACCCCAAACAACGCTTTGCCACCTGCTCTGGATCATGCTCACCACTGGCCAGTATTTCGGTCCGCATCGGATGGTCCAGCCCGCTTTTCGCCAAATACGCCGCATAGTACGGCTCATCCCAAACCGAACAATCAGTCCGCGCCCCAAACGCATACATCAATGCCGTCGACAGATTGCGTGGCCCGGACCACATCGCGATCCGCATCAGCTGACCTCAGTCAGGATCATATCCTTGTAAAGCTGACGTAATTGTCCGGTTACCGGCCCCATCTTGCCGTCACCAATTGCCCGTCCATCAATCTCGCTCACCGGAGTCTGCGCCCCAAAGGTGCCCGTCAAAAACGCCTCATCCGCACCGTAGGTATCAACCAGCGAAAAGTTTCGTTCAAATACCGGAATTTCATTCGCCCGGCACAACTCAATCACCTTGCGTCTGGTAATCCCGTTCATGCAATAATCCCCGGTACTGGTCCAAACCTCGCCGTTTCGCACGATGAAAAAATTGCAGGCGTTCGTGGTGTTCACAAAACCATGCACATCCAGCATCAATGCTTCATCGGCGCCGGCTTTTTCGGCAGCGATACAGGCAAGAACACAGTTCAGTTTCGAGTGGCTGTTTAGTTTTGCATCCTGACTCATCGGTAGCCCGCGTATGTGTGGAACAGTCGCCAGCCTGATCGGGCGCGGCAGACTAGGGCGCGAGTGTTCGACTATAATGACCACACTTGGACCTGAACGGCTGAGTGACGGATGTTGAAACGGTCGCACTTTAACACCGCGCGTCACCATCAGTCGCGCATGGGCGTCATTTTTAATGCCGTTTGCGGTGCGCGTTTCTTCCAGAGCAGCAAATATTTCACCCCGATCCATCCCAATACCTAGATCAATCGCCTTGGCCGCTTCGAACAACCGCTCCAGATGTTCATCAACAAACGCCCACTTCCCGTCATACAGCCGCAGCCCCTCCCAAACACCGTCCCCAAGCATAAAACCGCTGTCATAGACACTGATTTTGGCATCCGCCTTGGGGACAACTTGCCCATTTACGAATATCTTAATATCCTCATTGCGCGCATCTTCTTCTGCCTGATGGGTCGTCATCTGGTCATTCATACTGTGTTCCCTCAATTACCCAACTTTGTGTCAATTCAGCGCTAATTTGTAAACTGATCTCACCCCTGCGTGAAATCGATGAATACTTGTTGCGTTTTATTCGTCCAAGCGCATTTTGTTCGGGAAAAGGAGAACACCATGCGCATTAAACATATTAGAGTTATTGGTCTGGCATTCGCAATTCTGCTAGGCTTATTCGCCCAATCAAACCTGGCCCATGCGGCCAAACTGGAAACTACTGTTCTGGCAGGCGGGTGTTTCTGGTGCATCGAATCAGACTTTGAATCGGTTCCGGGCGTCGTGGATGTGGTCAGCGGTTACACCGGCGGCACCACCAGAAACCCGACCTACAAAAAGATCAACGCAGGCGGCACTGGCCACTATGAGGCGGTCAAGATCACCTATGATCCAGACAAAGTATCCTATGACCAACTGCTGCATATGTTCCTGCGTTCCGTTGATCCAACCGACGCTGGCGGGCAGTTCTGTGACCGTGGTCCCAGCTATCGCACAGCGATATTCGTAGATGGAGCTGCCGAAAGATCAGCCGCCGAAGCCGCTGTCGCACAGGCACAGACCGAGCTGGGGCAAACAATCGTTACACCTGTTCTGGCATCTGCGCGGTTCTATAATGCCGAAGAATATCATCAGGATTACTACAAAAGCTCTAAAATAATCGTCACCCGGCGCGGCCCGAAAACCAAAGCCAGCGCCTATAAATTCTATCGCAACGCCTGTGGTCGCGACGCACGGGTTACGCAGCTATGGGGAAATGCAGCGCCCTTTACCCACTAAGCTGTTTGCCCCAACCGGCAACCGGCGATAACGGCCATGTTCAATATGTCGTTTACGCTGGAGTTGGTCGAACAGATCTGAACCGGCTTATCTATGCCAGTCAGAATAGGCCCTATTACTGTCGCGTCCGCCAATTCCTGCATCAGTTTCACCGAAATTGACGCTGAATGGCGGGCCGGCACCACCAGCACATTTGCAGGACCGGTTAAGCGACAAAACGGATACTGCGCCATAGCGTCTGTATTCAGCGCTACGTCCACTGTCATCTCACCATCGTATTCAAAATCAACCCCGCGTTGGTCCAGAACTTTTGGTGCCATCAGCATCTTGGTCGCGCGTTCAGAAACCGGGTAGCCAAACGTCGAAAAGCTAAGAAACGCCACCCGCGGTTCGACCCCCATACCACGGGCGACGGCAGCCGCACGTTCAGCAATATCCGCCAGATCTTCCTCATCCGGCCACTCATGCACCAACGTGTCGGCAATAAAAATAATCCGCCCTTTGTGCAAAACTGCCGTTACACCAACCACGCCGTCTTCCGCTTTTACGTCGAATACATTGTTGATCAGGTTTAAAACATGGGCAGATTTTCGCGTGGCCCCGGTAACCAAAGCGTCACAGTGTCCGTGTGCCAGCATCAGCGCCGAAAACACATGTCGGTCACGTGCCGCCAGGCGATGAACATCCTGATTGTCGATGCCGCTACGTTGCAGGCGCTGATAGAGAAAGTCTTTGTAGCTATCCAAATGCTCGGTATTCGCAGCATTGACAATTTCCAGTTCTTTGTAAGCGTCGCCCAGCCCTTCGGCTTTCAGCTTGGTTTCAATGTCGGCCTCTCTGCCCACTACAATCGCACGCCCAAATCCTTCCCTCTGATAGGCAACCGCTGCCTTTAGAACCCGCGGATCATCGCCTTCGGCAAACACCGTCACCGCCTGCGCCGCCCTTGCCCGCGCGTTCAACCCTTGCAGGATTGATGCTGTCGGATCCATCCGCGCCTTCAGGCTCTGCTTATAGCCGTCCATATCGATGATGGGGCGACGCGCCACGCCGGTCTCCATTCCCGCCTGCGCAACGGCAGGGGGAATACGATAAATCAGGCGCGGATCAAATGGCGTCGGGATAATGTAATCACGCCCAAAGATCAGCTTTTGCCCATAGACCATCGACACTTCGTCCGGCACATTTTCCCGTGCCAATTCGGCCAGTGCCTTTGCGCAGGCGATCTTCATTTCGTCGTTAATTGCCCGGGCATGGATGTCTAATGCGCCGCGAAACAGATATGGGAAGCCCAGAACATTATTCACCTGATTGGGATAATCTGAACGCCCGGTGGCAACGATTGCATCATCCCGAACCTCGTGGGCGTCCTCGGGTGTAATTTCCGGGTCCGGGTTTGCCATCGCGAAAATTACCGGATTTGGCGCCATGCTGATCACCATACCCTGCGTCACCGCCCCCTTGGCGGAAACGCCCAGGAATACGTCGGCATCTTTCATCGCATCTTCTAATGTACGCGCATCCGTGTTGGCAGCGTGGGCCGATTTCCACTGGTTCATACCCTCTTTACGACCCTGATAAATCACACCTTTGGTGTCGCACATTATGCAATTATCATGCCGCGCACCTATACACTTGATTAGCTCAAGGCAGGCTATCCCCGCAGCGCCTGCACCATTTACAACTATGCGGCAGTCTTCGATTTTCTTCCCGGAAATATGCAATGCATTGATCAGCCCGGCCAGACAGATCACCGCCGTTCCGTGCTGGTCGTCATGGAACACCGGGATGTCCATTTCTTCTTTCAGGCGTTGCTCAATGATAAAGCATTCCGGAGCTTTGATGTCTTCTAGGTTGATCCCGCCAAAAGTAGGGCCCATTAATTTAACCGCGTTGATAATCGCCTCTGGGTCTTCGGTGTCCAGTTCCAGATCAATCGAATTTACGTCGGCAAATTTCTTAAACAGAACCGCCTTACCTTCCATCACCGGCTTAGAGGCCAACGCTCCCAGATTGCCCAGCCCAAGCACCGCCGTCCCGTTGGAAATCACCGCAACCAGATTACCTTTGTTGGTGTAGTCATACGCGGTCTCGGGAACCTGTGCGATTTCCTCGCAAGGCACCGCAACACCCGGACTGTAGGCCAGCGACAGGTCGCGCTGCGTTGTCATTGGCACCGAGGGGGTAATATCAAATTTACCCGGCCGGGGTTCCATGTGGAACTTCAAAGCCTCTTCGCGAGTCTGTTTTATCTTGGCCATTGATTGGGCGGTCCTTTATTCTTGTCCGACCGTCATAGCCGCCCGCTTCGGCAGGCTCAACAAAATTGAATTCATGCTTTTCCCCGGTATTGGCTGTTTGTATGCTCTCCCCGATCAACCGGGGAATATATGTGACTGTCGCCAATGCCGCTGTAACGCCCATGATGGCGCAGTTTCTTGAGATCAAGGAAAACCATCGCGATGCGCTGTTGTTTTATCGCATGGGTGATTTTTATGAAATGTTCTTTGACGACGCGGTTCTGGCGGCTGAAGCGCTGGATATTGCCCTGACCAAACGCGGCAAGCATCTGGGCAAGGATATCCCGATGTGCGGTGTCCCGGTACACGCGGCAGAGCGATATCTGCACACACTGATCCGCAAAGGTTTTCGGGTGGCGGTATGTGAGCAATTGGAAAACCCTGCCGAAGCGAAAAAACGCGGGGCGAAATCTGTTGTGAAACGCGGTGTTGTTCGGTTGGTCACGCCCGGCACACTGACAGAGGATTCGCTGCTGGAAGCCCGGCGGAATAACTTTCTGGCAGCGTTTGCTGAAGTACGGGGAAGTGGTGCTTTGGCTTGGGTCGACATTTCAACCGGCGAATTCCACGTCATGCCCTGCCCGCTGGTGCGCCTATCGCCGGAATTGGCACGGTTATCACCAAGAGAACTAGTCGTTTCAGCAAACAAAGAAGCTGATTTAGCCTTATTAGTCTCTGAATCTGGCGCAGCCTTGACCCCGCTGGCACCGGCCAGTTTTGACAGCACAGCGGCAAAAAAACGACTGAAAACGCTTTTCAAAGTTGGGTCATTGGACGCATTCGGCCAGTTCGACCGGGCTGAAATTGCTGCCATGGGTGCTGTCGTGGATTACCTGGACATCACCCAAAAGGGCAACTTGCCCCTGTTGCGCCCCCCAGTCCGTGAGGCTGCTGGCGGCATCATGCAGATTGACGCCGCAACACGGCGCAATCTGGAATTGACCCATGGGATGATGGGTGGACGTGATGGATCACTGCTTAGCGTGATTGATCGTACGTTGACCGCCGCCGGTGGTCGCTTGCTGGAGCGCCGTCTGTCCAGCCCTTCGCGCGACCTGAACGCTATCCATTCCCGCCAAAGTGCGGTTAGTTTCATGTTGGAAGCGCCCCGCACCCGCGAAGACCTGCGTACCGACCTGCGTAAATCACCCGATATGGATCGCTCCCTTTCCCGCCTTGCACTGGAACGCGGCGGCCCGCGCGATCTGGCAGCTATCCGGGGTGGATTGGTTCAAGCGGCACTAATTGCCCAACGGTTTTCTGTTCAGGATGTTCCCAATTTGATTTCAGAGGCCGCCAAGGAATTGGTGGGGCATAGTGAACTTATCGAACTGTTGGAAAGTGCTCTTGCCGTTGACCCGCCATTGCTGACCCGCGATGGCGGCTATATCGCCCCCGGCTACAACTCCGAACTGGACGAAGCCCGCCTGCTACGCGACGAAGGCCGTAGTGTAATCGCTGGGATGCAGGCCGATTTTATCGATCAGACCGGAATTTCGACACTGAAAATCAAACATAACAATGTGCTGGGCTACTTCGTCGACGTTACCGCCACCCACGCCAAAACGATGCTTTCAACGCCTCTGTCTGAAACCTTCATTCACCGCCAAACCACCGCAAATGCAGTTCGATTTACTACTGTGCCGCTATCAGAAATGGAAACCAGGATTCTGAACGCGGGTAACCGGGCGCTGGAAATAGAAAAGCGGCTCTATTCCGGCCTAACAGAGGCAGTTCTGGACAATTCGACCTCAATCGGGGCCGCAGCTAAAGCGCTGGCAGAGATTGATCTGGCTACCGCCCTGGCCGAATTGGCGGCAACAGAAAACTGGTGTTGCCCGACAGTGGATGACGGCCGCGCCTTTTTGATTGACGGCGGCCGTCATCCGGTTGTTGAAGCTGCCCTGAAAAAACAAGGCGGCACTCCTTTCATAGCTAATGATTGCCATCTTGCGGATGGTTCAGCGGGGGCAGATATTTGGCTGCTGACAGGCCCGAATATGGCAGGTAAATCCACCTACCTTCGCCAAAACGCCCTGATCGCGTTGCTGGCGCAAATGGGATCATATGTACCGGCAACATCCGCACAAATTGGGTTGGTATCGCAGCTATTTTCCCGCGTCGGAGCATCGGATGATCTGGCCCGTGGGCGCTCAACTTTTATGGTGGAGATGGTCGAGACTGCCGCAATCTTAAATCAGGCCGATGACCGGGCGTTGGTCATTCTCGACGAAATCGGCCGTGGTACGGCAACCTATGATGGCCTGTCGATTGCATGGGCGACGCTGGAACACCTGCACGATGCTAACCAGTGCCGCGCGCTGTTTGCGACCCACTACCACGAAATGACATCTTTGGCCGAAAAGCTGTCCGGCGTCGAAAACGCAACCGTGGCCGTCAAAGAATGGGAAGGCGACGTAATATTCCTGCACGAAGTCCGCAAAGGAGCGGCGGATCGTTCCTATGGTGTACAGGTCGCACGTTTGGCAGGATTGCCGGACGCGGTTGTTGATCGCGCCCGGATCGTTTTGGAAGCCCTTGAAAAAGGTGAGCGTGAAGGAGGGAATGCCAAACAGGCATTGGTTGATGATTTGCCGTTGTTTTCGCTAACCTCAGGCCCCACCCCTACCAAGACTGGTCCATCAGCAACTGAAGAAAAGCTCGCCGAGATACTACCCGACGAGCTGACACCAAAACAGGCTTTAAGCCTTATTTATGAGCTGAAAGAGCTTACGAAGAAGGCGTCGAGCTAACCCCAACCTGCGCCGGACGCAACAGGCGCTCATGCAGCATGAAGCCTTCGGTCATAACCTGAATAATATCACCGGATTTTGTACCAGGCAGCGCCGCCTCGAACATTGCTTCGTGGTTTTGCGGATCAAACCTGTCACCAACCTGCGGTGCAATACACTCAATACCGTGTTTCTGAAATACGTTCAGGATTTCGCGCATTGTCAGCTCGACACCCTCAAGCAACGCTTTCGATCCCTCTCGCTGCTCATCGGTCACAGTATCGAGCGCGCGCTTCAGATTGTCATAAACCGGCAGCATGTCGCGCGCCAGTTTTGAGCCACCATATTGCTCCGCCTCGCGCCGATCACGTTCACCGCGCTTACGGGAGTTTTCAGCTTCCGCCAAAACGCGCATAAACCGGTCACGCATATCATCGCGCTCCGCCAGGGCTTGTTCCAGATCATCGACTTCTTCTTCGTCGAATATCTCTTCGTCGCCACCCAAAGTTACTGGCTTGGCCTCTTCTTCTTCGAACTCATTTTCAAGCTCTTCGATAAATTCTTCTTTGGCTTTAGCCATATTTTTCGTCCTTTAGTCCCGACCCGATAGCAAGTTACCAATCAACTGCGCCGTATAATCCACGATTGGCACAATTCGCCCATAGTTCAGGCGGGTTGGGCCAATTACTCCAACCGCGCCAATTATTTTTCGATCAGAGTTCATATAGGGAGATACGACCAAAGAGCTACCCGAAAGTGAAAAAAGTTTGTTCTC
>CAZRHV010000020.1:0-40802 GCA_964599985.1 uncultured Marinosulfonomonas sp. | reverse complement strand
GCTGCCAGTCCCGAACATTTGGCACCGCGCGTCCGACGACTTCATCAACCGAAGCGTAGCCCTTTTCATCCATCCACTGGCTCAGGCCGGAAATCATTTCTTCGACCACTTTAAAGCCATAGGTCATAGCCGCCGTACAAACCTGCACATTACCGGCACCAAGGGACAAGAATTCAGCCGCGTCACGCCATGTTGTAATGCCGCCAATACCCGATATCGGCAGTTCAGCGGTTTCCGGATCACGGGCAATCTCGGCCACCATATTCAGCGCAATCGGTTTAACAGCGGGGCCACAATAGCCACCGTGGCTGCCCTTACCGTCGATTGTCGGCTCGGGGCACATATCATCCAGATCAACGGAAGTTATTGAATTTATGGTGTTAATCAAGCTAACTGCATCCGCTCCACCATTATGGGCTGCGCGCGCAGGGTTGCGAATATCTGTGATGTTTGGCGTCAGTTTCACGATCACCGGCATCCGGGTGTATTGCTTGCACCAGCGGGTTACCATTTCGATGTATTCCGGCACCTGCCCGACAGCAGACCCCATTCCCCGTTCGGCCATGCCATGTGGACAGCCAAAATTCAGCTCTATTCCGTCGGCGCCAGTGTCTTCCACCAGCGGCAGAATTTTCTTCCAGGGCTCTTCTTCGCAAGGCACCATAAGCGACACCACAACAGCGCGGTCCGGGTAATCGCGTTTCACCGATTTGATTTCCTGAAGGTTCAATTCCAATGGCCGGTCGGTGATCAGTTCAATATTATTCAGCCCCAAAAGACGGCGATCCGCGCCCCAGATTGCGCCATAGCGCGGACCATTTACATTGACGACTGGTGGTCCCGGTTCACCCAAAGTTTTCCAAACCACGCCACCCCACCCGGCCTCAAAGGCCCGGCGGACGTTGTATTCTTTGTCCGTTGGCGGCGCAGAAGCCAGCCAGAATGGGTTGGGGGATTTGATCCCGACGAAATCAGAAAAAAGGTTAGCCATAACTTAGCCCTCCTTAAAGGATTCAAGTAATATCAGGTTGTTTTCGGTGTCGCGCACCATCAGCCAGCGAACGCCTTCGGCCCAGAGAGCGTCATCCGGCCCGTTGGTGATTTCCACACCTGCTGCCCCAAGACGCACGGCTTCGTCATCCGCATTGTCGCAAACCAGACAAAGGGCTGGCGTATCGGTGATCTTGATCTCGGAAGGTTTGGCAAAATGTAACCGCGTTTCCGCACCCGGAAGCGTTAGGAATATCCAGCGGTAGCCCTCGCCATATGAGGCATCGGTATGAACCTCAAATCCCAGTTGTTTTGTGTAAAACTCCAGCGCCCGACCCTGATCAACTACCGGAATGGATTGAAAATGAATTCTATTGATCGCCATCACTTGGTTCCTTTCCCTATGGTCACGGTTCGCAACGGGCAAAGTCCCGGGGCGCTGATCGATCGTCCAGTGTCACTTGCAACTGGTCCTCTGCTGACAAATTGACCGAAAACATGTGCGATTGCTGGAACGCTTCTATGGATACTCCATCCACGAAATAGATGTTTTTGCAGCTTAACAAAGTTTGATAGCTTTGCACCGGCGTCAGGGGGTCGGCGCCAATGCACAACGTATGCTCGTTGAACCCAATCCCCTGTTCTTCCAGATAGATGATTTCGCCGCCGCCAATTTCGCACCAGGTTCCGATGATTGATGCAGGTTGCGCCACCAACGGAACGGCAATCAAATAAAGGCAAAACCATGAGGTTACCGCCGGAAGACAGGTCGATCGAATTTGAGGAATGAATTTCAAGCATCGCCCCTATTCACCAATTACGAAGTTCGTAGATTTCGGACTCAATCGGTGTGCCATTAACCGCGTTGGTTCCGACATAGTTCACATCCAGAAACCAAACATCAGCAAGCCGCACAGTGTTTTCCTGCACGAATACAGGCGTGGCCAGTGGTGCCAGCGCAATACTAAGCCAGCGATGCATGTATATCCTCCGCTGCGTCGCGCCCCTCTGCCACGGCCGTCACCGTCAGATCATCGCCCCCTGATGCGCAATCACCGCCGGCCCAAACTCCGTCCATTGATGTTCGCCCATCACCGGTTACGGCTATTTTTCCGCTCTCAATTTTCAATCCTTCCGGCGCGCCTTGCAGGGATTGACCGATAGCTTTGAACAACTGATCTGCCGCCAGACGGAAAGTTTCCCCGGTGCCGGTCAGTTTGCCATTTCTGGTAACCGTATATTCAAACTCCACCTCTGCCACCGCCCCGTTGCCATGCACCGCCCTGGGCTGCGCGCCATAGATGATCCGCACCCCTTTTGAAGTCGCCAGATCCTGTTCATACACCGACGCGCTCATGCCTTCGCGGCCACGCCGGTAAACCATAGTGACGTTTTCTGCGCCAAGCAGTTTGGATTGAACGGCAGCGTCAACCGCCGTCATTCCGCCACCAATTACCACAATATTTCGACCAATTTCCTGGGTGGACAAGTCAGCCACCTGACGAAGATCGGCGATGAAATCCACCGCATCGGACACATTTTCCTTACCCTCACCGTCGGCCCGCAGTGAATTTACGCCAGCCAGCCCCATGCCAAGGAATACAGCGTCATAATCAGCGCTCAGGTTTTCAAGCGTCAGCCCCTGCCCCAAAGCCTTGCCACATTGCAGATCAATTCCACCAATCTGCATTAGCCAATTCACTTCGGCCTCGGCAAAATGATCAACAGATTTGTAGGCCGCAATGCCAAATTCGTTCAGCCCACCAGCTTTTTCACGGGCATCATATATGGTGACCGCGTGACCTTTCATCGCCAGTCGGTGCGCACAGGCCAGACCAGCCGGTCCGGCCCCGATGACAGCAATATTTTTGCCCGTTGGCGCAGCCTTTTCATAGGGATGCGTCCCGGAACCCATCACCAGATCGGTGGCAAAACGCTGTAGGCGGCCAATTTCCACTGGGTTGCCCTCAGCTTCTTCACGCACGCAAACCTCTTCGCACAGGGTCTCTGTCGGGCAAACACGGGCACACATACCGCCAAGAATATTCTGGTCAAATATCGTTCGCGCCGCTGCTTCCGGTGTTCCGGTTTGAATTTGGCGAATAAACAGCGGAATATCGATCGATGTTGGACAGGCTGTCATGCAGGGCGCATCATGGCAGAAATAACAACGGTCCGCTGCCACAGCGGCTTCGTGGGCATCAAATGGCGGGTGCAAATCGGAAAAATTCTGCTTCAATTCGTCCGGGGACAAACGGGCAGCAACCACACCCGGCGTCAATTGACTGTTTGGCATAAAACCTTCTCCAACGAGATTTCCATTCTGGTTTACAGCTTGCCACATCTGAAAATTTTATCAACTGGTAAAAGTTTTTTCTTATGGGGCCTATAGTTCGCCCGAATTGCATCTAACAAATGTAGCAAACGGCGCTTTCAACCCTAACTTGGGTGGCGTATAAGTGGCGAAACTGTTGTGAAGCCTGCGAGAGACAGGCCGAAAATCAGGCGAGGATCACATGGCAAAACAAAACAACAACTCTGATGTTGAATTCATTCAGGCATTGGCAGCGCTTTTGGATGAAAACGACCTGACAGAAATTCAAGTCAAGCGTGAATACGGCGAAGCCGACCGGCTGAACGTCCGGGTTAGCCGGGTAAAACAGGTGGTTCAGGCGGCTGTGCAGGTGGCCGCGCCTTTGGCCGCTGCTGCACCCGGCCTTGCCCCCGCCGAACCTGCTTCACCTGCCGCTAAAAACGCTGATCCTGCCGGGCATCCCGGCGCGGTTACATCACCTATGGTTGGCACGGTTTATTTGCAGGCCGAACCCGATTCACCTTCCTTCGTAAATGTTGGTGACACGGTTGCAGAAGGTGACACATTGCTGATCATCGAGGCAATGAAAACCATGAACCATATTCCAGCGACCGCATCGGGTACCGTAAAACGCATACTGGTGGCAGACGGTGATCCGGTAGAATTCGGTGCGCCATTGATGATCATCGAATAAGGGCGCCTAGGGCCATGTTTGACAAAATCCTGATCGCAAACCGGGGCGAGATTGCGCTGCGTGTTATTCGCGCCTGTCGCGAAATGGGCATTCAGTCGGTTGCGGTGCATTCCACCGCTGACAGTGATGCAATGCACGTTCGCATGGCGGATGAGGCTATCTGTATTGGCCCGCCACCGGGTGCAGAAAGCTATCTGTCGATCCCGGCGATCATTTCCGCCTGCGAAATTACTGGTGCGCAGGCGATCCATCCGGGTTACGGGTTTCTGTCGGAAAACGCTGCATTTGTGCAGGTTATCGAAGATCACGACCTGAAGTTCATCGGCCCTACCGCAGCGCATATCCGCACAATGGGCGATAAAATCACCGCTAAAGATACGATGAAACGGCTTGGGGTGCCTTGCGTTCCGGGATCGGACGGTGGTGTCGCCAATCTGGCTGAAGCTAAAAAAGTCGGAGCAAAAATCGGCTATCCGGTCATTGTTAAAGCCACAGCCGGTGGTGGTGGCCGCGGCATGAAGGTTGCGATGACCGCCAAAGATATGGAAAGCGCTTTTCATACAGCGCGCGCGGAAGCAAAATCAGTTTTCGGCAATGACGAATGTTATATCGAAAAATACCTGCTAACGCCGCGCCACATTGAAATTCAAGTGTTTGGTGACGGCAAAGGCAATGCTGTGCATCTGGGTGAACGGGATTGCTCACTGCAACGCCGCCATCAAAAGGTGTTCGAAGAAGCCCCCGGCCCCGCTATTGACGCAAAGACCCGCGCCGACATTGGCAAAATATGCGCTGATGCGGTTGCCGGTATTGATTATATCGGTGCCGGTACAATCGAATTTTTGTACGAGAACGGTGAATTCTATTTCATCGAAATGAATACCCGCCTTCAGGTCGAACACCCCGTGACCGAAGCCATATTTGGCGTTGATCTGGTGCGTGAACAAATCCGCGTCGCCGAAGGGTTGCCGATGTCTTTCACGCAGGGTGAGCTGCAAGTGAACGGGCACGCTATCGAAGTACGAATTAACGCGGAAAAACTACCGAATTTTTCACCTTGCCCGGGCCGGATCACCCAATACCATGCCCCCGGCGGCCTTGGGGTTCGGATGGATTCCGCACTTTATGATGGCTATTCGATCCCGCCCTACTATGACAGTCTGATCGGCAAACTGATCGTTCACGGCCGCGACCGGGATGAAGCAATTGCCCGCCTGAAACGTGCATTAGGTGAACTGATCGTTGACGGCGTGGACACCACAATTCCACTATTCCACATGCTGCTGGCAGAACCCGCAGTCCAGTCTGGTGACTACAATATCCTGTGGCTGGAAAAATGGCTGGAGCGGAACCTCGGCTGATACGCTGACACCGGAAATACTGCTGCACGCCTACGCTGCAGGAATATTTCCGATGGCCGAAAGCCAAGACAGTTCTGAAATTCATTGGATAAATCCCACACGCCGGGGCATTTTCCCACTGAACGGGTTTCGCATATCCAGATCCCTTCGAAAAACTATTCTTGCCGGGCAGTATCAGGCACGTTTTAACACTGATTTTGAGGGCGTTTTACGCGCTTGCGCGGACCGCGGCGAAACCTGGATCAACGCGGAAATCCATGATCTTTATATGCAGCTTTACCGTGCAGGACACGCCCACAGCCAGGAAATCTGGGATGGGGAAGAACTGATTGGCGGGGTATACGGCGTTTCAATCGGGGGCGCATTTTTCGGTGAAAGCATGTTTTCCAAGCGTCGGGACGCCTCAAAAATCGCACTGGCTTGGTTGCTTGACCGCTTAAATTTGGCCGGGTATTCACTGTTTGATACCCAGTTCCTAACGCCACATCTGGAGAGCTTAGGCGCTATAGAAATAGAGCGGGGTCAATACCTTAACCGACTTAGCCGCGCCATTTCACTAGTTGCGAATATCTCAAATCTAAAGATCGAACAAAACGCCTATGACGTGATACAACGCAACACCCAGACGTCGTAACGCGAATGGTCCAATGCGTTCAGTGCCGGGCTTGACGCAATCATCCAACCACTGAAAACCGACGCGGTTTCGCCTGCGTTACGGATAGTCAAATATGCCGACGCATCCCCCACCGGATTGCCAGTGGGAAACCGGCATTCGCTAAGTGTTACCTGAATGCGGCCCAGCTGCTTTGTCTGTTCGGGTTCGAGTTCAAAATCAACCAGTTCGCCTGATACCTTATCCAGCGCGCGCAGTATTACGCCTTGCTCGGCTAATGTCGCCTGCTGGATTTGTGGCTCATCTATAATCGGTTCAAGTGGCTGAGATTCCAATGGCAGGGATTCTTGCGTAATCGGACTTTGGATGATGACATCCTGTCCAATGGCTGGAAAACAGCTCAATCCAAAAACGCTAAACACACCTAACAACCGCCGCATCAGTCGCCTCCGTCACCGCTGACAAACTTCAATAGCAGCTCTACCAGCCCAACCGAACTTTGCGTATCTTCGATCTCGGTGCCGGGCTCCAAATTCGTGATTGAACCCCCTGGCAGTAATTCGACAAAATTCCCACCTAACAAGCCCTCGGATGCAACCACGACAGCAGTATCATCGGGAAGCAATATGCTGTCAGAAACTGTGATTGTAGCATCCGCGCGGAAGGTGTCGGGGTTCAAAACCAATTCGGTTACGGTGCCTACCTTTACACCTGCCATTCGAACATCAGTTCCCACTGACACCCCCTGTATTGAGCGAAACGAAGCCGAATACTGGTTATCCGCCGCGCCGCCACTGGCAAACCCGGTAACCTGCCCAGCATAGAACAGGAACCCCAGTGCTGCGGCCAATACCGCGCCGCCAACAATTACTTCTGTGGTGTTTTCCGACATATCTGCCTATTCCGGCCGCCAGGCTTCGTAATCGCGCCGCTCTACTGGATTAACACGCCGGATGGACCCGGCCGGTGCATAAGCCTGATCGGTACCGGTCAGGTTTTCCTGATGCGATTTTTCCCATGGTTGGTGTTCAAACGGTTTCTTGGTTGGGGGTTCGTCAAAAGTACGATGCAGCCAACCGTGCCAGTCAGGCGACACCCGGCTTGCTTCGTTGTCGCCGTTGAAAATCACCCAACGGCGTTTGGCATCACGGGTTTCGTAGAACTTGTTGCCTTGCCCATCTTCGCCAACAAAAACGCCACGGCGCCAAGTGTACAGCTGAGTATTGATCGTCTGGCTGTCCCACCAGGTAACTGATCGAAAAAGCGTGTTGAAAATGCCCATGCTACCCTCTGGAATGCGTTGCGCTATCATATGCCGGATCAACGCGGGAAGGTCCAGTGGCTAGGCTGATACCTTGCCAAACCCTCTTCAAAAGCAACTTAGCTGGCGCTGGCTTTTTCCTTGGGCTCGTCGGCATAAATCATCAATGGCGCAGCATCTGAATTCACCGCTTCTTCGTTGACCACGACCTCATCAACATTTTCGAGCCCCGGCAATTCAAACATCGTATCCAGCAGGATGTCTTCCATGATCGAACGCAGGCCCCGCGCCCCGGTTTTGCGCTTGATCGCCCGCTTGGCAATGGCCCGCAGCGCGTCATCGGTGAATGTCAGCTTGGTGCTTTCAAGCTCAAACAGACGTTCATATTGTTTGACCAGCGCATTTTTCGGTTTGGACAGGATTGTTACCAGCGCGTCTTCATCCAGATCGCGCAGCGTCGCCAGAACCGGAAGACGGCCAACGAATTCCGGGATCAAGCCAAATTTCAACAGATCTTCTGGCTCAAGCTCGGTAAACACCTCGCCAACGCCACGCTCATCGTTGTTCTGGACGTCGGCGCCAAACCCGATACCGGAACCCTTGCCGCGTTGCGAAATGATCTTGTCCAATCCGGCAAACGCACCGCCACAAATGAACAGGATGTTGGTTGTATCAACTTGCAGGAATTCCTGCTGTGGATGCTTGCGACCGCCTTGCGGCGGCACCGATGCAACAGTGCCTTCCATAATCTTCAACAGCGCCTGCTGGACACCTTCGCCTGAAACATCGCGGGTAATCGAGGGGTTGTCAGATTTGCGGGTAATTTTATCGACTTCATCAATATAGACGATGCCGCGCTGCGCGCGCTCAACATTGTATTCACTGGTCTGCAACAGCTTAAGGATGATATTCTCGACGTCCTCACCCACGTAACCGGCTTCGGTTAGCGTCGTAGCATCAGCCATCGTAAACGGCACATCCAGAATACGGGCCAGTGTCTGAGCCAGCAGTGTTTTACCGCAACCGGTTGGGCCGATCAGCAGGATATTCGACTTCGCCAGTTCGATCTCATCTGACTTATCTGCGTGATTCAGGCGCTTGTAATGGTTGTGAACTGCAACAGATAGAACACGTTTCGCGTGGGTCTGGCCGATGACGTAATCGTCAAGCACATCACAGATTTCTTTTGGGGTTGGATTGCCATCAGCGGACTTCAACGCGGAAGATTTAGTTTCTTCGCGGATGATGTCCATGCAAAGCTCTACACATTCGTCGCAGATAAACACCGTTGGACCGGCGATCAGCTTGCGGACTTCATGCTGGCTTTTCCCACAAAATGAGCAATAAAGCGTGTTTTTACTGTCACCAGAGTTATTTGCCATCACATTTCCCTAAGGCCATAAGCCTGATCCATTTTGTCCAGCCGCAATTAGCGGTGTCGCGCCCCTGTTCAGAGTCTAGGTCAGCGTCATTTCCAGCACAATGCCAAAATGCTACACGCCCAATCAACGTTGCGTAATGTGCCTAATCAGCTATCGTCATCGTCTACTTTAGCCCGGTTTTCAACAATCACGTCGATTAGTCCCCAATCTTTGGCCTCTTCCGGGGACATAAAGTTATCCCTTTCAAGAGCATTTTCGACTGCTTTTAGCTTTTGACCAGTGTGTTTTACGTAAATCTGGTTAAGGCGGTCTTTCAGTTTTTGGGTTTCCTGCGCGTGGATCATAATATCCGTCGCCTGCCCCTGGTATCCACCAGAGGGCTGGTGAACCATCACGCGGCTATTGGGCAGTGACTGACGCATACCCTTTTCACCCGCCGCCAGCAGCAGCGAGCCCATAGAGGCGGCCTGACCGATACACACCGTCGAAATTTTCGGGCGGATATACTGCATAGTGTCGTAAATCGACAGACCACTGGTCACAACGCCACCGGGGCTGTTGATATACATCGCAATTTCTTTTTTGGGGTTTTCCGCTTCGAGATAAAGCAGTTGTGCCACAATGACGGTGGCCATTTCATCATGTACCGGGCCAGATATGAAAACGATCCGCTCTTTCAGCAGTCGTGAGAAAATATCGTAACGGATCGATCCACGGGAAGTGGTTTCTTCAACCGTTGGAATGATAAAGTTCTGTATTTGTGAAACTGGGTCTTGCATGTCCTACCTTCGCGCTGCTGGGATATGGTTAGCGGATAAGTGCTTACTGAAGTCTTAGTATCGCGCTCGAGGGGCTACAAGGGGCGAAGATAATTGTTTGTCAAAATGAATGCTAATACCTGCAATTTTAAGCATGCCGCCGATCATTCTTGAGCAGTATAATTCTGGTTTGTATAATGTACTGGACAAATGTTTCGCTGGCGCAGTGCGCTAAGCCTCAATCTGGGACTTATTATACCGTATCGAAGACCACAGCGCGATGCCGATTAACGTAGCCCTGATTACCCCGGTAAACCGCTCGGGTATGTGCCAAAGCGTCTGCGCAAACATGATCAGCGCCAGCACCAATATCGAATAAAACGCCCCGTGCTCGATATAACGCAGCTGCATAAGTATTTGTTTTTCCAACAGAATTATTGCCATCGAACGCACATACATCGCACCAATTCCCAGGCCAATTGCGATCAGGAAAAGGTTTTGTGTCAGCGCGAATGCACCAATCACACCATCGAATGAAAAACTGGCTTCCAGCACTTCAAGATATAAGAAAGCCCCAAGCCCCCCCTACCCGCGTTACACTTTCTGCCTGAGTTTCGCGATCAAGCACCTGCCCCAGTATTTCAACGCCAGTAAACGTGACCAAACCCACAAGGTCTGCAAAAAACTTTTCATTTCCTGCACTGGAAGCTGCGTTGTTACTGCCAGTACCACCACCAGAACCAGGGTGCCGCGGCTACCCTGTGAGGGCTGGAATCGTCACAATCTAGGTTGCGCCATTTCAATCCGTTAAACACAAGCCGTCTGTCAAAAAGGGGCGCCAGTCGGCACCCCTTTATCTATTGAAAACCGTGAAACCCCGGCCCTATTCCGCCGCTACGGTCGCAACTGCAGTAGGTACATCTTTTTCGATCTCGAATTCTTCGTGGTAAGAGCGCTCGATGTTTACGTCCCAGATATTATAGTTCTGTCCCAGAATGTTGCGCGCAGCATACATCGCTGACAGCATCGAATGGTCCTGATTATTGTAGCGATGCAGGCCGTTGCGACCGACAGTCTGGAAGTTTTCCAATCCTTTCAGCCAGTCTTCAACAACATCCAGCGCTTCACGGTATTCAGAATCGTACACCGGATAAGCCTTGGGCTGGCGAATAATTGCTGCATCAATTACGTGGCTGGCCTTGGCCAGACCAAGCTCTTCGAGTTCACGGGAAGCCAGCTCACGCAGCTCTTCATCGCTAGACGACCAAAGACCGTCATCCTTTTGGCAAAAATATTCCATGCCAATTGAAGCAGTATTCTGATCTGGCAACATTTCCGGCGACCAGGCGCGGAAGTTCTGGATGCGACCCACCTTCACCTTGGGGCTGTGGATATAAATCCAGTTGTCTGGAAACGGGTCGGAATGATCCAAAACCAGCGTCACGATCAAGAAGTCACGGTATTTCAGACGATCAGCTGCAGCTACCACTTCTTCTGGTGGCGGCGGATTAAAGGAATGGATCAGATCCCGCAGGGCCATTGAATTCACAAAATGATCGCCCTCAACCGTCTCTGTGCCTTCGTCTACGCCGTCCTTGCTCCACTTGCGTACATCGACTGAATTGATGTGATTGCCGTCGCGGTTAACCGCTACGACTTCAGAACGCATGTTCACTTCGCCACCATCTTCGCGGACCAGATCACGTACCTTTTCCCACATCATTCCCGGGCCTAAGCGCGGGTATTGAAATTCTTCGATCAGGCTGGCTGTGTCGTTTGAGCCGGTCAGCGCATTCCAGACCACTTTGAAAAGCGACAGGTTTTTAATGCGTTGCGCTGCCCAGTCAGCCCTGATTTCCGTCGCTGGAATACCCCAGACTTTTTCGGTGTAGCTGCGGAAAAAGTGCATATACAGGCGACCGCCGAACCGGTTTATCACCCATTCTTCAAAGCTCTGCTCGTCCTTATAGGGGCGAAGCTGCCACTTGATATAGCTGATGACGATGCGAAACGCTTCATATGGGCCAATGCCTGAAAGGGCGTTGAATAGCTTCAGCGGGTAGTCAAAGAACTTGTCACGGTAAAAAATCCGGCTAAGACGCGGGACAGTGATGAAATCATCCTGAAGCACCTCGTGCCACATTGTTTCAACTTCTTTAACCTTGGTGAAAAACCGGTGCCCGCCGATGTCGAAACGGTAGCCGTTATTGGTCTCGGTTCGGGAAATTCCGCCAACCATATCGGAGCCTTCAAACACCAATGGAATATGGTCTTTACTGTGTTTTTGAAGCTCGTAAGCAGCCGTCAATCCAGCAGGTCCGCCACCGATCACAACTACAGGGCTTTTATTATTTTTCATTGTCAAAATCTACCATTTCCGCGCACACAATATGCAGTTCCCTCACCCAATCAAATTATCAGACCAAATTCGATTCCCAAACAAACTTAGGGGTTCAACACAGTTTAGTGGCTCAATTGGAACCAATAACGCAAAAAAACCCTATTTACCCCTTTCAGGCACCCTCTTCCGGATCAATGTGACTGTGGCGAATTCAACAATTGCCACGAATCAAACCCAGCTTCAAACTCTCTCCAACAACTGCTTTTTTAGCAAAACTTAGGCAAATTGCCAACATCATCTAGATTGCAACCGCCAGACACCCCTAAATTCCTTTAGACATATGACACCTGAAATCTGCTCGCGCACAAGGCTGGAATACCTTACTATTGGCGGTAACTAAGTTGGCTTGCTCATAGTAGGCATATGGGTGGTTCATCGCATGGCTAAATTACCAGATTTTCTAATTATTGGCGCGGCCCGTGCTGGAACCACGGCCCTGCACGGCTATATGCGTCAACACCCGCAGGTTTTCATGCCATCAATCAAAGAGCCAAATTTCTTTTCGTATGAAGGCGAAACGCTCGACTGCAAAGGCCCTGGTGCGGATTACATAAACAACTCGTTTACCGATCTAACAGCCTATAATGCCTTGTTTAATATAGCGCCCGAGAGTGCAATTTGCGGCGAAGCCTCGCCTTTGTATCTGTATTCTCCCGATGCGCCGAAACGGATAAAACATCACATCCCTGCCGCAAAACTAATCGTAATTCTGCGCAATCCGATTGAACAGGCTTTCTCGCATTTTCTATACGCGACCAAACAGGCGATCGAACCTGAGCCTGATTTTACCAAGGCACTTAGTCTGGAAAATGAGCGATTGGCGGCCGGTTGGCAGCCACTGTTCGGATATTCCCGCTTTCCCCGATACGCGGAACAGCTGAAGCGCTATTTTAAACTGTTTCCAAAAGAGAAACTATTTGTTCGAAAATATGAGGAATTTCAAAACTCGCCGGGTCGGGTGCTAACAGATATTTTCGACTTCATCGGCGCCGATCCTGAATTTCTTCCTGACATGTCAAATAGGCCAAACGCCGGGGGGGTGCCAAAGAACCGAGCTTTGCAGGATTTTTTGATGAAATCCAATCCGCTTACACGCGCGGTTGGGCTGGTTGTACCGCAAAAATTCAGATGGGCGATCAGGGATAAAATCGCTTCGGCGAACACCACGCAAGAAACTGTCATGCCGCCAGAGGCAAGGCAGATACTGAAGGAACGGCTAAGCGGTGAAATCCTTGCGCTAGAGCAGTTGATAGAGCGTGATCTTAGCGACTGGCTTGACTAAATCTTTACTAAGCGATTGTCAGAAACTTCAATTGCGCGCGCATCAAATACATTGCGCGTGTCAAATATCAGCTTGGCCGACGCTGCAACCAACCCATAATCTACGTCCGTGTGGTCTGTCATGACCGCAACCGCATCGAACCCCGCAACCACTTCGCCAGTCAAATCAACAGATTTCCGGTTCGCGAGTTCCGGGTCATCCCGGGTCAGGGGCATGATCGGGAAATATGGGTCATAGTAGCTACAACTCGCACCCATTTCTTCCAAACGCTTTAGCGCGGCCAAAGCAGGGCTAACCCGTGTGTCTTCAACATCCTTCTTATAGGCGATCCCAAGCAGTAATATCTTAGCGTTGGAAATCGAGACCCCTGATTTCGTCATCAGCCCTGCAACAATTCGCCCGGCGACCGCGTCAGGCGCGCTGTCATTGTTGGACCGTGCCAAATCTATGATAGGCGTGTCCGAGCCAACATCCCGTGCCCGCCAGGACAAATATGCTGGTGAAACCGGAATGCAATCACCGCCAATACCCGGACCAGGGTAAAATGGCATATAGCCAAAGGGTTTGGTCGCCGCCGCGTCAATGACTTCCCAGACATCAACACCCATTGCGTCAAAGGCTACCTTCATTTCATTAACCAGCGCAATATTGACGGTCCGAAAGCTATTTTCTGCCAGTTTGACCGCTTCAGCCACAGCGGAGGAACTTACAGGGACGGCCCGGTCAACAATTTTGCTGTAAAACAGCTCAAGCAAATCGCGTGACGCTTTATCATCCGCCCCAACTACTTTGGGGATATTGCGGGTATTATGAATGGCATTTCCGGGATCTTCGCGCTCTGGTGAAAAGCCAAGGAAAAAGTCGCTGCCAACCTTTAGGCCGCCCGCTTCCAGGATTGGTTTGATAACGGTGGCCGTTGCCCCCGGCCAAACGGTACTTTCGAGAACGATCAACTGTCCCGGGCGCAGGTGGGCCGCGATGGTTTCTGCGGCTTTGATTACATATGTCAGGTCTGGCTCATGCTCAGGCGACAATGGCGTCGGTACGCACAGCAGAACAACATCCATTTCGCGAATTTTCTTGGCATCAGTTGTGGCCAAAAACGTCCCACTGCCAATCGCATCAGAAACCCGGTTATCCGGAAAATACGAAATCATCTTCTGACCGTCGTTGATCATCCCTACCCGGTCGCGATTTATATCGAAACCAAATGTTGGAAACCCCGTTTCATGGATGGTCAGCGCCAGTGGCAGGCCAACATAACCCAGCCCAATTGTCATGACATTGGCGTCGCAGTTTGAAATACGCTCTTTCAAATCCGAGAATAAAGAAAACGTACTGGTCATAAAAATCGGTTCCCGTTTAACACACTTCACCCGCAAGCCACTTAGCATAGCATCGTTCTAAACTGTAGGAATTTTGACAACCTTCGCCGCAGGGGCAATCGAATTACGCTGAAATCTGAGTATTGTTTTGAAAGGCAAAACAATTAGCTCAAACCAGCCCGAATCTCTGCCAGCCCTTTCTCAAAATCCACTTGCGGCTCATAACCCAGCCGAGTGCGGGCGTGCTCAATGGATATCAGCGGGCTGGCGGCCAAAAGGGTCAGCATGTGTTGGTCTGGATAATGTGGTGCGCCAGACCCGCGCATCGCGCGAATTTTTCCAGTGAAATTTTCAAAGTTATTTGTTCCAATCAACTGTCTGAGTCGCGCCGAAATTTTCGCGGCTGCCGAAGGACCGGAACTAATTTCTACTCCATTCGGGGCTGCGAGGCGTGCTTGTAAATCATTTGCGGGTTTCGACAAAACTTCACCCCCGCCAAGGATGTCTCGATACCCGCCATAAAAGCGCTGCCAGCTTGGCCTATCTGCGCCGCTGATCAGGAATTTTTCCTGTTTAATATCAGCCACTTCAACCGCCTTTACAAATGCCTGAACGACGTCATCCACATGAACCGCCGCGCAGTGTCCGCTTGGATCGGGCAACACTACGCCACCACCCGTAAGTGCGGCCATTGGTCCAGTGGTCCATAGTGCGCTGCCCGATCCGTAAACGATTGTTGGTTGAAGAATTATCACTTCAAAGTCGCCGCGTAACAGGATGTTTTCCATCATTATTTTGGCTTGGCGATAACCCCCGCCAGCCCCGGCTGTAATGGGGCTGTTTTCGTCAATTTCACCTTGTGGCCAATCGTCATAGACAACGGCTGAGCTTGTATGGATTACACGCTTGATTCCGGCGTTGCCGGCTGCATCAATTAGCGCTTCAAACGCCGCCAGGTTTTCATCCATTCCTGCACGTATGTCATAGGCTGTGTTGATCAGTGTATCCTGACCTTCTAACGCGTTTTCAAGCGCTGTTCCCCGCTTTAGCGCTGTAACTTCCACGCGGGCCCCAAGTTGGCGCAGCTTTTTGGCTTCATGACCGGTTCGCAGGATTGCAGTGATTTGGGCGCCACCGGCAATCAACGAGTTCAGAACTCTGGAACCGATGAAACCACGGGCACCTGTAATCACAATTTTCTGTCCCGAAACCGATGACACCTGCATATTTTATCCCTGCCCCACTTTTCACCGTCCTAGACGAATGCGGCATTGATACCAGAATTGTTTCTTGATGGAACCGATTGCCGTCACCAAGCTAGCGAGCAAGAATCGGCCATGCTATAGGTCGCGCAAATGTGTTGGGGGCACACAAGTTTAAAAGGCGAGGTTTCATGCGGATTTTGATTACGGGCGGTGCAGGGTTCATTGGCTCGCACCTTGCGGAACGGTTGATTGGCGACGGCAACCGGGTAACTGCACTAGATGATCTGTCCACCGGTCAGCTGAAAAATCTGAAATCGCTGGAAGACAACGCCGATTTTACCTTTGTAAAAGGCAATATTCTGGACCGTATCTTGGTGCAGGATTTGGTTGATCAGGCAGATGTGGTTTTTCACCTCGCAGCCGCCGTTGGTGTGAAACTGATCATGGAAGAACCCAGCCGGTCCATTCTGACCAATGTTACCGGTACCGAAAATGTATTAAAGGCAGCGCTAAAAGATAAAAAACCGGTCTATCTGGCATCCAGTTCAGAAGTGTACGGCAAAACCACCAAGTTCCCGTTTAGCGAAGACGACGACCTGACCATTGGTGCGACCGTGAATTTGCGCTGGTCCTATGCCTGCGCAAAAACACTGGACGAATTCCTGGCACTCGCATTCGCTCGGGAAGCCGATCTGCCGGTCGTGATTATGCGGTTTTTCAATACCACCGGCCCGCGCCAAACCGGGCGATACGGTATGGTATTACCAAATTTTGTACAAAACGCGCTGGCTGGAAAACCGTTGCAGGTTCACGGAACTGGCGATCAGTCGCGCTGTTTTGGCCATGTGTTTGATGTGGTTGAAGCGTTGGTTCGCTTGCTGGAGACACCAAAAGCATATGGGCAGGTCTACAACATTGGCACGGACGAAGAGGTTACGATAAAATCACTGGCCGAGCAGGTAATCAAAGCCACAGATTCCAGTTCCACAATTGAACTGATCCCCTATTCTTCGGTCTATCCTGAAGGCTTCGAAGATATGAACCGGCGCCTGCCCGATGTCTCAAAACTTCAGGCCGCAATCAATTTCCGACCGAAGCGCCCGCTGGCTGAAATCATCAACGATATAATCGCTGAAAAACGGGCGGCAAACATTAAATGACGCCACTTGCCCGCATAGAAAAACTGACCCGTGATACGGCTACATTTCTGTTGCCGGAAAAACTCCGTAGATGGGTTCGCGCCCAGCAACGCGCCCGCAAACTGCAATCTGTCCCGGTTGGAACCGTAGATTTTGGTGGCTTGCGACGGTTGTCGCCTATCAGCGCAATCTTTGGTCATGACCGCGACCTGATGACGATTGAGCGATACTACATTGAGCAATTTCTGGAGCGCCACGCAGGTGACATCAAAGGCCGTGTTCTGGAAATGGGCGACCCGGCTTATATCCGCAAATTTGGCGGCAATAAAGTTACACAAGAAGACGTGCTGAACTACGTCGAAGGCAATCCAGACGCCACGATCGTGGCCGATCTGACCGACGCGCCCCATATCCCGGATAACAGCTTTGACTGCATCATCATCACGCAAACCTTGCAGATGATTTTTGATGTGGCGGCAGCGATCAAAACACTGGAACGCATTCTGAAACCCGGGGGCGTTGTGCTGTGTACGTCCCACGGTATGACCCGTGTTGCACGGCGCGAAGGTGTCGATGACTGGGGTGAATACTGGCATTTCACCAGCCAGTCAAAAAAGCACCTTTTTCGGGCCGTGTTCCCGACAGAAAACGTCGAAGTTTCCACTGTGGGCAATGTGTTTACCTGCATCTGCAACCTGCACGGGCTGGGCGCTGGTGAGATTGATCAATCTGAACTGGACAGCCACGATCCCAACTATGAAATGTTGTTGATGGTACGCGCGGTAAAGGGCGGATGAATGAAGCACCTGCAAGGAAATAAAAGCGACTATCCGGGGTTGGCTGCAATCCTGATCCTTGCATTGCTCTTGCGAATTGTCGGCCTGGATGCACCACTTTGGTATGATGAAATCCTGACAATTGATACCCATCTTCGTTTGCCCTGGTCTGACATGATGCAGGGTTATTCGATGAACAACCATTATCTGTTCAACCTGCAATCCAAGTCGATGATCAGCCTGTTTGGTGAGCAAAACTGGGTGGTTCGATTGCCAGCCGTGCTTTTTGGTGTCGGTGCAATTGCCGCTATGTGGTGGCTGGCCCGGGATGTTGCAGGAACCACCATTGCGCACCTGACGGCCCTGCTGCTGGCAATTTCCTATCACCACATCTGGTTTTCTCAGAATGCCCGTGGCTATACAGAGCTTGCGTTTTTTGGCACTGTCGGCATGATCCTGTTCCTGCGCGGGCTGGCGCACCCAAAACCCGTAATCTGGCTTGCATACGGGGTTACCCTGGCTTTGGCTATATTTACTCACCTGACCGGCGCGTTCCTGTTCGCCGCTCAGGGTTTGGCCTGGCTGAGCTATGTCGCATTTGGTTCATTTCGAAATTCCCTGAAACCCGGTCAGATTAAGCTGCCCCTTCTGGGTTACATTGTAGGTGGCGTATTAACTTTGCTATTCTATGCCCCTCTATTACCAAGCCTGCTGGATACCGTCGGAGCAGTGTCGGGAACATCCACCATCGACGTGATGCAGGAATACCAAAACCCGTTATGGTCACTTCTGGAAGGGGTAAGAACGGCAATTGGCTCAACCGGTATATTAGTTGGCATTGTCGCGCTAACTGTTGTCATCCTTGCATTTCTGGGCGCAAAGCCCGCGCATTCGAACGCCCCATTGTTTGGCCCCATAGTTGGGGTCCATATTGTTTTGACGCTGATACTGCTGGTGACCCTCGGAATGCGGATTTGGCCGCGATTTTTCTTCGTCGACATTGCGTTTCTGATGCTGCTGATCGTGCTTGGGGTTCGTCTGATCTGCAACTGGTTCGGCCAACTAAGTCGCCCGATGTTTGTTATTGCCAGTATTGGTATGATCGCAATATCCGGTGTTCTCGCTTCGCGCAATTATGTTGCACCCAAACAGGACCTAAACGGCGCGTTTGAATTTGTCGAAGCCGCGCGTACGCCCAAGGATCGGGTGTTTTCCGTTGGCCATGCCAGTACAGTTTTTGGCGGGTATTTTGGGGCGGATTGGCAAGCGATACTAACCGACGAAGAATATTTGGCGGCAAGTGCGCTGCCCGGCCCGATGATCTTTGTTGTGGCCTTTCCGGCGCGTACCTTGCGAAAGGTTTCCGCATTGGACGCAGATACCGAAGACAATCTGAAACTGCTGTACCGTTTCCCCGGGACACTGGGCGATGGTGCCGTTTTGATATTCAGGCGGGAATGATGGCAAATATCGTCGTTGGTTCGGGGCCTACAGGTGTATCAGTGGCCAAGGCGCTGTTGGATCGTGGCCGGGACGTTATGATGATTGATGGCGGCAACACGCTTGAAGCCACTAACGCAAACCGCCGCGATACTCTGGCAGCAACGCCCCCCGATGCGTGGTCGAAGGAACAGCGCCAAGCCTACCAATCCCCGCAATTTTCAGCGCCAGAAGGTCAGGCGCGGCGCTATGGTTCTGACTTTGCGATGGAACCGGCAAATACAACGCTGACCGGGTCGCATGACTGGTTTGGTTTATGCTCATCACGCGCCGCAGGGGGGTTTTCAAACCTTTGGGGTGGTGCGGTTCTGCCTTATCGGCAACAAGATATTACGGATTGGCCGATCGCACTCGACGATCTTAAACCGCACTATAAAGCTGTGGCTGAATTCATGCCGGTATCCGGTGTCCACGACGCGCTGTCAGACCTGATGCCTGGGTTTGATATGGCGGGCGCACAGGCGATTACGCCCGGCCCGCAAGCCCAAAGTCTGCTGACCCGCTTGTCAGAGAATACAGCCAAAAATATGGATGCCGGTTTCCATATCGGCGCGGCCCGTCAGGCGGTTGATGCTGCCTGCAATGGCTGTGGCATGTGCCTGCATGGCTGTCCTTGGGGGCACATTTATTCCAGCCAGCGAACGCTGAAAGACCTTATTTCCCATCCTCAGTTTACCTACCAGCCCGGCAGTATAGCCGTGGAGTTTGTTGAAAATAACGATGGAGTAGCACTGACGCTTACAGGCGGGGAAATTCTACCGGGAGAGCGCCTATTCATTGCAGCTGGCGTTTTGGAAACGGCGAGGTTGGTTCTTGCCTCAAACCCAGCCAGTCAAAGCCTGACCCTACTGGATAGCCAGCACGCATTTGTGCCAATGTTACACCGCTGGCGGGCACCCTCTTCACCTAGTGCCCAACCGTTCAACACACTGCCGCAGATATTTGTGGAAATAGACAACCCGAATGTTTCCCAGCATCTGGTGCATGCCCAGCTTTATACATGGAACGAATACTTTGCCCGCGATCTGATTGAAAACTATGGCTATGGCCTGAAAGTTGCCAATCCGGTTTTACGCGCCATCGCGGCCCGCCTGATCGTTGCGCAGGTTTTCCTGCATTCCGACCATTCTGCCCAAATAGAATTGCGGCTGGCCAGTAACGGTAAGCTAGAACCAACCCTGAAAGAAAACGCCGCGACGCAGAAAACACTGAATTCAGCTACCAAAAGCCTATCTCGCGTTATGGGGCGGGCGGGTTTGAACACCCTTGGCTTTGCCACCCGCCTTGGCCAGGTTGGCTCTAGTTTTCATGTGGGGGGCACGGTTCCAATGGCAAAACTCCCCCATGCGGGCCAGTCTGACAAACTTGGGCGCCCGCATGGCTTAAGCCGTGTTCATTTGGTTGACGCTTCAGTGTTTCCAACAATCCCGGCCACAACCATCACATTTTCTGCAATGGCAAATGCGCACCGGATTGGCACACTTGCGCCCTAAACGCGCGACCCAGTTTCGAAAGCCCCCGCTTCAAGAACACGCGCTAAGCCTTTATCACCCTTGGAAAATGCAGCCCTGGCAAACGCTGCTCCAAAAGCCTCTAATACCGGGCCTTCGCTCCAATGTTTCTCAAACGCCACGCGGGCAGCCTTGGATTGCTTTTCACGAAGGCCGGGGTCATTTTGCAGACCGTGCATTGCAGCAAGTAGCTCATCCTCGGTTTCAAACAACACACCACCCTTAGCCTTTTCCACAATCTCAGGAAACGGCCCCAGACGTCGCGCAATAACAGGCGTGCCAAGGCGAAACGCCTCAATCAGAATGATCCCAAATGTCTCATAACAAACGGATGGTACAATCAGCCCCAAAGCGGCGCGGTAATAAGCATTAAGTTCATCCAGTGACTTCCTGCCAAGAAACTTAATTCGCTCATTGCCGGCCGCCAACGCCTTTAGTTCGGCAGAATAATCACCGTCGCCTAAAATCAACAGTTCAGCGTCCGGGTATTTGTCGAATGCCGGGAACACATCCTGCAAGCCTTTGATTTTTTCCAGACGGCCAACAAACAGAAAATAGGGGCGTGAATGGGGGGATTTTGATTTCTTCGCCAGTACCAAATCCGGAAGAAAATACGGCAGAACTTCCATATCCTGACGCAGGCCAAACTCCCGATGCTTGTCACGGCTAAATTCGCTTTTGGCGATCACCAGATCAATCTGGTCCATCTGGCGATCAAGATAGCCGGTATAACGCCACATTTGGGGTGGACGACGGTGATTCAACACGCACCGGATACATTCGCGTTTTTCGCATAGCTCTTTGTTATAACGCCACAAAACATGGGTAGGGCAAACCAGCCAATGTTCATGCGCTTCATAAACCTGCAAGCCATTGCCAACACCCAACAGTCCGGGCCCACCCACAAGTGAGGTGTTGTTATGCCAGACAATATCGAACTGCCCGGCCTCGGCAATCTCGCGAATACGACGGCCATGCACTACGGGGCGGCCAATTTGTTGGGTTAACAGGTTGGAAAGCATCCCATTGCGACTGCGCAGGCCAATCGCAATAACGCCGTCATCCTCGCCCGCTACAGCTGGCTGCTGCCCGCCAAGCGACAGATAGGCATCTTCATCATGCACAACGGTCACTTCATGCCCCCGCGCCACCAGTGCGCGCGCCATCCGCTGAACGCCAACCGCATCACCGCCAAAGGAATAGGGAGGATAAAACGTGGTGAACATCAAGATGCGCAGGGATTTCATGCAAGCTCCGGTTATTCAGGTGGTTGTGTCATCTGAATTGCCCGGCTTGGCAATAAACGATTTTAACAGACCTAAGCGATTTCGCATGAAAATAGCTGTAAAGCCGCCGAAGAACAGGATGCCAGCGCCGATACTGATTAGCAGCACCTGTAGCAAAGATTGCGGCTTCAACTCTCCCAACAAAATCCAGATTAGCCCGGCCATTAGTATCGCACCGGTAATCGGTAATAAATGGTTTTTCAACAAAACCCATGGACTTAAACCTGCTACACCCGCCACGATATAAAACCGCAGACCCCAAAATAGCAGAAACGACGCCACTAACCCTGCCGCCATTGCGTTTACACCCCAAGGGACCAAAACCCAGACCAGAACCGCCCCTAGAACAACCTCTGCCCAGGCCACCAGCGTTGTCGCCCCTGCCCGGCCCAGTGCAAGACAATAGGCCTGGTGAATTTTTTCAATGCAAAGATATGCGCCCAGAACTGACAGGATCGACAGGATTGGCGCGGCATCCCCCCAGCCCGGCCCGAAAAGCAGCGCCAGTATCGGCTGGGCCAGTATTGCCAGCCCGGCAAATGCCGGGAATGCAACGAGACCAGACAGGCGCGATATATCGATCAATAGCTTAGATGCAGCACCACCTTTACGCTGCATTTCAGCGAATGCAGGCTGTGACGCCATCCGAAGCGGTGTCACGATTAGAAATGAACCAATCTCAACCAGACGCCAGGCTATTGAATAAAATCCCAAAGCCAGCGGTCCAAGCGTTGCCCCGATTATCACTGATGGTAATTGCGTTGATGCCAGCTCTGCGGCCCTTAGCCCTAATACTGCTCCGCCAAAGCCACCAACTTCTCGAAGATGTCGTTTGGAAATACTAAACCTTGGACGCCAATTCACAGCAGCCCACGCCATGACAATATTGGTAAGAACCTGCGCCAGCCGCTGTCCGGCAAGGCTCCAGATACCAAATCCGTTCAAAGCCATATAAATTGCAACTACCCCCCCAGCAATTACCCCGGCGATCGCCCTAAGGGAAAGTGTACGGAATCGAAGCTCTCGCCTTAAAATCGCAACAGGTACCGCCGTAAGCGCAATCATCATTACCGTTGGTGACAGAGCAACAATTAGGCCACGCACTTCGGATTGTCCGTATAAATCAGAAATTGGCCCTGCTGCCAGGATCAGCGTTAAACTTAGTAATAAACCCAGCCCAGCTAGCACCCAGAATGTCGTATTAAAGTGCTCATCATCAGGGTTCGCGAAGGAGATCAAAAAATCTGAAAATGACTCTCGCACCAGAAATTCACACAACAGAACAAACGCTGCCGCCATTGCCAGAAGGCCAAATGTTTCGGCCCCCAATATCCTTGCTAACAGCACAAAAACAAGGAAATTTATGACCTGCTCAACCCAGTTTCCGGCCGCCATCCAGGCCACGCCCCGGCCAAATTTCCGCTCGATTGACATACGTCAATTGCTCCTGAAAACTATTCTTCTAATTCCACTTCCACGGGTACACTTTGAATCTTCTCTAATGCCAGCTATTTTTCGCGAACATCCCCAAACACGCAAGAGAGCGGCAATAATTCGCAATCGAGAAAATAATGTGTTGCAATTTGAACGTATTACCGTTCTGACAGGTCGAAAGAAGAAATGTTGTGATGCGAATAATACAAATCTGTACCAATTTCAGACCCGGGGGTATTCAGCGCCATGTGCTGGATCTCACGAATGACCTGAGCGAACGCGGACACCAGGTGGCTCTGGCTGGGGATCACGGGGATTGGTGCCCGGACGATAGTGACCCTAATTTTGAACATCTGTCACTAGATAAGATCGCAGCCGGACAGGATGGCGTTTTCAAACGGCTATCAGAAATTCTGCCGGTGGCGCGAAAATTACGCCAAGCGCTGAAGAAACATAATATTCAGCTGGTTCATTCCCACGAAACTGCCCCCGCCATTGTGGCCAGACTGGCGACTATGGGGTTAAATATTCCAGTTATTTTCACCTATCACGGCTCGGAACCCGAACGCGAAGCCAGTGTAGCGCGAACTGCGAAACGCTGCGCTGATATGACAATTTCACCAAGCAGAACATCGCTGGAATCTTTGATTTCCAAAGGATTGACGCGGGAAAAAACCCACGTAATTGGTCTTGGCGTTCACAAGCTACCGAAAGTTTCTAAGGAACATGTTGCAGAGTTGAGGAAATCGCTGCTGGGTAAAAAAGGTCGTTTTCTGATTTCCAGCCTTTCGCGATTGGATCAGCAAAAAGGCATCGATATGATGATCGAGGTTGCGCGGAAAATCTCGGACAAACGCGACGATGTGGTATTTGCAATTGGCGGTCACGGACCTTTGTCGGATATCGTTGAAAGCTGGGCTGAGGTAACAGGCGTTTCGGAAAACGTAAAATTTTTAGGGCCTGTTGATGATGTGGCCTCTGTTCTTATGGCGTCGGATTTATACTTGCTGACATCCAGATGGGAAGCGCTTCCAATTTCGATTGTGGAAGCTTTTCAAACCGGCCTGCCCGTCATTGCAACCGATTGTGGTGGGGTAAAAGAACTGGTCGATCCGAGCGTCGGTTGCGTTTTGCAGGTTGGTGACACGCGCGCGATCGCTGTTGCAGTCCTAGAAATGATTGACAACACAACAAAACGCGAAAAAATGGGGCTGGCGGCTAAAAAACTTAGCCGGGAAGCGCGATTTTCACCACAGGCCGTTCACGAAAGTTTTGAAAAACTGTACCGAGAGATGATTGAAACGTCCCAATCATGATAATCTTCGGGGAATTTCGCATCCCCGACATCGGACAATACCGGTTGCCGCAAAGGATTGGCTACAGTTAAACGTAAAAATATCTAAAGCTGAGCTAAATTTCAAAAACATTTGATTTCATACAGTAAATAGTAGCTAATTGGATTTCTTTAGGATCAAGATACCGGTAAATACGTGAAATCCACCGAACTTCGTTTTCCATGGGCTGCAAAGCTGACCGGGCTGTTATTGATATTGGGCCCGGTTTATCTGTTGCTGTCCCAAACTTCGGTTTCAATGGGGAACAAAGTCTTTTGGTTCAGCTCGGTTGTTGGGTTTGGACTACTGGCATTTAGCTATTTTTCGACGCAGCGGGCAAATATTCTTGGCACATTGGCGTTAACCTTGATTGTGGGTGGCGGTGCGCAGTTATGGCTGACACAGCCCTTATGGTTCCCGGCGCTTCGTTTAAGACCAGATACCATGGCCGATCTGTTTATGTTTGGGTTAATTGCTGTACAGGCTCTGTTTGCACTATGGGCAATTCATCGAACCGGCGGTCATAGAAAAATATTGCGACTGTTTCAAGAATTTGGACCTGTTCGCATATTTATATTCCTTGCCCTTAGCGCCGGGTTTAGCGTTTCTCTTATGGGCTACCTCCCGCGTGGCTTTATGGCTTCTTACGCATTCCATTTGGTAGCAGGCGCAACACTTGTGGGCGTCAATTTACTTACACTTGCAGCGATGCTTTTGCAGCCTGCCCCAATGAACAACAATCGTGGATTTAGCCCTATAATTCCTGCAGTTATCGTTCTCCTGGCAAGCGCCGCATTGGGCTGGTTCAGCTTTGAACGCATACCGCATGTTGAAGATGAACTGGTATATTTGTTTCAGGCAAAGACCTTTGCCGGCGGCAGCTTTTTTGCCCCCGCCCCGGCGGAGGCCGCACGGGCTGGGCTGGAATACTACCTTTTGGAAATCCGCGACGGAAGATGGTTTGCAACAACACCACCAGGTTGGCCTGGTATCCTGACGCTTGGCGTATTGCTTGGTGCTCCTTGGATAGTTAACCCCATATTGGCTGCATTCTCAGTTTTGTTGGCACATGCGATCACGCGTCGGCTTGGTGGCCGTCGTCGGGCTGATATACTTGTGCTTTTAATGTGTACTTCACCATGGTTCCTGGCCGCCTCTGCGTCTCTTATGCCCCATAATACGGCGATATTCTTTACGCTGCTTAGTTGGTGGTTACTTCTTTTGGCGGGAAAAAACACGCAACAGGTTGCTAAGTTCGCAGGTCTTGCAGGGTTAGCAATGGGCTGGGTGTTTGTAACCCGACAGCTGGAAGGCGTATTGATTGGCACTCTAACCGGGCTCTATATTGTCGCAAATTGGGAAAATCCAAAAACACTAATTCGTACTGTGTTTTATTCACTCGGTGCAATTCTATCTGGCGGGTTTTACTTTTTCCACAATGCCGTCCTAACGGGGAATCCCCTTCAGGCGCCGCTGGCCCGGTATATCAACGAACAATGGCATGTTGGCGCTAATTCCTATGGGTTTGGCCCGCAGATTGGTCCACCCGGTGGCTGGGGTGATCTGGATGTTGCACCGGGACATTCTGCATTTGAGGGGCTGTTAAATACGCTCCACAACCTGTCTGCGCTTCAGCTAGAGCTTTTTGGCTGGGGTATAGGATCATTGGCTTTGGTCTACGCTTTGGTAATTTGGGGGAAGTCTGATCGCAAAGACTGGATGATGTTCGCGATTACAGTGACGATAATAACCGCGATGTTCTTTTACTGGTTTTCAGGCAGCTTCTACATCGGTCCACGCTATTGGTTTGGACTATTTTTCCCCGTGTTGTACCTGTCAGCCAGCGGCTTTGTGGCATTAAGTGACCGTCTGCAGAAGCTTGGCGTAGATAGGCATTCTACTGCTACTGCCCTGTTTGTGACTTGCCTGTTCGGTTTGTTGATATTTACCCCCTGGAGGGGAGTTGTGAAGTATTTCGAATATGGAAATTTTAGCTCTGAAGTGCGGGCGGTCATGGAAAGTGGCGCGTTTTCCAATGCGCTGGTAATTTTTGATGTCGATAGTAACCCTGCATCAGCATTGATGCTGAATGACCCCTGGTTGCCAGCGGACAAGCCTATATTCTTAATGGATATGGGCGCGCAATCCAACGCCGCTGCTCGGGCGCATTTTGCAGAAAGAGAAGTAGTTCTTTTCCCAAACTAGGGTGTCAGACTGACTTCCTAAACAGGAGCAGATGCCGCCAAGCGTGAACGGGACTTACCCGGTTTGCGCGCGGGCTTTTGACCTTCCTGACGGATGGTGACGTGATCGCGCAGGCGAGAAACCGATTTCTCTTCGCTTTCGTCCCCTATCACGGTGCGCAGCCAAACATCTGTCAGCATCAAACGCAGCCGCAGATCTGGCCCGGCATCTTCAAACGCACGATCCAGTTGCACTTGCGAAAGTTTCAACACATCGCGCAAGGGTGAGCCTGCGTTGTAAGCCGTTGAAAATTCAAGGCGTTGAAATACAGTGGTCCAGAACCCAATTTTGATCCGTTGACTAAGCTGCTTGGGTACATAGCGATCCGCAACAGCCCTCACGACCCATTTATCACGAACAAACGGATGGGCTTTTTCGAATACAAATGGCGATGCGCGCAGCTTGAATTTGCGCGGTAAATTCACGCCAAAACGCGCAATATTATGATCGAGGAATGGAAAACGGGCCTCAATGCTCGCGGCCATTCCCATTGTATCGTTCCGGTGCAAAAGCGTGCGCAAATGGTGGTGCATATAGTCGAGCGTCCACTGATGTGCTGGCTCTCGCAGGTGCTTGGGGAAGTTGGCCAGAGCGGCTTCTACATCCTCCATATCGCTGACCATCTCACGTCCATTCAGCAAATCGCGGACCTGTGGTGTATTTCCAACACGATCCGGCAGCAGGATTGGGCCTATTCCGGGCAGTTTTCGGATCGCACTTTGTACGCCACCACTCAAGGCGCCAAAGACGTCGGTGATTGGCTTTCGTCCTAACCATGGATAACCAAGAAACAGCTCATCCGAACCTTCACCGGATAGCAGGCCCTTAATTCCATTGTCATGTGCCAGTTGGGCAGTCATCATCAACGGAGCGCAATTGGGATGATACGAAAATGGATACCCATAGTGTTTCATAACCCGTGGAATTAAATCAACAAAATCCTGTTCTTGAACCTCGGCTACCTGCATTTCCAAGCCAAGATGATCAGCTAATCCGCGTGCGGCTCCTGTTTCGCTCCAGTCGCCTACGACGTTGGCGTGAAACAGTTTCACGTCCTTTTTTTGTCGCGCGGCCATAGCAATAATCAAAGACGAATCTACACCGCCAGAACAAAAAGCCCCAACCTTTGCG
Source organism: uncultured Marinosulfonomonas sp. (assembly GCA_964599985.1). GTDB lineage: Bacteria > Pseudomonadota > Alphaproteobacteria > Rhodobacterales > Rhodobacteraceae > NVTR01. The sequence continues at coordinate 12,861 of CAZRHV010000020.1, read as the reverse complement.
TCCGCAAACAAATGGCTGGAAACAGCATTTTGCATGAGCTCGTCAAATTCATCTATGATCTGGGTTGGCGACATGCTCCGCAGACGCTCAGTTTCATCTGCATCCAGAAAATCAGGCAACTTGAAGAACGGTGCAATAACAGGTTCTTCACCACGTTTTGAAAGCAAATACTCGCCAGGACTAAGTGAATGAACGCCATCAAAGAAAGAGCGCCCACTGGTCGGGCCGCCAAACTTCATGAGATACGACATCAATGAGCCGTGATCAGGCTTCAGGTCCAGCCATGGTGCCAACGCTTTAACTTCGGATGCGAAAAGAAGTGTACTTGAATCGGATGATTCGTGTGCCCAATAGAGCGGTTTCATCCCAAATCTGTCCCGCGCCAACAGCACAGAACCGTCGCGGCGATCAATGAACGCCAACGCGAACATGCCCTCAAATTCGGCCAGTGCATCTACGCCCAGTTGGATCAAACTGTGAAGAACGACCTCGGTATCAGAAGTGGTGTTGAATATGACTCCGAGATTCTGAAGCTTTGTTCGAAGAGCTCTAAAATTATAAACCTCACCATTGAAAACAAGTACATAGCGCCCGCTTTCATCTGAAAAAGGTTGATCCGAACGACTGGAAACATCGACAAGCGATAAACGAGCATGGGCAAGCCCAATACCTCGGTCAGCGAAAATCACCTTGGCATCGGGGCCCCGGTGACGCAAAACTTCGACGCTTTGTTTAAGCTTGGCAGCGTCTACAACAACGTCTCCGCCGTCAAATCTGACGCCAAAAATACCACACAAAATACTATCCCAACAAACAAACTTCCCAATTACTCTTTAACTCAAAACGACCGGATAGAAAAGTTTCCGGCTCGATTGTTTTGGTTTGTGCAACAGCCAAGGCGTTCTGGCGGTAGTGTCGCCGAGACAAAAGAGAGCGGTTTTCATTCTTACCTTAATCTTTAAACTAGCTGCACCCAATTTGGGCAAAGCAGCCAACAGCAATCTTAACTTGTTCGAACAATCCGCCGTTTACAATTACCCAGGAAACTACATGCAGTCTCGTTTGTTTCGCTCCAACATTTTCAAAATTCACAAATTGCTTGGGTTTCATATGGCAATATTCTTTGGCTTCATGTTTCTCAGCGGCGTCGTTTTGGTGTTCACAGATGAACTGGAGGCAGTGTTTCACAAAAACATCTGGGCATCCGCCCCGGCCGAGGGTCAAAAAGCATCATTTGGAACAATTTACGATTCAGTTACACACGCTTTCCCGCAAAGCACTTTATTTGTTTCACAAAGGCAGCCGCAAAAATGGCTGGCGGATCGCTCATATGTCACCACGGGCTGGGGTGAAAAAGTGGTCGTATGGAGCGATCCAAGTACCGCAGAAATTCTTGAGGTTACGAAAGACCTGAATTTCCGGTCTGTCCTTCGTAAATTCCACGACAGCCTTTTTATTCCAAGACGCTATGGATTTGTACTGGTCAGTGCCACTTCGCTTGTTCTTCTGTCTTCCATAGTCTCAGGGCTAATAACTTATCGGCGGTTTTGGAAAGGGTTATTTCGCTTTTCAGGCACCCGCACGAACAGCCGAGAATATTTTGGCAAGCTACACCGATTTTTGGCTGTCTGGACGGCTGTGTTTCTCCTGTTGATCGCTCTTACAGGGGTCTACTATCTTACCACTGGACTTGGAATTACGGGCTCCTTCCCCAAACCCCCGCCGGCTTTGGCTCGTCAGGAAATACGACCAGCTGGGTTTGATGGAGAGCTGATCGATACTGCTGAAAAGGTCGCTCTGGGTGCCTTAAGTCAGTTCTCACCCGACGCTATGGTTGCCCCTGGTCACACAAAAGCTGGCATTAGATTTATGGGCTACTCTGCACATTCAGGTAAGTTTAGCGGTAGCAGTACGGTAGCAGTTGATCCAACAAATCTAACAGTATTGGGGGTAATTGAACCTTCCGATTTCCGGGGAAGTAGACGGATTCGCGCGTTTATGAATACGATCCATTTTGGTGAATGGCTGGGCAGTTCTTCTCGGGTATTGTGGATAATTTTCGGACTGGCATCGTGCTATTTAACCCTAAGTGGTGTACGCGTGTTCCTGTCCCGCACAGCCAATCCGGTAGTACAACGTAGTGGTACAGGTCGGTTTTTGGACGGCCTCGGCCGCTCTAAATGGGCTTATCTGGCGGTCATTTTGTTGGTTGCAGGATTGGCCGCAACTCAATTCGGACCGTTGGCGACAAAGTGGGCGACGATCCAGCCAAGTTCTGGCAGTTCAGGTGCTGTCCGCCTACAAATCTTCGGACCCTTACGGGAAGGGAAAGTCATGGATATGGTGTTATCGGTGGATAGTGAAAAGGCGCAAATGGTAACTGTACAATCGGCTGGTTTGGCCGGAAATTCTCAGGAGTTTAACCCTCGGGAACAAGGAGGATCGCTGGAATTCAAGGCCACTGGCGCGGCCTCCGAAAACATATTTATCGTGACCCTGACCGGAGAAGGTGGGGAAACTGAAAAAATTACCTACAATCTTGGCGCCGCCATTTGGTAATTACTGCCCCGATTGTTGCAATATTCCGTATAAACCCGACAAATTACGCCGCTATTGTTCACCTGGGACAAGAAATCCCAATTCAATCCACCCTGGGCTTTTCAGCAATTCACCCAGAGTGCTAGAATGGCTAAGAAGCCCGGATCAGGATAAACTATTCAATGAAAACTATTTCAATCTCATCGCCGTGCTTCAACGAAGAAGATAACGTCGAGGAATGTTATACCGTTGTGAAGGCGCTGTTTGACGGGCCTCTTAAGGGGTATCGGCGCGAACACGTATTCATTGATAATGCGTCCACAGATCGAACTGTCGAGATTCTAAAGGAAATAGCCGCAAAAGACCCCGCCGTAAAAGTCGTGATAAATTCCCGAAATTTTGGCGTTTTCAGATCTTCTTTTAATGGTCTGAAATACACCACCGGTGACGGTGTCATTGTGATGCTGCCCGTCGACCTTCAGGACCCGCCGGATATGATCCCGGAATTTGTCGCCCTTTGGGAACAGGGATATGAAGTAATTGCAGGCGCAAGATCCGACCGCGAAGAAGGTTTTTGGATGGCTTCCTCGCGCAAACTTTTTTACCGCATCGTTAATCGCCTGTCTGACTTTGAAATTTCCCCCGATGTTGGAGAATTTCAACTGCTTGATCGCAAAGTAATGAATGCGCTGTTACTGCACCGCGACCAATACCCATACATCCGTGGGATAATTTCTTCGCTCGGTTTTAAACGGATAGTCGTTCCATACACCTGGAAAATGCGCGAACGAGGCAAATCAAAACATAATCTGTTTATGTTAATCGATCAGGCGTTAAACGGCATTTTTTCGTTCACCAGGGCACCTTTGCGATTTTGTACGATCACGGGCTTGCTTATCTCTGTGGCCAGTATCGCGTTTTCAATCCTGTCGGTAATCTTCTACCTGCTTTCGCCTGACACTGCCGCTCGGGGCGTGACAACAATTATTACCGCGCTGTTTTTCCTCTCGGGCATTCAGCTTCTGTTTATTGGGATACTTGGGGAATATGTCACCACCATCCATAATCAGGTGCGCGGTGGTCCAATGGTGGTAGAGCGGGAACTGGTGAATATTGATCCAGAAGAAACTGAGAAACCCAAAGTTTCAGGCAAAACTAAAGTCAGTTAGCCAAAGATCGGATACTTCCCGGTCAATACACGCGCGATCAAAAAGAACGACAACACTGCCGCCACCGGTGCAAGGGCTGCCTGCGCGGCAAGTGGGTGAATTCCTGCACTTTGTGCCGCGCCCAATGCTAATGCATTCAAGGCCCAAATCCCAAGATACGCCAACCCGTAAAACGGCAATCGTGATACGCCACCTTGCCCAAAAACAATTCGGGCATGGGTCCAGTAATTCCAGATGACTCCTAGCACAAATGCCCCGGCAAGTGCGGGTTGTGAAGGGATTCCAACCAGCACAAACGCCGCAAATATTAGGTATCCAACGGCGGTATTTACCAGCCCGACCAGCACAAAACGAACAAATCGCTTTTTATCGCTGTCCCCGGATAGCCATGCTGTCAGGCCGCTCATTTCTTGTTACCTGAATTCAGTTTTTCAATGCAATCAGCTACGCCATCTACAATATTGAACCTTGGCCTGAACCCAATCGCAGAAAGTTTGGACACATCTGCTACTATTCGTTTAGGATCATCCGCCGGGCGCTTAATTGCCCCAAATTCCACCAATTCCGAGCGCCCCATTTGCTTGGCGGTCTCTTCAATCAATCTGCGAACCGGCGTTGCATCGCCACTGGCGATGTTGACCGGCCCCTGCAATTCACTGGATAAAACCGCTGCCAACGCACGGGCAATATCGCAAGTGTGTAGGAAATCCCGTTCCTGTAGCCCGTCGGTACAAGGCACCACTTCACCTTTTGACAATCCTGTAAGCAAATCACCCAGCAACCGACCCTTTGGCTCACCCGGGCCATAACAAAAGAAAATCCGCGCCCAGGCCAGCGATATGCCAAGTTCATTGGCAGCCCCGCTCAGCAAAGTCCCTGTCGACGCTTTAGCCTTACCATAAAGACTGGCCGGTTTTAGCGGCGTAGCTTCTGACAGCACCTCTTGCGACCAGTCATATTCGGCGCAACTGCCCACACAAACGGCACGTTTCCCGCCATCATCCGCGAATTCCCGAACCAATCCTAATGTGGCTGCAGCCCAATCAAGGTTTTCTGGCGCGCTCCACCGATTTTTAGGGGTGTCATACCACGCCAAATGTATCAAATGGCTGGCATTTGCCTTTTTCACCGCCCTGCGGCGCGAAACCGGGTCAAGAATATCGGCGACAATAGTTTGATGCGCGCCCTTAGCATTGCCAGAGCGGCTGAACGCAATAACTTCAAAACCAAGATCGTTCAGGGCCGTGACTGTTGGGCGTCCAATCAAACCAGTGGCCCCAGTCAAAAGAACCCGCCTGGTCATCAGCCCATTACTTCTAATTTAGGAACAGGTGTCACAAACTTGGTTCCTGCATCGCTAATATCTTGTAATTGAGACGCGATTTCGGTTTTCAGGTTCCAAGGCAGGATCAACACGTAATCCGGGCGATGGCTGCGCAAACGATCAACGTCATAAACCGGGATATGGCTGCCGGGTAGAAGTGTGCCCTGTTTTGCCGGGTTTCGATCAACGCAATATGCAATCAATTCCGTCCCCACACCGCAATAATTCAGCAAGGTGTTTCCCTTCGCCGCCGCGCCATAAGCCGCAACGGTTTCGCCGTTTTCTTTCGCCTTTTTCAAAAATGCCGTCAGCTCATCCCGCACGGTTCGCACCTTGCTTTCAAAACCATGGTAGCCCGTCAAACTGTCCAGACCCGCCCGATGTTCCAATTCACGCAATTTGGAAACTGACGGCAATTCCAAATGATCGGCGCCATCCAAACAGGCAAATATCCGTAAACTGCCACCATGGGTGGGCAACATCTGCACATCAAATACCCGCAGGCCAGCCGCAGCAAATATCCGTTCAACCGAAACCAGCGACAGATATGTATAATGTTCATGGTAGATCGTATCGAACTGGGTTTTTTTAATCAGATTCAAAAGGTGGGGGAATTCAACGGTATAGACCGCATTATCGCTTAGAAGCGTCGCCAAGCCTTCCACAAAATCGTTAATATCCGGCACATGAGCCAACACATTTGCCGAACAAATCAGCGACGGCTGAATACCTTCGGATATCAAAGATTTTGCTAACGTATTGGAAAAGAACTCCACTCGGGTATTTACGCCACGGCTTTCAGCAACCTTCGCTACATTCGCCGCAGGTTCGACCCCCAGAACCGGCACGCCCTTTTCCACAAAATATTGCAGCAAGTAACCGTCATTGGAGGCAATCTCGATTACCAGATCATCGCCCCCCAGACTAAAACGATCTGTGACGTCATTCACGTAGTGCTGACAGTGCGTTAGCCAGCTGTCCGAAAAGCTGGAAAAATAGGCGTATTCATCCGAAAAAATCTTATCTGCAGGTACCGCATCTTCGACCTGTACCAAGAAACAATTTCCACAAACCCGTGCGTGCAGCGGGTAGGTTGGACAAGGGGTATCTGCCTGTTCCGGCACCACATAAGAATTCGCCAAAGGCGACAAACCCAAATCTACGAGCGTAGAGGTAAGAAATTCACCGCAATGTCGGCATATCGGTTGTTTATTCATATTGTTCCGCCACTAATTCGCGAATATTGTTCGATTTGTTCTATGCAAAGCTGCCGCACATCGGCCCCGTCTGCCCAATTAGCATACCAGTTCGCCGTCATATCAATGGTTTGGTCAAAGCCCATTGCGGGCTTCCAGCCTAACCCGCGCGCTTTGGTGCTGACCAGTTGTAGCAGCTTGGCTTCATGCAGGTTTGCCTGATCTTCCTGTATATCAATTTGTCCAGTTCCAAGGGCATCCACAATGGCATTTGCTACGTCAATAACCGGGCGTTCCTGACCCACATCTGGCCCGAAATTCCAGCCCTCATCAATGCCATCACTCACACCTATCAAACGCTCAGCCAGCATTAAATACCCGCGCAAAGGTTCCAATACATGTTGCCAGGGGCGTTGCGAATTGGGTGACCGGATCACAACTTGTCCGTTTTCCCCAAGGCACCCACGAACAATATCTGGGATCAGTCGATCCTCGGACCAGTCTCCACCGCCTATCACATTGCCAGCTCTGGCCGATGCAATCTTACAGGGATGGCCGTCAGCAGCATTTGGCGCAAAAAAGCTGTTGCGCATCGACGCTGTTACCAGCTCTGCACAGCCCTTGGATGCTGAATACGGATCATGCCCCCCCATGGGATCGGTTTCAACGTAACCAATTGATTGTTCTTTATTTTCGTAACATTTATCTGATGTCACAATCACTGCGGCTCGAACAGTGCTGTCTTTGGCAATCGCATCCAACAGGGCCACAACGCCCATGACATTGGTTGAAAAAGTTTCCATCGGTTCCCGATATGAGCGTCGAACCAATGACTGTGCTGCAAGGTGAAAAACAATTTCAGGTTCTTCAATGCTCAGAACCTGTTTAACTTTCTCAGCATCTCGAACATCCACAAGATGATGGGAAACGCCCGTTAGCCCCAATAGTGACCACAAACTCGGCTCACTTACGGTATCTATCGAAAGCCCGCTGACCCGAGCCCCCATCTGGTGCAGCCACAGACACAACCAAGCACCCTTAAAACCGGTATGCCCGGTAACTAAAACCTTGCGGTCTTTCCAGAACTCCGGGTTCAAAACCAGGTTTTCCAAGGGGCATTCCCCGAGACCCACAGGCTTTCCAGCTCATCACGTTCCCGGATCGTGTCCATAGGTTGCCAAAACCCTTTATGTTCAAAGGATCGCAGCTCATCTTCCTCGGCCAGTTGTTGCAACGGGCTTTGCTCCCATACAGTCTGGTCGCCCCCTAAATAGTCGCCGACTTCGGGCGAAAGCACAAAAAACCCTCCGTTAATCAAACCACCGTCTCCGACTGGTTTCTCGGCAAAATCTACGACCTTTTCACCTTCGATAACCAACTGCCCAAAGCGTCTTGGCGGCGGTACAGAAGTGATCGTCGCCTTCTTGCCATGGGATTTATGGAATTTTATCAACGACGTAATGTCAACATCACCCACACCGTCGCCGTAGGTCATGCAAAAGCTTTCCTCATCCGCAAGCAGCGGCAATATCCGACGTAAGCGCCCGCCTGTCATGCTACTTTGCCCGGTATCCATCAGCGTTACCCGCCAAGGTTCGGAGTTCGTCTCGCGGATTTCCATTTCGCCACTTTCCAGATCAAACGTGACGTTTGAGCTATGCAGCAGAAAGTTAGCGAAATATTCCTTGATGACATAGCCCCGGTAACCCAGGCAGATAATAAAATCCGTGATGCCGTGCTGGGCATATATCTTCATGATATGCCACAATATTGGATGCCCACCGATTTCAACCATCGGCTTTGGAATTTTTACTGTTTCTTCAGCCAAACGGGTCCCTAATCCACCTGCAAGAATTACACATTTCATAATATTGGTTCCATCAAATCGGTTCCGTCCCAACTAATGTTTGGGTCGCACATGTCTAACACCTTGCTACAAAACCGCAAAATGTAACTTCTACGGTTTTCCTGTCGTTAACAATTCCGCAAATAAACCTTGTTTATCCCGTTATTGCCACGGGCTTAGGACAGATTGGCGAACCGAACGCATAACCTTACGCGCCCGCAAATAACCAGCGCCACGGCCAGCCAGGTGGGTGTGCCAACGCTTTAAGTCGGCAAAATAGTACATTTCGAGCCGAGGTAAATCCAAAACATCTCCGCTCAGCGTAGCGCTCCCAAGTCGTGTTCCCACGGATGTCTTGTATTCTTTCAAAATCGCCTGCCGCACGTCCTTTGTAGCAAGACCATAGGGCGGTGCAAAATGCTGCGGTCTTTTTCCCAAATGATCCGTAAGATGCTGAGCAGAAACACTTAATTCCAGACCCACTGTCTCATCCGATACAATATTCAGGTTGGCGTGGCTAACGGTGTGAGAGCCGAACAAAACACCCTTTGACTGAAGGCAGCAAATCTCATGCCAGCTCATCAATTGGCGTTGAGTTTCATGCGCCCCTACCCAGGTTTCTTCGCGCCCGATGGCATCTGTTGGCAAATAGACAATTGGACGATACCCATATTTGTCCAGAACCGGCCATGCGGATTGGCAAAAGTCGCGAAAACCGTCGTCAAAGGTAATGATAATCGAATAGTCGGCTAATTTCAGAGCGCCCTCGCGCGCGGCTAAATAGTCATCCATCGTGATCACCGGCACGCCGGCATCATGAATGGCCGCCATCTGTTCAGCAAATAAATCCGGTGAAATCGAAGTGGCCCCGTCCCCCTCAGAGATCGAGTGGTACATCAGAATATCAATTACAGGTTCTGACATTTCTTAGTCTTCCACCGTATGTTTGGCGAATTCCACCCGGTATTCCGCCCATTTTTTCAGATCAATCCGCCCGACATCATCCAGACAATCAGCGGCACCATACGCCATTGCAATAGCGTGGTGTGTATTGTCGTGGGCAAAAAGCCCTTGTCGACCAAATACCAGCAATCCGTCAAGACTTAGTAACCATTCGTCTACGGTATTGAAATTCTTCTCATAATCCAGATCGTATACCGGATAAGCATGGGAAAGCCTGCGCGTTTTACAGGTTTTGACCGGCACATTAACGGGCAGGTTCACGTCTGCAAGCCACGAAACAAAATGCTTGCCCAGCTCTTCGTCAGACATGTCCCACCATTTTTCACCCGGATCACAGGGCAGTTCAGCACAAAGCACGGTCACGCCCTTTGGCTCAGTCGCTGCACTGTAGTTTTTCGGCTCTGACATCCGGCTGATGGGTGTCGAAAGCTCTGGAAAATAATGGGCGTCAAACTCTGTGAACTGGTCGGTTTCCAATACCAGATAAAGCAGGATCATGCCGCGGAACCGGATGGCATTGGTGGCGTCCACTACCTCCTGCGGCGCAGGCGGGTCCATCAGATTAACCAGCGTCGTCAGGGGAATAGTCGTAAGCAACTGGTCGGTTTCGTGGCGAACCTCACCGCTATCGTCCTTAGTCCAGACAGCCTGAACCTCATTGTCCTGCCGCTCAATCCGCGAAATTTCAGTGCCGAACCGAAAGATTGCGCCATAGTCCTCGGCGCTTTCGGTCATGGCTTCCGCAATTTGGCCAAACCCTTGGCGCGGATAATAGAATTTCCCGGTGGTTTCATCGCCCATACCTGGCAACATGCGCAGCATTTTGAACAGGATCTTGCTAACCGAAGTGCCGGATATCCGGCGTTCCGCCAGTTTCACCGCCAGCTTTTCCGGGTCTAAGCCCCAAAGTTTTTTCACGTAAGGAAAGTAGAAATTTTCAGCAATTGTCGGACCAAGGCCATCATACAGCACCGTGGAAAACGTCCGTGGCCCGCTGGATTTCTTTCGGAGTGGTTTCAACAGACTATCGCCCAGCAACGAAAATCCGAACTTTTTAGGCAGTCGCAGCAACGCATCCAGCGGTTTCAGCGGAAAATGTATCCACCGCCCGCCCAGCCGGATACGCCCGTGGCGCGGCCGCAGCAGTAAATCTTGCCCTAGAATAGATTTCACATCCGCCAACACATTTGGGTCCGCAACCGGATGAAACCGGTGCGAGCCATAATCGCATATGACACCTTCCATCATGAAAGACGCCGCATTACCTCCGCCCACAGGTGCGCGTTCCAGCACTTCGACATCAGCCTTGCCAGATTTCGCCAGCGCGTAGGCCACCGCTATCCCGGCGGGTCCGGCGCCCAGCACCTGAATAATTGGTTTTTCTTTTGAACTCGTCATACTTGTTACCCTTGATTTTGGGGTTCGTTTGAAACGGGGTTTTTGGGTCGCCAGCCAAAACCGGTAATGCTAAGCACCAGTGCGCCAAGCCCGCCGGTCAGGAACAATACGGCCTGCCAAACCAGCCCGGCTGCCACAACTTCGGCGGCGATTGCTCCGAATGGGACCAACAGGGCTGCCAGCGTTGCTTCGCGCACCCCAAGCCCACCTAATGAAATCGGCAATACGGCCAAAATTTTGGCCAGAGGCCAGGCAAAATACCACGCCCCAATTGGCAGATTGATACCCACGGCCAGTGCGAGTTGCACCGCCAGATATACAAACAGGGCCTGAATTGAAAATGAAACGATCAGACTGCCCACCAGCAGAACCGGTCTTTTGCCAAGCACAAGCAGCGCATCACAGGTGCGCAGCGCCAGCCCCTTAGCCGGGAGACGCGGGAAATAGTCCCATAATTTCGGCAGCAGGCGCGGCACAACCACAATCGCCACAAATAAAATAGCCGCCAGTAATGCTAACGCCTGCAACGCCAGACTGGTATTGGTGCCGTTCCCCTGCAACATCAGCACACCGCTTAGCGACAGGCAGGCCAATGCCAGCATGTCGATCAGCCGATCGGCCACCGACCCGGCCACCACCTTGGCTCCGTCTTTCATTGACGTTTGTGCAATCCCGGCCCGCACCGCGTCGCCCCCCGCCACACCGGGCAGGCACAGATTGCTGGCGAGGCCAGCAAAATGGGCTTTTGTCGCCAGTACAAAGGGAAAGCCCCTATCCAGCAACGCCCACCATTTGGCCGCCGCCAGCACATGGCCGGCAAGAAACGCCATGAACACGCCCAAAAACAACGTCAAAGGCACCCGTGAAAAGCCAGCTAATATCGCGTCCGTTGGCAAAAACCAAAACAACACACCCAAAAACACCGCCGAACCGGCAGCGCGCGGCAACCAGCGTCGCCATATCGATTTTGGGAGCGCGGAATTCATCAGATCAAGGCCTTAGATGCAGCCGCGAAATCATGTCGGCAATCAGCCCAAGCGACCAGATCATAAACGCAGCCAACATCGAGAATATCGCCGTTTCGCTGACATTCATCAGGAATAGATCGTAAATCAGCTTCAGCGTGCCGATCCCAAAGAAAACCAGCCCAAGTGGAATGAACACACGAAGCGGGTTGAATAGAACGCTAATCCGCAACACAAGAATGATGAAATTGATAAAATCCACCGGCCGGATTTTCGATTTCCCCACCCGTTTGCCGTACTCAATCGGAGTGTAAAGCATACGTTTACCGTTTGAGCTCATGCAGAGTGTGATTGTTGTAGTGAACGAAAAATTCTGCGGCAAAAGCGGCAGGAACGGGATCAGTTCTGAACGCCGAAACACCCGCAGACCCGAATTCAGGTCATTCAGTTTACGCTCGGCCAGAAATGACGCAAATTTATTCAGCAGGAACTTAGCAGGCTTTCGGATCATCGGTACGTTTTTCATCGACGCGCCACGATCGCCAACGATCATATCCTGATCCCGGCACTGGGCCAGCATATCTGGCAAATAATGCGCCGGATAAGTACCGTCAGCATCCAGAATAGCCACATATTCGTGCTTGGTCTGTTTGACACCACGTTTCAGCGACGCACCATAGCCGGAGTTAACCTGATTATAGTCTACGGTTGCACCGGCATCGATGGCTTCCTGACGGGTGTTATCTTCGGAACCATCGTCGATCACAATGATTTCGTAAGGAATGCCGGTCGGTGCCAGTGCATTGCGCACATCTTCGATGGTGGAACGCACCGCGCCTTCTTCGTTGTAGGCCGGAATGACCACACTCAGGGACATGCCCTGCAAGCCATCAACCACTTTCAGCTTTGGCACTCGTTTCTTGGTAACTGTTTTAGCCATGCTACCGCTCCTCATATTTCAGTTTTTTGTTGTTTCGGGTTTGAATAGTTGTGAATTTTTTCATGGGACATGCAGCCGGTCTTTGCGGCCCAATAAATGGTATTCCACCAGACACCAGACATAGGCGGCGGTGGAATAGAGGTAATAGACCTGATGGAATAGTATCGACGCCATAGCAAATACAATTCCGCCGTTCTTCGCCAGATAGGTCACGAATTTCCAGTTTATCGTTATGGCCAGTGCAAATAGCGCGACCGGACATGCCCAGATCATCGGGGCAAAGGGTAAGCAGAGCAGCGAAAGAATAAACAGCCCCGCAACCAGCGCACGGGCACGTTCGGCCATACTGGTATTCAAGTCGTTGGTCAGACCTTCACGCGAAATCATCAGCCGCGACCACGGCAGTGCGCGGCGATAAATATCGGTAAATACTGCATTACGCATCGACCAGATTTTCAGGTGTTTACCCAACAGGTTCGGGCAGACCAGAATATTGCCCCCTGCCCGTTTGATCCGATAGCC
>CAZRHV010000019.1:0-43596 GCA_964599985.1 uncultured Marinosulfonomonas sp. | reverse complement strand
CGCGGGCCTCATACAGGTCCAGAATACGTTTCGGGCTAAGCGAGCGGCAGAAAAATCCTCGCCCGCTTTGAAACGTCAGATAACCCTCTGCCACCAACCGGTTCAGCGCTTCACGGATCGGGGTTCGGCTGGCGTCAAGCTGCGTGGCAAGCGTACTTTCATTGATCCGCTCGTCTGGCTTGAACTCAAAATCAGCCGCCATGTGCCGCAACCGGTCGTGAATTCTGTCAACATTACTTTGCGCTTTTGCCATTCGCGGATACGTCGCCTTTTGTATGATTCCAAAGTTATTACCCAATTCTTTTACATTCCAGATTGACCTGAGCGCAATGCTGAATATTGTGTTGTATACAATTTGTGATTCCCGCAAAGGATAAAGGTGGGGCTTTGACTAACAGTTTAAACGGTGCAGAGGCGATGGTGCGGATGCTCGAGGCACATGGTGTCCGGCACATATTCGGACTGTGCGGTGACACCACCCTGCCGTTCTATGACGCGATGCACCTGCTGGATCACTCGATTACCCACGTTTTGACCCGCGATGAACGCAGTGCGACGTATATGGCTGACGGTTATTCGCGTGTGACGGGTCGGGTCGGCGTGTGCGAAGGGCCGTCGGGAGGTGGTGCAACCTATATTTTACCGGGGCTGATTGAAGCCTCGGAAAGCTCTTATGCGGTGCTGGGGATCACCACCGATATATCGGTTGGTTCATATGGAAAATACCCGCTGACCGAGGTGGATCAGGAAGCCCTGATGCGCCCGCTGACCAAGTGGAACACCGTTTTGCGCAAGGCCGAACATATTCCGCGGATGGTTAGAACCGCGTTTCGGGCGATGACTACTGGCCGATCCGGGTCGGCGCATCTGGGGCTACCCTATGACATACAATACGACCCTGTTGACGCGTCGGATATTTGGGCCGACCCGCAGCACGCCAGTTATCCGGCGTATCGGCAGGGGCCAGAACCGGGTGTGGTGGAAGCAGCGGTAGAGGCCATCCTGTCAGCCAAAAACCCGTTGATCGTTTGCGGCGGTGGCGTGGTGATTGCGGGCGCAATGGACGCTTTGGATCAGTTTGCGACCCGGCTGGATATTTCTGTGGCTACGTCGATTTCCGGGCAAGGTTCACTGGCTGATACGCACCCCAACAGCTTAGGCGTGGTGGGGTCTAACGGCGGCACTGACCAGACCTGGGAAATGATGGAAGCTGCTGATCTGGTGATCTTTATGGGTGCGCGAGCCGGGTCCACGACGACATCAAGATGGGAAGCCCCCAAACCCGGTACACGGGTGGTGCATTTCGACAATGACCCAATGGTGATCGGAGCGAACTACCAGACCGAGGTGGGCGTCGTCGGTGATCTTCGCCTTGCACTGGAGCAGGTGAACGCAGTGCTGGACGCAATGGAAAGCCCGGCCAAAGCTTTTGGCGGTGCGGCCGTTACCGCTGACATCAAGAAACGCAAATTCGAAATATTCGAAAAGTTCGCCCAAAGTAATGACACACCCATTCGCCCGGAACGGGTGATCAATGCGTTGATGAAAGTCCTTCCACCCGATGCTACGCTGGTCTCCGACCCCGGCACAAGTTGCCCCTATATCTCGGCATATTATCAGCAACAAATCGCAGGTCGCTATTTCATCACCAACCGCGCCCACGGCGCCCTTGGTTACTCACTTTCGGCTTCCCTTGGCGCCTGGTACGGGCGACCAGCCAGCAAAACCGTCGCCCTGATGGGGGATGGTTCATTTGGCTTCACCGTAGGGGAATTGGAAACCGTCTGCCGTAGTCGCGCGCCGATTACATTCATCGTGTTTTCAAACTCCAACTTCGGCTGGATCAAAGCCAGCCAGTTCGCAGACAAAGATGCGCGTTATTACAATGTCGATTTCAATCGAACGGATCACGCAGCCATCGCCGCTGCTTACGGTGTAAAATCCTGGCGCGTCGAAAACCCCGAAGATTTAGAGGGTGTGCTGAAAGAGGCCGTAGAACATGACGGCCCGACATTAGTCGACGTGGTTTGTCAGGCACTGGAAGAAAGCAACGCCCCGGTGCGACGGTGGATGGGATGAAGGGATCAAAGATCATAGTCATTGGTGCTGGGATCGTGGGCGTATCGTCTGCCATCTGGCTAAAACGCGCCGGGCAGGATGTGACGCTGATTGACCGGGGCGAACCGGGGATGGGTACATCGTACGGCAATGCCGGTGTTCTGGCATCCTGCTCGATCGCCCCGGTGACAGCCCCTGGCATGGCGCTAAGAGGTCCAAAACTATTGCTGGACCCGAACTTCCCCCTGTTCCTGCGCTGGCCCTATCTGCCGAAACTTGCGCCTTGGCTGTATCGTTATCTTAGCTACGCAAATGACAAAGACACTCGCCGTATTGCCCTTGGTCTGACAACTATTGTCAGCGATTCCGTTGAGCAACACCAAGCCCTGACCAAGGACACAAGTGCCGCGAGTTGGGTGCAAGAAAGCACCTATAGTTTTGCATATGGTGGCCGGAGGGAATTCGAAGCTGACGCCTATACCTGGGGCATTCGCCGTGAGGCCGGTTTCGTGCCGGAACTGATCGAAGGTGACGCAGTACAAGAGGTCGAGCCTGTCCTTAGCAAAGATGTAAAACTGCTCGCCGTCATGAAAAACCACGGTTACGTATTGGACCCCGGCGCTTACGTCGCCGAACTCGCCGAACTCTTCAAGGGCATGGGTGGTGCGCTCATACAGGCAGAGGTTCGCGGTTTTGACTTAAGCGGGGAAACAATCCGAGCAGTTGAAACTAACCAAGGGCGCTTTGAATGTGATCAGGTGGTTCTTTCAACCGGTGTATGGTCTAAGCCGCTGATGAAGAAACTCGGCCTGAATGTGCCAATTGAAAGTGAACGCGGCTACCACATTGTTTTCAAGAACCCCAGCGAACAACCCAAAGCGCCAATTATGGTTGCCGCAGGAAAATTTGTTGCGACACCGATGGCGCAAGGGTTACGCTGCGCAGGCATAGTTGAATTTGGCGGGCTGAATGCCGGCCCTTCAAAAGCGCCACTGTCGTTTTTGCGCAAGAAAGTTCGGGAAACCTTCCCGAACATGATTGCCGAGAGTGAAGAAGAATGGATGGGCCACCGCCCCGCGCCGAGCGATAGCCTGCCTTTGATAGGAGAGATTGGAAATACCGGCGTGTTCGCGGCTTTTGGCCATCACCACATTGGCTTGACCGGCGGGCCGAAAACCGGGCGTATGGTGGCTGATCTGGTCATTGGTAAGCGCCCCAATAGTGACATGAGCCCCTATGAACCGATGCGGTTCGCCAAGGGGGCCTGAAGCAACGACCTAAATTAAAAACCAAAGGGAGACTAACAATGAAACCAATTCTAAAATTTACCACCGCACTTACAGCGGCAGCATTCACACTTGGTGCAACCAGCGTGATGGCGGAAGTCTGGGACATGCCGATGGCATATTCTGCCTCAAACTTCCATTCAGCCACTGGTGCAGAGTTTGCGCGCTGCGTGACCACCGGCACGGGCGGTGACATTTCCATCACAACGCACCCGGGTGGTTCACTGTTCAAAGGCGGCGATATCAAACGCGCCATCCAAACTGGACAGGTGCCAATTGGTGAGCGTTTGTTGTCTGGCCACCAGAACGAAAATGCGCTGTTTGGGTTTGATTCGATCCCATTCCTGGCAACCTCGTTTGACGATTCAGACAAGCTCTGGAAAGCGGCGCGCCCTACCATCGAAAAGGTGCTTGCTGATCAGAATCTGACCTTGCTTTATGCAGTGGCATGGCCACCACAGGGGCTTTATTTCAAGGATGAAGTCACCTCGGTAGCTGACATGGCGGGAATCAAGTTCCGCTCATACAACTCTGCCACTGCACGTCTGGCTGAATTGACCGGCATGTTGCCAGTGTCGATTGAAGCCGCTGAAATCAGTCAGGCCTTTGCAACAGGGGTGGCGGATTCCATGGTGTCGTCCGGCTCTACTGGCTATGACCGCAAAGTCTGGGAAAGCCTGAACTACTTCTATGAAGTGGATGCCTGGCTGCCACGTAACTACATCATGGTAAATTCAGATGTCTGGGGCGATACTTCTGAGGCCAATCAGAATGTCATTCGCGGGTGCGCAGATCTGGCGGAATACACCGGCAGCTGGCGCAGTAAGGAATACACTGGATTTACCCTGCAAGGCCTTCGTGATGGCGGCATGACCGTCGGACCGGCCAGCGACCAGATGGTAAGCGAACTTAAGGCAATCGGCGAAACTATGACCGCTGAATGGCTTGAAGCAGCCGGCGCCGAAGGTGCTGCAATCGTCGACGCATTCAAGGCAATGCAGTAAAAATGTTTCCGGGCGCCGCGGTATCGCGGCGCCCGAGACAATTACAAATAATTACTGGTGCAGGCGGGGGCACATAACATGACAGCAGTTCGTAAATTTCTGGACGGTTTATACATGGTGTCAGGTGTGCTTGCTGCGCTCTCGCTAATCGCAATTCTTTCCCTTATCGTAATCCAAATGCTTGCCCGCTGGACGGGCGAAGTTTTTCCTGGTGCACCAGATTACGCTGGCTATGCAATGGCCTCGGCCAGCTTTCTGGCCTTCGCCAGCGCATTAAACCGTGGCTCGCATATCAGGGTATCAATCGTACTGAACGCTGTCGGCCCAAAAATGCGGCGCGCCATAGATACCTGGTGTTTCGCAGTTGGCACTGCCATCGCCTGGTATTTTGTTTTCTACGCGCAACGCTTTGTCTATTGGTCATGGAAGTTCAACGACATTAGCCAGGGTCAAGATAAAACCCCGCTTTGGATACCGCAATCCGTAATGTTGCTCGGCGCGGTCATACTGGCCATCGCGCTGACAGATAACCTGCTGAGTTTAATTTTCAAAGGCGAGAACCGGATTAAACCAGACATCGTAGACCAGAGCTTTGGGGAGTAGTTCAATGGAAGACTTTTCAATAATCATCCTTTTCCTCTTTGTTTTGTTCCTGCTGCTGGGTAGCGGTGTGTGGGTCGGGCTGGCCCTGATGGGTGTCGCTTGGGTCGGAATGGAGCTGTTCACCACCCGCCCGGTAGGTGACGTGATGCTCACCACGATCTGGACCGCGTCCTCTTCATGGACACTGACGGCCTTGCCGCTGTTTATCTGGATGGGCGAAATTCTGTTTCGAACGCGATTATCAGAAGACATGTTCAAAGGCCTCGCGCCCTGGCTCGCTCGTTTACCCGGCGGATTGGTGCACACCAACATCGTCGGCTGTACCGTATTCGCCGCCGTTTCTGGTTCCTCCGCTGCAACGCTAACCACGGTGGGTAAAATGTCGATCCCCGAGTTGCGAAAACGCGATTACCCAGAAGAAATGATCATCGGCACCTTGGCCGGCGCGGCGACATTGGGTCTGATGATACCGCCCTCACTGACGCTGATCGTCTACGGCGTTACCATCAACGAAAGCATCTCCAAACTGTTCTTCGCAGGCGTATTGCCCGGTCTGGTTCTGGCGCTGATGTTCATGACCTATGTCGCCTTCATGTCGCGGTTCTCAAAAAAATGGGCCCCTATATCTGAACCTGCGATGTCGTTTGGCCAAAAGGTCGCCAACTCGCGGTTCCTGATACCTGTGTTCCTGTTAATCTCGGTCGTGATCGGATCAATGTATCTGGGATGGGCCACCGCCACCGAAGCCGCCGCGTTCGGGGTAATAGGCGGGCTACTACTGGCTGCGACGCAAGGGTCATTATCCTGGAGAACATTTATCGAAAGCCTGATGGGTGCCACCCGAACCTCGGCGATGATCGCGTTGATCCTTGCGGGGGCGGCGTTTCTTTCGCTGACCATGGGATTCACCGGGCTGCCACGCGGTCTTGCTGACCTGATCGGGCAATTGGAGCTGTCGAAGTTTCAACTGCTGCTGGTGCTGCTGGTTTTCTATATCGTGCTGGGCATGTTTTTGGACGGTATATCATCGGTCGTTCTGACGATGGCCGTTGTCGAACCGATGATCCGTGAGGCCGGGATTGATCTGATCTGGTTTGGAATATTCATCGTGGTGGTTGTCGAAATGGCACAAATAACGCCACCGATTGGATTTAATCTGTTTGTGTTGCAAGGCATGACCAACCACGAAATGGGCTTTATCGCGCGGGCTGCATTCCCGATGTTCCTGATCATGGTGGTGATGGTGTTTATCCTGATCGCTTTCCCGGAAATTGCAACGTGGTTGCCCGATAACATCCGAAAATCACCGGGTGGGGGGTAGATTATAAGCGACAATTTTTGTTGATGAAAGACCTGCCCATTTACTGCCGGATCAGGCTACTCTTTCGACAATCTAACGATTGTTGAGAGGTGTCCATGGAAAGCCACGCAAAAGTTGTGATCATCGGAGGCGGGCGGTGTTGGCTTGTGTCTGGCCGAATGGATGATGGATGGTGAGCCGTCAATCGATGTCTGGGCAATGGACATCGCGCGTTTCGGGAACTTTGCAACACCCGATTGGGGTACGGTTAAATCGTCAGAAAACTATGAACGCCGCTTTGTAATAACCTTCCCTAACGAAACTCTGCCAAAGCGTCGCCGACAAAAAACCTCCGCCCTTTATGACCGTCTGATTGCTCGCGGCGCGGTGATGGGCCCCAGTTTTGGTCTGGAAAATGTTCTGTGGTTTGCCGACGGCCCGGATGACGCCCATGAAACCCCCAGTTTCGGGCGCAACCGTAGCCACGAATATGTTGCAGCCGAAGTCAAAGCCGTGCGTGAAGCTGTAGGCGCCATCGAAATCGCCAATTTTGCAAAACACGAAATAACCGGCCCCGGTGCGCGCAAATGGCTGGATTACATTCTGGCCGGGCGGGTACCAAAGCCGGGTCGGGCTTGCCTGACACCAATGTTAACCGCCAAGGGCAAACTATACGGCGACTTGACGGTGGCCTGCCTGTCTGACGAACATTTCATGCTGTTTGGGTCTGGTACGATGCAGGAAGCGCACCGGCGCTGGCTTGAACTACACCTGCCCGACAGTGGCGTGACCTACGCCAACAAATCAGACGACTTTCACGGCATTGCTTTGTCAGGCCCAAATTCGCGCGAACTGCTATCGCGGATCGCCCGCGAAGAAGTATCCAACGACGCCCTGAAATTCCGCGATATTCGCCAAACCTTCGTGGCCGGTGTTCCGGTGATACTGGTTCGTATTTCGTTTTCAGGAGAGCTTGGATACGAAATCTACTGCGCCCCACAGTACCAGCTACGCCTGTTCGAAGCGGTGGAAGAAGCCGGGGCAGACCTTGGGCTGAAACTATACGGTGCGCGTGCGCTGATGAGTATGCGTTTGGAAAAAAACTGGGGTGTATGGGCACTTGATTACCGCCCCGATTTCACCGCTGCCGAAAGCG
This sequence comes from uncultured Marinosulfonomonas sp., assembly GCA_964599985.1. Classification (GTDB taxonomy): domain Bacteria; phylum Pseudomonadota; class Alphaproteobacteria; order Rhodobacterales; family Rhodobacteraceae; genus NVTR01. The sequence goes on along the minus strand of CAZRHV010000019.1, from coordinate 36,189 downwards.
GCATGGATGCGTTTATCCAGTGGGATAAGGAATTTATAGGCCAAGAAGCAGCCCAAAAAGAGCGCGAGTCCGGGCCTGAAAAACGCCTGATCATGATGACAGTAGATATAAATGACCGCGACGTCGTTAATGATGAAGCAATCCTGAAAGATGGCAAATGTGTCGGCTACGTTTCCTCGGGCGGCTTTGCGCACCATGTCGGTAAATCAATGGCCATGGGATATGTTCCTACGGAATTGGCGCAAAACGGCGCAACTCTCGAGATTGAAATTAACGGTGCCATTTACCCGGCAACCGTGGTTGCGCACCCGGTTTATGACGCCAACGGTTCTCGAATGCGGGGCTAAGCAAAGTATTGTTGCCGAAAGGGCGTAAGCAGAAAATATCGGGGGCTTTTCGTTGACAGATTAGACCCAATCCCGCATCCCACGGGCCAAGTAATTGGTTTCGAGGCAAAAACATGAAAATTGCGATGATCGGTACAGGGTATGTCGGGCTGGTGTCAGGGGTTTGTTTCTCTGACTTTGGCCATGAAGTCGTGTGCGTTGATAATAACCCCGAAAAAATCGCGATGCTGGAACGTGGCGAAGTGCCAATCTATGAGCCAGGTCTTGATGATTTGATGGCAAAAAATGTCGCTGCTGGACGGTTGAACTTTAGCGGTGATTTGCCCAAATCCGTGGCCGAAGCTGACGCGGTTTTTATCGCCGTCGGCACGCCAACCCGCCGAGGTGACGGTCACGCTGACCTGACATTTGTTTATGCCGTTGCAGAGGAAATCGGTAAAGCCATTTCCGGCTATACCGTTGTCGTCACCAAATCGACTGTTCCAGTCGGTACTAACCGGCAAGTGAAACAGATCATCCGTAAAGTTAACCCCGATGCCGAATTTGACGTTGCCTCAAACCCGGAATTCCTGCGCGAAGGTGCTGCAATTGATGATTTCATGCGTCCGGATCGTGTGGTTGTAGGCGTGCAGTCGGAACGCGCCTCGGACGTTATGCAAGACGTCTACCGTCCTTTGTTCCTGCGCGAATTTCCTGTCGTGATGATGGATCTGGAAAGCGCCGAGATGACAAAGTATGCGGCTAACGCGTTTCTGGCTGCCAAGATCACCTTTATCAATGAAATGGCCGCCTTGTGTGAGCGTGTCGGCGCGGACATCAAACAAGTGTCCAAGGGCATGGGGCTTGATGGCCGGATCGGCAATAAATTCCTGCATGCCGGACCCGGTTATGGTGGCTCATGCTTTCCAAAAGACACCAGCGCCTTGGCCCGGATCGGTCAGGAACACGGCATTCCGATGCAGATCACCGAAACGGTGATTAAAGTGAATAACGAAGTAAAACGCCGGATGATCGAAAAAGTACAGGATATTTGCGGTGGCAGCTTTAACGGCAAAACTATCGCCGTTCTGGGTGTTACCTTCAAACCAAACACCGACGATATGCGCGACGCCCCGTCGCTGACTATTGTGCCAGCCCTGATAGGTGGCGGTGCAAAGGTCCGCGTGGTTGACCCGCAAGGGCGCAATGAAGGCGAAGCCCTGTTGCCCGGTGTTCAGTGGATCGACGACGCGTACAAAGCCTGCAACAACGCCGACGCGGTGGTTATCCTGACCGAATGGAACGAATTTCGCGCGCTTGATCTGAAACGAATGGCGAAAAAGATGAAACAGGCCAATATGGCTGACCTGCGCAATATTTATTCACCAATTGAGGCCAAGCGCGCCGGTTTCGAGAACTATGTGGCTGTCGGGCGTTAGTCATCAAACCGGCTGGTATCCCACAACCTTTCATAGACCCAGGAAATCCCGGATACTTCTTGATCTATGCTGTAATGCTTGGCCGCGCGGATAACACATTGGGCTGCTAATTTGTTGTATCGCTTAGAGTCATTTAAAATTTCAACCACAAGCGGTGAAACCATACCGCCTTCAGTAGATTCCAGAATATGCCCTGCCTCATCCTGCCCAACAAACTCACGGAAATGGCCGGTGTTAGACGCAATGACCGGCACTCCCGATGCCATTGCCTCCAGCGGCGTCATGCCATAGCCCTCGTACCGTGGTAACGCGATTAGCAGGCTAAGGGAGCGAACCAGTTCCGGCAGTTCACTGGGCGGAACCTCCCCAATAAACAAAACGCGTTTTTGCATCCCCGCTGCTGCAACCCTGGCTTTCAGTTCCTTCAGAAACGACTGATGCTCAGGTTTTGCCCGACCGATCACCAGTGCAGTCACATTCGCCACATTCGCAAGTGTTTCAATCGCCATATCCACAAACTGGTCCGTCCCCTTTTCGGGCCGGATACGACCAATACAAGCGATGCCGGACCTGCCGGGATACCCCGTTGCCTTCCAGCTTTTCGAGCGGTCCTTCGCCGGGGAAAATACCGACGTATCTACCCCATGGGTTACTACCGACCAGACATTATCAACATAGCTCGCGGCCTTATCGGTCGTGGCAATGATCGCATCCATGCGGGAAATCAAAAACCGGGGCCAGGCTGAATGTCGCCGCTGCGCCGCCGATGTAAAAACGATGCGGATTGGCCGGCGCAAAATATCGCGGACAAACAACGCCATTTGCATTTCCGGGTTCCGTCGCACATGCCATATCTGAAATGGGCGTGTTGCCGGGCCCTGTTTAGCCAAAGCCAGCGCCGCCATACGCGATACCGGCGCGGCGCAACCGGGCAGCGGATAACCGGCCAAGCGCAGGTCATACTTACCCTCTTGCGCGCGCACTACCGCGGCAGCCGTGGCCGACACGCCAGTAAAATTCGCGTTGAAGTTGGTGACTACAACATCGACGCCAGCCATCAAGTACCCCTTTTCGTCCCTTGGTGTATCCCATAAACCGAAAGACAGGGTGTTTAAATTTGTTTCGCTAAAAATCGATGGAAAAGATCAATGACTGCAACCATGAACCGGGCAATATTCTATGCAGCGCGCCTAAAGGGTGATGAGTCCCGGTTGGGCCAGACATCCTGCCCCAAAATTGATCTGCTAACAGAGCTGACAAATAAATCTGTCGCCATCATCGGCAATTCCCGCGCCTTGGCGGATGCTTCGTTTGGCGCAGAAATCGACGCGGCCGACATTGTGATCCGCATCAATCGCGCCCCAATGCCGTCTGCCAGCTCTCACGGTACCAAAACCAACTGGCTGGCGCTGGCCACCAAACTGGAGCAGTCAGAAGGCACCCGTCTCAATCCGGGACGGATATTCTGGATGTCCAGCAAACGAAAACGCCTGCCGTTCTGGGTCGCCAGCCGTGCCGGGTTCTACCTGTACTCGCTGGGTGACATCGAAACGCTAAAAGCCCAGCTAAACGCCCCTCCAACCACTGGCCTGATGATCATTGATCTGGTGTCTCAATCCAAGGCCCGCGCCATCGACCTTTATGGTTTTGATTTCTTTGCTTCGCTTTCCCTGACCGGCAGCCGCACGGCTAAACAAGTACCCCATGATTTCGATACCGAAAAAACTTGGGTCAACGATCTTGCCAAACGGGACCCCCGCCTAACCGTTCACCGCTAGTAGTGCAAAAATTGCCCCTTTCCTCGGGTTCGCGATTGCTCTACTCACCGCCCCCGATACCAGACCTTAGGAGGCCGAAATGGGCTATAGGATCGTTGTTGTTGGTGCCACCGGAAATGTGGGCCGCGAAATGCTGAATGTCCTGGCGGAGCGCGAGTTCCCAGTGGATGAGATAACTGTACTTGCCTCGCGCCGTTCACTCGGCACGGAAATCAGCTTTGGCGACAGAACCCTGAAAACCAAGGATTTGGATACGTTTGATTTCATCGGCTGGGACATTGCGTTCTTTGCGATCGGCGCAGAGGCCACCAAAAAATACGCCCCCGGAGCCGCCAAAGCCGGCTGCACGGTAATTGATAACTCATCGCTCTATCGTTACGACCCCGATGTACCGCTGATCGTACCAGAGGTGAACGCCGAGGCAATCACTGGCTATACCAAGAAAAACATCATCGCTAACCCGAACTGCTCGACCGCGCAGATGGTAGTCGCCCTGAAACCCCTGCATGACCGCGCACGGATCAAACGGGTGGTAGTGTCCACCTATCAGGCGGTTTCCGGCACCGGTAAGGACGCAATTGATGAGCTGTGGAACCAGACCAAGGGTATGTATGTACCTGGACAGGAAGTTGCGCCCAAAATCTACCCCAAACAGGTCGCTTTCAACGTGATCCCGCAATGCGATGTGTTTATGGAAGACGGCACCACCAAAGAAGAATGGAAAATGGTCGCCGAAACCAAAAAGATCATCGATACCTCGATCAAGGTAACGGCCACTTGCGTGCGTGTACCAGTATTTGTCGGCCATTCAGAGGCGGTGAATATTGAGTTTGAAGATTTCCTTGATGAAGACGAAGCCCGTGAAATTCTGCGAACCGCACCGGGTATTCTGGTGGTCGATAAACGCGAAGACGGTGGCTATGTGACACCAGTTGAGTGCGTTGGCGACTTTGCCACTTTTGTCAGCCGTATCCGTCAGGATTCAACCGTTGAAAATGGCCTGAACATCTGGGTGGTATCTGACAACTTGCGAAAAGGGGCGGCACTGAACGCCGTGCAGATTGCCGAGGTGTTGTGTAACCGGGTGCTGAAGAAGGGGTAGGGTTCTTTTCGAACTGTAAGTCTGCGGGAATTATCAACCAGTGGCTGCCTTATGTCTTTCGTAGTCATTTTTTTGCAAGATTGTCTAATCCCAAGTAGCAGGTTCCAGCCCAAACAGCTCTGACAACTGCTGGTAAATAGCCGGTTCTTCGCGTTTGAGGGCCACAGGTTTTTCAAAGAAAACCTCGACCGATACCGCAAAAAACTCCTGGTGATTTTCTGCACCATAAGCGTCAAGAACAGTTTTGCGCCCCTTTCCGACGTTTTGATTATGGCGTTCGTAGGCGTTTATAAAAACCCGCTCCCAATCAGCAAAACTCTGGCCTTTTTTAAGGACGGGTGCTCCATCGGTGTGACCGGATAAACCGTCGATTTGGTGAGCGAATTCGTGAAATACGACATTGTGCCCGTCTTTTTCGTTAATTGCGCCTTGTTCGCTATGTGCCCAGGATAGGACTACGGGACCACGCGCCCAGCTTTCGCCCAAGCGCACTGTATTATGTTCCGTCACAACATAACCGTCATAGGATCTTTCTATTGATTTGAAGGCTCCGGGATATATGAGAACTGTGCGAAGATGTTTGTACCACGCATCACTATTGACGACGAGAAAACAGGCCTGTGCAGCGATGGAAAGCCGCATCTCCTCGGTGACTTCTAATCCATCGCATCCAATAAATTCGATCTGGTGAAGAAAGGTATTGATCTTGCCTTCGAACGCACCGCGTAATTCAGGCGGGAGTTTTAGAGTAAGAGGGACGTGTTCCGCGACGATGGCGCGCTGTTGGTCCAATAGCCTTGTTGAAAGAAGCCTTGTGCGCGTCTCATATTTTGACCAATGCCTAAAGCCAAATATACCGACGGTAAGAAGCAAGAAGATAAGGAAAATTGACATAGGGGCATAATAGGCTGCCCAGTCAGATTTTGGGATAGGCAATCCCTTTTTGTAATAAAATTGTAATTTTTACGGGCAAATTTGCAAGATACCCTGTTAATCCCGCTATAGGTGAAGCAAGCGAATTGCAGAGCTCAATACACGCTTGGTTTCCAACGTTAAATCTACGATTCAGATGTCCCCCCAACCGAGCGTAGCATTTTCAAAGCACGACAAACTCGCCACTGGTAGGGTCAAACTGTTCCAAACCTCCCTCACCAATGTCGGTCCACAGCCCGTGGAGCGTCATGGTTTCGTCTTCAATAGCCTGGCGCACAAACGGGAAGGTTTGCAGGTTTTCCAGCGACACCAGCACCGCCTGATGCTCGAGCGCTCGGAGTCTTTCGTTTTCGTCTTCAATACCCGAAACCCGTTCAAATCCGGGGCGCAGAATATCCATCCAACGCCCAACAAAACTTGTCTTTTCTTCCAATGCAGGGGCGTGACCGCTGCACATATCAAAGCAGCCATTTACCCCACCACAATTGGAGTGCCCCAGCACAATCAGGTGGGCGACTTTAAGGGTTGTCACCGCGTATTCTACAGCGGCTGACGTGCCGTGGTGGTCACCGTCGGGCGAATATGGTGGTACCAGATTGGCGATATTTCTGTGGATGAAAAACTCGCCCTGATCCGCGCCAAAGATCGACGTGACATGCACCCTGCTGTCGCAGCACGAAATAACCATAGCGCGCGGATGCTGGCCGTCTTCTGCCAGGCGACGATACCAGGCCTTATTTTCGGCATATGTAGTAGCCTTCCAGCCATGGTAACGCTGTATAAGGTATGTTGGCAGTGGTTTTACATGGGTCATGGGTTTTGTCATTCCTAATGGTTTCACCTGTTTAGGCAGCTTTTAAGGGCAATTCGAGCTATTTCTCTGACCTGCCTCAACCTTTTGTTTGCGCCAACCGGGCAATGTCCATTTTGTGGGGCAAAAATGGGGTGAGCTGAATGATCGTAACACTAAGGCCAACAGAACAGATTCAACTGGATCACAACCGGTTGACGGAGATTGTTGCGCGCCTCGGATCACGCGGGGCGGATGAACTGATCTCTCGAACCATGGAAGAGCTGGCGGTGCAATTGGCGCGAGTTCACAAAGAGTTAGAACGGGGTAAGTTTCAAGAAGCACAGTCTGCGGCGCGAAAAATTGTGGAAGTGGCCGCACATGTGGGGATGCCATCGTTCAGCAATGTCGCAGCGGTCGTGGTTCGCTTGGCCGGCACAGACGATGGGGCGGCCCTTGCTGCAACGGCCGCGCGGTTAACGCGAATTGGTGAGGTGTCATTGATGAAAGGGTGGGATTTACAGGATCTCTCTATGTAATCCCTTGCGGGCGGGCGAAACGGCGGTAGGCTGCGCGGGTCCGCAGTTAACAGAGCAACCCTATGCCCCTTACGTTTTCCAAGTCTAAATCACCCGCGATACCGTTATATACCGTTGAAAAAGCCTTGTTTTCTAGTTGGCTAGACAGTTTGGATAGCTCTGATGAGGTTTGGGCAAAATCGACTGGTTTTTTGGCTACTGCTGGCCAGGTTCTGGTTTTCCCAGACGCCAAGGGAGGCGTTGCATATGCAGCCCTTGGGATGGGAGATGAAACGACGCGCCGCCGCAAACGGTTTTTGCTGGGGGCCGCCCGGTCAAAACTGCCCGCCGGGGTTTATGATCTTCAGGGATCGTTTAGCGATAACGACCTGCAAGAAGCTGCGCTGGGTTGGCTGTTGGCGGGGTACAGGTTCGACCGATACGCAACGTCAAATCCGCCCAAAGCCCAGCTGATTGCCCCATCCGGGGTGGACGCTGGTCGACTGGAGATAATCGCAGCAGGTGAAGCCTTGACGCGCGAGCTTATCAACACGCCCGCGTCAGATATGGGTCCGGTTGAGTTGGAAGCAGCCGCACGTAGCGTTGCAGAATATCATAGTGCAAAGTTTTCTGTCGTGACCGGTAACGCATTGCTGGGTAAAGGATTTCCGATGATCCACGCGGTCGGCCGGGCTTCGCCACGGGAACCAAGACTGCTGGAAATGAAATGGGGGAAGACCGGCCCAAAGCTGACGCTGGTCGGCAAAGGTGTCTGCTTTGATTCAGGCGGGCTTAACATAAAACCCGGTGCCTCAATGGGGCTGATGAAAAAGGATATGGGTGGTGCAGCAGCGGTTCTTGGGTTGGCGCAAATGATCATGGCTCTAAAGCTGCCGCTACAGCTTCGCGTGCTTATCCCGGCGGTTGAAAACTCGATCAGTGGCGACGCATATCGCCCGCAAGATATTCTGACATCCCGCAAGGGACTGACAGTCGAGATTAACAATACCGACGCTGAAGGGCGGCTGGTTCTGGCGGATGCGCTTGCACTGGCGGACGAAGACGCACCGGACCTGATCCTGTCGATGGCAACCCTGACCGGTGCGGCGCGTGTCGCCGTAGGTCCCGACCTTGCGCCGTTTTTTGCCACCCAGAAGCAGGATGCCCAAGCAATAGAAAATGCTGCCAAACAAGTGCGTGACCCGGTTTGGCAGATGCCGTTTTGGGATCCTTATGAAAGCATGATTGAACCGGGGATCGCCGATCTGGACAATGCCCCAAAGGGTGGCATGGCCGGAATGATCACGGCGGCCCTCTTCCTGCGCCGGTTCGTGACAGAGACACCGCGATACATGCACTTTGACATCTATGGCTGGCAACCAAACTCCGCTCCGGCCCGGCCCAAGGGCGGAATGGGACAGGGGACACGCGCGATATTAGATGCGTTGCCAGAACTGTTATCCATATGAATGACCGACGCCAGATTGCTCGGTCGGTCGTTCCGCTGTGGCGCACCTCTTATGGCGAAACGCGCGAACGTGAATTGCTGTTAGGCGAAGCGTTTATTGTGCTGGAAGACGACGGTGAGATCGCTTTTGGGCATTCCGAGAAAGACGGCTATGAGGGTTACCTGACCTCGGCCAGCCTGCGTGAGCTTGTTGAAATTACTCACATAGTTTCAGTACGGTCTACGCATCTGTATTCAGCGCCGGATTTTAAGTCACCGGAACTCGCCGCCCTGAGCTTTGGCAGCCGAGTTCGCATTGTAGAAATGCAAGACCGGTTCGGCGAAACCAGCGATGGCGCGTTTATTCCTTCAATACATATTCGCCCGGTAGACCCGCCAATGACTGATCCCATCGCCGTGGCAGAGCTGTTCTTGGGAACGCCGTACCTCTGGGGCGGGAACAGCTGCAACGGGATCGATTGTTCTGGTTTGGTTCAGGCGGCGTTAATTGCCTGTGGTCAGGACTGTCCCGCTGACAGTAATCAGCAGGAGCGTCAGGTTGGTCAGAACCTCGGCCATAACGAACCTGCTAAACGCGGTGATTTGTTGTTCTGGAAGGGCCATGTAGCGATGGTTGTGGACAGTGAAACCTTAATCCACGCCAACGCGAATGATATGGCTGTGGCGTATGAGGGTATTGATGATGCAATTCGTCGAATAGCCGACCAAGACGAAGGTTCGGTTAGTGCGCGAAAACGGCCCTAAGTTACTGATCGGATCAGTTTCCGCTCTAACACTCGCAACACAGCTTTCAGATCGTGCCCGCGTTTCAATACCTGACCATCAATCGAAATGACTGCATACATCCCTTGCTTTTGGCGCAATTTCGGACGTTTTTCGATCCGGTAAATCGGGTTTTCCGATGTGCGCTTGAAAATTGCAAACACGGCGACATCTTTCAGAAATGACATCCCATAATCGCGCCATTCACCGGCAGCTACCATGCGGCCGTAGACGTTCATGATCATCCCAATTTCCAGGCGATCAAACGCGATTTTATCAGGGATTCTTGGTGTTTTGGGGAATGGTGTAGGGTTTTGCACGTTCATAGGGAAAGACTGACGGTTTCGATCCCCAAAATCAAGCCTGCCTCTAAATAGCCACAAAATTACCCGGTGCTCTCCCCAAGCCATCCTTCTTGGTGCCAGTATTTTCATCCAATAGTTGCATATAGCGAATATCGCTTGCCCAGCTGCTGCGGTTTATTGCCCCCACCCAGTCCGCAGTGTTTGGGGAACTTCAAACCCCCGAGTGAAAACTCGGGGGTTTTTCTTTGTTTGGCATAGCTTGCGTGTTGAATTGGGCAGGGCTTTCTCTAAGGTGTCCCAAAGATTAGCCGGGAGATGAGTAATGCGTACCAGGGCAGCAGTAGCACTAGAGGCAGGCAAGCCGCTGGAGGTTATGGAAGTAAATCTAGAAGGCCCTCGCGCCGGAGAGGTTTTGGTTGAAATCAAGGCCACCGGGCTGTGCCATACCGACGAATTCACCCGTTCTGGCGACGACCCCGAGGGTATTTTCCCGGCTATTTTGGGACATGAGGGTGCCGGCGTCGTGCTGGAAATAGGTGAAGGTGTCACCAGCTTGGAAGTGGGCGACCATGTGATTCCGCTTTACACGCCGGAATGCCGGGAATGCGATTATTGCCTGAACCCGAAAACCAATCTTTGCCAGTCGATCCGTGAAACCCAGGGTGCCGGGCTGTTGCCCGATGGTAGTACCCGGTTTTCTATGCTGGATGGCACGCCGATCCACCATTATATGGGCTGTTCCACCTTCGCTAACCACACGGTTGTACCGGAAATTGCTCTGGCCAAGGTGCGAAAAGACGCGCCATTTGATAAGATTTGCTACATTGGTTGCGGTGTCACCACCGGTATAGGTGCGGTGATCAACACGGCCAAGGTTGAAATCGGTTCCACTTCGATCGTGTTTGGTCTGGGTGGTATTGGTCTGAATGTTATTCAAGGCCTACGGCTGGCTGGCGCTGATCAAATTGTCGGCGTTGATCTTAATCCTGGAAAGGTTGAAATGGCCAAGCATTTCGGCATGACCGATTTTGTGAACCCAGCAGAGGTAAAAGGGGATCTGGTCGGCCATCTGGTTGAATTAACCGGCGGTGGTGCAGATTATACTTTTGACGCGACGGGCAACACAGATGTTATGCGCACAGCCCTTGAATCGGCCCACAAAGGTTGGGGTGAAAGCATCATCATTGGTGTGGCTGCGGCCGGGGCCGAGATTTCAACGCGCCCCTTCCAGCTGGTTACCGGCCGGGTCTGGCGCGGGACAGCTTTTGGCGGGGCAAGTGGCCGAACAGACGTTCCAAAGATCGTTGACTGGTACATGGACGGAAAGATTGAAATTGACCCGATGATTACCCACACTCTTAGTCTGGACGATATCAATAAGGGTTTTGATTTGATGCACGAAGGCAAATCAATCCGCGCAGTAGTGGTTTATTAAGGGAGCGAGAAAATGGTGATTAACTTGTTGAACGACGATGATAGCGATGCCGACAAAGCCAGAAACACACCAATTGAGGCGCTGTTCTTCAAAAGCCGCAATGTAATTGTTGCCGGTACAATCGACGATAAACTGGCGCAGAAAACCGTGACCCATCTGCTGGCGTTGGCCGAAGACAGTGATGATCCGATCAACATGTATATCAGCTCACCCGGCGGTCATGTGGAATCCGGCGATATGGTGCATGACATGATCCGTTTCATTCGCCCCACAGTACGCACCATCGGCAGTGGTTGGGTGGCAAGTGCGGGGGCGCTGATATTCATCGGTGCAGACAAAAAGAACCGCTATTGCCTGCCCAACACCCGTTTTTTGTTGCATCAGCCAAGTGGTGGAATAGGTGGCACGGCGTCCGACATGCAGATCCAGGCGGACCAGATTATGCGGATGCGTGAGCGATTTGACAACCTGTTCGCCGAGGCCACGGGCCAAACGCCTGAACGCATCCGCAAGGACACGGTGCGGGATTTCTGGCTAACCACCGATGAGGCGCTGAAATACGGGCTGCTCGGGTCGGTTATTTCGTCGATGGATGAGTTGGGGAGCTAAGCCCGATACTGTTCCCATTAGATGGCCACGTAAGAGGTAGATTTTATGCAAATTGAAATGCGGCCCCTGTTCGCTGTGTTGATTGATGGCGACAATATTAGTGCAAAATATGCCGAACCAATTTTGAAAGAAATTGATACGTTTTCAAATCCGGCATTGCGTCGAGTATATGGGGACTGGTCCAGACCAGATTTGAAAAATTGGGCGAAGAAAATACTGGAATTCGGGCTTACAGCCCATCAAGAAACGGCAAACACTAAAGGAAAAAACGCTACAGATATTGGTCTGGTCATTGACGCAATGGATATCCTTCATAGTGGAAAATTTGACGGAATTGTATTGGTATCCTCAGATAGTGATTTCACGCGCCTCGCTGCCCGAATACGTGAAGATGGATTAGAAGTTGTCGGTATTGGGGAAGCCAAGATGCCGGAAAGTCTGCGAAACGTGTGTAATCGAGTAATATTTATCGAAAATATTGTTGGCGATCTAGGTGATACAGAAGTCGTTGTAACTACCGGTGATCAACCCAAGGAAGAAAGCGTAAAGAAGCCAATTTCTAAAGCTGTGCCATTGATTATTGCTGCGATGGACAGACTAGACCCAGATGGTCAGGTCTACCATTTAGGTCAACTTGGGCAGGCGATCACAGCACTGTACCCAGATTTTGATTGCCGCACATATGGGAAGAAAAAACTGAGTGATCTTATTTTGAGTCTAGACCAATTTTCGATCAAACGTGAGGGAAATGTCCTGCAGGCGGTGCGGAAAACCTAGCCTTCCACCTCATACCGGGCCAGAAACATTTCTACCGCGCCATCAATGATCCGAGCGATTTCGTCTTTGGTGAAACTGTCCTGAACACCAAAGACCCGCTTGTTGAAAATGTCGGATTTACAGAGCTCGGAAAACTGGCAGGCGGCCAGATCAATGTCGTCGATGTCCAGCTCGCCACGTTGTTTGGCAAGTTCCAGATATGTTGCCAGAACGTCCTTGGCTACGCGCGGACCGGAATCGTAGAATTCGCGGGCCAGTTCGGGGAAGCGATCAGCCTCACCGACGCAAATCCGGTAAACCCGCTGGCCGAATTCTGATAGAACGAAGCCGATCATGTGTTCGCCAGCGTCGCGCAAAACTACTGCAGGTGTCGCACTGACGTCGATTTCAGCGACTGCCTGATCCGCCTGACGCTGGCATTCTGTCCGAGCGACTTCGGTGAACAACATGCGCTTATCGGGGAAATAGCTGTACAATGTAGCTTTGGACACACCGGCAACTTTTGCGATTTTATCGACACTTGCACCTTCGAAACCGTCGGCCATAAAGACTTGGCGGGCGCCATTCAGCACCTGCTCAAATTTACGGCCTTTCTTGATTTCATTGGTGGCGATATTCATTAGTGGCCTTTGTCGAGAAGCGCGATATTAAACCGAACAGTTCACTTTATACAAGTTAATCGCCGCAAGGCAGCCAAGTCTTTGACATAGAGCAATATGGGCTTGCAGATTTGTTGTTAAACATTAGTTTAGAATCATTCTAATTTGGAGCAAGCCATGATCCCCGGTGTCACCAGCCGCAAACGTTTTTCGGATCTAAGTGAGCAGGAAATTCTGGCGCTCGCGATTTCGTCCGAAGAAGACGATGCACGGATTTACCGCCAGTATGCAGAAAACCTGCGCGCTGAATTTCCAGATTCTGCCAAAGTGTTTGATGAAATGGCTGCAGAAGAAGACGGCCACCGTCAAAGTCTGATTGACCTGCACAAAAAACGGTTCGGTGATGTTATCCCGCTGATCAGGCGTGAACATGTATCAGGCTATTATGCCCGCCGCCCGATTTGGCTAGTGGAAAACCTGGGCCTGGAACGTATGCGTGCTGAGGCCGAGGCGATGGAGCGAGACGCTGAACGGTTTTATCTGAAAGCAGCTGAGCAAACGCCGGATGCAGATACTCGAAAACTATTGGGTGATCTTGCAGTGGCTGAGGCGGGGCATTCAACAAAGGCTGGCCAGCTTGAACAGACGCATCTGACAGAGGATGCGCGCGAAACGGAAGACCGGATTGCCAAGCGCCAGTTCATTCTGACATGGGTTCAGCCGGGCCTTGCCGGGTTGATGGATGGCTCCGTTTCAACATTGGCACCAATATTTGCCGTCGCATTCGCCACGGGGGATACTCATACGACCTTTCTGGTTGGACTAGCAGCATCAGTAGGTGCCGGAATTTCCATGGGATTTACGGAAGCCGCGTCGGATGACGGTGAACTGTCGGGCCGCGGCTCGCCGGTGAAGCGCGGTTTTGCTTCGGGGATCATGACGACAATTGGTGGCCTGGGTCACGCGTTACCCTATCTGATTGCAGATTTCTGGACCGCCACAACGATAGCTATTATTGTGGTGTTTATTGAGCTGTGGGCGATCGTCTGGATTCAGAACAAGTTTCTGGATACGCCGTTTATGCGGGCGACGTTTCAGGTGGTATTGGGGGGTGCGCTGGTGTTCGCTGCTGGGGTCCTTATCGGCGGCGGCTAGTACCCCATAGATCAGTGTGCTAATTGCGTTTTCATGTGGGACATCTTTCAGAAAACGCTACCTTTTTTTGCGCTGATCGGCCTAGGCTACGGTGCCGGTCGAACGCGGTTTTTTTCTGAAGAAGCCACCGCGTATTTAACGAAATTTGTATTCTATTTTGCATTGTCCGCAATGCTGTTTCGCTTTGCTGCCAATTTGTCTATCGGCGAACTTTTCCAGTGGGATTTTATCGTCGCCTACCTGTGCGCAAGTACCGTTGTTTACCTGTTGGCAACGGCTGTCGCGCTATATCGTTCGCGGGGCATGGCTGAGGCAGCGGTAGAAGCGCAAAGCGCCGTCATTGGCAATGTCGGTTTTCTTGGTATCCCAATGTTGGCGCTGCTTTTGGGTGAACAGGCGGTCGGCCCGGTGATGACGGTGCTCACTGTTGATTTGATCGTGTTTAGCAGTCTGATCGTCATCCTGATTACCATATCACGCGAAGGCCGGATGCGTCTGGCGGTTCTGAAAACGATAGGCTTGGGGCTGCTTGCCAACCCGATGATCGTGTCGATTAGCCTCGGTCTGTTATGGTCGGCAACCGGGTGGGGGATACCGGTGCCGGTGGATGAATTCTTAAGCACTTTAGGGGCTGCAGCAACGCCCGGCGCACTTTTCGCAATTGGCGCGTCACTGGCCGCAAAATCGGCAGAGCGGTTGTCGGTCGCTAGTTGGATATCGTTTTGCAAACTGGTCTTGCACCCTGCCGCCGTCGCGTTTTCCGCCATCGTGGTTTTCAAGATTGAGCCGTTCTCGGGCGGCGTTATGATTGCCGCTGCGTCGCTTCCTGTCGCAGGTAATGTGTACATTCTGGCACAGCATTACCAGGTCGCGCCGCAACGGGTGTCGGCAGCAATCCTTGTCTCAACCACACTATCCATAATCACCGTCTCAATGGTTATTGCATGGGTTTCCGTTCGCATGGGATTGTGACAATCTGAACGCCGGGCAAACGACAGTTAAAAGGAACACACATGGAAACCTTATCTGAAAATAGGTGCTTTGGTGGTGTGCAGGGTGTCTATACCCATGCTTCCAAAGCGACCGGTACTGATATGACCTTTGGTTTGTTTTTGCCGGAAGAGGCGCAGGATGGGCCGGTACCATTATTGTGGTACCTGTCGGGCCTGACCTGCACCCACGAAAACGCGATGGGTAAGGCCGGGGCGCAGGTTTGGGCGGCTGAGCAAGGGATTGCGCTGGTGTTTCCCGATACCTCGCCGCGCGGCGAAGGCGTGGCAAATGATGAGGCCTATGATCTTGGTCAGGGGGCCGGGTTTTACGTAAACGCGACACAAAAACCTTGGGCACCGCATTTTCAGATGTACGACTATCTGACCAAGGACTTGCCAGATCTGTTGTTCAATGATTTCGCAGTTGACGCCGACCGCCAATCCATCACCGGCCATTCCATGGGCGGGCATGGGGCGCTGACGCTGGCGATGAATCTACCGGGTCGCTACCGTTCTGTTTCGGCATTTTCGCCGATCTGTAACCCTTCGGCGTCCGATTGGGGGCGCAAACAGCTAACGGCGTATCTGGGTGCCGACGAAAGCAAATGGGTCGCCCATGATGCGTCAATGCTGATGCACGACATAGGTTTTGACGGGCCGATGCTGATCGACACCGGGACCGAAGATCAGTTCATTGATCTGCTGTGTCCCGAAACGCTGGCAAATGCAATTGCCACACGTCGGCAACAGGCGACTTTTCGGATGCAGCCCGGCTATGACCATAGCTATTTCTTTGTCTCAACCTTTATGGAAGACCACATAAATTTCCACGCCGAGGCACTGTACGCTTGATCTACGTTGATGCAGATGCCTGCCCGGTCAAACCCGAGGCCGAACGTGTCGCCACCCGTCATGGGATCAAAGTTTTCTTTGTCTCAAATGGCGGGCTAAGGCCGTCACAAAATCCATTGGTCGAAATGGTGTTTGTCGCCGACGGCCCTGATGTTGCTGATATGTGGATCGCGGACCGCGCCGCAGCGGGTGACGTCGTGGTGACTAGTGACATCCCGCTGGCCGCAAAATGCGTCGAAGCAGGCGCGCAGGTTTTGAAACACAACGGCGAGGCGCTGACATCCGCCAACATCGGCAACGTATTGGCAACGCGTGATCTGATGACCGACCTTCGCGCCGCTGACCCGTTTCGCCAGGGCGGCGGGCGGCCATTTTCCAAGGCAGACCGTTCCCGGTTTCTGGGCGGCTTGGAAAGGGCGGTACAGGCCGCAAAACGACAGTAATTACTTCGGCAAATGTCGCTATTACAACAGACCGAAGTTCGCTAATTCGTTCAACTTGGATGAAATTATTTTACTGGTCTAATGATATCCATTTCTGACAATCGGGCGAATGTGATCGGCGTGTTATCCGCCGTGGGGGCGGCGTTTTGCTTTTCCCTGAACGACGTAGGCATTAAATTTTTAAGCGGCGATTACGCGTTACATCAGGTGGTTCTGATCCGCTCAATTATCGGAATGACATTGCTGTTGGCCATAATATTTCCGATGCAGGGTGGGATGACCTTGTTCAAGACGCACCGTCTGGGCAGCCATATTCTGCGCGGATTATTTGTTGTTTCTGCTAATTTCTTTTTCTTCATGGCACTGGCAGCAATGCCGCTGGCCGAAGTTGCGGCCATCTTTTTTATCAGCCCGCTTTTTGTAACCGTGTTGTCGGTTCTTATCCTTGGCGAACACGTCGGTCCGCGTCGCTGGATCGCTGTTGGGGTTGGGTTGCTTGGTGTCATTATCGTTATGCGCCCCGGCACTTCTGCTTTTCAGGCCGCGTCCTGGCTGCCGATTGCCGCCGCCCTTGGCTACGCTTTGTTGCACATAATGACCCGGCGTATCGGGGCCACGGAAAGCCCGGCAACGATGACTTTTTATATCCAATTGGTTTTCATATTCGTAAGTTCGGGCATCGGGTTGGCGGTGGGTGACGGCCAGTTTGCCGGACAAGGCCATCCCTCGATGGAATTCCTGTTGCGTGGCTGGGTCTGGCCCGACCCAGGCGATTACCCTGTGTTTCTGTTGCTGGGGGCGTGCAGTACCGCCGGAGGGTATCTGATCAGCCAGGCATACCGTTTGTGCGAAGCCGGGTTGGCCGCACCGTTCGAATACGTGGCATTACCGCTGGCGATATTCTGGGGCGTCGTGGTCTTTGGTGAATGGCCCGACGCGGTGTCGTGGCTGGGGACTGGCTTGATTGTACTTGGCGGAATGTACATGTTCTGGCGCGAAGCCATGTCGCCCGAGGGCAGCCTGAAACGTGGACCAACCAATAATCGCTGAAAGTGCAATATCTGATTTTCACTTGCTGCAAGAGAGTTATAGTCACGGGGTAGTGCAGGGTAAGGGATTCAAATGCCAAGTATAAAAGCAGTCGTTTTTGACATCGGAAATGTGTTGATCGGATGGGACCCGGAAGGGTTTTACGACGGTGTTATTGGTGAAGGCCAACGCCGCAAATTGTTCGCTGAGGTCGATCTGGACGGGATGAACGAACGTGTTGATCTGGGGGATGATTTCAAGGAAGCAGTCTATGCCAAGGCGGATGAGCATCCGGAATGGCAGGATGAAATTCGACTTTGGCATGATCGTTGGATCGAAATGGCGCAGCCCGCGATTGAGCATTCTGCAATGTTGTTGCGCGCTCTGCGGGCCAAAGGGATGCCGGTATTTGCGCTTAGCAATTTCGGGATCGCCAGCTTTGAAATCGCAAAGTCGGTTTACCCGGTATTGGTAGAGTTTGATCGCTCTTACATCTCGGGGCATATGGGTGTGATAAAGCCTGATCCGGTAATTTATGAACGGCTGGAAAATGAAAGCGGTGTCGCGCCCGGGCAGCTGCTGTTCGCCGATGACCGGCTTAACAATGTTGAGGCGGCGTTAGAGCGCGGCTGGCAGGCACATTTGTTTACCGAACCAAAGGGATTTGCAGACCGGCTGGTTGCCGAAGGGTTGCTAAGCAAAGCTGAGGCAAGCGCGTGACGATTGAGATAATTCCCTTCAGCGAGTGTGAACCACTACTAAGCTGGCAGGGCCTGATGGCCGCGTTGGATGCGGGGCATAAACTGGCGCGCGGAGATATTGCAGACACATTGCTTTACCGGGGCGATGATACGTTATTGTCGCGCTCGGCCTGGGTTGACGGGCTGGGGATAGCGGTGAAATCGGCGACGATATTTCCGGGGAACGCAGCGGTCGGGAAGCCAACGGTGAACGGTGGTGTTAGCCTTTATTCCGACGTTGATGGATCATTAGAGGCTGTGGTGGATTTCCATTTGGTGACCAAATGGAAAACGGCTGGTGACAGCCTGTTAGCGGCAAGCAAGCTGGCGCGCAAAGATACAAAGAACATTCTGATCGTAGGTGCCGGAACTGTGGCGCATACTTTGGTACAGGCGTATCGGGCGTTGTTTCCCACAGCCGAGATCGCAGTTTGGAGCCGGACAAAGACATCGGCGCAGGCGTTGTCTGATACGAATTCCGGTATTCAAGTGATCACTGATTTAGAAGCCGGTGTACTTAGCGCAAATATTGTGACCAGTGCGACAATGGCAACCGAGCCGCTGATCAAAGGGGAATGGCTGCAACCCGGCCAACATATTGATCTGATTGGCGCCTACCGCCCTGATATGCGGGAAGTGGATGATCTCGCTCTGACCCGCTCTCGGATATTTGTGGATAGCCGGGAGACAACTCTGGACCACATAGGTGAGCTGAAAACACCCCTGGAAACCGGGGTGATAACGCGAGATGCAATATTGGCGGATTTTTACGATATTTCGTCGGGGACGTTTCAGCGTAACTCGGATGATGAGATTACACTGTTCAAAAATGGCGGTGGGGCGCATCTGGATCTGATGACCAGTCGCTATATTCTGGATGCCTGGAGGGCGCGATGATCACATCGGAAGAAATCCAGTCTTTTCAACAGGACGGTGCGGTTGTTCTGCGTGGCGTGTTTGCGGATTGGGTAGAAATCATGGCCGCAGGGGTTGAGCGAAACATGGCCGCACCCGGCCCCTATGGCAGCGAAAATGCCGTGGAAGAGGGCCGGTTTTTCGATGATTACTGCAACTGGCAGCGGATACCAGAATTTGAACAGGTCATTCGTGAAAGCCCGGCTGCGAAAATTGCTGCTAAATCAATGGGCTCTAATACGGCACAGATATTCCATGACCATGTGTTGGTGAAAGAACCCGGTACGCCAAAGGAAACACCGTGGCATCAGGACGGACCATATTATTTTGTTGAAGGTGAACAAACAGTTAGCATGTGGATTCCGCTTGATCCGGTACGCGAGACAAGCCTGCGGTTGATCGCCGGTTCACACCGCTGGAAAGGCATGGTGCGCCCGGTCAGTTGGGCTGATGACAGCGATTTTTATGATGGTGATGAACGCTGGATACCGGTGCCAGACCCCGACGCTAACCCTGATGAAAACAAAGTGTTGGAATGGGAAATGAACCCCGGTGACGCGGTGCTGTTTGACTATCGCACAGTACATGGTGCGCGAGGGAATATGTCAGCAACCAGACGTCGTGCGTTATCACTGCGTTGGGTGGGGGATGACGCGCGCTATATTGAGCGTCCGGGGCAAACTTCGCCACCGTTTCCGGGGCACGGTATGGTAGCCGGACAGCGCCTGCGAGAGGATTGGTTCCCGGTGATCTGGCAGGGATAGCCCGCCCGGATTGCTGTTTGAAAGGGAATTTAAGTTTACACCTGAAACACTGCTTGCTACTTTTCATAATGCCGATGGGTTAGGGCCTATTTCGACGGGTTCAACGTTTGGAAAATAATCTGAGACCTGAAAGTTCAGGCTCAACAATTCCGGGAAACCGGATGCGCGAAAACAAGGGAGAAATCTATGTACTCAATTAAGAAAATACTGACCGGACTGGTGGTTGCCGCAAGTCTTGTCACAACAGCGAATGCGCAGGAAGTCACGCTGCGATTTCAGCACTTTATTTCGCCAAAAGGATCAGTGCCCTCACGATTCATGGAGCCGTGGATTGAAAAAATTGAAACTGAAAGCGAAGGCCGTATCAAGATTGAGCTGTTTCCAGCTATGCAGCTCGGCGGCAGTCCCACTGCACTATACGACCAAATCCGCGACAATGTAATTGATGGCGGCTGGGCGCTGCCGGGGTATACGCCCGGTCGTTTCCCTGCGGCCGAGGTTTTTGAATTGCCGTTCATGGGTTCGATGAGCGCCGAAGACACTTCCAGCGCGTTGTGGAAATTCTATGATAAATACTTGGGCGACACATTTAGCGACATCAAGGTTCTGGCGGTGCATGTGCATGGCCCCGGTGTGATCCACACCAAGGGTAAGCCGGTGAACAGCCTGGATGACATGGCAGGACTGAAGCTGCGTACACCAACGCGGATTGCCGCCAAGCTGTTGGAAGCTGCCGGCGCGACACCGATTGGTATGCCGGTTCCGGCGTTCCCTGAAGCCCTGTCCAAGGGTGTTGTGGATGGCGGCATCATCCCGTGGGAAATTGTTCTGCCACTGAAAATAAATGAATTGGCCGACAATCACACCATGATGGGCGGCGATCGCGCGCTGTATAATACTGTCTTTATCTGGGGAATGAACCGCAGTGCATATGATGCGATGCCAGCAGATCTGCAAGCGGTGATTGATAACAATTCCGGCTTGTTCGCATCGGCCTGGGCTGGTCGCGCAATGGACGAAGGCGATGTCCCCGGTGAGGCAAAAACCCGGGCGGATGGTAACAACGTGGTGACGCTTTCGGCTGAAGAAACCGCACGTTTTGCAGCCCTTGCTGATCCAATTATCGAAGCATGGATTGAGGAAATGACCGCTAAGGGTTTCCCAGCAGCAGAGATGGTTGATGACGCCCGCGCGTTCGTGGCTGAATTCGACTAAGTCTACCGAAATTGCGCTGCCCGGAATGATTTTGGGCGGCGTTTTTTTTACCCGTAACGGGGACTATTCATGGAAAATTCCGGGGTTTTGGGTGATCTGTTAATTCGCATTGGTGAAACCCGTGCGCAAACCGGCGCCGAATGCCTGCGAACACGGGCGCTGGCAGCAGCCTATTCGATGCTGCATCTGCATCGGCAATTGTTATCGAACAACTGGCGCGGATGGCGGTATCTGACAATGCGGATCAGTTCACTGAATTCACTCAGCACTTGCAGCCGATGATTGATGCGTTAGTTGATCATATTAAACCAACCGGCAGATTAGTGGACGGGTGTTTCACCCGACCTAAAAAATTTGCTGACCGGTCTGAATTGATCTGGGGTACGGCCTACCTGATAATGGCTCTGTCCTATCTGGAAGAAGGAAGAGTAATTTGCTGAAAGAAGGCTCTACGGTAGCACGCGTGAACAGTGTTTTGGACAAGCTGACTGTTTGGCTGGCCGGATTTGGAGGCTTGGTTCTGGCGGCGGTTGCGTTGATGACATTCGTTTCGATCATTGGACGCGAATTGATTTCATTTGGTCTGGGCCCGATCCGTGGAGATTTTGAACTGGTGGAGGTCGGGGCAGCTATCGCAGTGTTTAGCTTTCTTCCTTACTGCCAGATGCGTCGCGGCCATGTGACAGTTGACCTGGTGATCGCGCCAATGTCTAACCGGGTATTCAATCTGACAACTTTGCTGGGCGACATTGCAATATCCGCATTTGCAGTGCTGATAGCCTGGCGGCTCTGGCTGGGGCTGGGGGAAAAGATTGCCTATAATGAATCAACGATGATTTTGGGAATGCCGACCTGGTATGGCTTTGCGCTTAGCATGGTCGGCGCTATTCTATTTGCCTGTGCGTCGCTGTTTTCAATTTGGAAAGATATTCACCTGATGGCACGCGGGATACGCATCGTATGAGCGGGCTGGCACTTGCGTTAACCGCATTTCCGATCATGCTGGTGATGATATTCATCCGCATCCCAATAGCTGTTGCGATGGCAATAACCGGGTTTGTTGGTACGTGGATTGTGCTGGGAACGCCCAATGCACCGCTAAGCCAAATGAAGACGCTAAGCTACGATACTTTCGCCAGCTATTCTCTGTCGATTGTGCCACTGTTCCTGTTAATGGGGCAACTGGCCACAAAATCCGGCCTGTCAGAAGCACTGTTTCGCAGTGCCGCCGACTGGCTTGGCCACCGCCGGGGCGGTATCGCCATGGCATCAATAGGTGCCTGCGCTGGGTTTGGGGCAATCTGTGGTTCGTCGCTGGCGACCGCGTCCACCATGGGGCAAGTCGCGCTGCCGGAACTGCGCCGCTACGGGTATTCTGATTCGCTTTCAACCGGTGTTTTGGCGGCGGGTGGAACGCTTGGCATTCTGATCCCGCCGTCAGTCATACTGGTGATTTACGCAATCCTGACTGAGCAAAATATCATCAAGATGTTTATGGCGGCGCTGGTGCCGGGAATTTTGGCGGCCCTTGGCTATATGCTGACAGTCGCGCTGATCGTGCACCTGAAAGATGGCTCTGATCAGACGGCGCCCAGAAAGCTTTACAGTCAGCGGTTTAAGACGCTGCTACAAACTTGGCCGGTTTTGGCGATTTTTATAGTTGTGATTGGCGGGATTTATGTAGGGGCTTTTACGCCAACAGAATCCGCCGCTGTGGGGACGGTGATAACCGGGGGCTACGCATATGCCACCGGCAAGCTTTCCTGGGCGGATATTCTGGACAGCTTTGTTTCCGCCGGGAAAACGACAGCGATGATTTTCCTGATCGTCCTGGGCGCGGGCCTTTTCAACTCGTTTCTGGCCTTTACCCAAGCACCGGCCCTATTGTCGGAATGGGTTGTATTACAGGGGTATTCCGCATTCGCTGTGCTGACGATGATATTGGTGGTTTACCTGATCTTTGGTTGTGTAATGGACAGCCTGTCAATGATCCTGCTGACCATACCAGTATTTTTCCCAATCATTGAGGCGCTGGATTTCGGCCTGACCCCGGAAGAAACCGCAATCTGGTTTGGAATATTGGTGCTGATTGTGGTTGAGGTTGGCCTGATCACGCCCCCCGTCGGGCTGAACCTGTTTGTGATCAACTCAATGGCCAAGGACATCCCGATCCGCGAAACTTATATCGGTGTGATACCGTTCGTGCTGGCCGATCTGGTCCGTGTTGTGGTGCTGGTGTCTTTTCCCGCGATCACGCTCTATCTTGTGCGGGTGATGTTTTAGAAACAGGGGCCATAAATGTCTGCGTCGATAACTGACAACGCCTGTTTTTCGCCCCTGTTTGCGGATGCTGAAGTAGCAAAGATGTTTTCATCTGATAGGTTGATTGACCGGATGATTGACTATGAATTCGCGCTTACCTCGGCGCTGATAAAAGCCGGAAGCGTTGATACAAAGCTGGGTGCCTCTGCCCTAACAGCGATCAGGACATTTAAACCAGACATTGCGGCAATCGGTCAGGCTTCATTGGTTGACGGGTTGCCGGTGCCAGAATTTGTGCGTCAGCTGAAGGCTCATGTTGGGCCGGGTCTGGCATCAGCGGTTCATGTCGGTGGAACCAGTCAGGACCTGCTCGATACCGCATTGGTGTTGACCCTGCGCGATCTGAGCGAAGAACTGAGCAAGCGGATTACCGGTATTATAGATCGATTGCAGGTGTTGGATAAGGCACAGGGGTCGCAACCGCTTATGGGCCGCACTCGGATGCAGGCGGCCCTACCCATTACCGTATCTGATCGGTTGGTGACGTGGACTGACCCTTTGAAACGCCATCTTGATCGATTGGCCGAACTGCGGCCAAGGGTTGAACAATTGCAGTTTGGCGGCCCTGTTGGGCTGCGTGATATTCCGGGCGGTCACGGTGATGAAATCGCCAGCGACATAGCGCGTTATTTCGGACTGAACTGTCCAGAACGGGCTTGGCACACAATGCGCGATGGGGTGGCGGAATATGCTGGCTGGCTGTCGCTGGTGACGGGAAGCCTTGGCAAAATCGGGCAGGATATTTGCCTGATGGCGCAGCAGGGAATTGACGAAATATCGCTTAGCGGTGGTGGGACCAGTTCCGCTATGCCGCATAAACAAAACCCGATACTGGCCGAAACGCTGGTGGCATTTGCCCGGTTCAACGCGGTGCAATTATCGGGGATGCACCACGCACTTGTGCATGAACAGGAACGCTCTGGCACGGCCTGGACGCTGGAAATGATGTGCCTGCCATTAATGGCGGAAACCACCGGTAAGGCGACTGCAATTGCCAGCCAGTTGATTGATCAGATTGAACAGATCGCCAGCCCTTAGATATCAAAAAACACGGTTTCGCACTTGCCCTGAATTTTGATGTCAAAACGATAAGTTACCTGAGCGCCCTTTTCTTCGCGTTTGGCAATCAAAGTCGCTCGACGGTGTTCATGTTCCACCATATTGATTACCGGATCGGCGGCATTTGCGTCGGCTTCGTCATCGAAATACATTCGGGTGTTCAAACCAATGTTGATGCCGCGCGCGACTATCCAAAGGTTGATATGGGGTGCCATAACGCTACCGGACCGGCCCGAAACACTGCCCGGCTTGATCGTGTCAAACGCCCATTCACCGCTGTCAAAATCAGTAATCACCCGGCCCCAGCCGCGAAAACCCTTCGTAACATTGCCTGATCTGGCGTCTTCCGGGTGCGGGTAAATCCCGTCCGCATCCGCTTGCCACACTTCCAGCAACACGTCCTTGATCGGCGCACCGGTGCCGTCAATCACCTTACCCACAACGCGGATACGTTCGCCCTTGGCGTCAGGCCCGGCGATGTCCCAGCCCAGCTCTTCTTTGTAGATATCAAACCCGGCAGCCCCCGGTGCCAGCCCGATATGCACATATGGCCCGGCAGTTTGCGACGGGGTTTCTTTCAGGTATTTCAGTGACTGGACCATGGTTCAGTTCCCCTCCAGTCGGTTTTCAAACAGGGTGGATCGACGCCCCCGCAGCACGATGTCAAACTTGTAGGCGATACTGTCGAATGGAATGGATGCGTTCATATCAAGCACAGCAATCAGTTGTTCAATTGCGTCCTTATCCGGCACAGTATTCACAATCGGGCATTTTTGGATCAGCGGATCACCCTCAAAATATAGCTGAGTGATCAAGCGCTGCGCAAACGCCGTACCAAACACCGACACATGAATATGCGCCGGGCGCCAGTTGTTCACCCAATTGCGCCACGGATATGCGCCGGGTTTAACAGTGCGGAAATAGTAGTAACCGTTTTCATCGCTTAACGTACGTCCACAGCCGCCAAAGTTTGGGTCAATCGGTGCCAGATAGGTGTCTTTCTTATGGCGATATCGCCCTCCTGCATTGGCCTGCCAAATTTCGACCAATGTGTTGGGCACAGGGCGCGCATTTTCGTCCAGCACCCGGCCATGCACGATGATGCGCTCGCCAATAGGGTCGCCGCCTTGGGCATAGTTTTTTAGCAAATCGTTATCCAACGCATCAATATCGTTGTGGCTGAAAACCGGGCCGGTAATTTCCGACAGTGAATTTTCGAGCGACAGCATCGCGAATTGCGGTGAGCGGGTCACACTGGTTTTATAATCACGGGTCAGCCCGGGGGGCTGCCACTGCCTGTCGCGCTGATAAAACTCTGCCGGTTTTGTCATTCTTTTTCCATCTCGGCGTAGGTTTCTTTTGCCAGCTTGATCGCATGGTTTGCCTTTGGAATACCGGCATACATCGCGACGTGTTGAAACACTTCAATCACATCTTGCTTGCTGGCCCCGGTATTTGCGGTGGCGCGGATGTGCATCGGAATCTCTTCGAAATTTCCCGTCGCCGCCAGCAATGCCAGTGTCAGCATCGAACGCTCACGTTTGCTGATCCGGTCATTCGCCCAGACCGTACCCCATACCGATTCAGCAATCAGTGACTGAAAAGGCTCATCAAACGCGGTTTTGTTCGCCTCGGCCCGGTCAACATGTTTGTCGCCCAGCACCGAACGGCGCGTTTTCATTCCTTTATCGCGGCGTTCAGACATGGCCTTGCTCCTGTAAGAAGGTGGTTAAAACATCAGCATATTCGACAGGTTGTTCGACACAAGGCAGATGTGCCGCGCCTCGGATCAAATGGAAGCGAGCGCCTTTGATCAGGTCAGCCGTTTCGCGCACCAGATCGGGCGGGGTTGATCCATCTTCAGCCCCGGCAATCGCCAAGGTCGGCAGGGTCAGGCGGGCGGTGCTTTCAAACAAATCAGTATCCGCGATGGCGGCAGAACAACCCAGATAGCCCGCCACAGGTGTGCGGCATAACATATGTCGCCATCCTGCCAGCGCGACAGGCGTTTCGCGCCGAAACCGTGCGGCGAACCAGCGTTCCAGAATTGCGCCTTCCAGAGCTTCGATCCCGCCTTCGCGCACCGCCGCCATACGTTCCTGCCACATCTCAGGTGTGCCAATTTTCGCGGCAGTATTGGACAGCACAATTCCGCGTACTAAATCCAGCCGTTCGGCAGCCAGCCCCTGCGCAATCATCCCGCCAATAGACAGCCCGACAAAGGCGCAATTCTTGACACGCAGATGGTCCAGTAGTGCCGCCACATCTGCCACCAGATCACCCATGAAATAATCACCTGATGGTGCCGATGTCAGCCCGTGCCCGCGCGTATCATAACGGATCAGACGCAAGCCTTTGGGCAGCAATGGTAAGATCTGATCCCAAAGGCGAAAGTCGGTGCCAAGTGAATTGGAAAACACCACCGGCGCACCATTTGGGTCACCTTCATCGGCGTAATGGATTTTAATCCCGTTCAGTTCAACCATTTGCATCAGTACGGCAACCCCACATAATTTTGCGCCATGACCCTTTGTGCGTCTTCGTTTTCACGCAAGAATTCCAGATCAGCGCGTTGCATTTTTATGTCGAACTCAGACTGGTCAGGGAATCGGTGCAGCAGGTTGGTCATCCACCAACTAAAACGCTCGGCCTTCCAGACGCGCGCTAACGCTTTTTGTGAATACTGGTTGATGCCCTCTGGGTCGTTTTCCTCAAATACCTGCACCAGCCCGTGATAAAGATAGTGGATATCCGAGGCAGCGGTATTCAAACCCTTGGCCCCGGTTGGCGGTACGATATGGGCTGCGTCACCGCACAGGAACAACCGACCCCAACGCATCGGTTCGGTGACAAAGGATCGAAGCGGCGCAATGGATTTTTCTATTGAAGGTCCAGTGATCAACCTTTCGGCTGCTGCGCCGGGTAGGCGATGTTTTAATTCATCCCAAAATTTTGTGTCGGACCAGTCGTCGGTGCTGTCTGATAACGGACACTGGATGTAGTAGCGGCTAAGATTTTCATTGCGCATCGAACACAGGGCAAAGCCGTGTTCTGAATTTGAATAAATCAATTCCTCACTGACGGGAGGAGTTTCAGACAAAACCCCAAGCCATCCGAACGGATAGGCCTTTTCAAACTCCCGTCGCACCGATGTTGGAATGGTCTGGCGGCTGACACCATGAAAACCGTCACACCCAACGATATAGTCGCAATCAATTCGCTGCTCGGTACCATCCAGTTGATAGGTTGCAAACGGGCTGTCGGTATCGACATCATGGATGGCGGCATTTTGGGCGTTAAATACGATTTTTCCGCCCATACGCGCGCGCGCGTCATATAGATCACGGGTAACTTCGGTTTGGCCATAAACCACAACATGCCGCCCGGTCAGCCCGGCGAAATCAATACGAAACTGCTCATCTCCATATGCGATTAGTGTACCATTATGGATAAAGCTTTCCTTATCCATGCGCTTGGCGACCCCTGCCTCGCGCATCAGATCAACAAACCCGGTTTCCAAAACGCCCGCCCGAATACGGCCTAGCACGTAGTCGCGTGTTTTGTGTTCCAGAAGAACTGTGTCGATACCTTTACAGTGCAATAACTGCGACAATAGCAACCCCGAAGGACCACCACCGATGATGACAACCTGTGTTCTCAAAATTGTCCCCCACCAAAGAAACAGTCACAACAGGTCATATGTTGGCGGAACGACATTGGGATGTAAACGGGGCTTTAAGGGCAACGGTTTGGACTGTCAGCCTGATCCCACTTCTCATCTTCCTTTGGTAGCATGACCGGAAAAGGTCGATGGGCTGAACAACTGATAGATAGGTAACGCCGCCGCACCCAACTGAGGAGAGCCATCCTGAGTGGCCCGTACAACGCTTGGCAGCGCGCCGTCAAAGTCTTCCCCCATTGATTTCCCCTGCCCGATCTCGGCGACGAAATTATCAATCATTGATTTTGGTAATGTGCCACCAAATACGATGGATTGCGGGGCAAATGTCCGGGTGATCATCAGGCACAGCCAGCGCAACTGGTCTGTTGAACGTGTCATCCATTCCCGAGCGGCGGGCAGTTCCAGTTGCGCGTCGCCGATATCGCTTAGACGGCGAATTTTTAAACCGGCACTGCGCAGGCTGTCCATCAGATCCTGCCCCGAAGGGCGTGGCTGGGATTTTGGGAACAACCCGCCAAATTCGGCTGCGTCTTTATTTGAGCCAAGATAAAGTCGGTGATCAATCACCGCGGCCCCGCCAATTCCATAAGACAACCAGACCAGACAAAAACTGTCGAGTGTACGGCAGGCCCCGTAATAAAGCTCTGCCAGCCCGGCGGCTTTGGCGTCGTTCATGTGTGAAACCGGGAACGGAAAGAACAGTGCAAGGTCTTTGTTAACATCGATATTGGGCCAGTCCGCAAACTGCTTAATCCGAAACACCCGGTTGGAATCGATCAGTTGCGCGCCGGGATAACTAACGCCAACACCGGCAACTTTTGCCGGATCAATGCCGGAGCCAGTCACATGCTCAGAAACGCTGAACCCGGCTAGGGTCATGATGTTTTCAAAAGACCGATCAGAAATATCAAGCATGTCCTGCGCGATGATCGAACCAGACAGGTCACACAGGCAGGTATAAATATGGTCAGGATCAATAAATACGCCTGCCGTATACAAGCCCGTCGGATCAATTCGCAACAGCTTGGACGGATAGCCGATTTTCTTTTTAGCGGGCCGGTCCTGCTGTTCAGCCAACAACCCCTGTCTGGTCAGATTATTTATCAGCCGGGTGATTGTAGGTGGCGTCACACCCAAACCACGCGCAAGATCGGCGCGGCTTTGCATACCGGCAGACCGAAGCGACGACACGATCCTGCGTTCGTTGTAGGTTAGAGATATTGCCTTCAACAGGTCTGCCCCGCGCGGTGTCTGTCTTTGGTATTGTTGCCCTATTGGGTCGTGGAAATAAAGAGGTTGATTATATTACATTCCAAAATATACTCAACCCGAACTGACACAAATAAGTCGGCTTAACAGCTGCGGTCCTGGGGGCGCGTGGCGATTTTTACCAAGGAGGATAGAATGTCCATATTCAAGAAAACCATGACAGCCTGCGCGTCGCTTGTGCTAGCGCTTGGTGTGTCCATGGCCAACGCAGGGGAAACGGTTACAGTTTATACCGCAGCACCGCAGAATTTTGTCGATGAAATAGTTCCGTTGTTTGAAGCGCAAACTGGTACCAAGGTTGAGATTATCAAAGCAGGTTCGGGTGAATTGCTGAACCGTCTGACGGCGGAAGGCGATAAACCCGTGGCTGATGTGCTCTGGAGCGTTGATGGCTCGGTTGTAGATTTCAACCCGGCACTATTTGCGCAATACACCCCCGAAGGTTCCGACGCTTTGGCACCGGGTATGCAGCCAAGTGAACTGTGGTCGCCGTTTACGGCGGTTGTCATGGTCTTCATCGTAAATGATAGTAAGCTAGATGGTTTGCCCGCACCGACCAGCTGGAAAGACTTGGGTGATCCACAGTATAAGGGCCGGATTTCGTCCGCTCGTGGTGACAAGTCCGGTTCTGCGTTTATTCAGTTTGCAACCGTGCTGCAGGGCTTTGGCAGCGAAGATGCTGGCTGGGATGTCTACAAAGGTGTGCTGACCAACATGGTTCTGTCTGACAGTTCCGGTGCAGTACCGCGTTTTGTAAATGACGGTGAATTGCCGATTGGTATCACGCTGGAAGACGCGGCTCTGCGGTATCGCGAAGGTGGAGGACCGGTGACAATCGTCTATCCGTCTGAAGGTACGGCCGTTGTACCGGACGCGATGGCGCTGGTTGCTGGTGGTCCGAACCCGGAAGACGGCAAGGCATTCATGGACTTTATCTTGTCCAAGGAAGCACAGGAAGTAGTGGCCGGGCTTGGTCGTCGTCCGGTGCGTGTTGACGTTTCTTCGAACCCGCTGTTGACCCCACTGGCAGACATAAAGGCAGTGGATTATGATCTGGGTTGGGCGGCAAGCAACCGCAAGCGCCTGATTGCTGCCTGGAGCGATATGGTTCTGGACGTACAATAAAATCTAATTGTAGCGACCGCAGCAATGTGGTCGCTACACTTTGCCGATACAAATTATTAAAACTGGAACAGGCTGATGGCTTCAGTAGACATTATTGGGCTGAAAAAGCTGTACGGCTCTGTAATAGCACTTTCAAACATTGATCTGGAAATAGCTACCGGTTCGTTTTTTACCCTGCTCGGTCCCAGTGGTTGCGGCAAGACAACATTGCTGCGCACCATTGCCGGATTCCATCGCCAAAACGCCGGGCGTATATTGGTGGACGGTCAATCGATAGAAAATACACCAGCCCATAAACGCGACGTCGGGATGGTGTTTCAGGACTACGCAATATTTCCGCATCTAAGCGTTTTCGACAATATCGCGTTTGGCTTGAGACAACGCAAAATTTCCAAACCCGAGATTGAAAAGCGTGTTGGGGAGGTACTGGAAACCGTCCAGCTCAGCGAATTTGCCCAGCGTATGCCCCACGCCCTAAGCGGTGGTCAGCAACAACGTGTCGGTCTGGCCCGTGCAATTGTGATCAACCCAAAAGTGCTGCTGATGGATGAACCACTTTCAAATCTTGACGCCAAGTTGCGCGTCGATCTGCGCCATGAATTGCGCCGTATTCAGCAGGAAATGGGTATCACAACAATCTACGTGACCCACGACCAGGAAGAAGCGCTGGCAATGTCGGATACGGTCTGCGTGATGTATGACGGTATCATTCAACAGGCCGCCAGCCCGCTGGAAATATATAACAACCCGGCCAACCGGTTTGTGGCGTCCTTTGTCGGGGCGAATAACTTTCTGAAGGTGGTAGAAGACGGGGGGCAGGTCGTGTTGGCAAGCGGAAGCACAGCTACCGGGATTTCGATGCCCAAAGGGGCAGGGACTGCGGGCGTTGTCGCGGCTGTCCGGCCCGAGGCGATAACCATATCCGCGACCGCCGGTTCGAAGGGTGACGGCTTGATCAGCCTGTCCGGGACAGTTGACCATGTCAGCTTTATCGGCCGCGAAATGGAAATGGCAGGCACCACGTTAAGCGGCGATATTATCAAGACAGTATCGCGCCCAACACCCGACATGATGGACATGCAATCGGGCGCAAAAATCTGGTTCAATTTCCCCAGTGATAGCCTCGCATTCTACCAAGACACAGAAACCGGTTTGAGGCTGTCATGAGCAGCGTCAGTACCTCAGTTCCAATGGCGTCATGGCTTTTCCGGCGTCCCGATTTTTGGACAGTTGTCACCTGGCTTTGCCTGCTTGTGCTGTTCGTACTGCTGATCCTGCCAATTTTCAGCGTATTTTTCATCAGCTTCTTTGACGGCGATACCGGGGAATTCACCCTGAACAACTACGTTCAGGTGTTCACGCGAAACTACTATCTGAGCGGGTTGAAAAACTCTCTGACGGTTGGTTTTCTTGGAACCGCCGGTGCGGTTTTGATCGGCGTACCGCTGGCATTCTTTACCTCGCGCTTTCACATCAAAGGCCGTGCAGTCATATCAACGCTGGCAATCCTTGTGCTAGTGGCGCCGCCATTTATCGGCGCATATGCGTGGATTATGATGCTTGGATCAAACGGATCGGTCACCAATGCGTTTGCCAAAATCGGTATCGAAATCCCGACGATCTACGGTCTGCATGGCATCGTTCTGGTATTCACCCTGAAATTCTTTCCTTTCGTTTTTTTGATGACACAAACAGCGCTGAATTCGGTCAATAAGTCACTGGAAGACGCCGCGGAAAACCTGGGGTGCAGCGTGCTGCAACGGTTCTTCAAAATAACCTTGCCACTGGTTTTTCCCGCCGTCAGCACTGGCGCGATTATTTGTTTTGTTCTTTCAATCGCCGACTTTGGCACCCCCGCGATCCTTGGGCGCGGCGTGCGAACACTTTCAACGATTGCCTATTCTTCTTATACCTCGGAACTGGGCGGTACTCCAACCATGGCGGTGACCATATCGCTAGTGATGATGGCAATTTCTATGCTGGCTCTGGTGCTGCAACGCCGGATTATGAAAAACCGCTCCTACGCCAGCGCGTTGACCAACCGCCCGGTCCGCCAGCAACTGACCGGTGTCAAAAACGCGCTGGTACACGCCTATTGTTTTGGGGTGGTCGGTTTAGCAATGCTACCCTCTTTCGTCGTGGTTTACACATCATTTCTGAAAACCAAAGGGCCGGTATTTATCGGCGGCTATGGCTTGGAAAGCTATAGTCGCGTGTTGTCAGATGCGCCGGAGGCAATCCGAAATAGCTTTGCTTTCGCCTTTGCCGCCGTTGTGTTGATCACAATCTTTTCGGGGCTGGTGTCGTTCGTCATTGTGCGCCGCGACACGCCGGTTTCTGGTACGATTGACCTGCTGATGATGGTACCTTATCTGGTCCCCGGTGTGGTAATGGCCATCGGTTTTGTCACCACATTCCGCACCGGCTTGTTCGATCTGACCGGCACCGCGACGATCATCATCCTTGTGTTTTTCATCCGCCGCTTGCCTTATGGGGTACGATCCACCACCGCAAACCTGCGGCAAGTAAAACAATCAATGGAAGAGGCCGCCATAAGCCTTGGTGCCTCGCCGCTGCGTACGTTCATGAAGATCACTGTACCACTAATCTTGCCCGGTCTGATCGTTGGATCATTGATGAGCTTTATCACCGCGATAAATGAATTATCGTCCTCACTAATCCTTTACAACTCGCGAACCGTAACCATGCCAGTGAAGATCTATATCTCTGTAATTGATGGGGAATTCGGCCTGGCGGCGGCGCTGTCAACGATGCTGCTGCTTAGCACCGGCTTTTGTGTCTACATCGTTTTCCGGTTCTCGGACGGGAAGGAAAATACCTTTGTCTGATCGGATACATATGGAAACGCAAGTTCTCAGCCGTTCAAAATATAAAGATGGTGAACGTCTGGGTGACGATGTTTTTCTAAACATTCCGGGTACGGTGACGGGTGTTTTCGACGGCGCGTCCGACCCGATGGGAACGATCATAGATGGTGAACCAGCCGGGCGTTTTGCAGCGCGGGTTGTGGCGCAGACCAGTGCTAACCTGATGCTTGATCCTAAGGCGCGTCGCTGGCCCGCCGATCGCATTCTAAGCGCGCTTTCGCAAGGGTTGACCAGTGCGATAGGCAGTCAGAATCTACCTGTAAGGCCCTCAACCACGCTGGCGCTGGTACTGGACAACGGGCCCGAATTCCGGCTGTTGATCATGGGCGATACCGGTGTGCGTGTGAACGGCGGCGCGGTTCATAAGTTCAGCAAGTCAATCGACAATGTTTCAACCCGCGCACGGGTAGCCGTATTCAAAGTGTTGGCAGCGCGACATCCGGGCACTGATGAAGCTGAAATACTAACGCGCCGGGTTATTTTCCGCGGTCTGGAGCAGGCGGTGGAAGAGGGTGTTTTAACCCACACCGAAGTGGGCGAAATCATCGCAACAACCGTAAAAGAAACCGCGCTACAATCCCGCGCTGCTGCAATCCACGAATTCCTGATGGCGGGGATCAGGGTGCAACACAAATACGCCAACGACCCGGCCCATCCGTTTGGATTTTCGTCGATGGATGGGCATATGCCGCTGCTGGATGACGTGATCGACTTCGCGCTTCCCAAGGAAGACCTGCAATCATTAGAACTGTTCACTGATGGATATTACACAGCGCCGCAGGGCACAGATGTAGCCGCCTGGGAACAGGAACACGCCCGAATAGAGGCGCTCGATTTTCACAAGCTGAACGAATTCGCGTCGGTCAAGGGCTCGATGCAGGACGAAAATTGGGATGACCGGACAGTGGTGATAATGCGCAGCGTCAAGGGTTGATACTTGGCCAAATCTGGCAGATTTTCTTGCCCGTACTGGTTTCCATATCTACACTTAGCTAGTTACTAAAATTACGCCTCACACCACCAACTGACAAGGGATCACAATGTTAAAAGGGATAAATCCATTATTGAACGCCGATGTTCTTTATGCACTTCGCGCGATGGGTCATGGCGATGATCTGATTATTTCCGACACCAATTTCCCGGCGGACAGCGTGGCGCGTGAAACCGTGTTGGGCGAAGTGCTGCGCATTGATCGTTCAGCCGCCGAAGTCGCGCGCGCCGTTCTGTCAATCTATCCGATTGACGGGTTTGTGGATGATGCAGTTGTGCGAATGCAGGTAGTGGATGAGCCCGATACAATCTTGCCAGTGATGGAAGAATTTCAGGCCGAAGTAACCGCCGCAAGTGGTCCTGATCCGGTTGGTTCACTTGAACGGTTCGCGTTCTATGATCGCGCCAAACAGGCCTACGCCGTTATCCAGACTTCCGAGCGCCGGTTCTATGGTTGCTTCGCCATTCGCAAAGGCGTCGTCGCCCCGGATGAGGTGTAACAATGGGTAGCGTTGTCATTTTGGGCGTCTTCGTCGCTGACACATCGTACCGCGCCGATCGAATGCCCAAAATGGGTGAGACGATATTGGGAAACTCTTTTGCGCTCGGCCCCGGTGGTAAGGGTTCCAATCAGGCTGTCGCCGCCGCAAAGATGGGGGCGAATACGTCTATCCTGACAAAACTGGGCAATGATGATTTTGCTGATATGGCGCTAAAGACTTGGGCCGATGCCGGTGTGACACCCTATGTTGAACAGGTCGTTGATAATTATACCGGTGCTGCGTTTATTTTCGTCGATGACAAAACCGGAGATAACGCGATCATTATCGCACCGGGGGCTGCGGCCACGATTTCACCCGAAAACATGGATAATGCAGCCGATATAATTACCAACGCATCGGTGTTTATGACTCAACTTGAACAACCGATTGATGCAGCTGTTCGCGCGCTGACAATTGCAAAAGACGCCGGTGTTACTACAATCCTTAACCCAGCCCCCGCAGCGAAATTGCCCGACGGGATGCTCGCACTTTGTGATTATGTGACACCCAATGAAACCGAAGCTGAAGAACTGACCGGGATCGCTGTAACAACCACAGAAGACGCCGAGCGCGCTTCAATTGCCATGGTCAATGCCGGGGTAAGAACGCCAATTATTACTCTGGGTGCGCGCGGTGTATATCTGCACGGCCACGGGTTGGTGCCCGCAATAAACGCCGGGCCAGTTGTCGAAACCACCGGCGCGGGGGATGCTTTTAACGGCGGCTTTGCGGCGGCTTTGGCTGAAGGTAGCAGCCCGTTAGAGGCGGTTATCATCGGCAACGCAACGGCAGGTATATCCGTGACGCGCCCCGGAACCGCCCCGTCAATGCCAACGCTGGCTGAGGTGCAAGCGCTGATTGCAAAGGGTGCCTAGGCGATATCGTCTTCCAAAAAAATAACGCACGTTGTCGGCAAATGACGCGTCTGTCTTAAACCCCATTGCTAATCCCTTCTCGGGCGCAAAATAAGACCGCCATCCGGTGACAATTTTTTCAGCCCCCGGATCGGGTTCCCAGGTAATCAGGTTTTCCGCTGCTGGTCCCGCAACCCCAGTCATAGCGCCAATCATTTCGCCAGTTTCCGGCCGATAAACCCGCCACCGCCGGTGATTAGAACCCGCATTTTAGAGCGACCAGCCGCCATCAATGATATGTGGCTGCCCAGTTGTGAATGTGCTTTCATCCGAGCCCAGATAAACTACCAAGGAAGCAATCTCATCCGCGGTCGCCAAACGCCCCATTGGCTGGCGCGCCACGAAATCTTTCATCGCTTGCTCAAAATCACCTGTCGCATGCAAGCGCTCATGCAAGGACGGGCTTTCAACCGTTCCGGGGCAGATGCAGTTACAGCGAATACCCTTGGTGA
>CAZRHV010000018.1:0-49616 GCA_964599985.1 uncultured Marinosulfonomonas sp. | reverse complement strand
CAGTTGCGCCCATTGCGCGCGCAGTCTGGCGGATTTGTTCGGGGTAGGTTTCATAAGGTTTGTGGGCCGACAGCATATCGTTATAGGCGGTAATGATCCCCAGATTAGGCGCGCGACAATTGGCCAGTTGCCCCTGATCTTCGCCCATAGCGGCGTAAGCATGGGCCTGACCGGAACAGGAAATATGCCCCCGCGACGGGCCGGATTGGGCAGCATTTGCTATCTGGTTCAAATAGGCCCGCCGCGTCGGTTCGCTGCGTTCAATGATCCTATCGGTGACGTCTTGAAGTTTCGGGTGCATGCTCATTGGTGGCTCCGTCACTAAATTGCGTGGGCGATAGCATGTGTAGTTAGCGCTAACAACCTTTATGTCTCAGGCGGTTTATTGCGGGTTAATTTTATCGTGGCATTTGTAGGCAGTATAGCTATTGCAGCAAACCATGGTTGTCCCTTATTGTTGCAAAAATTGGATTTATTCCCTTTATTTTGCCGGGTATGTTCGCGACAAACGACCACCTAGTCAGAAACGAATTGGAGACGACGTTGAAAATTTTGATGCCCCTGATTGTGCTCTGCTCTGTTCTTCTGTTGCAGGCCTGCTCATTTGGCACTGGTGGCGGTCTTTTCGGCAATCAAACTGTGTCAAACAACACGGTTGATGTTACGCAGTTGCCTTCGATGCGTGTTGTTGGAATTATTGTCGAAGTTCCCGATACACTAAGCGTTTCCGAAGAAAACATCTATAAGCCTGTGGCAGACATTGTCTGGCGCGGGGATCCGTTTGGTGACCGCCACGCGCAGGTTAAAGCAATAGTTGAAGAGGCCGCCAAACAAGGTGCGAGTTCGTTACAGGGTGATTTTCCGGTTGTCGTTCATATCCAGATTCAAGAATTTCATGCTTTAACGGAAATTACCCGTTATTCCATTGGTGGTGTGCATGCGATCGAATTTTTAATGTCCGTTACCGATGGTAGAACTGGCGAAGAAGTTGTACCGGTCTATGTGGTAGCGGCTAATCTGAAGGGCCTTGGTGGTGAAGATGCTCTGGCAGCGGAACGCGAAGGTCAGACACAAAAGGTCCGAATAGTCGATCATCTGGCCGCCGTGATCCAAAGTGAGCTAACCGGCCAACCAATTCCGCCTGCCAGCTAAGGATTGGCTAGGGCAATGAATGTCCTGCTGGATGCCTGTGTTTTATACCCAACAGTAATGCGGGAAATTATGCTTGGCTGCGCGCGCGCCGGGTTGCTTACACCGCTTTGGTCGGCGCGTATTTTGGAAGAATGGGCGCGGGCGGCGGGTAAACTGGGCGCCGGGGAAGAAACAGTTGCGAGGGGTGAAATTACTCTTTTGCAGTCAGCTTGGC
Source organism: uncultured Marinosulfonomonas sp. (assembly GCA_964599985.1). GTDB lineage: Bacteria > Pseudomonadota > Alphaproteobacteria > Rhodobacterales > Rhodobacteraceae > NVTR01. The sequence goes on along the minus strand of CAZRHV010000018.1, from coordinate 48,250 downwards.
CGGGGGCGATTGTCGCTCCAACACCAGAGCTAGAAGCCACGTTATACCTGCCAGACCCAAATGACACCCATGTATTGGCGGCTGCGATTGCTGGTAAGGCAGAATTGATCGCGACGATGAACCTAAAGGACTTTCCGAACCGTTTGCTGTCGGAGCATGGCCTGCGCGCCCAGCACCCTGATGCGTTTTTACGGGTCTTGTATGAAGAAACACCGGAAGAAGTTTCGCAAGTGGTTCGCGCAGTAAGGCGAGAGGCAGAGCGCTTGTCTGGTCAGCAGTGGCCATTGCGAAAACTGATGAAAAAAGCGCGCCTTCCACGTTTGGGCAAGGCGTTAGAGGAATTTAACTAGCCGCGTACTGCCCCGGCGAAACGCCGGTAACAGACTTGAACACACGCGAAAAATGCGGCTGATCGCTGTAGCCGAGCCGGGCCGCCAGATCAGCCAGATTTGCGCCATCGTCTTTGTAAATCGTTTCAACCGCCTCAAACATCCGAAACCGGTCAATGGTCCATTTTGGACCAACTCCGATGAACTCACGAAACAGCCTTTGTAACTTGCGCGGTGACATTTGTACGGTGTTTTCCAGGTCGGCAATGCGGAACAGTTCCTTGGCATCGCGGATGGTTTCCACAAGATGCCTGACGAGGTTAGCGTCTTTCGGCAAGGGTTGCGCTGTCATGTTCAATAGTTCGGCGAACCTAGCCACAGTTGGTTCGCTGATCTGACCAGTGGTGATCTGACGGTGAGAGTTTAAAATCCTGTCCAGTGACACGCATGAATTTTTCAGACCATAGGCACTTTCACTAAGAAACGCCCTGAATCCACCCGGGTGCAGACGGGCACCGATGACGGCCCCTTTGCCGGTAAGTACATAGTCAAACCGCCCCGTTGAACACCCGAACAGGCCCGACTGCTTTTGCGGGTCCAATACGATGTGGCAGGTCGGGTAGGGCAGGGTTGCCTGATTGTAGGTCTCACCTTTGGGCATGTCCCATTGCACCAGCCACAGATGATCAAGCCAAGGCATTGATGCCGGATTGTCGACAACAAACTGGCGCAATGAAATATGCCGGAATGAGCTGTCCTTGAACAGAACCCCGGATGTTTGCGGCAATTTTCGTTCAATAAGTGTGACCATGACGGTTTTTTACAATACGCGCCCTCAAGCTGTCGATAGGGCTGGTGCTCAGGTGATTAACTTTAAGGAAACCCCAATGCTGAAATTATACCATTCACCGCAATCGCGCTCCAGCCGTGTGGTCTGGCTGCTGGAAGAACTCGGTGCAACGGCGCAGTGCCAGATTGTTGATGTGAGCATTGCACGCTCTGATGGTTCCGGCGTGGCCGATAAGAAAAACCCGCACCCGGAAGGCAAGGTGCCGGTGCTTGAACATGACGGCGCGCTGATCATGGAATCCGGCGCGATCATGCTTTACCTGACGGATATGTTCCCGGATGCCGGGATGGGGCGTGATATAGGAGATTCGCAACGTGGCCAATATCTGAGCTGGCTGCACTATTACGGCGGTGTGATTGAGCCGGTTCTGGCGGCGCAGTTTTCAGAGATGGAAACATCGGCGATGTTTCAGGCAACTTTTCGAGGGCCGGATGAAATGACTGCGCGTCTTGTTGCGGCGCTTGATGGATCGCCTTACCTGTTGGGGGATCAGCTTAGCGCGGCGGATCTGCTGATTGTCGCGCCGTTCATATGGTTCCCGGCAATGGCCCCGGATATTCCTTCAGTCAGGGATTGGGTAGCGCGATGCGCCGATCGGCCTGCCTATCGTAGAATGGCGGAACGCGATAGTCAGGGTTGAATATGGCCGGCCTCAACCGCGCCATTTCGCTTCATTTTTCTCGATCGCAAGCACGCGTTCCTTAGTTTTGGGGTGGCTCATCAGCCACGCCGGAGCCGCGCCTGAATTTTGCTGGGTCAGGGCTTCCAGTTTGGAAAACAGCGATATTTGCGGGGCGGTGCCAACACCGATCTTGATCAGCAGGGCCGAAGCATAGGCGTCGGCTTCGTATTCATCATCCCGCGAAAGGCGCGCCGCCAGAAGGTTGGTAATAAACCCGGCGATATAAACACCCACGCCCGGTATAAAACGCGACAGCACCATTGCCAGCGCGGTACGCAGCGCATTTTGGCCGGAAAAATCTATCATCCGGCGCTTGGAATGGCCAAGGGCGACGTGGCCCAGTTCATGGGCAATCACGCTGGCCATTTCGTCGGATGACACAACGCCGGCGCGGTATTTGTCAAAGAAACCACGGGTGATGAAAATACGCCCGTCCGGGGCCGCTAACCCGTTTACCGGTGCGATTTCATAGATGAAGACGCGAACACGCGGCAGTTCCAGAGCTTCGGCCATCCGATTGGTCAGCACTTTTAGGATTGGATCAGCAAGCTCGGTTGATTTTGCGTCCAGTTCCTTGCCCGTGCGCCACGCCGAAAAGCGGTACATCAACAAGCCGTACAAAAGTGCGAGCAGTATGGGGGTGAACTTCAACATATGTTTGATATGGGGGTGTTTATCGCAAAGAGCAAATCATGCAGGCTATTCATTCGCTGGAAAACTCGGCTTTTGCGGCTTTTTCTTTTGGCGCGCGCAGGGCCATACGGCCGAGCAGGGCAGCAACCGCACCAGCAGCTAAAAACCCGCTAAGGTTGGCGGCGATATCTGCGACCATTTCGATCTGGTCAGAAAAGACAAAGCCAAGTCCGGTATAAAGCGAGACCCAGACCGCTTCGCCAGCAACCGAAGAAATGGTGAAGATACGCCAATTTAGCCCGTTTGCGCCGCCGATGAAATTAACGTAAGGGCCAAGCGGGCTAAGCAGCCAGCGCGACAGAAACACGCTGGTCCCGCCCCATTTGTCGCTAAATTCCCCGGCGCGATCAAACAACGCTTTGCGCGAACCACCGGCATTTTTTATCCGTTCAATAATACCGGTTCCCTGGCGCCCGATTGCAAATCCGGTCTGATCCCCAAGTACAGCGCCAGCGTAAGCCGCAAGGGCGGTTGTATACAGCGACATATCCCCGGCGGCAGCAAACGCGCCACCAGCGACCATCAGGATCGAAGAGGGTACAGGGACGGCCAGACAACTAAGGAACGTGACCACCGCCAGCAGCCATATCCCGTATTCCGGGACCAGTGCCAGCAGGGTGTCGGTCATTTTTGGCTATCCCGAAAAGCGAGGGCGGCGGCGATTATTTTCGCCTCCAGTTCTTCTACGCTGATGCCAAGTTCCAGGGCGATGTCTTCCAGCGTTTGGCGACGACTTGGCATTTCGTGAGTACCCAGAGCTTCGTACATGACTTCATGCGGCAGGTGCCAGGATTGCGCGATATAGCGCGGCGTCATCCAGCCCTGAATTTCCTGATCAACTTTATCCGGGTTTGACCAATAAACCATAAAGACAGTGCTGCGAACGGCGAACATTACGGTTAGCAATACAGCGATGCCAAATGCTGATGTGATGACGGGGCGGCGTTTCCAGGCGGCGCGAAGTTTTTTCATTTAAATCGGATCCAATAGTTGGCATGGCGAATATCTTACATGATCAGAACGGCTTTTGGTACGTTTATCAAGCGGCGAGCTGCTGACGCGGCTCATTAGATATTTGATTGCTTGGTGTGGTGGGCGTCAGCGATTAGCGCCCCAGTTCTTTCATTCCCCGCTCAATCCCCTTCAGGGTCATCGGCACCATCCGATCCGCGCCGAATATTTCCTGTATCATCGCCAGCGACTGGGTGTAGGGCCAATAGCGTTCCTCCATCGGGTTGATCCACAGATGTTCGGGCCATTGCTCAACGGCGCGGGTCAGCCAGACAGAACCGGCTTCCGGGTTGTGATGCTCATTTGCGCCGCCGGGATAGGCGACTTCATAGGGTGACATGCTGGCGTCGCCGACGAAGATACATTTGTAATCCGAGCCATAGGTGCGCAGGATTTCCCATGTTGGGGTCTGGTCGTTCCAGCGCCTGACATTGTTGCGCCAGACACCTTCGTAAAGGCAGTTATGGAAGTAGAAATATTCCATGTGTTTGAATTCTGTCCGGGCCGCGCTGAACAGTTCCTCGACGATTTTGATGTAGGGGTCCATTGAACCGCCAACATCGAGAAACAACAGCACTTTCACCGCATTGCGCCGCTCGGGGCGGGTTTTCACGTCCAGATAACCATGTTCAGCGGTGGCGCGAATGGTGCTGTCCAGATCGAGCTCTTCGTCAGCCCCGTCGCGCGCCCATTTGCGCAGGCGTTTCAGGGCAACTTTGATGTTACGGGTGCCCAGCTCAATACTGTCATCGAGGTTGCGAAACTCGCGTTTGTCCCAAACTTTCACCGCCCGTTGGTGGCGCGATTCTTTTTGGCCGATGCGGATGCCTTCGGGATTGTAGCCATAAGCGCCAAACGGCGATGTGCCAGCGGTGCCGATCCATTTGCTGCCCCCCTGATGGCGGGATTTTTGTTCGGCCAGTCGCTCGCGCAGGGTCTCCATTAGCTTATCGAACCCCCCGAGGGCTTCGATCTCGGCCTTTTCTTCGGCTGACAGGTGCTTTTCGGTCATCATTTCCAGCCAGTCGGCGGGCAGGTCTACCGCCTCCAGTACCTGATCCAGCGTGATCTTTTCCAAGCCTTCAAAACTGGCGGCGAATGCGCGGTCGAACTTGTCGAGGTTGCGTTCGTCCTTCACCATCGCTGTGCGGGCGAGGTAGTAGAAACCATCAATGTCATAGGTGACCAGTCCGGCGCTCATCCCTTCCAGAAAGCCAAGAAACTCACGCAGCGAAACCGGGATACCGGCAGCGCGCAAATTCTCGAAGAACGGCAGAAACATCGGTTCAGAGCATCTTTCCCAAAACGATTGTGATGAATACACCAATGATTGCAAAGATCAGGCCGTAGATGGCGGCGTACTGAACCATGTCCAGACGGTTGCCCTTGTTTGCCCGGGCGCGGTATGCCCCAAGGGTTGCCCCTATGGTGAATGTTACGATAACGATCATTGAACGGGGTTCCTTTTAGGGCGCGGCGCAAGCGCGGTTATTTCGGCCAAACGATCACGTATTTCAGTCTCGGAGCCCAGCCCATAACGCGCCCAGCCAAGGCTGTCGAGGCGCACTATCGTCGCCTCGGGGGATTTACCCAAAGCGTCCAACGCCGCGGCTTTGATCATCAAAAGTGTAGACAGAAGGTTTGGATTTTCTGCCTTTAACGCCACGGCACTGTTTTCGTCGACGATCTCAATGGCTCCATTCGGGCGACCAGATGAAAGTGCGTAGGCCGCAGCCTGAACCGCAACATGTGCTGCGTGTAAACGAGTGTTGGGATCGGCGCGAAATATCTTTTCTGCTTCAGCGAATGAAGCCAGTGCCAGTGTGGTGTCGTGGGCCAGCGCAAGGCGACCCTGTGCATAAAGGCTAAAGCCGAGCCGGTTATCATTCCAGCCCTGACCCCGTGCAGTTCGAACCGCACGTTTGGCAGCGGCCAGTTGTTTGGAGCCAACACCGCGCGCCCCAAGGGCAGTTTCAATATCACTGGTCCAGCTTTGTGATGTGGGGGAAGAGCCCGAGGTGCCGCCACTTCGCCCGCCTGGATTGATCCGGGCCAGTATGGCGGGCAGACGGGCGGCAACGGCTTCTCGTGTCATACCGCTTTGCAAACTATCATCATAAAAGGCGCGCAGGATTACCATATCGAAACCGGTCAGAATTGTGTGGAAATTATCGTCGTTAAAAATTGAATCTGTCAGGTGATACAAATCATTCACCGGGCCTAAGGCCTGGGCAATTTCTTCGTGCAGACAGTCGCGGATTTCCTGCGCACTGACATTTCCGGGAATGAATACAGCCATATGGGTGCGGGTCGTCAGATCAGTCCATTCGCGAGGCGATGTGCTGCGGCGCGAGTTGAATTCCTTCCAGCTGGTGACACCCGGTGCGACAAAACAGGCGGCATTCGGCACTGTACGGCGCAGGGTTTTAAGGGGGATGAATTCAATAGTGATGTTTGCGGCCTCGTCTGAATTAACCTGGGTTATGGGGACACGAGCTTCTGTGCGAAGCCTGTCCAACAGCTGATCCAGATCACGTTGTGATACTGGTCCTATCGGCATCCCGGAGGTGCGCAGTGTGATCGGGCCTTCAAAGCGTGATAAAACCGGCAGAGTTCGCCCGCTTTCCAGTTGAAAAGCCAGCAAAATGAACTCTCGTGAAATAGAAAGATTCGAGCGGGTTGGCGCCGCAGCCGGAGCCCCCGCAGGGGTTTTCATTGCAGGTAGGGAAATATTGGCCGGAGATACTCGCGTCACCTGCCCGGGGTTTACCGGTGCTGTACAGGCGGTCAACAGACCAAGCCCAAGGGCAGTGATTGCGGATTTCAGCCTAAACATCACGGGCGATCATACTTGATAAACGGGCCGAGCTTGCCGATCCGGTCATATAGGTGGCGCGCGGTTGTGTTAAAATCCTGCGTCAGCCAATAGACCTTTGGCACGCCCGCTTTGTCAGCTTTCTCATAAACGGCTTCGATCAGTTTTCGACCAATTCCTTTGCCGCGCACGTTCGGGTCGGAATACAGGTCTTGCAGATAACAAATACCTTCAGCGCGCCACATGTGTTCGTGGTAGATATAATGCACCAACCCAACCGGGACATCGTCGATGACTGCCAGCAACCCGTTAACATTTGTCGACCTGTCAAGCAGGCGATCGAACGCAAGGCGTTTGTGATCGTCGGGCAGGGTGGTTTCGTAATAGGCCAGATAGCCTGTCCACAGCGCGTGCCAGTTGTCGTAATCGGTCTTTTCTACCGGGCGGATTTCTACAGTCATTAGTTGGCCAATCGATTAACGCTGACCGCGGGCCATGAAGGCCAGCCGTTCAAACAGGTGTACGTCCTGCTCATTCTTTAGCAAGGCCCCATGGAGCTTCGGCAGCATTGATCCGCCGTCACGCTTCAAATCTTCGCTACTCAGATCCTCGGCCAACAACAGTTTTAACCAGTCCAGAACTTCGCTGGTGGAAGGCTTTTTCTTTAGGCCAGTTTGTTCACGTATTTCATAAAACTGGGTCAGCGCTGTCGTCAGCAGGGCGTCTTTGATGTCCGGGTGATGTACGGCCACAATTTCGCGCAGCGTCTCGATGTCGGGAAAACGGATGTAATGAAAGAAGCAGCGTCGCAGAAACGCATCAGGCAATTCTTTTTCGTTGTTTGAGGTGATGATCACAATAGGACGCACCTTGGCCCGCACAGTTTCGCCGGTCTCGTAGACATGGAACTCCATCCGATCCAGTTCCTGCAACAGATCATTGGGGAATTCGATGTCGGCCTTGTCGACCTCATCAATCAGCAACACCACCTTCTTGTCAGTCTCAAACGCCTGCCACAGTTTGCCCTTGCGGATGTAATTGCTGACGTCATGCACCTTTTTTTCGCCCAACTGGCTGTCACGCAACCGGCTGACTGCGTCGTATTCATATAAGCCCTGTTGCGCCTTGGTGGTGGATTTGATGTGCCATTCTATCATTTCCAGGCCCAAAGCCTGAGCAACCTGTCGCGCCAGCTCGGTTTTGCCAGTGCCGGGTTCGCCTTTAACCAGCAAAGGGCGCTCAAGTGTAACGGCGGCATTAACCGCTACTTTAAGGTCGTCTGTGGCGATGTAGGCATCAGTTCCGGTGAATTTCATGGTCAATATCAGCTTTTTAAGGTGGTTTGTTCACGTATTCCTAACGGTAGCGTCACAATCCATCAAGGCGTGGCGATAACCTAGTGACATATCGCCTTGGTTGGTCTACATCGGCGCTGATAAGGGGGGAAATCAGTTGGCTGACACTCAGGTCAAATGGTTTCCAAACAATAAAAAGGGAAGCGATATGAAGGCCGAAGTTTTCCTTCCAGATGATTACCTACCCGCCGAAGATGAGCCATTTATGAATGAGCTACAGGTGGAATATTTTCACCGCAAGCTTTCAATTTGGAAGGCTGATCTGATGGACGACAGCAAGAACACCATCGAAAGCCTGCAAGACGGCACCCGTAACATCCCTGATATTACCGACCGTGCTTCAGAAGAAACTGACCGCGCACTGGAATTGCGGACCCGGGATCGTCAGCGCAAGCTGGTCTCCAAAATCGATTCGGCCCTGCGCCGGATTGAAGAAGGTGAATATGGGTATTGTTCCGAAACCGGTGAGCCGATTTCGCTGAAACGCCTGGACGCGCGCCCGATTGCAACCATGAGCCTTGAGGCTCAGGAAAAGCATGAGCGCCGCGAAAAGGTCCACCGCGCGGACTAAGTGAGATGGATAACACGATAAAAACAAGCGCCGGGGAGTAATTGCCCCGGTGCTTTTCGTTTGAGGTTTGAAATGTTGAATGGGCGGTCTGTAACCATTGTCGGCGCCGGGATAGGTGGGCTGACCTGCGCGTTGGCGTTGGCCGCGCGTGGGGCGCAAGTTCGGGTGCTGGAACAGGCGGGCGCAATATCGGAGGTCGGGGCCGGGTTGCAAATTACGCCCAATGGCGTGGCGGTACTGGACGCGCTGGGGCTGGGGGCTGCGTTACGCGAACATGGGCTGCCGGTTGGGGCGATTGAGTTGAAAGATTTTCGCCGTGGCGCATCTGTGGTGCGAATGGACTTGTCTGGGCAAAACTATCTGCTGCTGCACCGGGCGGACCTGATTGGGATACTGGCCAGCGCCGTCAAGCGGGCAGGGGTTGATGTTGAGCTTGACCGGTCGGTGGTTCAGGTCTCTGAAGGCGATACCAATGTTGAAATTGGATACGCGACGGGGCGCGCCGAGCAGGTCGATTTTCTGGTTGGGGCGGATGGGCTGCACTCAATACTGCGACCCGTATTGAATGGTGAGCGCGAGCCGTTTTTTACCGGGCAGGTAGCATGGCGAGCAATCGTGCCGTCGAAGACCGCAGAATTACAAGATGTGCAGGTGCATATGGGACCTGGGCGGCATGTGGTGATCTATCCGCTTCGGGGCGGAGATTTGACCAATATCGTAGCCGTTGAAGAGCGGTCTGAATGGGCCGCCGAGGGGTGGAACCATCGCGGCGATGTGGGCGAGCTAAATAGAGCTTTTTCAATGTTTTCCCCCGAAATACGAGAATTATTGGCGCGCGTTGAAACCGTAAATGTCTGGGGGTTGTTTCGCCATCCGGTCGCGGAAAAATGGCACGGGGGACATACAGCATTGCTTGGCGATGCCGCACATCCGACTTTGCCGTTTTTGGCGCAAGGCGCGAACATGGCACTGGAGGATGCCTGGGTATTGGCGGATTGTCTGGGGAAGATGCCAGTCAAAAAGGCGCTGCCTGTGTATCAAAAGCGACGCCGCGCACGGGTGGTACAGGTGATTGCCGCCGCCAATGCGAACGCGCGTAATTACCATATTACTCAACCCCTTGCGCGGCTTGCTGCCCATTCAGTATTGCGCTTCGCCGGGGCGATAGCACCAAAGCAGGTACTGGGTAGGTTTGACTGGATTTACCAGCACGATGTGACGGCCGGATAAAATGCATTCTGCATGATATTAGCTCGCCAAATGGGGCGAAGACGGGCCTGCCTGCGGTGCAAGTATTATTGCGAAGAAACAGCGGGGTTGTCAGTCAGCCGCTTCCAGCGCGTCGATAATGGGTGAGAAATCATCAGCTTTTAGCGAAGCCCCGCCCACAAGTGCTCCGTCGACATTGGAGACGTCGAATATTTCCGCCGCGTTGCCGGGTTTAACCGAGCCGCCGTAAAGAATGCGCACCGAGCGGCCAACACCTGCGCCAAAGCGCTTTTCCAGCCGGGTGCGGATGAAATCATGCACTTCACCGATCTGATCCAATGTCGGGATTTTACCGGTACCAATGGCCCAAATTGGTTCATAGGCCACCACCAGATTTTCGCCGGTGACGATGTCGGGGATAGAACCCGCCAATTGCCCGCCGATGATGTCAAGTGTGTTAGAGGCCTCGCGTTCGCCCAGGGTTTCGCCACAGCAGATTACTACCTTTAGCCCGGCGTCCAGTGCTGTAAGGGCCTTGGCGCGGATGTCGTCGTCTTTTTCATTGTGATCGGCGCGGCGTTCCGAGTGGCCTAGGATCACATATTCTGCACCGGCATCTGCCAGCATGTTGGCGGCAATGTCGCCTGTGTGCGCTCCACTAACGCCCGCATGGCAATCCTGCCCGCCAGTGCTGATGGCGCCATCCACGGTCATGTCGGACATCCGCGACAGCAATGTAGCGGGGGGGCAGAGCAGAATTTCGCAGCTCGGTTTTTTGTGGCGGTTCAGGAGGATGGAGACTTCGCTCATCCTTTCCCAGGTGCCATTCATTTTCCAGTTGCCAGCGGCGAGTTTTCTGCGGTGTGACATTGATCATTCCCTGTTTTTCTACGTTCTAGCGATTTTGGGGCCGAGAACCAATGGTGTGTTTGGTCGCGGGTGCTAAAGATAGGATAGCGCGCGCCGGGCCCAATCGCTGGCGGTTTCCGGGTCGTCCAGCCCGCCGTCAGGCATGGTCCAGTAACCCATGCTCTTGCCATTGTCCGAACAAAACTGGCGCGCGCCATTACTGGCCATAGTTTCAGCAAACTCGCCTTTGGCTTTCAGGAAAAAAGTACCCTGGCTGTCGAGAATTGCGAATACCTGGCCTTCGAAGTAGATCGTCAGCCCTCCCATCATTTTGCGATGTGTAACCGGGCCAAGCGGGGCAAGTAGTTCTTCAACAAAGGTGATTTCATCGTCGGATATGCTCATTTTTTCGCAGCCTTTTTTCGCCGCTTTTCTTCGGCGGCAGCTTCGGCCGGGACCATGGAAAGACGCGCCCAATGCAAGGCTTCGCTTGGATCATCGAGTGCTGCATCAGGCAGGGCCATCAGCCCATGAATGGTGCGGGGACCGGTTTTGGTGTCGTAGACAAATGGCGCTGATCCGGCGTCGGCGTAGCGTTTGCTGAGTTCGGGGTCGGATTTCATAAAAAGCGCATCGCCGAATATTACTGCGAACATGGCGTCATCGATATACAATGATGTCCCGCCAAACATGCGCCCGGTGCGCACCGGGCCAAGATCTGTGAACAGATCGGTGACGTGGTTGAGAAAGCCGGGGTCAGTTGCCATCGACTTCGGCGAATTTAATCGATTCGCCGCAGCCGCAGGCATCAACCACATTGGGGTTGCGGAACTTAAAGCCGCTTTCCAGCAGCGAAACCTCGTAGTCAATCTCGGTGCCAAACAGAAACATCTGCGCCATCGGGGCAATCATCACCCGCGCACCATCCTGTTCCACAACCTCGTCCAGTGGGTCAACTTCAGCTACATAATCCATGGTGTATTCCATGCCGGCGCAGCCGCCCTTTTTGACGCCGATACGCAGGCCCTTGTGGCCGTCTTTGCCCATCAACTGCGCGATTTGTTTCGCGGCAACCGGGGTGATGCTTACGGCTTGCTTGCCGGGGATGGAAAACATGTTGGACCCTTTCCTGAGTAATTTAGGGTGTTATTGCATTAATCTCAAGTGGTGGAAGGGCCGAAAGCAAGGTCTGGGTCGCATATGCAACGACAAGCGCCCAGCCAAACGACGCCAATGTGCCGATGATAACGTATTCCCCGGCACTTTGATCCTTAGACGTGGTGTCAAAGCGCAATACCGATTTTGCAGCGATCAGAAAGCCGACACCGGCGGGCTGGCCGACAAGCACCAGCAGGAATATCAGGCCGCGTTCAAGGATGCCGATCAACTGGCCACCGTTCATCAGGCCCTTGGGCAGGCCGTCGTTTTGATAGGGGGTAATCAGCAGGGCAACCGCAAAGCCACCGGTGCGGGTGGCCAGTATCAGACCTGCAATCAGGGCCATTGCGCCGGGCAGCCAGTTCTGATCCTGCCACAGACCTTCAGACCAGAGCTGCGGCGCGTAGGCGGCGACGGCGACAAGCGTGGCCAGATGGGCGGCCTGATCTGTCAGGAAAGCGGCCAATCCGGTGAAACGGCCATAGGTTTTGGCGGCATCGATGGTCAGGTGGGCGGCGGCAAGGGCCAGTAGTTCCGGGGCGGTGATCTGGCCAATTGCGGCCTGAGCCGTGACCAGAACCACGGCTGTGTGGGTCAGCAACACACCGGGTTTGCGTTTGTGGGTGATCATCCAGCGGGTCTGGAAAACGAAATCGGCCAATACATGGGCAAGCAGGAGGGCGGTGAAGGTTTCGATCATGTACGCGCCTTCCTATCAAAGGTTTCCAATGCTAATGTGAGGTGTTCTATGCCTGCCGCTTTCAAGGTTTTTGTGACCGCCTGGCGCGATTTCCCTAATCGTTCGGCGATTTCAGTAAATGTTATCGGGTCATCTGGACCTAGGGCCAAGACCATGGCTTTTGCCTGCGCCTGAGTCCAATGCTGGAAAATTTGGTCCCCGAGAATGATTGCGGCGTCCATGGCACCAAGGCTGTCATGCAGCATCCGTACCGGGGTCTTTGTAGCTTTCAGGTCTTCTAGCACTTCGCCGGATCTGACAAACACCTCTGCCGTCTCGTGGTTCAGGTCTTCACTTATCTCTGTTGTGATCTCACCTTCGGCAATGCCAATGTAGCTGTCGAAAGCCTTGTCTTCGGCTCGTAATGCCGCACGAAATGCCAATGCCGAACGAAGCGCCATTTTTGGTTGTTCCAATACCACCTGCCAACCATCACCTCTGTGGCGCGTGAAATGCAAGTGTGCACCCATCCACGACCTTTGTAGCTGTGCACATTTTTCCAGTACGCCAAAGGCGGCGGTAATTTTTTCCGTTCCTAATGCGGTTGAATTTACAAGATCACCGGTCAGGACAGCAATTTTTTTTGGTTGTTCTAGCATGATGCAACCAATATAGGCTGCGAATATAAAAAAGCAACCCATTTAGGGTGCGTATTGGGGGCGCAAGGTAAATTGCTTGCGAACAAGGCAATGCAAGCCAGAAGTCTTGCCCTACATAAACCCCAGTTCCAGCCGGGCCTCATCTGACATCATTTCCATGCCCCAGGGGGGTTCCCATATCAGGGCGACATCGACTTGTTTGACGCCGGGTAGGGGCTCGATTGCATCAGCGACCCAGCCGGGCATTTCACCGGCGACGGGACAGCCGGGGGCTGTCAGGCTCATCAATACCGAAACTTCGTTTTCATCATTTATTTCAATGGTATAAATCAGGCCAAGGTCATAAATATTGACCGGGATTTCCGGGTCATAGACCGAACGACAGGCAATAACCACATCCACATAAAGCGGATGATGGGTGCTGGATGGCTTGATAAGGGGGGTGCCCTCAACTGGGTTTGCTTCGGCGTTCATCGTGCCCTCATTGATTTCTTGAGTGATTATATAAGGAATAGCTTTGCATCCGTCTAGGGGCGGCTGATTGCAAACAATTTGGCGGCGGTTTATGCGGGGCAGATGAATGATCGGATTACATTTTCACTGAACGCCACCGACGGGCGTGCCCGCGCCGGCGTGATCAGCACACCACGCGGTGAAATTCGCACACCGGCGTTTATGCCGGTTGGCACGGCGGCGACGGTTAAGGCGATGTTGCCGGAAAGTGTCCGCGCCACCGGGGCGGATATTTTGCTGGGCAATACGTACCACTTGATGCTGCGACCAACGGCTGAACGGATTGCGCGGCTTGGCGGCTTGCATAAATTTATGAACTGGGAACGCCCGATCCTGACCGATAGCGGCGGTTTTCAGGTAATGAGCCTGTCAGACTTGCGCAAAATGACCGAAGAAGGGGTGCGGTTCAAATCACATATTGATGGCTCGGCCCATATGCTTTCGCCTGAGCGGTCGATGGAAATACAAGCACTTCTGGGTTCCGACATCGTGATGTGTTTTGATGAATGCACGCCTTATCCAGCGACCGAGAGGCAGGCGCTGGACAGTATGCAGCGTTCGATGCGCTGGGCGGCGCGCTCAAATGATGCGTTTGGGGATCGTCCCGGTCACGCGCTGTTTGGTATTCAGCAGGGCAGCGTTTTTCCCGAGCAGCGGGCGGAAAGTGCTGCGGCTTTGCGCGATATCGGTTTTGATGGCTACGCAATCGGCGGTCTGGCCGTGGGCGAGGGTCAGCAGGCGATGTTCGATGTGCTGGATTATGCCCCCGATATGCTGCCAACGGACCGTCCGCGTTATCTGATGGGGGTTGGCAAGCCGGGCGATATTGTTGGTGCGGTGAAACGCGGTGTGGACATGATGGATTGTGTGTTGCCAAGCCGTTCGGGGCGTACTGGTCAGGTGTTTACCCGGCGCGGTGTGCTGAATATCAAAAATGCGCGCCACGCCGAAGATCCGCGCCCGTTGGATGAAGATTGCACCTGTCCCGCCTGTCGCAACTATTCGCGCGCCTATCTGCACCACGTTTTCCGCGCCAAAGAGATTATCCAGTCAATGTTGCTGACCTGGCATAACCTGCATTATTTTCAGGAACTTATGCAGGGGATGCGGGACGCTATTGCTGTTGGGGAGTTTGCAGTGTTTGAGATGGAATTTCGCACCTTGCAGGCCAGTGGAGATATTGAGCCGATTTAGGCTTGGGCGGGCAGGTGCTTCGCGGTACGTCGCGCCAGCCGCTTGTGGTGCCGCCTGATCATTGCGCCATAAAGTGAGCGATCTTTTGCACCGGTAATCCGGTAGACCAGATGATCCGCGTAATCTTCGGTGTAAGGCCGCGCCCAAAGTTCCCATAGTGCCAAAGGCGACAGAGAATTAATTGTCATGTCAATTTCCAGCCGGGTCATGCCATTGTCCGGTTCACTAAGGTGAAAAGTCACCACCCGGGTGGCAGCGTTTTTCTGTTCCGGCTGGCCCTGAAAAGTATAACTGTTTGCCCCGGTCTGGGTGGTTGCAAGTGGTGTGAAGCCTTGGGGCAGATCGATATCGCCCTGTAACCAACTGGCGTCAGCAAGAACCTGATCTGGGGCTACATCCGGGATAAGACGCGAACGCAGCACTTCGATTGGTACCGCAATATCGCGAGTGGCATTGGCGGTAAACGAAAGGCCAAAGGGCATTCTGTTCCAGAGTATATCTGTAAAACTGTACATAATGAGCAGGACCAACATCAGATACAAAACCGAGCCAAAAGGCAGGCCTTCGGTCAGGCTGGGAAGGCCAATTGCGTTAAGTGTTATTGCAATCGTGATGCCAAAAATTACCCCGTCCAGCTGTGCCAGCAGTAAACGCGGCAATATGGATACGATCAATATTCCGATTAGAGCACCCAGAACCGATCCGCCAATCATTGCCAATACCGCAAATATCAGCAGCGGTAATGCTTCGAACATCATTAACCACTGCATGTTGGTCAGGAACTCGGCAATCCCTTCGGAGCCCATGACAAACCGTATTTCTTCGGCAATACCCGGCTCTAACCAAATCAAGCCAAGCACCACGGAAACTATACCGCCAAACATGGCGTAACCCAGAACGCGACGCATTCTGTTGCGGGCGAATCCCTTTATGCGTTGCAATTTTTTTGGCGAAGAAAAATTTGTGTTTTGCTGTGGCATGTTCGGCAGGATTTTTTACGTCAATGTTCCACCCCACAGCATTTTGCCGAAGAAATTGGGCTGCAATCGGGCCGGTTCGTGGTGATATTGCGCGGTGTGAAGTCTGGGCAAGCCGAAAGATTCGAATTCATAGTTTACGAATTGGATTAGGTATTGCATCGTTTGCCAACAATTTTTTGGTCTCTCTGGCAATTGATGTGTTGATAGCGCGTTCTAATTCCCACAAAACACTACTTGGTGCCTTGTTCTTGGCTTAATGGAAGGTAAAAATAGCACAGAAATACATGGTCATATGGTTGAAAATCGTCCAAACACTACCAGATAATGAGGCCAAGCACAGAAAAAGGCCGTCGGTTGCTGCATATGCGGGGCCCGCGCTTTTTTGCTAACTAAGGAAATTGAATGTCCAAGCAACTTGCCCAATCCTACCCCGTCCTGCCGCTGCGCGATATTGTGGTGTTCCCACATATGATTGTGCCGCTATTTGTGGGGCGCGAAAAATCTGTTAAGGCGCTGGAAGAAGTCATGCAGGACGACAAGCAGATATTGCTGTCCAGCCAGATTGACCCCGGTATTGATGAGCCAACATCAGATGGTATTTACCGGGTTGGGGTCTTGGCGAATGTTTTGCAACTGCTGAAGCTGCCAGATGGTACCGTAAAGGTACTGGTTGAAGGGCGCACCCGGGTAAAGATCACCGAGTTTCTGGAAAATGAAGCCTATTTCGAAGCCCACGCCGAGCCGTTAAGCGAAACCGAAGGCAACCCGGCCGTGGTAGAAGCATTGGTACGCACAGCCGCGGGCGAATTTGAACGCTACGCAAAAATCAAAAAGAACATTCCCGAAGAAGCACTGGGTGCAGTTGCAGAAACCCGCGAACCGGCAAAGCTGGCCGATCTGGTGGCCGGGCATCTGGGTGTGGAAGTTGAGCAAAAGCAGGAACTGCTGGAAACTCTGTCGGTCGAAGAACGACTGGAAAAAGTATATGGCCTGATGCAGGGCGAAATGTCAGTGATGAAGGTCGAGAAAAAGATCAAGACCCGCGTTAAATCACAGATGGAGCGTACACAGCGCGAATATTATCTGAATGAGCAAATGAAGGCCATTCAAAAAGAGCTCGGCGACGGCGAAGAGGGCGGCAACGAGATCACCGAGCTGGAAGAACAGATTGAAGATACGAAGTTCTCCAAGGAAGCGCGCGAAAAAGTCGACGCTGAGATGAAAAAGCTGAAATCAATGTCTCCGATGTCAGCCGAAGCCACTGTGGTGCGCAATTATCTGGACTGGATGTTGTCCATCCCGTGGGGCGTGAAATCACGGGTCAAGAAAGACCTGACACGGGCGCAAAAGATATTGGATGACGATCATTACGGGCTTGAGAAGGTCAAGGAACGTATCGTCGAATATCTGGCGGTGCAGCAACGGTCGCGCAAACTGAAAGGCCCGATCATGTGTTTGGTTGGACCTCCTGGAGTTGGTAAAACCTCGCTTGGTAAATCGGTGGCGCGCGCTACCGGACGTGAATTTATTCGCATTAGTCTCGGCGGTGTCCGGGACGAAAGCGAAATTCGTGGTCATCGCCGGACCTATATCGGCTCTATGCCCGGTAAGATCATTCAGGCGCTGAAAAAGGCGAAAACCACCAACCCGCTGATCCTGCTCGATGAGATCGACAAGATGGGTCAGGATTTCCGGGGCGACCCTGCCAGCGCAATGCTTGAGGTTTTGGACCCGGAACAAAATTCAACCTTTGTTGATCACTATCTGGACGTCGAATATGATCTGTCCAACGTGATGTTCCTGACCACGGCGAACACATATAACATGCCGGGGCCACTGCTGGATCGGATGGAAATTCTGCCACTGGCCGGTTACACCGAGGACGAAAAGCGCGAGATCGCGTTGCAGCACCTGATCCCGAAACAGACAAAAAACCACGGGCTGAAAGCTGGTGAGTTTACCATTCAGGATGACGCGTTGCAGGAAATCATTCGCACCTATACCCGCGAAGCGGGAGTTCGAAACCTAGAGCGTGAAATCGCCAAACTGGCACGGAAATCCGTAAAAAAACTGGTGATGAAAGAGGCTGAAGAAATCGCCATAACCCTCGATAATCTGGAAGATTTCTTAGGTGTGAAGCGGTTCCGCTACGGCTTGGCTGAAAAAGAAGACCTTATCGGTGTTGTCACCGGGCTGGCCTGGACCAGCGTGGGTGGTGAACTGCTTTCAATCGAAGCCCTGCGCCTGCCCGGCAAGGGCCGGATGAAGACCACCGGTAAGCTCGGTGACGTGATGAAGGAAAGCATTGATGCGGCGGCCAGCTATGTGCGCTCAATCTCGCCATCCCTTGGGGTAAAGCCGCCCAAGTTTGAATCGGTGGATATTCACGTTCACGTCCCCGAAGCCGCGACCCCGAAAGACGGGCCAAGTGCAGGTGTTGGAATGGTGACGGCGATTGTGTCTGTTCTGACGCAGATACCGGTGCGCAAGGATATTGCGATGACCGGTGAAGTCACCTTGCGCGGCAATGTTCTGCCTATTGGTGGCCTGAAGGAAAAGCTGCTGGCGGCGCTCAGGGGGGGCATAACTACGGTGCTGATCCCGGCGGAAAACGAAAAAGACCTGACCGAGATCCCGGACAATGTGAAAGACGGGCTGACGATCATCCCGGTTGCCCATGTCAGTGAAGTGCTGAAACTGGCATTGGTACGCGCACCAGAAGCGGTGGAATGGGATGAGGAAGCCGAAGAGGCCGCCAAGGCCAAGGCTGCCCTTTCCAAACCTGACACACCGGGTGCAGTGGCGCACTAAACCCGCTAAAAGACTAAAGAGGGCGCGGCCAATTGGGCGCGCCTTTTTTTGTGGCTGAACGTGTTTTTTGCAATTCTCCTGTGGATAACTGGGCCTTTTTGGGGTACAAAACGCTAATAACAACAAAAATACAGGCGACAAATCTTATGGTTACCAAGAGAAAACTGACGCCCGGTAAACTTGCAAAGCCGGCAATCAAGACAACCTCAACTGCTGCCCCCAAACCTGCGATTGCAGCCGTAGAGCCCAAAACTACACCTGCTGTAATGGTGCGCCGCAAGGAATTGGTGGAACGTATTGTTGCATCCTCGGGGCTAAAACCAAATGCGGTCAAGTCGGTGCTGGACGCGGTTCTTGTAGAAATGGGCGATGCGCTTTCGGCTGGTGAAGGATTGAATATTCACCCCCTTGGCAAGATTACAGTAAATCGCGCGAAAAAGCTGGAAGATCGCGAAATCCTTGTCTGTAAAATACGCCGCAAGGTGGTTGCACCGGAAGCAAACCCCTACATTTCAGCAGCAGAATAGCGCCGGTTGGATAAATTGGCAGGGATTGGCGATCGCCTGTCTCTGCGTGGGTAATTATTTTCTGCAAATGTCGAACTGGGGCTTGCAAGCCCCATGCTGCCCGCGGTATGTGCAGCGCCGGACGGGTGATTAGCTCAGTTGGTAGAGCGCTTCGTTTACACCGAAGATGTCAGGAGTTCGAGTCTCTTATCACCCACCATTTTCCTTGCTGAATTGAGATGCTGAAGGATTAGCCTTACAGGTATTCTGGCCCGTTTCGTTTTGGTAAATCGTCGCCGATTTTTAACCAAGGTAGCTTTTCCTCATAGGCAACATGCAGTTTCGGTTCAAAATCCTCGGGCTTTTCCATGGCTGCAACGTATAGGTGCATCACACCTGACATACGTTCTGAGCGAAACGAAATTGGTGTGCCACAATTCCCACAAAAGGTTCTTTCTACACCTGGCGAGGAAATATAGACCTTGGGCAAATCCCCGGTCCATCGCCATTGTGTGTCCGGCACGCCAATGTAAGTGGTCATAGGTGCGGAACATTGCCGCCGGCAACTTTCGCAATGGCAATTCACGACAGACAGGAATGGGGCATCTATTTCGAAATCGACCGATCCACATAAACATCTTCCACGCATCAATGAGCTCCTTGAAAATGTAGCGCAAACCTATGTCGTGAAAGGTGTTTTGTCGCGCCCATTTGCGTACAGAATTTGAAGTTCAGCGACAATATTGCGAAGCGACATGTAATTCTGGCCAACCGGTGATTTCCAAGGCATAGCTTGCCGAGAAACAAATATACCCAATCACGATACCGCGCCTGGAGTCGAAATAACCCATGTCCAAATATCCCGAAATCTTTGTGCTGCGCCACGGTCAGACCGAATGGAATTCGTTGGGCCGCCATCAGGGGCGGCTGGATTCTCCGCTGACAGAAAAAGGCCGGGGGCAAGCTGGGGAGCAAGGGGAATTGCTGGCCGCAGTTTTGCGGAACCGGAGCGATATATCCGCCTATTGCAGCCCGCAGGGGCGTGCATTTGATACTGCTTCAATTGCATTGACGCATCTTGGAATGACTGCGGCGACGGATGAACGCTTGTGTGAGATTTCGTTTGGCAAATGGGAAGGCCTGACCTTTGATGAGATCGCGGACGGCTGGCCCGAACACTGCAAGCACGCCCATCAGGATTTGTTGCGCTGGAATTTCTCGTCGCCGGGTGGCGAAACATATGACGATGTTTATGCCCGTGCATTTGAGTTTCTGGAACATCTGAACGATCCGACGATTATCGTGACACACGGCATCACGTCCTATGTGCTTCGTGGTATCTGGCTGGGTCTGGAATTTGATGAACTGGCAGCAATGCAGGGCGGACAGGGATGTGTTTACCACCTGACCGATGGTACAATGCGGCGGTATCCTGCACTTTGAACCGGGACATATGAACGCAACCGGCACGCGCATCGCGGAATTGTTTTGTTTTTTTGGCGGATTAGGTATTTATATTAATTCAGAATACAGAATGACTCCGCACAAAGCGGCCTTGGGAGGAATAATATGGCAGATATTGTAATTCTTGGCGCAGGTGTAGGCGGCGTGCCGATGGCCTATGAGATGCAGGCAGAGATGCGCAGCGAAGATACGCTTACGGTCATATCGAACAATGCTTATTTTCAGTTCACCCCGTCCAACCCCTGGGCAGCTGTCGGCTGGCGCAACAAAAAAGACATCACCATTGATATGGCGCCGGTGTTCAAAAAGAAGGGCATCAATTTTATCCATGATGGTGCGGCCAAGCTGGATCCGGATGCGAAGAAGGTCACTTTGGAAAGCGGCAAGGAAGTCAGCTATGACTACCTGATCATCGCCACCGGACCGGAGCTGGCATTTGATGAAATTGAAGGGTTGGGACCAGATGGTTTCACCCAGTCGGTTTGCTCGATTGACCACGCAGTTGACGCTAACGAAGAATGGGAAAAGTTCTGTGCCGATCCGGGCCCGATTGTTGTAGGCGCGGTGCAGGGTGCATCCTGCTATGGACCGGCCTATGAATTTGCGATGATCATGGATACCGACCTGCGCAAGCGCGGCATTCGTGACAAGGTTCCAATGACCTTTGTGACCGCCGAACCCTATGTCGGCCACCTGGGCCTTGGCGGGGTTGGTGACACCAAAGGCATGCTGGAAAGCGAAATGCGCGGCCGCCATATCAAGTGGGTGACCAATGCCAAGGTGAATAAGGTTGAAGAAGGTAAAATGTTCGTCAGTGAAATCGCCAAGGGTGGTGACGTCGTTGAGGAACATGAACTGGATTTCAAATATTCGATGATGTTGCCAGCGTTTCGCGGCATTCCGGCGGTTATGGGTATCGACGGATTGGTTAACCCGCGCGGATTTATCACCGTGGATCAACATCAGCGTAATGTGAAATATCCGGAAATTTATTCGGTCGGTGTGGCCATCGCCATTGCACCGCTGGAGGCCACACCAGTTCCGGTTGGTGTGCCAAAGACCGGTTACATGATCGAAAGCATGGTCACTGCGACGGCGCATAATCTGGCTCAGGTTCTGCGTGGCAAAGAACCAACTCACCTGCCAACATGGAACGCCTTTTGTCTGGCTGACTTTGGTGATGGGGGTGTCGCGTTCATGGCGCAGCCACAAAACCCGCCGCGCAACAAGAACTGGGCGGCTGAGGGAAAATGGGTACATTGGGCCAAGATCGGGTTTGAGAAATACTTCATGCGCAAAGTTCGCAAGGGGCAGTCAGAGCCGTTTTATGAGCGCATGATCCTGAAAATGACCAACACCACACGCCTGAAAGACTAAGGGCCATAAGGTAGCATATTTAGGGCGCAGCTTGGTATAAGCCGCGCCCTTTTTTGTAGCGGGGTTGGCGTTAACTCTGTGGATTAGAATAACTTGATATATCTGCACAGAACCGCTTGACGCCCGCATAGTGCGCGCCTAAAACCGCCTTCAGTTCAGAGCTTGGCTTTGGATTGCGATTGCGCGGTTGTAGCTCAGTTGGTTAGAGTGCCGGCCTGTCACGCCGGAGGTCGCGGGTTCGAGTCCCGTCAACCGCGCCACTTTTCCCATTTTTAGGTTCATTGTTTGCTGGTGGGTGGACTGGCCGCGTAAACATTCAACTTGACGAATGTGAATTCACACAGTATCCGGCACCATGAAATTTTTAGACAGTATACCATTTTCAATGGCCGTTATCGCCAGCCTGACATTAGGACTGGCGCCGTTTGTACCGGTTCCGCATGTGGTCGAGAAACTGGGGATGCTATTTTCCGGTGAGCTGACGCAATTGGTCGACATTGGTGATCTGCTGATGCACGGCGCGCCGTGGTTGCTACTGCTTGCCAAGCTGCTTATTCCCAGATCGAACGAGGAATAGGCCGAATGTTTGAACTGATTGATCAGGTGACATTGCCAATGGCGCTACTGGCCGCGGCCACTTTGGGGTTGGCTCCATTTTTCCCAGAGCCTCATATCTGGGAAAAACTGAAAATGATAAAAGCAGGCACCCTAAAGCGCCCGCTGGATATCTTTGATTTTTTATTACACGCCGCACCTTTTGTATTGCTGGCGCTCAAGCTGGGCCGGATGGCAGTAACCTAGCCGCGTGACAAAGCATCAAGAATACGCGCCCATGACCGCGTGCCCTTGTGAAAACTTTCCAAATCGTATTTCTCATTCGGGCTGTGGATCTGGTCGTCGTCTTTGCCAAAGCCGATCAGCATCGCATCCATACCCAGGATTTCCTTGAAATACCCGGCAATCGGAATTGAGCCACCGCAACCGATATAGGCCGCAGGTCGCGGCCATTCGTCGGATAGTGCCTGCCTGGCCTGTTCAAACGCAGGCAAAGAGGTAGACATTTGCGACGCAGGTGCGCCGTCCTTTTTGCCGGTGAATTCGACCGTGCAATCGGCAGGCAGACTATCTTTTAAGAATTTTACGAATGCTTCGTGAATTGCGTCCGGGTCTTGTTTGCCGACCAGTCGAAAGCTGAGTTTGCAATGGGCCTGACTTGGCAGAACCGTCTTGAATCCGTCCCCGGTATATCCGCCCCAGATACCGTTTACTTCACAGGTGGGCCGCGACCAGATCATTTCCAGCGGAGTTCGATCCTGCTCACCTGCCGGGTCTGACAGGCCGACATCATCCAGATAGCTTGCATGATCAAAGGCCAGCCCTTGCCACTGGCTGCGGATTTCTTCGCTTAGTTCCTGAACGCCGTCGTAAAAGCCGGGCAGGGTGATACGGCCGGTTTCGTCATGCAATCCGGCGATTACCTTCGACATTACGCGAATCGGGTTGATCGCTATACCGCCATACATGCCGGAATGCAGGTCCCGGTCCGGGCCGGAGATGGTGAATTCTTCGCTGACAAGTCCACGCAGTTGCGTGGTGATTGCCGGAACCGCGCTTTCGAACAACCCGGTGTCACAGATTAGTGCGATGTCGCATGTCAGCTCGGCTGCGTTTTCCTGCATGAACGGCACCAGCGAGGGTGAGCCGCTTTCTTCTTCGCCCTCAAAGAAGAACGTAATCCGACAGGGTAGGGCGCCATGGGCCGCTTTCCAGGCACGACAGGCCTCAATAAATGTCATCAACTGGCCTTTGTCGTCGGAAGAGCCGCGCGCACGGATGACTTTACCTTTGGGGGTGTCTTCAATCACAGGATCAAACGGGTCGCGGTCCCAAAGGTCAAGCGGATCAACGGGTTGCACGTCATAGTGGCCGTAAAACAGGATGTGTGGGCCGCTGTCGCCGACATGTCCAACCACCATCGGGTGGCCTGTTGTCACCCGTTTACTGGCGTCCACGCCGAGGGATTTCAGATCTTCCACCAGCCAGTCTGCAGCCTGATCACACTGGTCCTGATATGCCGGGTCGGTGGAAATGGAAGGGATGCGAAGCAAGTCTGATAGCCGCTCAAGGGCGGCAGGCAGGTCGGCGTCAATTTGGGCTAATACAGGGGCAAGTTTCATCGGGAAATGTCCAGTATGTGGTTGTTTTACGGGCAGGTTAGCAGGGCAAAAAATACTGTCCAGCGGATTGAGATACCATTTTTTTTCGCGCTTTGATTTATGTCAGCAAACTGTAGAGTGGCAAAACGTATCATTTCTTGAATGTGATTGGATTTATGATTGACTTTGGTGCTAGACGTTCCTGAAATTACGACGCGTGGGGAGAAATCAGTGACCTATTCTGACCAGCTAGATGTTGCCATTCAACGGCTCCACGATGAAGGGCGTTACCGCACTTTTATCGAGATTGAGCGTGAAAATGGTGCGTTTCCTCAGGCAATCTGGCGCAAGCCCGACGGCACCAACCAGCCGGTGACGGTTTGGTGTGGCAACGATTATCTTGGCATGGGGCAAAACCCGGTAGTTTTACAGGCAATGCACGAGGCACTTGATGCCACTGGCGCGGGTTCGGGCGGGACACGAAATATTTCCGGCACGACTGTTTTTCATAAGCGTCTGGAACGTGAGATTGCCGATCTTCACCAAAAAGAAGAGGCGCTGGTTTTCACCTCGGCCTATATCGCAAATGACGCGACGCTTTCGACGCTGCCAAAATTGTTCCCCGGTCTGATCATTTATTCCGATGCGCTGAACCATGCCTCGATGATCGAAGGTATCCGGCGCAATGGCGGGGCCAAGCGGCTGTTCCGGCATAATGACGTAGAGCATCTGCGTGAATTGCTGGAAGCCGATGACCCGGCGACGCCGAAACTGATTGCGTTTGAATCGATCTATTCAATGGACGGCGATTTTGGACGGATCGAAGAAATTTGCGACCTGGCCGACGAATTTAACGCGCTGACCTATATTGATGAAGTCCACGCAGTCGGCATGTACGGTCCTCGTGGGGCAGGTGTCGCTGAACGTGACGGCGTGATGCACCGGCTGGATATTATCAACGGTACTTTGGCCAAAGCTTACGGTGTGATGGGTGGGTATATCGCTGCCAGTGCCAAGATGTGTGATGCGATCCGGTCCTATGCGCCGGGCTTTATTTTCACAACTTCTATACCGCCTGCGGTTGCAGCCGGGGCGGCGGCTTCGGTGAAACATCTCAAGACAAATCAAGACTTGCGTGACCAGCAACAGACTCAGGCGAGAATTCTGAAGATGCGCCTGAAGGGTCTGGGCTTGCCAATCATTGATCACGGCACCCACATTGTGCCGGTGCATGTTGGCGATCCGGTCCATTGCAAACTGATGTCCGATATGCTGTTGGAACAGCACGGAATTTACGTGCAGCCAATCAATTTTCCGACCGTTCCTAAAGGCACCGAGCGGCTGCGGTTTACGCCGTCACCGGTTCATACGTCGGACGATATTGATAAGCTAGTACATGCACTTGACGGCCTTTGGTCGCAATGTGCGCTGAATCGCGCTGAGCTATCCGCGTGACGTCACGGGACACCGTGCAATGATCGCCCGAATGTGGTAATGTTTTGCCAATCAGCCACTGATATATCGAATCGGGGCTATCGGGGACGCGGATACATGGGTCAGAGCAGATGATCGGGCGGAGAACAACTCCACCGGTAACGGAAGAGCCAAAGCCGAAAAGCTTTGACGATTTCGACCTGCGCTTAGGGGACGTGATGCGCGGTGAGCGTGCAACCCTAGGCAAATCACTGCTGGATGTTCAGCGTGACCTGAAAATCAAAGCCACCTATATTGCCGCTATTGAAAATGCTGATCCAACCGCGTTTGAAACTCAGGGGTTTATCGCAGGTTATGTGCGTTCCTATGCGCGCTATCTGGGGCTGGATCCGGAATGGGCCTATACCCGGTTTTGCGAAGAAGGTGCTTTTGTAACGGCGCACGGGATGTCGCCGGATGCATCTGCCAACCGGCCCAGTAAATCGGCCAAACCAAAGCGCGTTGTAAGTGATCCGCTTGCGGACCCCCAAGCCAGCTTTGTTCCTCAGGGTGAGGCGTGGCTGTCCAGGATCGAGCCCGGTGCAATTGGTGCGTCACTGGTATTGTTGATGCTGATCAGCGTGATCGGTTATGGCGGCATGTCAGTGTTCAAGGCGGTGCAGCGCGTGCAACTTGTTCCTGTTGATCAGGCGCCTGGTGTGACATCAACGGTTGGTTCGCTGGAAGCCTCCGTTGGTATTGTCGCCGCGCTTAACGAAAATTCCGGGTTTGAGGCACCAAGCATTGATGCGTTGGATCGCATTTATCGCCCTGAGGCGCTGAACGTCCCGATTATGGTTGCCCGTGACGGACCTATTGCGACGC
Organism: uncultured Marinosulfonomonas sp.; assembly: GCA_964599985.1. Lineage (GTDB taxonomy): Bacteria > Pseudomonadota > Alphaproteobacteria > Rhodobacterales > Rhodobacteraceae > NVTR01. Next base: position 22,091 of record CAZRHV010000018.1, on the reverse strand, counting down.
TGGATCCGGCCAATGTTGGCACGCTTGCCAACGCCGTGCGGGAACCGGTTCTGGCGCTCGCCCCTGAAACTGAAGAAACTCCAGTTACTCCGAATTCTGCGGTTCAGGTCGTTGCGACCGAAGTACCGGCGGTGGTTTTGTTTGCAGTTCGCCCAAGCTGGGTCCGGGTGCAGGCAATCGATGGCACGGTTGTATTTGAAAAAATCCTGGACGCAGGTGAGCGTTTCATTTTGCCAAAAACCGAAGAAGCTCCGTTACTGCGGGTTGGCAATGCCGGGTCAGTCTATTTTGCGGTTAACGGACAAAACTATGGCCCGGCCGGTGATGGCCCAAGTGTCGTAAAAGATGTCGCCCTAAGTGCTGAGTCGCTGATAGAAAACTTTGCCGCTGCTGACCTGAGCAAAGATACTGATCTGGCGCGTTTTGTTGCGCTGGCACAGGTGCAATCAGAATAATCACACGCGCGGTTGCCAGCCCTTGCCGTGCATATTAGTTGAACATTCCAAACAATTTGACCTCAGGCGGGCCCTAGACATGTCGCATAATCCCATTCGTCCTTGGCGTGACATAACACGCCGGAATTCCCGCCAGATCATGGTTGGCTCGGTCCCGGTTGGTGGTGGTGCACCTATAACGGTGCAGACGATGACCAACACCGACAGCGGCGATGTTAAGGCAACGCTTACGCAAGTGATCGCTGCCGCCGAAGCCGGGGCAGATATTGTACGAATTTCGGTGCCTGATGTTGCTGCCACCAAAGCGTTGAAAGAGATTACCAAAGAGAGCCCGGTGCCGATTGTTGCCGACATTCATTTTCATTACAAACGCGCCATTGAAGCGGCAGAAGCCGGAGCGGCCTGTTTACGGATAAATCCTGGGAATATCGGATCAATTGAACGTGTGGCCGAAGTGATCAGCGCCGCCAAGGATCACGGCTGTTCGATCCGTATCGGTGTAAATGCCGGTTCGTTGGAAAAGCATCTGTTGGAAAAATATGGTGAGCCTTGCCCTGACGCGATGGTGGAAAGTGGTCTGGATCACATCCGTATCCTGCAAGACCATGATTTCCATGAATTCAAGATCAGCGTGAAAGCGTCTGATGTTTTCATGGCAACCGCCGCTTACCAAATGTTAGCCGAAGCTACAGACGCTCCGATCCATCTGGGCATTACCGAAGCCGGGGCTTTGCTACCGGGGACCGTGAAATCGGCAATTGGCCTTGGAAATCTGCTTTGGGCAGGGATCGGTGACACGATCCGGGTTTCCCTGTCGGCGGACCCCGTTGAAGAAGTAAAAGCTGCCTACGAAATCCTAAAAGCCCTTGGCCTGCGCCACCGCGGCGTGAATATCATTTCCTGTCCATCCTGCGCACGGCAAGGCTTTGACGTGATCAACGTGGTGGAAACACTTGAATCGCGACTGGCCCATATCAAAACCCCGATGAGTCTCTCAATCATTGGCTGTGTGGTGAACGGGCCGGGTGAAGCCCTGATGACAGACGTTGGATTTACCGGCGGCGGGGCCGGGTCGGGCATGGTTTATCTGGCAGGAAAACAAAGCCACAAACTGTCCAATGATGCGTTGGTTGATCACATCGTTGAACAGGTGGAAGAGCGTGCGGCGGCGATAGATGCAGCCGGTGTTGAAACCGATGCCTTATTGTGAAGCGAGCCTGACCCCTGCCACTACTTCGCGCATACCGTCCAGGGGCACATAGCCGCGCAGCATCTGATTTCCAATCACGAAACCCGGTGTACCGTTTATATCCATCCGTTGAGCCAGCGCGCGGTTTTCGGCGATTATGGTTGTTACTGCGTCAGATTCCATGCCTTCCATAATTTCCGGAACATCCAGCCCCAGTGTATTGGCCAGCCGTTCTAACGAGGCGATAGAAATTTCACCACGAAAAGTCATAAGATTATCATGTACCGCAGCATAGGTTTCTGCATCAGAATTTTGCAGAACGGAGATCGCAAATCGCGAGGCCAGAACTGACTGTTCCCCAAGTATCGGGAATTCTTTGATGATATAACGAATATTGGCGTCGGACTTGATTAGCTCTGTGACTTCCGGATGGGCGCGTTTGCAAAACCCGCATTTGTAATCAAGGAACTCAACCATCACGATATCGCCGTCCAGATTGCCACCAACATAGGATCCAGTATCATCGAACAGTGCCGCGGAATTTACCGCGATTAATTCCTCATCACCGACTGACGCGGCTGCCTCCTGACGTTGTTCCAATATACCGATGGCTTCAATCAGCACTTCCGGTTGGTCCAGCAGATAGGCCCGAACTTCTTCGCGAAAAATCTGGCGTTCTTCCTCTGACATTGAATTTATTTCAAACGCCAGCAAAGGCGTGGAAAAACAAACCCAAAGGGCGGCGATAATGGCAATGCGTTTCATCGATCTCTTTCTGTCAAATGTTCGTTCTGAAGCATTTAACATAGAACCCGGCAATATCCACGGAAATTGATGTGTTTGGGCATGTAAACATCTCGTGTATCTGCCTATAATAGCGAAAAACGAAACGATTTTGGCATGATGAGCAGATTCTTTATAGTATTGGCAATTTCCCTTGGTTTAAACGGGTCCATTTTGCGTGCACAAGATCTTGTCGCCTTAGCACGGGTATTGCCAGACGCGTCTTCGCTAATGGATGACGGCGAAGCGGTTCAATTGCAGTTATCACTGACACAACCCGTGCCATACCGGGTGTTTACGCTGGATGACCCAAAGCGACTGGTTATCGACTTCAACGAAGTTGACTGGATCGGGTTCGACGTGGCTGAGTTTGATAGCTCGGCGAAAATAGGCGGCCTGCGGGTAGGCGCATTTCGCCCCGGATGGTCTCGTATGGTACTTGATCTGGATGCGCCGTTTAGAATACTCAGTGCTGAGCTGATCACCTCTGCCGCTGGCCCCGCGCAGGTCAATTTGCGTCTGGTGCCGACCAGCCCGGATGATTTCGCAATGAGCGCCGGTGCCCCCGACGATGCATTGATTACCCTTTCATCTGCACCAGCCGGATCTTTGGCCCCCTTGCGCCGCCAAATTGGTGATCGCCCCGTTGTGGTGGTACTTGACCCCGGTCACGGCGGTATTGATCCGGGCGCTGAGCGGGGTAATTCGGTCGAAGCTGATCTGATGCTGAAATTCGCGCTGGAGCTAAAGGAAACCCTGCTGCGCGCTGGTAATTTTAAGGTGGTTCTAACCCGAGATTCGGATGTATTCGTGCCGCTGGAAACCCGCGTTTCGATGGCCCGTCAGGCGCAGGCGGATGTATTTCTGTCACTGCACGCAGATGCTATCGTCGAAGGCCGCGCCTCGGGGGCGACGATATACACGTTATCCGAAACTGCCTCGGATATTGCGTCACAAAAACTGGCGGAACGTCATGATCGCTCCGATTTGCTGGCTGGGGTAGACCTGAGCAATCAGGATGATGTAATTGCTGCTGTCCTGATGGACTTGGCCCGCACCGATACTGCTCCAAGATCCGACAAGCTGGCGAATGCACTTGTAATCGGTCTTTCAGAAACTGTTGGTGTCCATAAACGCCCACGTCTGTCGGCCGGATTTTCAGTACTTAAAGCCCCGGATATTCCATCCGTTTTACTGGAGCTTGGCTTTTTATCCTCTACCCGTGACCGCGGTCGGTTGAACGATGCCCAATGGCGGACGAATGCGGCAAGCGGTATTCGCGATGCATTACAAATCTGGGCGATTGAAGACGCGGCCGACGCGCTGTTGCTGCGTAAATGACTGCTATCCTTGTTCTAATCACAATAAATCGTTCAAAAGTCGGCATTTTTTAGCGTGAAAACTGCCACCTTCATTTTGACGCCATCCATCCTTAGGTATAAACAGCGTCAGATAGTTGTAGGGGCTACTTTGTGTTAAGGTTTATCGTTTCATTTCTGGGTGGCATTTTCAGCTGGCTGACCATTGGCGCGCTGTTCGCAGCACTGACAATTGGTGCGATCTTCTGGATGTATGGCCGCGACCTGCCGAACCACGAACAACTGGCGCAATATACCCCCGCAACCATCAGCCGGATTTATTCGGGTGAAGGGCGAATTATTGATGAATTTGCCAAAGAAAGGCGGCTTTACGCGCCGGCCAACGAGATCCCCGATTTGGTAAAGAATGCGTTCATATCCGCCGAGGATAAGAATTTTTATAGTCACAAAGGCTATGATCTGCGCGGCATGATTGCGGCTGCGATCGATGCGGCGCGCGGTGGCCGGTTGCGCGGCGCGTCAACCATACCGCAGCAGGTGGTCAAGAATTTCCTGCTGTCGTCCGACCGGCGCGCCGAGCGCAAAATCAAAGAGCTGATTCTGTCGGTGCGGCTGGAAAATACGTTGAGCAAAGATGAAATCCTGGCACTCTACCTGAATGAAATCGACCTTGGTGTGCGCTCATTTGGGGTGACCGCAGCTGCGCAAAGCTATTTCAACAAGACTTTGGATGCGCTGAGCCCGGCCGAGGCGGCGTTTCTGGCGATCCATCCAAAGTCGCCGTATTCCTACAATCCGGCCGACAATTATGACGACGCGCTGGAGCGGCGGAATTTCGTGCTCAAAGAGATGTTCGAAAACGGCCACCTGGAACTGGCTACCTATGATGAGGCTCGTGCGACACCAATTCGTACTGTGCAGACTGGGGACTTCGTCAGTTTCCGGTCCTCTCTGCCACCACGCGACTATTTCACTGATGAAATCCGCCGCCAGCTCAGCCGGAATTTCGGCGAAGACGAGTTTTTCAATGGCGGGTTGTCGATCCGCGCAACGATGGACCCGGAATTGCAACTCGTTGCGGCGCAGTCCCTTCGCGATCAGCTGGAAAGTTATGACCGTGGCAAAGGTGTCTGGGTAGGCACCGGTCAGGTGCTGGCCCCGGAGATGTTGATTGATGAACCAACCTGGCGCGAAGCACTGGCGGACATCAATGTGTCGCGTGATGTGGCTGGCTGGCATGTGGCGGTGGTTCTGGAAGTCGGCGCAAACGATGCACGCATTGGCATTGAAGATGTGGATGAAGACGCGGACGGCCACTGGATACCCGCAAATGATGTGACATGGGCGCGCAAACAGTTGGAAGACGGCGAATTGGGGCGTAAGGCCCGCGTTGCCGGTGATCTGGTTAGTGTCGGTGACGTGGTGCATGTGCGCGCGATGACTAAGGATAGCGACGGTTCATTCATCCGTTGGACGCTGCGCCAGGTGCCGGAATTGCAGGGCGGTTTTATGGCGATGGACGTGAATACCGGCCGGGTTTTGGCGATGCAGGGCGGGTTTTCCTACCAGCATTCGGTGTTCAACCGCGCCACTCAGGCCACGCGGCAGCCCGGTTCCAGCTTCAAACCGTTTGTGTATGCCTCGGCGTTGGACAGTGGCTTTACCCCGGCGACGATTATTGTTGATGCCCCAATTGAGATTGACACGCCGCAAGGCGTTTGGCGCCCCAAGAATTCCTCGCGCCAGTTCTACGGTCCTACTCCGCTGCGAACCGGGATCGAACGCTCGCGTAACCTGATGACCGTCCGTTTGGCGCAAGAGGTTGGCATGGATGTGGTCGCGGCTTACGCCGAACGTTTTGGCGTTTACGATAATATGGGCCGGTTTTTGGCCAACGCACTTGGTTCGGAAGAAACCACGTTGTTCAAGATGGTTGCGGCGTATGCGATGTTTGCCAATGGTGGTGAACGGGTCGAACCCACACTGGTCGACCGGGTACAGGACAGGTGGGGTGCCACTGTCTATCGCCATGATCAGCGTGTCTGCGAAGATTGCGCGCTGGAAGAATTGCCCGAAAACCAGATGCCGTTGATCACCAACTCGCGTGAGCGGGTGATGAATGCTGTGACCGCCTATCAGCTGACGTCGATGATGCAGGGTGTTGTGCAGCGCGGTACTGCCGCCGGGCGGGTGCAACTACCGGTACCCGTGGCGGGAAAAACCGGCACTACAAACGATTCGCGCGACGTGTGGTTCATCGGCTTCACATCCAATATCGTCGCAGGTTGTTATATGGGATTTGATCAGCCAAAAACACTTGGGCGCGGCGCGTTCGGGGCCACCATGTGTGGCCCGGTTTTTAACAGCTTCATGCAGAAAGCCACCGAAAAATATGGCGGCGGCCAATTCGAAGTCCCGCCTGGTGGGCGTTTTATCAAGATTGACCGTTTCTCCGGTGCCCGCCTGCCGGATGATGCGACAGGTGACTATGTGGTCGCAGAATATTTCCGCGATGGTGAAGAACCGGTGTTTGGGCTGATGTTCGACGGTGGATTTGCGATGTCGCAAAACCTGCCATTGTTCATTCCCGAAGGCGGAACTGTTGCCGGGACAACTGTGAAGACTTCAAACGGAGACATTGTCGTTCTTCCCGGCAGGGCAGATTTTGGTACCGTTACGACGGGTGGGCAATACTGACCCTGATCGTTTCTTCTTTTTCGAAATACCTATTTCCGAAAGTGCCCCAAAATACATGCGCTTGCTGCCTTGAGCAAGCGTTGCTATCACCCAACCACAATCAAAAACCAAAGGTCTATCCGTGCGCGCAGAAACTGCAAATTCAGTCCAGGAAATTGAAAACTCGCTGAAGTTGCTAAAGCAACGGCTGGATTGGGATACCGCCCCGCACCGGTTGGAAGAATTCAATGCCATGATCGAAGACCCCGACCTGTGGAATGATCAGGCGCGCGCGCAAAATCTGATGCGAGACCGCCAGATGCTGGTGGACGGGATTGAGACCTGCACCAGTATCGCACAGGAGCTTAGCGATAATATTGAGCTGATAGAACTGGGTGAAATTGAAGAGGACGATGACGTCGTAACAGAGGCCGAAGCCGCCCTTAGCAAGCTGGCCAAACTGGCTGCCAAGAAAGAACTGGAAGCGCTGCTAAACGGCGAAGCTGACGGCAATGACACGTTCCTTGAGATCAATTCCGGGGCCGGGGGCACTGAGAGTTGCGACTGGGCCAATATGCTGGCGCGGATGTATGTCAGGTGGGCCGAGCAGCATGGCTATAAGGTGGAACTGATGTCCGAAACAGCCGGTGAAGAAGCCGGAATTAAATCCGCTGCTTACCGGATTACCGGACAAAACGCCTATGGCTGGTTGAAATCTGAAAGCGGAGTTCACCGGCTGGTGCGGATTTCCCCTTTTGATTCCGCCGCCAAACGCCACACGTCGTTTTCTTCAATCTGGGTCTATCCGGTGGTGGATGAAAATATCGAAATTGAGGTGAATTCCGGGGATATCCGGGTCGATACTTATCGCTCGTCCGGGGCCGGTGGTCAGCATGTGAACACCACTGATTCTGCGGTGCGGATTACCCACCTGCCGACCGGTATCGTTGTTCAGAGTTCTGAAAAGTCGCAACACCAGAACCGTGCGAATGCGATGGCCGCACTAAAATCGCGGCTGTATCAGATGGAGCTGGAAAAACGCACAGCCTCTATTCAAGAGGCCCACGCCGCTAAAGGCGATGCGGGTTGGGGCAATCAAATACGTTCCTATGTGTTGCAACCCTATCAGATGGTGAAAGACCTGCGTTCGAATTATGAGACGTCCGACACCAAGGGTGTATTGGACGGTGATCTGGATGGGTTCATGGCAGCGACCCTGGCGTTAGACCTGTCGGGGAAATCGCGTGCTGACGCACAATCGGATAGCTAGTTTCAGGGAGCGCCCTAAGGGGCGCATTTTATAAGCCCTTCGGGCGGTTTGCCCCCGGCGGAAATATTTGTGAAAAGAAGAAGGCGGGAAATTGCCGTGTTTATTGGGTTTCAGGCCAGATAGCTAGCTGTTGGTCGATATATTTTGTTGATCCATGGGGGGCTAGGCGCTTAGGCTAATTGTCTGACGAGAACAGATTGGAACATTTTTTTTGAAAGACGTAAAACCACCTTCGCCAATCCCCGAAATAGGCAAAATTACCATTGCCGAACTTTTTTCGTCCCTAAATGCCGGATGGCAGGACTTCAAAGCGGCACCGGCATTTGGAATATTTTTCAGCGCGTTTTATGTGCTTGGCGGGATGGCATTGGTCGGGCTTGGGGCAGGTACTGTCGTCTGGACTTTGGCCGTTTCACTGGGGTTTCCACTGGTTGGCCCATTTGCTGCCGTGGGTCTGTATGAGGTTTCCCGCAGGCTGGAAATGGATGAGCCGCTGGTTTGGCGGGATGTACTGGCAGTTGTTGCACAGGAACGCCGCCGTCAGATCCCGTGGATTGGTGCTATTGTAGTGATCTATTTTCTGATCTGGACTCTGTTGGCGCACCTGGTATTTGCCCTGCTGCTGGGGCCGTCGGCTTCGCTGAGCGTGTCCAATTTGCTGGATATTTTCAGCACCAAACAAGGCCTGATTTTGATAGCGATTGAGCTGGGGCTGGGGGCGGTTCTGGCCTTCTTTCTTTATGCCATAACGGTGATGAGCCTGCCGTTGTTGCTGGAAAAGGAAATAGATTTTGTGACAGCGATGATTGTAAGTGTACGTACCGTTGTCTCAAACCTGTTTGTGATGTTCATCTGGGCCGCAATTTTGGCGTTAATGATGTTTGTGGCGATGCTGCCATTCTTTTTTGGCCTGTTTATCGTGCTGCCAATCCTTGGCCATGCCACTTGGCATCTATACCGGCGCGCTCTTTACGACCCTGTTTAGGGAAATAGCGCAAAGAAACAGCATAGGAAAAGAAAAAGGCCCGGTAATTCGAAACGACCCGGGCCTTTTGAAACCCGGGCCTTTTGAAAATTGAATTAAATTCCAGCTTTAGTTTTTTGTGGCATCTTTGGCTGGTGCGGCTGATGCTCCGCCTTTATCCGACTGCTTCAAAGGATCGTCCTGTCGCTGAACGGTTCCCTCAAAATGAGCACCACTTTCGATGGCGATCGTTTTGTGGATGATGTCACCCTCAACCCGCGCGGTGGATGTCAGGCGGACTTTTAGTCCACGCACCCGGCCAACAACGCGGCCGTTTACCACCACATCATCTGCCAGACATTCACCCTTGACCGTGGCGCCTTCGCCAACAGTCAGCAGGTGAGCACGGATGTCACCTATGACGGTGCCTTCAATTTGAATATCGCCGGTGGTTTTCAAATTGCCGGTGATCGTCAAATCACTTGATAACTGAGACGCGGCAGGCTTGGTTTTGGGTGTCGAAGGCGTAAACTCAGGGATAGGTGCTTTTGCTGCCACGTCGCTTGCCTTTTGTTTTTCCTCGTCACCCGTAGTTTTGGGCCCAGGTTCGTTGATCCGGCTTTTAGAAAACATTTTTTGCTGCCTTGATAAAGGTCATCGGGTTTACGGCTTCATTTCCGACACGGATTTCATAGTGAAGATGCGAGCCGGTCGAGTTGCCAGAGTTTCCCATATCACCAATTCGCTCGCCGCGCGAGACCCTTTGTCCAACTTTAACGCGAATATTGGATTGATGGGCGTAACGTGTCTCAACACCGAATTCATGTTCTATTTTGACTAACCGGCCATACCCTGATGACCAGCCGGCAAATGTAACCACACCATCCGCAGTTGCATAGATTGGTGTGCCATGGCTGGCTGCAAAATCGGTCCCTGCGTGCAGGCGCCCCCATCTTGGGCCAAATCCGCTGGTATAGCGAAATGCTGATTTTACTGGCAGGGAAAACGGGGTTTTCTCGGCAGCTATCCGATAGAGGTTCATCCGGTCCATGCGTTCCAGGATCGAATTTGCCCGCAGACTGTCAGCGTCAGGTTCTTCGCCTTTGGTGGAAAAAGTCAGCGGCATCAGTGGGCCACCCTGGCCGGAATAGCCCCGCCGTACAGTGTTCAGGATTTGCTCGGTCGGCATCCCTGCGGCTTTGAACATTTCGTCAAGCGGGGCCAGTGACAGGCTGACGGCATCTTCAAGCTGCTCAAATATCCGGTCGTTACGCTCAAACATCAGTTTGCGTTCCAACTCGAGTTCGGCGGCGTAGGTTTCTGCTTTGGCGGCTATTTCGATCTGTTCGTCACGCTCTTGCGCGGTATTGGCCAGTGCGGCTGTTAGAAAATCCAGCGTGCTTTCTGTGTCGCCATCGGTAGCTGCTGCCTGCAAATCATCGCCAATATCACCCTGTAGCTGAGCCACCAGGCTATCGGTTTCAGTCAAAGCCGCATCGCGTTCTTTCATTGTCCGGCGCAGGGTGGCCTGGATTACTTCGATCCCGGTTTCCATTTCCTTGCGACGATCCTCGGATTCCAGCAAAGAAACCTGCATGTTCGAAATCTGTTGCAGCGCTACATTGAACCGCTCCTGCGCCATTAAGGCTTCGGAGGTTCGGGTGTCACGTTCGGAGGACAGATCGTTCAGCCGCATTTCATATAGAACTTGCTCGCGTTTTGCCTGCTCGCGCACAGAACCGCTGCCAATGCTGTCCATTAACAAAAACGCCGTGGCGATTATCGACCAAAGTACGAATACAGCACTGCCGGTCCAGGCCATAATCTGGCTTGCCGGTGTCAGACGTACAAAGCGCGTTTCATCCTCAGAGCGCAAAAACAAGCGCTTCTCTGGAAAACGCCGCTCCATCGCGGCTGAAATTGTTCTAATAATATTGTTCATCAAAGTCTCTGCCCCCGAAAGACCCACCCCAAAAAGTAGCCGGCTGACATCCCCAGATAACAACCAACTCGCCGTTTTTACAAACTGACCGCCGGCACTGCAAGAATTTTGCTCGCTCAGTCACGTAGCCGGCTGGAATTCGTTGAATATTGGCGATTTTTCGCCGAGTGCGGCCGTTGAAACGACACGCTTAAATTGTCAACCGTGCAGAACGTCCCATTTAAAGCTGAACAGGACCGGATTATCTTGAAAATCGGGCGCACTCAGCTTTGGTTGGCTCGGGATCGGCTTGAACTTTGGTGCAGATTCTGGGCCTAACGGATGCAGACAATTGCTGATACAGGGGCGGATGGTTTTTCTTGGCCCAAAAACGGAATGCTGAATGAGCGACGAATCAGAAGAACCAACAAAGAAACCAAAACGAAAGCCGCGCCCGGTGCGCCGCTTTGGTTTCTGGAAATTTCTGAGCATTATCTTCTTAAGCAGCCTGCTTTTTCTGGCCGGATTATCCTTGACAGGGCGCAAAATGACCATGCCCGGCTGGGTAACTACGCAATTTGAAAGCCGCGCAAACAAGGGTTTGCAAAGCGGGCATATAACCCTCGGGCGCTTACAGTTTCAGGTCGATGAAAACGGCTTTCCCCGGGTGTTGCTTGGCAATTTGGGTGTTTTCGATGATCGCGGTGCAGAGCTGATACGACTGAATGATGTTGGTGTCCGGCTTTCGTTTGCCGCTCTTTTTCGCGGTCAGCTAAAACCGGATGCAATTTACCTTGCAGGAGCACAAATGACGTTGCTTCGTTTGGCGGACGGGCAGTTTGACATCTCGCTTGGGGCAGGGACTGCAGCCAGCGGCAGTTTGCCCGGCGTGCTGGATGTTCTTGATCAGGCATTTCAGGTAGCACCACTGGACACCTTGAACCTGATCGGGGCCAGCGATCTGACGATTACCTTGCAGGATGCCCGATCCGGGCGGCTTTGGCAGATCACCGAAGGGGCATTACAATTGCGCCGCCTAAACGAGGGCTTGGACATTTCGGTCGCGTTTGATGTGTTTAACGGCACTGAAGAACTCGCTGAAACCGTGATTGGTATCCGCACTCGCTTTAACGATTCCAGCGCAACTTTCGGAACTTCATTCAAGAACGCCGCCGCCGCCGACATTGCCCTGCAATCGCCCGCCCTCAGTTTTTTGGGTGTGCTGAATGCGCCTATTTCGGGGGCTGTGCGGACGGAATTTGACACCAGCGGCGTAATGGGCGGGTTTGCCGGGACGCTGGAAATTGGCACCGGTGCCTTACAGCCCAGCCCAGACGTTGCGCCATTAAATTTCGACAGCGGCAAGGCCTATTTTGAATTCGATCCTACGGTGCAGAAACTGGTATTCTCTCAGGTTTCTGTGGTTTCTGACACCATTACGCTGGTGGCGCAGGGTCATGCCTATTTGCGTGATTTGCAGGATGGATGGCCGTCGACACTGCTCGGCCAGTTTACCTTATCCGACCTAAAGGCCCATCCAAAAGAGCTCTATGAGGAGCCGGTTGAGTTTTCCGAGGGGGCAGCGGATTTTCGGCTGCGGCTTAACCCATTTTCCGTGGATATTGGCCAGTTAGTGCTCATTCAGGGTGATGAAAAGCTGGTGGCAAAAGGCAATGTAAAAGCCGGGGCAGAAGGCTGGGAGGTCGCCAGTGATTTTTCTTTGGGTGAAATGACGCTGGATCGCCTGCTTTCCCTTTGGCCGGTATCTGTCATCCCCAAAACACGCGGTTGGTTGGTAAACAACATCAATTCTGGCCTGCTTAGCGATATTCAGGGCGCAATCCGCGTTCGGCCCGGGCAAGAGATACGCAATTCGGTTCGCTGGAATTTCAATAACACATCGGTGCGCTATATGCGCGCGCAGCCGGTGGTCGAAAATGCGCAAGGTTACGGTATTATTGATGGCAGAGTTTTCACTATCGTTTTGGAAGGTGGCACGGTTACGCCGCCTCAGGGTGGGGCGATTGACCTGAATGGTTCAACATTCCAGATACCGGACCTGACAATTGTTCCCGCTGACCTGAAAGTCCGGCTCAAGGGTTCCTCGACTACCACTGCCGCCCTGTCCCTGATGGACGAAAAGCCGTTTTACATCCTGCGCAACGCCCATTTCGGCCCTGATCTGGCTGAAGGGCAGGTGGACTTTACCGCCGACGTGGATTTCAAGCTAAAGGGCCGTGTTGAGTTGGAGGATGTCACCTATTCGGTGAAAGGTATCCTAAGTAACATGCGCACAACCAAACTTGTGCCAGATCGCACCCTAACCGCCAATCGTCTGACGCTGCTGGCGACGAATGACATTGTGGAAATTGGCGGGCCAGTAAAGCTGGGACTGGTTTCGGCAGATATGGTCTGGCATCAGGATATGGGCCGGGAAAACGCGGGCAAAAGCTCGGTTGCTGGTACGGTTGAACTTAGTCAGGCGTTCGTGAAAGAATTCGAAATCGGCCTGCCCGCAAGTGCTGTTAAGGGAACGGGGCTGGCACAATTTGATTTGCGGTTCGAAAAGGGCGTGGCCCCACGGTTTACACTGGCATCAGATTTAAACCGGATTGGTTTGCAAATCAGCCAGATCGGTTGGTCAAAGCCACGTAGTGGCACCGGTAAACTGGATGTTGCCGGAACTTTGGGCGAACGCCCCGGCATTAACCGCCTTGAAATCCGCGCCGCGGGGCTGAATGCCAGTGGCGGACGGGTGACACTGGCAGAAAATGGATCAATGCAATCGGTGACGTTTCAACGTGTTCGGGTAGGTGGCTGGCTTGACGCACCGGTAACATTACGCGGGCGCGGAAACGGAGTGGTGCCAGCGGTTTCAGTGCCCGGCGGCACAATTGACGTGCGAAAAACCTCTTTTGGGGGCGCAAGCAGCAATGCCAGTAGGGCAGGTGGACCTATTACAATATCAAAGGCCCGCGTGATTGTATCGCAAGGTATCGCGCTGACCAATTTCAACGGCGATTTCAATAGTGCCGGTGGCTTGTCAGGCAGCTTCACCGCCCGCATGAATGGAAAAACACAACTAAAAGGCCAGCTTGAACCTGAACGTAACGGCACCGCTGTCCGTATCCAAAGCTCAAATGCGGGTGGGGTTTTACGCGATTCCGGTGTCGTGGAATATGCCAATCGTGGTGAGCTTGACCTGACTTTGCGCCCACAAGAAACGAACGGTGTTTATCTTGGTACAATGAACATTTCCAATACCAAAGTGCAAAACGCCCCCGGCCTGACAGACCTGTTGTCAGCAATTTCAATTGTTGGCTTGCTGGATCAGATGAGCGGTGAAGGCATCAGCTTTGACTCTGTAGAAGCCCGTTTTCGACTGACCCCAAAGTATGTGCAACTGACCCGCTCCAGTGCGGTTGGACCCTCACTTGGGGTATCACTGGACGGAGTTTATGACCTGACCACTTCCAGGATGGATATGCAGGGTGTGGTTTCGCCGGTTTATTTTCTGAATGCCATCGGCCAGATTTTTTCCAAGAAAGGTGAAGGCCTGTTTGGTTTCACTTTCCGTATCACCGGCTCCAGTGACGCACCAAAAGTTGGCGTGAACCCGCTTTCGATCCTGACACCGGGTCTGTTTCGCGACATTTTTCGAGCCCCGCCACCGGAATTGCCGCAATGAAGCTGTCTGACTTTGGTTTCGATCTGCCCGAAAACCTGATCGCGACCCGCCCAGCCCGACCGCGCAGTGCTTCACGCATGTTGGTGGCAGGTCCAAGTACCATCGAAGACGTAAACGCTTTTGATCTGCCGCGCTTCCTGCAACCCGGCGACAGGTTGGTCCTGAACGACACCAAAGTCATCCCGGCGCGGCTTTTTGGAACCCGTACCCGTGGTCAGGGAGCGGCCAAGACCAATGCAAAGATGAACGTCACGCTGTTGGAACCGGTACCTGATGATCGCTGGCGTGCTTTGATCAAGCCGCTCAAAAAAATACGTGTTACAGAAGTTATTCATTTCAGGAATGGGCTAAGGGCGACACTGATCAACAAAGAAGACGGCGTGGCGACGTTGAAGTTCAATCGCTCTGGCAACGCCTTTGACGCGGCCCTGTTGGATGTCGGGGCGATGCCTCTGCCACCTTATATTGCCGCCAAACGCGCCGCTGACGCGCAGGATATGGATGATTACCAAACCGTTTGGGCACGCCATTCCGGTGCTGTCGCTGCCCCAACCGCTTCACTGCATTTTGACCATGACCTGCTGGACCAATTGCACACTAAGGGCATTACATTCACCTACGTAACTTTACATGTCGGGGCCGGGACGTTCCTGCCGGTGAAAGTGGACAATATCAAAGACCATAAGATGCACGCTGAATGGGGGGAAGTAACTGCGCAGGCTGCTGAAGAAATCAACAAAACGCGCGCGTCCGGCGGGCGGATCATCCCGGTTGGCACCACCGCGCTGCGCCTGATCGAAACGGCAGCCAATCAGGATGGCCAGATCGCCCAATGGGCAGGCGATACCGACATATTCATCTCTCCCGGCTATAAGTTCCGCGTGGCGGACGCCCTTATCACTAATTTTCACCTGCCAAAATCTACCCTGATGATGCTGGTTTCCGCGTTGATGGGGTCGGAACGCATTCGGGAAATCTATACCCATGCAATTAAAGACAATTACCGTTTCTTTTCCTACGGCGACGCATCACTTTTGCTGCCACAGGCTGAAACGCGACAACGCTAAGTCGTTTCCAAAACATACAATTTATTTGGCGCTGATTAGCCTGACGCTAGCGCATGTGCGGAGTCACCAATGTTCCAAGTCCTGAAAACTTCCTGGGCACTTTTGCTTGGAATGCTGTTTTTGATGGTTGGTAATGGCTTGCAGGGCACGTTGCTGGGCATTCGCGGCGATATCGAAGGTTTTTCGACGTTTGAAATATCAATCGTGATGTCGGGCTACTTCGCAGGCTTCCTTGGCGGATCACGCGCTGCCCCTGAACTGATACGCCGCGTCGGCCATGTCAGGGTGTTTGCAGCCCTTTGTTCACTGATCTCAGCCGCAATGATCCTGTTCCCGGTGGTAACTGATCCCGTGGCTTGGACACTTTTACGCGTTGTGCTGGGTTTTTGCTTTTCGGGCGTGTATGTGACGGCTGAAAGCTGGCTGAACAATGCCGCCAGCAATGAAAACCGCGGCAAAGCGCTGTCGGTTTATATGATCGTGCTGACTATCGGGGTTGTGTCTGCCCAAGGTATCATGCTGCTTGGGGACCCTTCAGGGTTTATCCTGTTCATTATCCCTTCGGTGCTGGTTTCAATTTCCTTTGCTCCGATCCTGCTGTCAATTAGCCCGACCCCGGCGTTTGACACTACCAAGCCAATGAGCCTGAAAGGTCTGATCGAAGTTTCGCCCCTTGGCTGTGTGGGTATGTTCCTGTTGGGTGGGGTGTTTTCTGCACAGTTTGGCATGGCGGCAGTTTATGGCACCAAGTCCGGGATGAGCGTCGGACAGATTTCCATATTTGTGGCGGCACTCTATGTCGGCGCGCTGATATTTCAGTACCCGATTGGCTGGGTGTCTGACCGGATGGACCGGCGGTTTTTAATCATGATTGTGGCGTTTATAGGCGGGGTGGCGGCAATTGGCGGGGTATTCCTTGGGGCGAGTTACACAACCCTGCTGGCTGTGGCCTTTATTGTTGGCGGCGTGTCAAACCCGCTTTATTCGCTGTTGATCGCCTATACCAACGATTTTCTGGAACCTGATGATATGGCCGCGGCCTCTGGTGGTTTGATTTTTATTAACGGCCTTGGCGCAATTGCTGGCCCGTTAATAACCGGTTGGATGATGGGCAAGGCGGGTCCGGGTGGATTTTGGTTATTCGTGGCCACACTAATGCTGGCGATGGCGGTTTATGCCGCATACCGGATGACACGACGCCCGGCCACCGCCGTAGAAGACGCAACCGCCTATGTCGGCGTGTCACCAGCTGCGTCCGTCGTTGCGGTTGAAGCTGCTCAGGAATGGGCAATTGAGACGGCGGAAGAGGCGAATGAGGAAACAACAGAGCCCTAATAGCGGCAATGTGACACAACATAGAAACAAACACGTTTCAGTCTTGCTAATAACAGAAACCTTTGTAACGGTATCCTAATCAAGGGGCAGAACACCAGGAGGAGGGTGGTCATGGCTAACCCTGAAGATATTCTGGCTTATTGGCTGGATGAAGTGGGACCGGAAGGCTGGTATCGGGGGGGGGAAGACCTCGATCTGGAAATACGGGATCGATTTGAAAACACCTGGGTCGAGGCCCAGGAAGGTGCCTGTGGCTTGTGGTTGACCCACGCCAGCGGAACCCTCGCATACATCATTCTTGCTGATCAGTTTTCGCGCAATATGTTTCGTGGTTGCAGCCAGGCTTTTGCCTCGGATCGCGCCGCGCGCGCTGCCGCCAAGGTCGCAATCTCGCGCGGCTGGGACATGAAAATGGATGAACCGGCGCGGCATTTCTTTTACATGCCATTGGTCCATTCCGAAAACCTTTGTGATCAGGATCGATCCATCCGGTTGATGAAAGACCGCCTGCCAGAAACCGGTGAACTGCAGCTGTTGCACGCCAAGGCGCACCGTGAAATTATCCGCCAGTTTGGCCGGTTTCCGTTTCGCAACGAAGCCCTGCGCCGTGAAACCACAGCGCCTGAGGCACGATTCCTGGAAAATGGTGGTTACGCGACAATTGTGGAAGCCCTGAAAGAGAAACAGGCGGCCTGAACTTTCCAACACTGGTATTCAAGCACCGGCCATCTGGTGTTGTTGCCCCGTTCCCGATGGTTTAGCGTTCAACTGAACCAACAGTTTAATGGGGCAGGCCGATGGCATCCAAATCCTTTGACATGATCGTAATTGGCGCAGGCCCGGGCGGCTATGTGGCCGCTATCCGCGGCGCGCAACTTGGCCTGAACGTGGCTATTGTTGAACGCGAACATCTGGGCGGCATTTGTCTGAACTGGGGCTGCATTCCCACCAAAGCGCTGCTGCGTTCATCCGAGGTATTTCACCTGATGGGCCGGGCCAAGGAATTTGGGCTGTCTGCGGGCAAGATCGACTATGACCTGAAGGCCGTTGTTCAGCGGTCCCGCAAAGTGGCCGCGCAGCTTTCAGGAGGCATCGGCCACCTGATGAAAAAGAACAAGATCACTGTGTTCATGGGCGCAGCCAGCCTGCCAGCCAAAGGCAAGGTTTCAGTAAAAACCGATAAAGGCGTAGAGGAACTGACATCCAAGGCCATCATCGTCGCCACCGGTGCGCGGGCGCGGGAATTGCCGGGACTGGAAGCCGATGGAGATTTGGTCTGGACCTACAAACACGCGCTCGATCCGGTGCGGATGCCCAAAAAGCTGCTGGTGATTGGGTCCGGCGCTATCGGCATCGAGTTTGCCAGTTTCTACAACACCCTTGGCGCGGACACGACAGTTGTAGAAGTCTTGGACCGCGTCCTGCCCGTGGAAGACGCCGAGATTTCCAAATTCGCCAAAAAGCAGTTTGTGAAACAGGGCATGAAGATCATGGAAAAATCCATGGTCAAGCAACTGGACCGCGCCAAGGGCAAGGTCACGGCCCACATTGAAACTGGTGGCAAGATTGAAAAACTGGATTTTGACACGGTAATTTCCGCTGTGGGTATCGTTGGCAATGTCGAAGACCTCGGGCTCGAAGGGCTCGGCGTCAAAATTGATCGCACCCATGTAGTGGTAGACGAGTACTGTCGCACCGGGGTGGACGGGTTATACGCTATTGGTGACATTGCAGGCGCACCTTGGCTTGCCCACAAGGCCAGCCACGAAGGCGTAATGGTCGCAGAACTGGTTGCCGGTCTTAGCCCCCATTCGGTGCGCCCGGAAAGCATCGCGGGTTGCACCTATTGCTCACCGCAAGTCGCATCCGTTGGCTACACCGAAGCCAAAGCCAAAGAGCTGGGTTATGAAATCAAAGTCGGGCGCTTCCCGTTTATGGGTAACGGTAAGGCGATCGCATTGGGCGAACCCGAGGGGATGGTAAAAACCGTATTCGACGCCAAAACCGGCGAATTGCTCGGCGCCCATATGGTCGGCGCCGAAGTGACTGAACTTATTCAAGGTTTTGTCGTCGGTCGCCAGTTGGAAACCACCGAGGCCGATCTTATAAACACGGTGTTCCCGCATCCGACCCTGTCAGAAATGATGCACGAAAGCGTGCTGGACGCTTACGGGCGTGTCATTCATATGTGATCAGGCGACGATCTTACCACCAGCAGACGCCCAGTTGGACAGGCCACCGATGTTGTAAACTGTCTGGAAACCCAGTTGCTGCATCATCTTCACGGCCATGCCAGAGCGTGCGCCTGACGCACAATAAATAGCCACCGGCTTTTCCAGATCCAGTTCGGCGTGGAATTCCGGGCTGCGTGGGTCAGCGTGGTGTTGCAACATCATCAGTGAAATATGCAAAGCGCCTTCGGCCTTACCGGATTGACGGACTTCGGAAATGTCGCGCACATCAATTACCGTCAGCTCACCCGAGCTGCACTGTGAAATGGCATCCGCCGCCGTTATCTGCCCGTTTGTATTAGCTGCCATCCGATTTTTCATGAAGTTTAACATCTGTTATCCTGTTCGCTTATTGCGTTACTTTAATGGGCCTGTCACCAAGCGTTGACCCTATATATTCGTAAAACAGAATATGACAACCCCTTAAGGCGCATCTGTCAGGTAGCCAGCGTAAATCGTTTGATCAATTCCATTTGCTACATACAGCCCCAGCACGCTGCCGGCCGAACGCATAAACATCAGCCCATTGGTACCAAGCCCCTGGAAATTCGCTGCAAGTCTGGAATTCCAAACTCGCCCCCTAAAATCACCGTAATTGTCGCCTTTATTCCTGATAGGTCAGTTTGATCGAATGGGTCGCCAGCACGCTGTTATCTTTGCCGGTGTGATAGCGCAGTTCATAGTTGCCCGGGCTTTCCGGTGTTTCAATCACCGCCGGGCTGTCCTTGCTGGTATAGACGTAAGACAGGTACTGATCCTCACCTTCTTTCCAGATGGCGATATAATCACCCTCATAGTCCGGGCCTTCCCATTCAAAGGCCAGCACCTGACCGGCGGGGAGCTCGGAAACGGCCATTATAGCGGCGCTGACCGGCACGGTCACAATATCAGCCCGTGCCAGCACATTTTCACCCTGACCGGTGGCGATATACCGTATTTCATATTCCCCCGGTTCACTTGGCATGCGCAGCAACAGGGGTGAACCCTTGTTGGTATAGGTGTAACCGATATACCGGTTATCATCCTGATCCTGCCCGGCGATCGATATATAGTCACCCTTATAGCTCGGCCCGTCCCAGATCACGACGATATTGGCCCCGGCATCGGCCACCTCTGGAATGTCCAGAATAACTTTAACATCCGTCACTTCAATCGGTTTGGTGGCCAAAATGACCCCGCGCTGCCCTAGCTGATACCGCAGCTCATACATTCCCGGATCCAGCGGCATTTTCACCGTCAAAGGGTTACCCTTGGTGGTGTAGGTGTAGCCGATATAGCGATCCTCACCGGGTTGAGCGACGGATATGTAATCGCCTTTATAATCGCCACCTATCCACTCAACAGGCACGTCTGATCCCGCCAGCGCGGTGTCTGGCGCGATAATCTGGGTATCAATCGCGGTTACCAATATCGGGCGTTCGGCAACAACGGTGTCTGATGCGCCAAAAACGTAGCGCAGCAGGTATTCCCCTGGTTCTGCAGGCATCAGAACTTCGGTCGGATTGCCCTTGGTTGTGTAGCCATAATTGACATAGCGCTTTTCGCCGATTTCAGCGATGTCGATATAGTCGCCCTTATAGTCCGGTCCGACATAACCCACATCCAGTACCGAAGATAATGGTGCGCTGTCAGGGGCGTCTATGGTAATATCCAGTGGTGTTATTTCGATAGTTTTTGTCGCCAGAACCACACCACCATTATTGCTGATATAGCGTAGCTCATAGGCGCCGGGCAGGGGGGGCATCCGAACTTCGGTTGGCGTGCCCTTGGCGGTATAACCGTAGTTGATGTAGCGCTTTTCACCCGTTTCATGGATCGAAACATAGTCACTTTTCGCGTCCGGCCCTTCCCAGCCCACATCCAGTAATGATCCCACAGGTGCCGTCTCCGGTGCGTCCAAAGTCGCCAGAGGTTTTGGGACCGGCAGCACCAATGTTACAACCATTGCCTGATCCGTGACTGTAAATTCAGCTTCCGCTGTTTCCTCGTCCGAAGGGCGCAACACACTCACCTGATACTGGCCTGCCAGTACATCATACTTTTGCGTCGCCCCGGCCTCAGCTTCGGCGACGATACCACTATCCCCCGAAATATCCCAGATCAACAACGCGCCAATCTCCGGCCCGTTTTCACCTTCGGTTGCGCGAAAATTTATGGTTACCGGCATCGGCTCCGGCTCTACCGAAACCAACGCCAGCGCACTTGTCAGCTCAGCCGCGTTCGAAGCCAAACGAAACGTACCACCAGTCTCATCCGCCAGACATTGCAACTGTGCCCGGTCCGCCGGGTCATCGACATCAAAGCCAATCACATGGGCGGTGAAATCCACCCCCGCCGCTTCCAGTTCCTGGCCTACAACGCATGGGTCCAGCGAACAGGTCTCACGCCCGTCACTAACCAGAATAACGGTCGCCTTTTCTTCGGAATATCTCAGCTCTTTCGCAGCCGCGATCACCGCCGCCGACAGGGGCGTCTTACCCTTTGGCGAAATGCCGTTCACCGCCGCCACAATCGCTGCTGCCTGACCAGTTGCGGGTGCGATTATCGTTTCAATATCGCTGCAATCACCCTTGGTGCGATGGCCATAAACTGTCAGCCCATATTCCTGATCCTCGGGGACCGATTGCATCAGCCCTGCTACCACTTCCTGCGCAATCTCGATCTTGGTGCGCCCATCAATCTGCCCCCACATCGATCCGGAACCGTCCAGCACCAAAATTGTGGCGGGGCTGTCCTGTGCGGTGGCGACACCGGCGATAAAACAAAATGGAATGGCAAACAGTTGTTTCATGAAATAGACCTCAGAATCGGGATGCAGCAAAATAATATCCCCATCCTAGCCCCAAATCGCCGAATTCTCCTAGGTCTGGAATCCCCCATGCGCTATGTTCACTCATTGTTCTCCTTTTTCGGTTGGAGACTCAGTTGCAATCAACTATCTCTTAACAATTGGACCAAGGGGCGATTATGGCCGAGCTGAAAAACATCGAGGTACGCGGCGCTCGCGAGCATAACCTCAAGAATATCGACGTGGATATTCCGCGCAATCAACTGGTGGTGATCACCGGGCTGTCGGGGTCTGGAAAGTCGTCACTGGCGTTTGATACCATCTACGCCGAGGGTCAGCGCCGCTATGTCGAAAGCCTGTCGGCCTATGCGCGCCAGTTTCTGGACATGATGGAAAAACCGGACG
>CAZRHV010000017.1:0-50276 GCA_964599985.1 uncultured Marinosulfonomonas sp. | reverse complement strand
TTGGTGCCGTCACCAATAGATGTGGGACGGATGGTACCTGCATCAATGCTGGAATTCGCGCCAACCTCTACATCATTGCCGATCAGCACGCCGCCGATTGACGCAATCTTTAACCAACTTTGGTCATGTTGTTCCTCGCCCGCATCGCCAAGGGTTTCTCGGACCTTTTCAACGGAAGACTTTTCAGCGGTGACAAAAGAAAACCCGTCAGCCCCGATCACAACGCCGGAATGGGCAACGAAACAATCCCCAATTGTGACACGCCGGCCGATATTTACACCGGGTTGCAGATTGCAGTCGTCGCCAATTCTTGTCGCGGTGCCAATGGTACAATGCGCACCAATTCGGGCATTTTTTCCGATGGTGACATTTGCAGAGATCGCGACAAATGCTCCGACAAGAGCCCCTTGGCCAACACTTGCGGACGGTTCAATAATGGCGCTTGGATGTATAGCCGCGGGCGGCGAAACTTCATCATCCAGATATCCGGTCAGGGCAGACATAGCGACCCTTGGCCGGTCTACCAGAATAGCCGCCTTTAGTCCCAGACCTTGCCAATCGGCATCCTGCCAGAGAATTGCCGCACGAGCTTTGCCCTTATCCAGATCACCGGCAAATTTCGGGTCCATCGCCACGGCAAGTTGGTCAATCCCTGCATCTGCCGGCTCACTTACACCAAGGACAACCAAATCCGTCGCACCTACAGCGCGCGCGGACAAAGCGTCGGCGATGTCACTGATCTTGTAGCCTGGCATCGTGCTCTCCGTCATTTCAGGCACATCGCGCCTGATACAGAAAGATGCTTAGCTTTGTACGGACCGCAGCACCACCCCGGCGTTTTGCAGGGCGGCGAATATCCGACCGTCGCGACCATAGACGTCACGGCGGAATTCAATTTTACCCTTTGCGGTTGTAATGGCGGTTCGATAAACCAGATGCACCGGAATCTGCGTTTTCAGCGGTATTACCTTTTCACGCCCGGTGGCCAAATGGGCCTGGAAAAACCCTTCTGGATCACTTTCCTGACGTTTCAACAGGGTGTAGGCAAAATCAAACGGATCACGCAGGCGAATACAGCCATGGCTGAACGCGCGTGATTCGGCCGAAAACAGGTTTTTCTCGGGCGTGTCATGCAGGTAAATATTATACCGGTTCGGGAACATGAATTTGACCAGCCCAAGCGCATTGCGACGCGATGGAGGTTGTTTCAGATCAAACGGAAAATTCGATCTGGTATATTGCGTAAAGTCCAGACCTTCGCGACTAACGCGGCGCCCACGGCCATCATAAAGGACCAGGTGCCCGGCGGCGTTTGGATTGTTCTGCATCATTGGCAGGTATTCTTTAACGGCGATTGAACGGGGAACATTCCAGGTTGGGTTGATAACCATGTGTTCCATGATGTCCGAGAATTCCGGGCTGCGACGATCCGATTTATTCGCGCCGACGACTGAACGGGTTTTGAAGGTGACCTTACCATTATCAATGATTGAGGAGCTGAAATCCGCGAGGTTAACCCAGACATGGCGCTGGCCGCGTTCCATGTTCATCCAGCGCTCGCGCTCCATTGCCACCAGAATTGAACCAAGGCGTGCCGGCGGCTCGACGTTGATTTCCTTCAGCGTCCCGGGGCCAGCAACACCATCCGGGCTAAGCCCATGTGCAAGTTGAAATTTCTGTACGGATTTTTGCATGTTTGCATCAAACGACTGGCTGGCCGAGCGGCGCATATAACCCATTGCAATCAGTCGGTTACGAAGTGCAACAACACTGCCACCGCTTTGACCCGGTTCTAGTTTTTTACCGGGAACCTGCGCACCCCACCCCCCTTTGGCCAGCAGTTTTTCCATGGTAAGCTTTGCCTTCATCAGACGGGTGTATTCCGGTGATTTCGGCGGTAACTGGCGGATAAATGCAGCGGGCGACGATTTGGCAAATGATACCAATGTCTGCGTACGGTCCCGTAGCGGAACACTGCGGACGATGTCACTATCGACCCGAGACGGTGTAAGTATGCCGGTTTGCATATCCGTTGCATATTTCAAAAACAGCCTGCTCAGCTCTACTTCAATGCGACCGAGATCACGCTCGGATTTCACCGACCGCAGGTTGGCGCGCAGAAAATCTGTGTCATATGTTGGCAGGCCGTGGTTGCCAGATGCGTCCATCGCCTTAAGCAATGCCTGTCGGCGGGATTTGTCTTTGCTGCCCTTACCAGTCCAGATCGGGCTATAGCCGTTGGCCTGATAAAACGCAGAGATTGCGCGGTCCTTTGCGGACGCTTCAGCAACCGCCTGCATGAACGCAGTCACCTGAACCTTGGCTTGTGCCAGCACGGGCGTTGCCGCAAGGGAAACCAGTAATGAACCGGAAGCCAGCAAAAATGACCGGCGTGTAGAAGAATTAAAATCAGACATGTTTATACCTCAGACCCAACATTTAGTGCATTAGTACAGCAAATAATGGCCATATTGTAGTCCCTCTATGTTCACACTGTCGCAAGGTCAATCAAGTGTTGCAGACGCATCTCAGACACTGCGAAATCAGACATCGAGCGGCACATGTTCAAAAAACGGCGAAAACTTGCCGATTACAAGGACATATAAGATTTGTTCCATTCTGACACTTGGATGCACGCTGCAATTGTGGCAATAAGAAATTGCCTGGGGATGAGGCAACACGATGCTCCGCGACAAGCGAAGTAGCGAAAAAATGACAGGGCAATATTAGTTACATGACCGATCAACGATCTATAGTCGTAAGCCGACGCTCTATCCTCGGCGCATTTGCAGCAACTGCAATCACCGCAGCCCCAACATTTGCCAATGCCGCAGGTTTTTTACGGGGCGCTGGCGATATTCGCCGCATTCGTATGTATTCAGGCCGTACCGGCGAAAGCATGGATACGATTTACTGGATCGAAGGCGAATATATCAAAGAAGCCTTGAAAGAAGTTAATTACTTCATGCGCGACTGGCGCACGGATCAGACTATTTCCATCGACGTGCGCTCGCTTGATATTATGGCTGCTTCGCACAGCCTGCTGGATAGCAACGAACCCTATATGATGCTGTCTGGCTACCGCTCGCCCAAGACCAACGCGATGCTGCGTTCACGTTCGCGCAACGTGGCTAAAAACTCTTTGCACATGACAGGAAAAGCCGGCGACCTTCGGCTCAAGTCACGCTCTGTCGCGCAGATGGCGCAGGCAGCTATTTCTTGCTCTGCGGGTGGTGTGGGTAAATATTCCAGATCGAACTTTGTTCACATGGACAGTGGTCCGATTCGCGTCTGGCGCGGCTAGTCACCTCCTACCCATTTTCTGAAAATTTGAATTCGTTCAAGCCTGCAAGATTGCAGTTGCCGGATTAATGGCGCTGTTTCAAGATGGCTCCAAAGCTATGGGGGTCAAAATGTTTACTCGGATACTGGCTGTTTTACTTGCCGGCAGCCTGGCACCCGGCGCTAGTGTTGCTCAGGAAACGGCCTTTGCCACATTCGATATTGCCAGCGAAGCCGTCCTTGATGATCCCCATGACCTGACAATTGGCCCCAATGGGTTGCTTTATGTGGCCGACAAATTTGCGAATGACATCAAAGTGCTTGATCCGGATACGTTGGAGATACTGGGAGCATTTGGCGAAGGGCAGTTATTCGGCGTACGTGACATTTCTTTTGGCGCGGATGGGCGGGCTTATATTGCCGTCACCGGGCTAGGTCGGGTCGATGTGTACGATATCGACGGGATAAAAGGGAGTTTTGTGGAAAGCATAGGTGGCGCACCCCGCAATGAAGGCGTGTTTGCTCATCAAAACGGGCGGCTCTACATCATGGCAAGCGGAGTAGGAACATTGGTGGCGGTGGAAGACGGCCGCGCCAGTTCTGCTGCGCGCGGGCTGTTTGGCGCCCATGATGTAGCGGGCGCACCGGACGGAACAATTTGGGTGGCAGATAACGCTTCAAGGCGCTTGGTTCAGTTCGATACAGAACTAAATCTGCTACAAATACTGGACGGACCGGAGTTTGGATTTGTTGGACCACGGTATTTGGATTTTGACGACTTCGGGCGATTGGTGGTGGCCGATCAGGACGCACACCGCGTGTTATTGATCGACCCTGAGGCCCAGGAAGGCAGCCGGCTTATTGGCGTTATCGGAGATGGATCGCCGGGGTTGGGGCCCGGAAAATTTGACGACCCGGAAGGGGTCGCGGTGTTGGGAAATTCCTATTATTTTTCGGATTCAGACAACAATAGGATCGTTAAATATACGGTGGTGCTGAACTAGAAAGCTGGTGCACCCGGCGCGATTCGAACGCGCGACCTCTGCCTTCGGAGGGCAGCGCTCTATCCAGCTGAGCTACGGGTGCATTGTCGTTTGATATAGGCCAAGCGATAAAAACCAGCAATCGCAAAATTCCTGGCTTGGCTAATCAGGCAAACAGTTCATGACACAGCTCCAGCGCGTCTACCAGCACATCAATTTCGGATTTGGTATTGTACAAGCCGAATGACGCGCGACAAGTTGCGGTTACGCCCAAATGTTCCATCAATGGCTGGGCGCAGTGGTGTCCTGCCCGCACCGCAACCCCCCTTTTATCCAAAACAGTGGAGATATCGTGGGGATGCGCCGCCCCGTCCAAAGTAAACGAAAAAATCGCCGCCTTACCGGGCGCATTGCCCTGCACATTCAGCCAGTTCAGCCCCCCAAGACGCGACTGAGCATATTCTCGCAACTCTTTTTCATGGGTGGCGATGTTATCCATCCCCAGCCCCATCAGATATTCCAGCGCCACACCAAAACCAATCGTCTGCACGATAGCGGGTGTTCCGGCTTCGAACTTCATTGGCGGGTCGTTGTAGCTGACCGCATCGCGCGTGACATCTTTGATCATGTCACCGCCACCCAGAAACGGGCGCATCTCTGCCATGCGTTCCTGTTTGACATAAATCGCGCCAGACCCTGTCGGCCCATATAGCTTGTGACCCGTGATCGCATAAAAATCGCAATCAATATCAGTAACATCCACGGGCATGTGAACAGAACCTTGTGAGCCATCAACCAGCACCGGAACGCCCAGATCATGGGCCGCGCGGCAGATCGATTTCACATCAACAACTGTCCCCAACACATTGGAAACCTGCGTAATTGCCACAAGTTTGGTCTTTGGTCCAATCGCATCAATCACCCGTTGTGGATCAAGTGATCCATCCGGTTCAACATCGACCCATTTCAACACTACGCCCTGACGTTCACGCAAAAAATGCCACGGCACAATATTGGCGTGGTGTTCCATCACCGACAATACAATTTCGTCACCGGCCTGCATCCGCGGCATCGCCCAGGAATAGGCGACCATGTTAATTGCTTCGGTGGTACCGGAATTCAGAATAATCTCATCCTGCGAGGCTGCACCAAGAAATTTGGCAATAATACCGCGTACCGCTTCGTAGTTTTCAGTGGCTAGATTAGAAAGGTAATGTAAGCCTCTGTGAACATTGGAATATTCCATTGAATACGCATTGCTTATCGCGTCAATAACCACTTGCGGTTTTTGTGCCGAGGCACCGTTATCCAGATAGATCAGTGGCTTGTTGTTGACTTCTCTTGACAAGATCGGAAAGTCACGCCGGGTTTTTTCGACATCATACATTCAAAGAACCCCCATCATATCGATGCCAAACACACCAAAGACAAAGCTCAGAACCGCAGCCAAAACGATCATCACAATCAAAACGCCAATAAACACCGACACGGTTGAGCGAAAACCATGTAGTTCCGCTATAAATACTGTCAGCAGTCGAAACACAATAAATAGCCCAACAAGCCCAATCAAAACGGCAATAAACGGAATAAATAACGCCGCGATGATTTGCAAAATCTGCAAACAAATCAGGACGAATTGCAACCAGGCCACCAGTAGTATCGCATTATCAAGCGACCCTTCGCCCCCGGCCATACGACCAATCAGATGGATGGCAAATACCATCACCACCAGCACAAATATCTGCGACAGCCCCAGCACAAACGGGTTTGTCCGGGCGACATCGTTTAACTGCGGCTCAGTGACACTGGTGCTGAGCCAGATTGAAATATAGGCGAACACCGCGCTTAGCACTGCGATCAAAAGCAGGGTTTCCCACCTTTGGCGACGCTCCATATCATAGGCCATAATTTTGCGCGCCCCTTCACGGGGGTCACCGACAGTATCAACGGCGTCCTTGATCAGGCTGGCTATGTTCAGGCTCATTGCTTAACCCCACTGGTTTCTGCTTCGACCATTGACGATAGCCAGATCAACAGGAAGGCTGCAAGGGCAATGAGCCCGGTAATGTCGCGCACGAGCCCCTGCCCGTTCACGCTGGTGACCAATCCGTTCAACAACCAAAGTGGTGTGGCAGCCAGCAGCGACCAGAACAGCGCCATACGGGCTGATAACCAACTGCCCTGCCCGCCCAACAGCCCCGCCACGATCCGCGATAGCGCGGCCACGGCGTACAGCACCAGTGGTGCTACGAACAACCAGCCCATCAATGCACCACCAAGGCGTGCTTCCAGTGGGATGTCCGGGTCGATCAGCGCCTCTAGCTGCAATCGAGGCCATTGTGCCACGAACATCAAGAGACAGGCGATAATCAGGAAGACCAAGGCACGGTCTTCCCGCAGCCCCTGGGCCAGACGCGTTGCCATCACGCGCCTAGGATGACGCCAGGCGCGGATAATGTCACCAGATACACCCATCAGCTTGCGTGGCGGTACAACCAGCCTTGCAGGCGGTCTAACAGCTCGGCTGCAATGGTTTCGTCTTCGATTTCGTCAATTGCATCCGCCAGAAAGGCCAGCACCAGCAGATCCTGCGCATCGGAATGGGCTATTCCACGGGCCCGCAAATAAAACAGCGCATCTTCATCTATCGCTCCGGTGGTGGAGCCGTGTGAACAGATCACATCATCGGCGTAAATCTCCAGCTCTGGCTTGGCCAGAAACTGGCTGTCCTCGTCCAGTAGCAGCGCCTGAGAAATCTGATACCCGTCGGTTTTCTGAGCCCCGGCTTTCACCAGAATTTTTCCCTGGAACACACCGGTTGCACCGTTACGAAGAACTTTCTTGAACACCTGACGGCTTTCGCAGTTCAGAGCATCATGGGTCACAAATACGGTATCATCGTGATGAAAATCGCCGTCGCCAACAGCCGCCCCTGCTACATGGGCAATGGCATTGTCTCCGGTGAATTCAATCACCACCTCATTGCGGGTCAGCACGCCGTTTACACTTAGCGTGAAGCTCTTAAAGCTGCTTTCTTCACCAAGCCGCGCAAACATATGGGTAACAGCACGTCGCCCATGAGCACGGCCCTGAGTGCGCACATGGTTAAACGAAGCACCATCCGCAACATCCACTTCCATCACTTTGTTCAGACGGGCAGCGGCGGGGCCGTTTTCAAGCAACGTCAGTTTAGCGCCGGTTTCGACCTTGATCACATGGTGCAACACTACGTCCGACGTGTCGTCGTTCTGCCTGTAGATCAGCGAAACCGGCTTAGCCGCCTCGCCGGTCACCCGAATAACCACGCCATCCGTTGCTGTTGCGGTGTTCAGGGTCGCAAATGGGCGCGCTACCGGGGTTTGCCCGCGGGTTTCCAGCACACCGTACAGGTCTTTTGCCCAGTGAATATCGCGCTGGCTTACGTCCTCTAGGCGCTCAATCTCTATCCCGGCCATTGTCAGATCGTCCGAGGCATCCGCATCAAACACTCCGTCAACAAATACCACCTTCAAGCGGTCAATTTCACCAAAAACCGGCGTGTCCTTAGGGTTGAACACCGTCGATTCGGGCGCATCGCTTTGGTTCAGCGTCGCCGGATTGGTGTATTTCCAATACTCATCACGTCGCCCCGGCAGACCCAAGGCTGTAACCCGCGCCAACGCATCTTTGCGTGCTGCACCAGCCCAACCGGCCGATTTCGGTAATATCAAACCGCTCAGGCGGTCCGCCGTATCCGAAGTTGATTTAACCGCGCCCATCAGGCCACCTCTGCCAGAATATCTGCGTAACCGTTATGTTCCACTTCCAGAGCTAATTCCGGGCCGCCGGATTTCACTATACGCCCGTCCGCCATAATATGCACCACGTCCGGTTTGATGTGGTCCAGCAGGCGTTGGTAATGGGTAATCACCAAAAATGAGCGCTTACCATCGCGCAGCGCGTTTACGCCTTCGGCCACCAGCTTCATTGCATCAACATCCAACCCGGAATCGGTTTCATCCAACACACACATTTTTGGCTGTAACATTGCCATTTGCAGGATTTCATTGCGCTTCTTTTCGCCACCCGAAAAACCGACATTAACCGGACGCTTCAGCATTTCGGCATCAATTTTCAGATCTTTAGCCCGTGCGCGTATTTCCTTCAGAAACTCACCGGCTGACATTTCTTCCTGCCCGCGCGCCTTACGCTGAGAATTTACCGCCGTGCGCAGGAACGTCATGTTGCCCACACCCGGTATTTCAATCGGGTATTGAAACGCCAGAAACAACCCAGCCGCCGCGCGTTCTTCGGGGTCAAGTTCCAACAGGTCCTGACCGTCCAGCGTCGCACTGCCACCGGTCACTTCATAACCTGATTTGCCGGACAACACATAGGACAGCGTCGATTTCCCCGACCCGTTCGGCCCCATAATCGCATGAACCGAGCCCGGCTGCAGTGACAGGTTAACCCCTTTCAATATTTGCTTGTCTTCTTCTTCAAGTTTTACCCGCAAGTCTTTGATTTCTAGCATTTTCTAGCCTTTATTAATTACGTGGCCACAGACAACCCGCCCGTTTACGGGGGTCTTAACCATGGGATTCGGATGATATTGAAGGGGGGGAACAGCCTTGGGCGAACCATATAGAACAGCCATTGGGCCCGCAAATTTCATGCGGGATGGCGTTGAGCCAAATCTGTTCAGATCTAGGTTATGGTCTGGGAATTGCTGTCGCGCTGCTATTGCGCCAGTGCAATTACCTCGTTGGCGGAAAAATCTTTGATGGCGATCGACACACCCGCAACCAGAACCGAATTCGGCTTGGTTGTTGAAACCACGTTGTCCACCCAAGTGACGGAAAACCCGCGCTCGAACAGACCCGGCGCGATGTGAACCGCGTTGTGCATCAACAGGACCGTTGCGACGACACCAATTAGCTTGCCCGCGCCATGCGCCCTGGATTGAAAGCGAAAAATCGCACGCAGAAAGATTGCGAATGTGACGGCAACGATAATATCCACGCCCATCAGAATATCCGCGTCCGGCCCGCTTAGCGCGCCGCCGTTCAACTGAAACCGGGCGTAACGTGCCAGTAGCACCGACACAGTCCCGATCAACAACCCGCTGATCAGTGAAACCGGCAGGCTTGCGCCACGTTGCTGGCGTTTCTCGGCGACCTTGTCGGCCTTGGTACCCTTGCGAGTGATTGGGATAACGGCCGGGCCAGCATGGTACTGGGCAGTCGTATTTGGCCCGCCGGCCGCGATCCGGCCCAAACGGTCCTGAAACTGTGATTTTCTCTGATCGGCGATGCTCATGCTGTCCGTTCCGTATTCTTCCCAAGGCTGAATATCGCATCGGTTTTGGGCAGGAATTAGACGGAACTCGTGCATTTTCTCGGTGTATTGTTAACAAATTTGCATCTAAAACTGACAAAAAGACCGGCACCGTATC
This sequence comes from uncultured Marinosulfonomonas sp., assembly GCA_964599985.1. GTDB lineage: Bacteria > Pseudomonadota > Alphaproteobacteria > Rhodobacterales > Rhodobacteraceae > NVTR01. Next base: position 40,577 of record CAZRHV010000017.1, on the reverse strand, counting down.
CATTTTGGAAACAGAGTTGGCGGAAATTACTGCAATCATAGCGCCACCCCCCGCAACCGCGGGCTCAAGCATAAATTGGTCAATCTGCTCAGGATTTCCAAAACCCGTCATTAACCAACAGACCCTTCCAGAGAAATTGCTACCAACTGCTGTGCTTCCATGGCAAATTCCATCGGTAAAGCCTGTAACACTTCCTTGGCAAACCCGTTCACAATCAGCGCCAGTGCGGCCTCTTCACCCATGCCACGCTGGCGGCAATAGAACAGCTGGTCATCATCGACTTTGGATGTCGTCGCCTCATGCTCGACCCGCGAAGAATTGTTCTTCACCTCGATATAGGGCACTGTATGCGCGCCGCATTTGTCGCCGATCAACAGGCTGTCACACTGGGTATAATTTCGACTGTTCTTGGCCTTGGGGTGCATCGATACCAGCCCGCGGTAGGTGTTCTGTGCGCGCCCGGCACTGATCCCCTTGGACACAATACGCGACTTGGTATTCTTCCCTAAATGCACCATCTTGGTGCCGGTGTCAGCCTGTTGCATATTGTTGGCGATGGCGATTGAATAGAATTCGCCCTGGCTGTCATCACCGCGCAAAATGCAGGACGGGTATTTCCAGGTCACGGCAGAACCGGTTTCCACCTGCGTCCACATCACCTTGGAACGATCGCCACGGCAATCGGCGCGTTTGGTCACAAAATTGTAGATACCGCCCACGCCGTTTTCATCACCGGGATACCAGTTCTGCACAGTGGAATATTTTACCTCTGCATCTTCCATCAGCACGATTTCCACCACCGCTGCGTGCAGTTGATTGGTATCGCGCTGTGGTGCGGTGCAGCCTTCCAGATAGGACACGTAGCTGCCTTTGTCGGCAATGATCAGTGTGCGTTCAAACTGGCCGGTATTTTCGGCGTTGATGCGGAAATAGGTCGATAGCTCCATCGGACACCGCACGCCGGGGGGCACATATACAAACGAGCCAGCCGAAAACACCGCTGAATTCAGCGTCGCAAAGAAATTATCCGACGCCGGAACCACCGACCCCAGATATTTTTTCACCAGTTCTGGATGGTTCTCAATCGCTTCACCAATGGAACAGAATATCACCCCGGCCTTGGCCAGTTCTTCCTTAAACGTGGTCCCAAGTGAAACACTGTCAAACACTGCGTCCACCGCGACTTTACGCCCCTCGGCGGGTGCATCTTCAGCCCCTTCAACCCCGGCCAGGATCATCTGTTCTTTCAGCGGAATGCCCAGCTTTTCATAAGTCGCCAGCAATTTCGGATCAACCTCATCCAGCGATTTAGGCTTATCCACCATGCTTTTGGGTTGGGCGTAATAATACAGGTCCTGATAATCAATCTTGGGATAATCCACCATCGCCCAGGTCGGTTCTTCCAGCTTTCTCCAACGCTCAAACGCTGACAGACGCCATTCAGTCATCCATTCGGGCTCACCATTTTTCTCAGAAATCAAACGCACGATTTCCTCGGACACGCCCTTGGGGACATATTCCATCTCAATGTCAGTTTCCCAGCCATATTTATAGACGCCGGAAATTGACTGAACCGCTTCAACCGTTTCCTGATCGACGCCTTCTTTGGCTACTAATTTTTCGGTCTTGCTCATGATCCTGTTCGCCTTTGTATTAAGCAGCTTTTGCACGATAGCGTTTGTGGGCCGCGGCCCATGTGTCGACAAATCGCAAAATTTCTTCCCGCGTTGTTGTTGGCCCAAGGGATACGCGAATTGCGCTGGCCCCTGTTGCCTCATCAAATCCCATGGCCTGCAATACCCGGCTGGCGCGCACCTTGCCGCTGGAACAGGCAGAGCCCGCCGACACTGCAAATTTAGCCATATCCATTGCCATCACCTGGGTTTCGCTTTTCCAGCCGGGGCTGGCAAAATAGCTGGTGTTTGGCAGCCGCTTCGCGCCCTGCCCGACAATCACCAAATCGCTGAATTCCGCTTGCAGGCCTTCTTCCAGCATATCCCGCAGCTCAGCCACCTGTTCCCAGACTCCATCCGCCAAGTCACGGGCCGCCGCTTGCGCCGCCGCACCAAACCCGGCAATCCCGGCGATATTTTCAGTCCCCGAACGCCGGCCCATTTCCTGACCGCCGCCAAGGCTGCGCGCGGCTACTTCCACGCCTTGCTTAACGATCAGCGCGCCGACGCCGGTTGGGCCACCCAGCTTATGGGCTGATACCAATCCCATATCACAACCCAACCAGTCAAACGCCACCGGCACTTTGCCAAACGCCTGTGTCATATCGCTTACGGCCAACCCAGTGGGCAAATCCTGTAGGACACCGCTTTCCGCATTGGCCAGTTGTACACAGGATTGCGAAGGCTGCGTAACATCAACACACCCTTCCGCGTCGACTGTCAGATCACCCTTGGTCCAGGCTTGCACCGCATCATGCTCAATATCCGCACTCGACAGGTCGCGCCCCGCCAGTGCCATCGCGCCGGCCTCAGTCGCGCCTGACGTAAAAACAATATCCGCCCCGGCAGCACCTATAGCGTCAGAAACCTGCAAACGGGCTTTTTCAACAATCCCTCGCGCGCGACGCCCCTCGGCGTGAACCGAAGATGGATTGCCATGCGCATCCAGCGCCGCAATGATCGCTGCCCGCGCTTCGGGACGCAGAAAAGCCGACGCGTTCCAGTCAAGATAGGTCCGCTCAGCCACGCGCCCGCCCCCAACTTCTTTTCAGCACAAATATCCTTGCCGAAGGCTCCCCGACGCCAAAGGCGGCGGAAACAAATGCCTTGCGCCGCAGGCGCTCAATTTGATCCGGAAAGCTCATTTATAATCTGCAGCTTCAAACAGCGTCGGCACAGCCGGGCACGGCACCAGTTCATTCTTGATCACGTCCGACAACTTGGTCTGCTGCAAGAACACGTACACATTGGCCGACAGGCATTCCCACAACCGGTTAGTCATCGATTGCGCCCGGGTGCCAGATGCCCCGCCAGAAGCACCACCGCCCGTGTGCAGGGCCGATACGGTTTCTTCAACCGCTTCCAGTATCTCGGACACACAAATCTCTTTCGGGTCTTTTGCCAGCGCATATCCCCCGCCTGGCCCGCGCACCGAGCGCACCAGCCCGGCGCGCCGCAATCGCACAAATAACTGCTCCAGATACGGCAGTGATATGTCCTGGCGCTTGGAAATTTCCCCCAAAGATGACAGCGTATCACTGGGCTGCGTCGCCAAATCGGCCAGCGCAACCATCGCATAACGTCCCTTTGTGCTCAGTTTCATCGCCCCAAACCCTTAATTTTGTTGACGTCCGTGCGCCTTATCATTACCCCACGGACAACCGCAATCCGCCCTTGGGCGGTCAATTTAGAATTGTTCTAAGATAACTGACGGAATTCGTCAAGAATTCCAGACGATAACTTGACGTAAAAACAGAGGCCCCATGCCCGAAGTAATATTTCCCGGCCCAGAGGGTCGTCTAGAAGGTCGCTACCACCCGCAAAAAGCCAAAGACGCACCGATCGCGATCATCCTGCATCCGCACCCACAATTCGGCGGCACGATGAACAATCGGGTGGTCTATAATATGCATTATGCGTTCCACAATATGGGATTTACAGTGCTACGTTTTAACTTTCGCGGTGTGGGTCGCAGCCAGGGTGAATACGATCAGGGTATTGGTGAGCTGTCTGATGCCGCGTCCGCTCTGGATTATCTGCAATCTATGAACCAAAATTCCAAGCACTGCTGGGTTGCCGGATTTTCATTTGGGGCATGGATTGGAATGCAGCTGCTGATGCGCCGCCCGGAAATCACTGGTTTCATATCTGCGTCACCACCGGCAAACATGTACGACTTTTCGTTCCTCGCGCCCTGCCCGGCGTCTGGTCTGATCATCAACGGCACAGCCGACCGTGTAGCGCCACCCCGTGACACCCATACATTGGTCGAAAAGCTGCATGAGCAAAAAGGCATTACCATTACCCATCAGGAAATTGAGGGGGCCGGACACTTCTTTGAAGATCCGCATATGGAAACCATGATCGGCAATGTTGATGAATATGTACGTCGTCGCCTGACTGAGACCACACGATGACGCAGGCAGATACGCGGCTGGACAGCCAGTTCGCGTTTCTGCTGGAGATCGACCGGCTTAAGTCAGTGCTTCGCGCGTCCGAACTGGTTGACCGGTCTCGCTTTGAAAACAGCGCTGAACATAGCTGGCATATTTGTCTGTTCGCAACGGTATTGGCCGAACACGCTGAACCCGGCGTTCAGATTAATCGTGTGATCCAGATGTTGCTATTGCATGACATTGTTGAAATCGACGTAGGAGACAACCCGATTCACGGCAATGTGGACCAAGCAAAAGTGGATGCAGAAGAAGCAATTGCCGCCAAACGCATTTTTGGCCTGCTCCCCGCGGATCAGGGTATGCTTTTTCGAGACCTGTGGAGCGAATTTGAAGCTGCCCAAACCCCTGACGCCATATTCGCCAAGGCGATTGATCGCGTAGCACCTGTCATCCAGATAATGGCGTCGGGTGGTGGCTCGTGGAAAACCTATGGGGTGACACTGGAAAAACTGGAATCCCGCATCGGCGTCAAGGTCACCCGCGGTGCGCCAAAACTGTGGGCCTACGTTAAAACACAAGCTGAAGTGTTCTTTAAGGAACATGGGTTAGGATAGCACATTGCTTTAAGTATACACTTGTATACCGCATTTGCACTCTGCCCGATTTACGCTAAAAGACAGCAACGAATCCGCCTGAACCAAAGGACATCCCATGAGCAAGATCAAAGTCGAGAACCCTGTCGTTGAACTGGATGGCGATGAAATGACCCGGATCATCTGGGATTTTATCAAGAAAAAACTGATCCTGCCCTATCTGGATATTGATCTGCTTTACTATGATCTCGGTATGCAAGTCCGCGACGACACAAATGACCAGATCACTATCGATGCCGCAGAAAAGATCAAGGAAATCGGCGTCGGTGTGAAATGCGCCACCATCACCCCGGATGAGGCGCGGGTTGAAGAATTCGGGCTTAAGGAAATGTGGCGCTCCCCGAACGGCACGATCCGCAACATCCTCGGCGGCACAATATTCCGCGCCCCGATCATCTGCAAAAACGTACCCCGCCTTGTCCCCGGCTGGACCAAACCAATTGTCATTGGCCGCCACGCCTTTGGCGATCAATACAAGGCCACCGATTTCCTTTTTCCCGGTAAAGGCAAGCTGACGATGAAATTCGTCGGCGAAGACGGCAGCGTTATTGAAAAAGACATCTTTGACGCCCCAAGTGCCGGTGTCGCAATGGGCATGTACAATCTGGATGACAGCATCATCGATTTCGCCCGCGCCTCTCTTAATTACGGTTTGAAAATGGGTTGGCCGGTTTACCTGTCCACCAAAAATACCATTCTGAAGGCCTATGACGGTCGTTTCAAAAATCTTTTTGCACAGGTGTTTGAAGAAGAATTTGAAACCAAATTCAAAGAAGCTAACATCACCTATGAGCACCGGCTGATAGACGACATGGTGGCGGCCGCGATGAAGTGGTCGGGTGGTTTTGTCTGGGCTTGTAAAAACTACGACGGAGACGTGCAGTCTGACACTGTGGCGCAGGGCTTTGGCTCACTTGGTCTGATGACCTCGCAACTTATGACGCCCGACGGCAAAATTGTTGAGGCCGAGGCGGCCCATGGCACTGTTACCCGCCATTATCGCAACCACCAAAAAGGCGAAGCGACGTCGACCAATTCAATCGCTTCGATTTATGCCTGGACCGGCGGGCTAAAGCACCGCGCCAAGCTGGACGACAATACCAAGCTGATGAACTTCGCCGAAACGCTGGAAAAGGTCATCGTTGACACCGTGGAAAGTGGCTCAATGACCAAAGACCTTGCTCTGCTTGTTGGCCCGGACCAGCAATGGCTGACCACTGAGGGCTTTTTGGAAAAGATCGACACCAACTTACAAGCTGCTTTGGCAGGTTAACAACGGTCCAGAACCATTTTGGAAGGCAGGCCCCCTTGGCCTGCCTTTTTATATGCGCCAGTGTCTGATTACCTGCGCGCGTCAGCCGCAATAAATCGGACTTTGTCATGCCCCTACATTATATTTATCTGTTCTTCGCCATCCTCACCGAAACCATCGGCACTACGGCCCTGCAGGCCAGCAACCAATTTACACGGTTCTGGCCCTCGGTCATTGTGGTGGTCGGGTACGCGTTGTCATTTTACTTGCTGGCGCTGACGCTAAAGTTCATGCCGGTTGGCATTGTTTATGCGATCTGGTCTGGCCTTGGCATCGTAATGATTGCCGCCATTGGATACGCGGTGTTTGGTCAGCGTTTGGACCTGCCTGCAATTTTGGGGCTGGGTATGATACTGGTTGGCATCCTGATCATCCATCTATTTTCGAACTCTGCGACGCATTAAGGCGTATCCAATCCAACCAGAATCACGCATCCAGCCGACCGGCCGAGACAGCGTTTGCCTTAACAAATGCGTTCAGGTAGTCGGGTGAATTCATTTGGAGGTGAAGCGCATAAAAAACCCCGCGCGATGCGCAGGGTTTAAATGTTCTCAACGGCTGAAACTATTCCGCGGCTTTGGGCTCATCCGGCTTAGTATCGTCCTTTGGCTCGGCTTGACCGGCAACCTTTGCGTCTGCCTTAGGCTTACGGGCGCGCGGCGCGCGGCGTTTAACCGGCGCGGCTTCCGGGGTGTCCACCAAACCACTGTCACCTTCGGGGGGTAGAGGCGCGATGTCAGGCTGATCGGTCTGCGAAAGATCAGCTGCTACGGCCGGTTCTGGCTGCTTATCAGCCTGCTGCTGTTGTTGCGGCGGCGGCGGCTGTCCGCCCTGATGTTGCTGATCGTTCTGCTGTTGATCATTGCGGGCCTGTTGGCGCTCACGATGTTCGCGTTCCTGCTGCTCGCGCCGGGCGTCAATTTCGACCTGAGCGGCAGTTAGCAATCTTGTGTAATGCTCTGCGTGTTGTTGAAAGCTCTCGGCGGCTACCCGGTCATTAGCCAAAGTCGCATCGCGGGCCAGCTGCCCGTATTTTTCAATGATCTGTTGCGGGGTACCGCGAACCTTGCCTTCGGGGCCATTACTGTCGAACACCCGGTTCATGACATTGCCACCGCCACCACCGCCGGAACGGTTACGGTTATTATTCTTATTGCGCGAGCGCGATTTGGAAGATCTCATGTGATTTTTTTATCCAGCCTTTTGGCTTTATGTGAACCTCTGCCGCTATACCTATGCGGCGGTGTCTCTACCCGGGTTCCTTATGATTTGCAGCAAGTTTACGCGGCGTCGGAAATCAGACCCGTCTGCCGCGTGGCATCGAATAAACACGCCAACAGAGGAAAAACAAGTAAAAACCGCAGTTAGCGGTCAAATTTGGGCGAAATTCGTAACAGAACCACCATTCAACGCGGGTTGTTGCCGATCACGACCCGATCCCGCTGGTCGAGGTCCTTTGCCACGCGAATATTATGTAACCCGGCTGCTTTGAACATTTCCTTAACATCCGAGCCTTGCGTCGGGCCGATTTCGACGATCAACCGCCCCCCCGGTGTCAGATGCGCTATAATTCCGGCTGTGATTGCCCGATAGGCATCCAATCCGTCGCCACCGGGGGTCAGGGCGATGTGAGGTTCATGGTCGCGAACTTCCGGTGCCAGATCGTCGATCTCAGCCAGAGTAACATAGGGTGGGTTGGATACGATCAGGTCAAACCGGCCAGCGAGTTGCCCGAACCAGTCAGAATGGCGAAGCTCGCACCTTTTAGCTACCCCTATCAACACTGCGTTGTCCTGCGCCACGCCAAGAGCTGCCTTGGAAAGGTCTATGCCGATGCCGCTGGATTGCATCCGCTCCGCCAGTAAGGTCAGCAAAATACATCCCGACCCGGTCCCGAGGTCCAGAACCCGCTCAAACGATTGCTCTAGCGCGACTTCAATCAGATGCTCGGTCTCTGGTCGCGGGTCCAGCACATCCGGTGTCACTTTGAACTGCCGCCCATAGAATTCTCGGCTACCAACAATATGGGAAACCGGTTCCCGCAAGGCGCGACGGCGTATCAACCCCTGAAAACCTTCAACCTCGTTTGCGCCGGCAATATCCGAAGAGACCAACGTCACCCGATCCGCCGCTATCCCCAGACTATGGGCCAGCAACCGTCGCGCATCGCGCATCGGGTCATCTATGCCAGCATCCGACAATTCCCGCGCCGCGCCGCGCAACACCTCATTCCAGATAACAACCCCGCCGGGGTTCATACCCCCATCTCGGCCAACATCGTCGCCTGATCATCGGCCACCAGCGCATCAATTATTTCATTCAGATCACCAGCCATCACCGCATCCAGCTTATAAAGCGTCAAGTTAATCCGATGGTCCGTCATCCGCCCCTGCGGGAAATTATAGGTCCGAATACGTTCCGAACGATCCCCCGACCCGACCTGCCCTTTGCGCGTCTCAGAGCGTTCATCGTGCTGGCGCTGGCGCTCGGCGTCGTAGAGCCGCGCGCGCAGCACATCCATCGCAATTTCGCGGTTACGGTGCTGCGATTTTTCGGATGACGTCACCACGATCCCACTTGGCATATGGGTGATCCGAACAGCCGAATCCGTCGTATTCACATGCTGCCCACCTGCCCCGCTGGCCCGCATTGTATCAATTCTGATGTCATTGGCGTTAATCTCAATATCCACCGATTGGGCTTCCGGTAACACCGCCACCGTTGCAGCTGATGTATGTATCCGCCCACCACTTTCGGTTTCCGGCACCCGTTGCACCCGATGTACGCCGCTTTCATATTTGAGCCGGGCAAACACGCCTTCGCCCTTCACATTGGCGATAACTTCCTTGATGCCGCCCAGTTCGGTCTGGCTTTCCTGTACGATATTAAACTGCCAACCCTGACTTTCAGCAAACCGCTGATACATCCGCAGCAAATCACCGGCGAACAACGCCGCTTCCTCGCCCCCGGTTCCGGGGCGGATTTCGATGATTGCCGGGCGCGCATCGGCCGCGTCTTTGGGCAACAGCGATATTTGCAGGTTCTTTTCCACCTCAGGCAAACGGGCGTTCAGAGACACCAGCTCTTCCTCTGCCAGCGCCTTCATTTCAGCGTCCTGCGCCATCTCTGTCGCTTCAGTTATTCCGTCCAGAATTTCCTGATACTCGGCAATCTCGGCCACCACGGGGCGCAGGTCAGAATATTCCTTGGCCAGTACGGCAATATCACCCTCACCGGTGGCCATGCTGGCTTCCAGAAACTCAAATCGCTCTGAAATCTGCCGAAGTTTATCTAAAGGAACCATAGCAGCCTGTTGCCCGCTGGCGCGCCGCAGGTCAAGGGGTGGAAAAGCCCTTATTACTATGATAAAGAATAATTTATGTGGCGTGTATTTGTCTTAACCACTCTTCTTTATTCACCCGCCTTTGCCGAGGGCACAACCGGTATCAAAATAATTGACGGCGAATATGTGCTTGGGGCCTACGACTATTTTTGCACCGGCTCTGATGGCAAACGCTATGAAATGGGCGAAGTGGTTTGCCTGGTAAACAACAGTTGTTCTCAGTCATGGCTGGCGAAATGTGACATGAGCCTGAATAACCCGATGTGGCGAAAAGTGCAGGATGGTTGCCCGGCGGCATCACTACTGGATCGGCTGCAAAACCTGCACCCAGGCCTTAATACGCTGCCGGTTAACACCGATATCTCCTCGCCCAAAACGCAGGCGTCCTAGCAGCACCACGCGGGTAACTTCACCGGCAATTTGCGCTGACACGGTCGTATAGTCAGGAAACCCCCAGATTTTTGAGCGCGTCACATAGGTGATCCGCCCGCTATCTATATTGCCTGCTAACAATTTGGTGCGCGGCGTCGCCAGTGCCGCTGTGTCAATTGCCTGCAACGCCTCTTGCGGAGTTAGTTCGGTAACCATTTCCGTGCGATAGCCCCCGACACCCGGCTTGGCGGCGCTTACCGGGTCAACATGCCAGCGTTCGGGCGAGGTCGGTGCAACCCGCACCCATATTGCCAACAACAGGACAACACCAAAAACCCAGAACAATAATTTCATACCCCTGTCCGTTTGTTCCACAGATACAAACACATCAGTTCCATCGCCACATGCGCCCCGGCAATCGCTGTGGCGCCGGTTGTGTCAAAGGGTGGCGAAACCTCTACCACATCGCCCCCCACCAGATTGATCCCGGCAATATCACGCAGTATCGCAGCCGCCTGCCAACTGCTCAGCCCACCCCAGACCGGGGTGCCGGTGCCGGGCGCAAATGCCGGGTCCAGCCCGTCGATATCAAATGTCAGATAGGTCGGATGATCGCCAACAAACGCCTTAATCTGCTCGGCCACTTTCGCTGGTCCCATTTCATGTACCGAGCGCGCATCAATGATGTTAAACCCCATCCGGTCATCGTTTTCAGTGCGAATTCCCACCTGAACAGAGCGTTTCGGGTCCACCAGCCCCAGCTTTACGGCCTTATAAAACATGGTGCCATGGTCAATGCGTTCCATATCATCGTCGGTCCAGGTGTCGGTGTGGGCGTCAAACTGGATTAGCGATAGTGGCCCGTACTTTTCGGCATAGGCCCTCAGGATTGGGAAAGTAATATAATGGTCGCCGCCCAGACTGATACTGCCCACCCCCGCGTCCAGAATCCCACGGATATGATCAGTAAGCATCGCCGGAAAATCCGCTATTTTCGCATAATCAAACGCCATGTCTCCATAGTCTATAATTGAAAACTCGCTCAACGGATCAAAACCCCAGCCATAGGGCGGATCACAGGGCTGCAACGTCGACGCTTCACGTATCGCACGCGGTCCCAACCGGGTGCCGGGGCGATTGGTCACCGCCTGATCAAACGGGATACCGGTAACTGCAAGATCAACGCCCGACAGATCCTTGGTATAGCGTCGGCGCATAAACGATGTCGCGCCGCCAAAGGCATTTTCGAACGACAACCGCTTATCATCGCTGCGTGTAAAGGCGGTATCTACGTTGGTTTTTGCGTCTTTCAGTGCCATGTGGACTCATCTTTCCTGTTCCGGGATAACAGGCACAGCTTTCACCAATCCGGGGGCCGGAGCAATGTCCAAATCATCCGATAAGTTGGTACATGACCCCGTGGGTGGTATGCCCCGGTTGCTGGAAATCATGCGCCGTCTGCGTGACCCGGAATCTGGCTGTCCTTGGGATATTGAACAGGATTTTTCGACAATCGCGCCTTACACGATCGAAGAAGCCTATGAGGTGGCCGACGCGATTGAAAGACAGGACTGGGCTGAGTTGAAGGGTGAACTGGGCGACCTGTTGCTGCAAACCGTCTACCACACCCAAATGGGCGCCGAGGCCGGGTTGTTTGATTTCGATAGTGTCGCCAACAGCATTTCCGACAAAATGGTTGCCCGGCATCCCCATGTGTTTGGCACCGAGAGCCGGGATAAATCTGCCGACCAGCAAACGCAGGATTGGGAAAAGATCAAAGCCGCTGAACGTGCCGCCAAGGCCAACGGCGGCGCGCTGGATGGTGTTGCCGCTGGGCTGCCTGCCCTGCTGCGCGCGGTAAAACTGCAAAACCGCGCCGCGCGGGTTGGGTTTGACTGGCCCTCGACTGATCAGGTGATTGAAAAAATTTCCGAAGAAGTGAATGAACTGATGGAGGCCCGGTCAGAGGATGATCAGGACCACATCGTTGAAGAATTCGGCGATCTGCTGTTCGTCATCGCCAACCTCGCACGGCATCTGAAAATTGACCCAGAGGCCGCCCTGCGTTCCGCCAATACCAAATTCATCCGCCGGTTCAACGGTGTTGAAACCCGCCTGGCCGCCATCGGAAAACGCCCGGAACAATCTGATCTGGCCGAAATGGACGCGCTTTGGGACGCCGTAAAACGTGATGAAAATTCATCTGACTGAATCGATCAGGTATTGACCTGACTAAAACACTCAGGTTTAAAGAGACCAACAATACCGGAGAAATCAGATGAAGCTCGCACCGCTCGCCTTTGGAACATTCGCGCTATTTGTTGCGTATCCAACACTCGCTCAAGAGGTGAACATCTATTCCTACCGCCAACCAGAACTGATCAAACCGCTCACGGATGCCTTTACCGCCCAAACCGGCATCGACGTTAACGTCGCGTTTCTCGACAAAGGCATGGTCGAACGCCTGCTGGCCGAGGGCAAACGCTCGCCTGCTGACATCATCCTGACGGTGGATATTTCCCGCCTGGCAAAAGCGGTTGAGGCTGGTGTGACGCAAGCCGTAACCTCTGCCACCATGGAGGAAAACGTCCCCGCAGATTTCCGCGACCCGGATGGCCATTGGTGGGGCCTGACCACCCGCGCGCGCATTATTTACGCCAGCAAAGACCGGGTCGCACCGGGCGAGATTACCACCTACGAAGACCTGGCCGACCCAAAATGGGCCGGTCGCATCTGTACCCGTTCGGGAACCCACGCCTACATGACCGGGCTGACCTCGGCCGTGATCTACCACCTCGGCGAAGGCGGTGCAAAAACCTGGCTGGTAGGTGTTAAAAACAATCTGGCCCGCAAACCACAAGGCAACGACCGCGCGCAGATAAAAGCGATCTGGGCCGGACAATGCGACATCGCACTTGGCAACACCTATTATATGGGCCAGATGCTGGAAAACCCGGAACAGGTGGAATGGGCCAACGCCGTGCGCCTCGATTTCCCGGTGTTTGAAGGTGGCGGCACCCATGTAAATGTCTCAGGTGTAGCCATGACCAAGGCCGCACCGCACCGGGATAGCGCATTGAAATTCATGGAATTTCTTACCTCTCCTGCCGCACAGGTGATCTATGCCGAAAGCAACTATGAATACCCAATTGCCCCCGGCACTGCCCCAAGCGCTCAGGTCGCCGATTGGGGGTCATTCACGGCGGATGACGTCAATCTGATGGATCTCGCTGGCTTTCGCGCCGACGCCCTGCGACTGGCGGAAGAAGTGGATTTCGACGGCTGATTTTGGCGCAAGACTTTTCAAAAAAGTCTTGGCAAAACATTTTACAAATGTTTTTGTGCTCCCCTTAACAGGAGTCCCCAATGCCGCGCAAAATTATCATCGACACTGACCCCGGTCAGGACGACGCTGTTGCCATCCTGTTGGCGCTGGCCAGCCCGGATGATCTGGAGATATTGGGAATTACGACTGTTGCGGGCAATGTTCCACTAGCACTGACAACAAAAAACGCCCGTGTTATCTGCGAGGTAGCTGGCAAAGTTGATGTAAAAATTTACGCCGGATGTGACGCCCCAATGGGCCGTAAACTGGTCACCGCAGAACATGTTCATGGCAAAAGCGGGCTGGACGGTATGCAACTGCCTGAACCAACAATGCCGCTGCAAGACCAACACGCAGTTGATTTCATTATTGACGCCCTGCGCGCAGAAGACGCCGGAATGGTGACGCTTTGCCCGCTTGGCCCGTTATCCAATATCGCCACCGCTTTTCAACGCGCCCCCGACATAATCGAGCGGGTGGCTGAAATTGTATTGATGGGGGGCGCCTATTTTGAAGTTGGCAACATCACCCCGGCGGCGGAATTTAACATCTACGTCGATCCGCAAGCCGCTGATATTGTTTTTAAATCAGGCGTTGACCTTACGGTAATGTCGCTAGACGTTACACACAAAGTTCTGGTTACAGCACCCCATGTTGCTGAATTTGAAGCACTCAATACCCATGTAGGGCGTGTCGTCGCCAGCTGGACCCATTTTTATGAGCGTTTTGACAAAGAAAAATACGGCTCATTAGGTGCACCGCTGCATGACCCGACTGTAATCGCCTATCTGCTGCAACCTGACCTGTTCACCGGACGTAATATCAACGTCGAGATCGAAACCGAAAGTGAGCTGACTATGGGCATGACCGTTGCCGACTGGTGGGGCGTTACCGATCGTGCGCCAAACGCTATGTTCATGGGTGACGTCGACGCAGACGGGTTTTTCAGACTGCTAACGGAACGTCTGGCTCGGCTATGAGCGCTGCCCTGCACCTTTGTGGCCCGGACGATCTGGCGCGACTACTGCCTCTGGTCGCTGCGTTCCACGAAACACAAGCCATAGACAGCACTGAAAACACCCGCCAGGCCGCCCTGTCCCCGTTGCTCGCTGGCACACCGCACGGGGCAGCCTATCTGATTGGTCCGCGCAATTCCCCTGTGGGATACATTGTGGTTTCCTTCGGCTATTCGGTGGAAATGGGTGGCATTGATGGTTTTATTGATGAATTCTACATCCGCAGTAACGTGCGGGGCCGCGGTATGGGTGGTGAAGTTCTGGCCGCATTGATGCCCGCATTGGCGCAGCACGGCGTCAAAGCGCTGCATCTGGAGGTATCCCCCGACAGTCGCGCCAAAAAACTGTACCATCGCGCCGGTTTCCATCTGCGTGATGGCTACCATTTGATGACACGGGTGTTTTGAATGGCTGCCAATCCAATCCCCTTTGACAACAGCTTTGCCCGCCTGCCGGACCAGTTTTACACCCGCCAGAACCCGGTACCTGTGGTACAGCCCTCGCTGATTGTGATCAACCGCGCTTTGGCGAACGAACTGGGTATCGACGTGGACTGGGTCACCAGCCCAGAGGCAGTCGAGACATTCGCCGGCAACCTTATCCCGGATGGTGCTGAACCACTTGCTCAGGTCTACGCCGGCCACCAGTTCGGCGGCTGGAACCCGCAACTGGGCGATGGTCGGGCGATCCTGCTCGGCGAAGTGATCGACAAAACAGGCCAACGCCGCGACATCCAGCTAAAAGGTTCGGGCCGCACGCCCTATTCCCGAGGTGGCGACGGGCGCGCCTGGTTAGGGCCGGTATTGCGCGAATATGTGGTATCCGAAGCGATGAACGCTTTTGGCATCCCCACCACCCGCGCGCTGGCGGCTGTGACAACCGGTGAATTGGTACAACGTGAAACTGAGTTGCCAGGCGCCGTGCTGACCCGCATTGCCGCCAGCCATATCCGGGTTGGCACGTTTCAGTTCTTCGCGGCCCGGCGCGACACAGAGGCCCTGCAAACCCTGTGTGATTATGTGATCAACCGACACTACCCGGATGCCGAAACGCCGCTGGACCTGTTGAACGCGGTCATTGCGCGACAGGCCCACCTGATTGCCCGCTGGATGTCGGTTGGTTTCATCCATGGTGTGATGAACACGGATAATATGACAATTTCCGGCGAAACGATTGACTATGGCCCCTGCGCTTTCATGGATCAGTACCATCCTGATACGGTGTTTAGCTCAATTGACCGGCAGGGGCGTTACTCCTATGCTAACCAGCCCGAAATCGCCATCTGGAACCTTGCGCAACTGGCCACCTGTCTGCTTCCGCTAATGGGTGAGAAAGATGCAGCGGTTGAGACCGCGACCAAAGCGGTGCATCGGTTCCCCGACATCTATGCGCAGGAATGGCTGGCGCTGATGGGGCGCAAAATTGGGCTGGAGAACGCTGTCGAGGCAGATCGGGAATTGATTGAGAGCTTCGTTTACGGATTGTTCGAAACCAAAAGCGATTTTACCAACAGTTTTCGCGACTTAACTGAGCAAAATACACCCCAAGGTATGAGCAATTGGAAAGCCAAGTGGCTGGTTCGACTGGCGCAAGAAACCGGTGACACAACCGCCACCATGCGCGCCGCTAACCCCGCCTACATTCCACGCAACCACCGGATTGAAACAATGATTGAAGCCGCAGTTCAGGGCGATCTGGAACCCTTCAAGAAGTTAAGTGCGGTCCTTGCCAACCCGTTCGTTGAGCAACCCAATGCTGCAGAATTCCGCGCTCCGCCAAATCCTGGCGAAGTTGTTCAACAGACCTTTTGCGGCACCTGAACGGCTATTTTTTCTTGCCGGATTTCTTGAACATACTTGAATTCATCCGCACAAAATCGGCGACCATTTTTGGCAAGCCACCCTTTTCCCGCCCCTTTAGATACCCGAGCCCGGAAAACGCGCCGATTGTCCCGCCGATCAGATCAACGATCAGATCCCACATCGTATCCTGCAGGCCGGATTTCTGCATATTCATGCCAAACACCTGGTCCATGAAGTATTCAAAAATCTCCCATATCACGCCAATTGCGATGGCAAAACACACCGCAATAAACGTAAGCGCCCAAGCGGGGGCAGCGTAACGATCCCCCTCAAACATACCAAATACAAAGATAAACCCGACCAGACCAAAACCAACAGCCGAAGTGCCGTGCAACAGCACATCCCACCACCAGAAGCGTTCGTACAGATCAACGGCTTCACCCAGAAACAGGGTGCCGAAGATAAACAAAACGATGCCGGTAAAAAACTGCCAAGGCAGGGTGACGTGGAAACGCTCTGCCAGAAAGGACGGGGTCATCGACATCAATAAAGTGGCCAGCGCTACAAAGGCCATCGACCAGCGTCCAAGAATGACTGCGATTATAGCTGCAACAATCAACGTGCCCCAGACGAGGTATACAATTCTGCCATGGCCCCGGATCAACATGAACATAAGCTAGTCATTGCGTGTCCGATCTTCAATTCCCGCACACTTGCCCTATATCATATATATGAGTTCGCCCCTACAAATCAGAATTGCCAGCTATAATGTGCATAAATGCGTCGGCCTTGATGGACGGCGCAGGCCGAGCCGTATTATCGATGTGCTGAATTCGCTGGCCGCAGATATTGTGGTTCTGCAAGAGGCTGATCGCCGGCTTGGGGAGCGCCCGGCGGCTATCCCTGCCCGTCTGATTGAAGATGAGACCGATTTTCGCAGTCTCGAGATCAGCAATTCCGGCCCCTCAATTGGCTGGCACGGCAATGCCATTCTGGTGCGAAAAGAATTGAGCTCTTCGCCCGTTGAACAGATCAATCTGCCCGGCACCGAACCGCGAGGCGCGCTTGGGGTTCAGGTTGCGGGTTTGCGTGTTATTGCGACCCACCTTGGTCTGCTCCGCTCTGACCGGCGCGCTCAACTCACCGCCATCCGCAAACATCTGAACGGTGCCACGACGCCCGCCGTCGTTCTGGGCGATTTCAACGAATGGACCAGATCCCGCGGTCTGGAACCGCTTACAGACACCTTTGATATCCACAGCCCCGGGCGCAGCTTTCACGCAGCCCGACCAGTGGCTGCACTTGATCGGATAGCAATCAGCGCCGGGTTAGAGCTGCGTGATGCAGGCGTTGTTCAGACCCGAACCGCACGTATCGCGTCTGACCACCTGCCGATTTGGGCCGACATCCAAATCGCCAGCTAATCCGCCACGCCAAAGCACCCCATTTCCGATCCGAACCGCCCGTGTTAAGAAGCAAAAAAATATACGCGAGCGGACAAATAAATGAGCATCCTGCAAGTCACATCCCTATTGATTGTCCTTGCGGGCGCGTTCGGAGCGATTAACTACCTTTTCCTGAAGCTCCCCTCTACCATCGGCATCCTGATCGTGGCGCTTTCCGCGTCATTGATGGTGATGGGGTTCGATTATCTGGTCCCCAGCCTTGGCATGGCCGACGCCATGCGCGGCATGATCAACGAAATTGAATTTTCCACCGCGTTGCTGGAAGGTATGCTGGGTTTGCTGCTGTTCGCCGGGGCGCTGCACGTAAAGCTGAGTGATTTGAAAGAACAATGGCTACCCGTACTGCTGATGGCCACAATTGGCATCGCCCTTTCGACCACCATCGTGGGTTTCGGATTTTCATGGATTACGGGGATGCCGCTGGTAATAGCGCTGGTTTTTGGAGCACTGATTTCTCCGACCGATCCGGTGGCTGTGCTTGGAGTGCTGCGTGAAGCCAACCTGCGAAAATCTCTGGAGACCAAAATTGCCGGGGAATCGCTGTTTAATGATGGCGTAGGTTATGTTGTGTTCCTGATTCTACTCGGCGTCGCTTTCCCCACGGGTGACGCCCATGCCAGCGGCTTCATGGATGGCTTGAAACTGTTCGTACAAGAAGCACTGGGCGGTTCGATTCTGGGCATTGTTCTGGGCTGGCTGACATTCCGCGTTATGCGCCTGATCGACGACTATTCATTGGAAGTGCTGATCACGCTAGGCCTCGCATTCGGCGGCTATGAGCTGGCCGTTGCCCTACATGTCTCGGCCCCAATCATGGCAGTCTGCGCCGGGTTATTCATTGGCGATGTCGGCACCAAACACGGCATGACGGAAGAAACCCGCAAATATGTCGAGGCATTCTGGCAGATGATTGACGAAATTCTAAACGCCGTCCTGTTCCTGTTGATCGGGTTCGAAGTGTTCGCCGTGGCCCTGACATTTGACACATTCACCGCCGGGGTCATGGCCATCGGTCTGGCACTGGTTGCGCGTCTTGCCGCCGTCGCCGTCCCGATCCTGTTGTTGCGCCCGTTCAAAGATTTTTCCCCCGGCGTGATCCCGATCATGACATGGGGCGGGCTAAAGGGCGGTATATCCGTCGCGCTGGCGCTAACCTTACCTGATGGTGAATGGAAACCGGTGATACTGGCCGCGACCTATATCGTGGTGATTTTTTCAATCATCGTACAGGGGCTGACCGTGGCGCCGCTGGCAAGCAAACTAGGGCGCGAACCGGAACTGACGAAACAGAGCTAACACCCCACATCCGGCGAAACACTCCTGCGATTGCCAAATAATAGCCTCAGGTTCCGCCGCACCAAATTCTTCCACGCCAGTTGCGGAAGTCCTATAAGGAAATCCCGCGCAGAGCCACGGCCCGCCTGCTTGAATGTACTGATTGCAACCGGCGTCCAAGGTGGCAGAAAGTACGCTTCTGCCTGCACTGACTTTCCCGCCAACAATCGCTTTAGTGCCCGCCGTGTCGCGCCGCCATTGTTCCAGGCACTGCGATACACAACGCACCCGTTTTTATTGATGATAAACACTGCATTGGGATAACTGCCATAGGCCTGATGCACCGACCCAGCCATATCATCCACCAGTATTTCACGCCCTTCACCATCAACGTCGCGCAGGGCGGTCGCACTGGCAGTTTTATCTTCCTGCGTCACATGGGCGGCAATATTGGCCCCCGGATGGGCTTCGCGAACATACAGGATTTTGCTGGCGACATCGGGGAAATCCTGATCAATTCGCGTCATGCTGGCGCGGCGCGACTGGAACAGCGGACAGGTGATACTGCCAAACTCCAGCACCAGAAACTTACCCTCAAAATCCAGCAAGGATTTTGATATGCCGTTCAGGTCACTAACCTCTGCATCCGGGGCCTTTTCGCCCATATCCGGGCCGCGAAACGCCACCAGTTCATAGTGGTTAGCGTCAAACTTGGTGTAATTGTAATCCGTCATTCAATTCCCCTTTCTGGTCGCACCCATATTGGCAACCATCTTTGCTAAAACCTGAACCGTTGTCTTTAAATCTTCCTCAGAAATCCCAGCCATCCCGGACTCAATCATTGGCTTGGCCAAGCTGATCAGCGCTGGTTCCAGCCCGCGCCCCATTTGCGTCAGGCAAATGTTTGAACGCCGCCGGTCACTGGTATCCGCGCGTCGCTCAACGAAACCTTTACGCACCATTCCATCAATCAACCGTGTCATCGTGGTCGGATCCCGTACCGTACGCGCCGACATTTCCCCGGGGTTTTGGCTATCCTCACGCCAAAGCAACAGCAAAATTGCCCATTCTTCAGGGCTTACATCATGCCCGGCGGCTTTAAACCGAAGCCCAAGCTCGCGGCGCGAAATCGCGCTCAGGCGGTTGACCCAATAAAGCGGCAGTGTTTCAAAATTAAGCATTTTACTTGTATATCACATTTATTGTTGTTTACAAGTTTACCTGAATCAAATGCCATTAAGTGACCCCCGCCAACCGCAATTCCGGTGGACCTCTGCCGCGTGTTTTTGTAAACCATCAACCACGGGTCAGAGGTGGAAATGCCAAAATCAATCATTGAAAGATGCGAAGAAAAAGGCCTGCGCCTGACCGATCAGCGCCGCACAATTGCCGCTGTGTTAGAACAATCCACCGATCACCCGGACGTGGAAGAACTGTATCTCCGCGCTTCAAAACGAGACCCCAATATCTCACTTGCCACGCTTTACCGCACGGTAAAACTGTTTGATGACTGGGGCATATTGGACAAACATGAATTTGGCGACGGGCGGGCGCGTTATGAAACCGCTGGCCGGGATCATCACGACCACCTGATTGATGTAAACACTGGTCAGGTCATTGAATTTGTTGACAAAGAGATAGAATTGCTACAGGAAAAGATTGCCGCGAAACTTGGTTATCGCCTTGTGGATCACCGTATGGAACTCTTTGGTACCCCCCTTAAGAAAGATAAAAAATGAGCACGATTATAGACATTATTGGCCGTGAAATCCTGGACAGCCGGGGCAACCCCACGGTCGAGGTTGACGTGTTCCTTGAAGACGGCACCATGGGGCGCGCGGCTGTACCTTCCGGCGCTTCTACTGGCGCGCACGAAGCGGTGGAAAAGCGCGACGGTGATAAATCGCGTTATCTGGGCAAGGGTGTGCTGGGCGCGGTGATGGCGGTGAATGGTGAGCTGGCCGATGGGCTGGTTGGCATCGACGCCACCGAACAGGAAGCCATCGACGCCCTGATGTGTGAAATGGATGGCACGGAAAACAAAAGTAAATTCGGCGCTAATGCAATTTTAGGCGTATCGCTGGCGGTTGCCAAAGCCGCCGCCGAATTCAGCGCATTGCCGCTGTACCGCTATGTCGGTGGATCGTCTGCCAAGGTGCTGCCGGTTCCGATGATGAATATCATTAACGGCGGCGAACATGCGGATAACCCGATCGACATTCAGGAATTCATGATCATGCCGGTTTCCGCTGACAACATCCGCGAAGCTGTGCGCATGGGCTCGGAAATTTTTCACACCTTGAAAAAAGAACTGTCCGACGCCGGCCACAACACAGGTATCGGAGACGAGGGCGGCTTTGCGCCTAATCTTAGCTCCACCCGCGACGCGCTTGATTTCATTCTGAAATCTATTGAAAAGGCAGGCTATAGCCCCGGCGAAGACATTCACCTGGCACTGGATTGTGCCGCATCTGAATATTTCAAGGATGGCAAATACGAAATGAAGGGCGAAGGTAAATCACTAAGCTCTGACGAAAACGTCGCCTATCTCGCCAAACTGGCGTCCGACTACCCGATCATCAGCATCGAAGACGGCATGAATGAAGACGACTGGGACGGCTGGAAAAACCTGACGGCAGAAATTGGTGACAAAATCCAACTGGTCGGCGATGATCTGTTTGTCACCAACCCCACCCGTCTGGCGCGGGGAATTAAGCAGAAATCGGCGAATTCAATGTTGGTAAAGGTCAACCAGATCGGCACACTTTCTGAGACATTAAAGGCCGTCGAAATGGCGCATCGTGCCGGATTTACAAATGTGATGTCACACCGGTCCGGCGAAACCGAAGACGCCACAATTGCTGACCTGGCTGTTGCGACCAACTGTGGGCAAATTAAAACCGGCTCGCTGTCCCGCTCGGACCGGTTGGCAAAGTACAATCAGTTGATCCGTATCGAAGAAATGCTGGGCGAATCTGCGCAATACGCTGGCAAGTCCGTTCTGAGATAGGCATAAAGAATTGCGGCGTTAGGCGGGCCGTTAACTTAGCCAAAAACTTCAGATTTAGACTGGCGTTCCGTCGGGTTTCGGCAAATAGATAACCAGACCAACCGGAGCGTGAGATGATAAAGCTGGATATTCTGTCGGACCCGATTTGCCCATGGTGTTACATTGGTAAAACTCATCTGGACCGCGCGCTTGAAGCCGCCCCCGATCATCCGTTTTCCATTGAATGGCATCCGTTTCAACTAAACCCTAATATGCCCGCCGAAGGCGTTGACCGGCGAACCTATCTGGAAGCCAAATTTGGCGGACAAGAGGGTGCGATCCGGGTCTATTCACAGATTGATGAAGCCGCAAAAGCCGCCGGTTTGGAGATCAATTGGGAAGGCATTACCAAGACCCCCAACACATTTGATGCACACCGCCTAATTCACTGGGCTGGAGTTGAGGGCCGTCAAACCCCGGTTGTTTCTGCTATATTCAGGGCGTTCTTTAAGGATGGGCAAGACATCGGAGACAGGGCGATACTGATTGATATTGCAGGAAAATCCGGGATGGATGCCGCCATGACTCAGCGGCTGTTCGAAAGTGACAGTGACGTGAAACCTCTTCAAGAACGCGAAGCCCACTCGCGCGAAATGGGCGTGAACTCTGTTCCAACATTTATTGTGGCCAATCAGGCGGTCATTCCCGGCGCGCAACAACCGGCTTTCTGGGCAGATGTTATCAACGATTTTAACACCGAACAGAAAACCGACTGATGGCGCGCCGCCTGCCTATTGTTGAGTTCATCGCCATGCTGGCGATGCTGTTTTCAATGGTTGCCTTTGCCATTGATGCAATGCTGCCCGGCCTGCCCGATATTGCGTCTGAACTTACCCCCGAAGCACCAAACCGCGCGCAACTGGTGGTCACGGCTTTCGTGTTTGGCATGGGTGCTGGTACATTTTTTTCAGGGCCGCTTGCTGATGCCTATGGACGGATTATTGTCTCGACACTTGGCGTGGTTATTTTTATTGCCGGGACGCTATTGGCTTACGTCGCCCCGTCGCTTGAGCTGCTACTGGCCGCCCGCGCTCTGCAAGGTCTCGGCGTTGCAGGGCCGCGCATTGCACCGCTGGCGATTATCCGCGACATCTACGAGGGCCGTAAAATGGCCCAGATCACATCTTTTGTGACGATGGTTTTCATGCTGGTTCCGGCGGCTGCGCCCTCGGTCGGCGCGCTGATCATTGATCAGTGGAACTGGCGGGCAATTTTTCTAGCGTTCGCAATCTTTGCTGTCGTTGCAGCACTTTGGTTGAATATTCGACTGGATGAAACGCTGGCGGTGAAAGACCGCAGACCGCTAAACTATCAGCTTCTCAAATCCGGATTCCTGGAAATTGTCACCAACCGCATGGTGGTAATCTATACGTTTATCATGACCTTAGCGTTCGCCACATTGATTGCTCAACTTTCCTCAACCCAACAAATTTACACCGACACCTTTGGGCGCGGCGAAAATTTCCCACTGTGGTTTGCCCTGACAGCATTGCTGGCAGCCCCGGCTACGTTCCTGAACGCGATGCTGGTAATGCGCATCGGAATGCGTCGGATGGCGCTCTGGGCGTTTGGAATGCAGGCGTCGATTTCTATAGTCATAGGGTTGGTTTTTTTGTCGGGCGTATTGCCATGGGAAAGCCTGTTTTTCCTCTGGTTCTTCTGGTCGACGGTTAACCTGTTCACCGCAGGTTTGACACTTGGAAATTTACAAGCCCTTGCCCTGCAACCCCTCGGCCACATTGCCGGTTTCGGGGCGTCGGTTACCATCGCCACATCCACGATTATTGCAGTATTTGTTGGTGGCCCAATAGGTTTGGCATTTGATGGCACCCCAATTCCGCTGGTGATCGGCGTGGCAATTCTGGCGATGATTGCCTGGTTTATGACCTGGCGTTCAACCCGTGAAACTGAATAGACTTCAGCCCTTTTTCGCCTGAACCGCCAGATCTCGCGCGATGGCAAAAGCGCCTTTGATCTTGTCGCTGTCTTTCTTCCAGTCCCGGCGCACAACGATCTTGTTGCCTTTCACTTTAGCCAGCCCGCGCTGATCCTGAAGAAAATCCACCAGCCCGGCGGGGTTCGCAAACTTGTCATTGTGGAATTGAATAGTCGCGCCCTTGGGTCCGCCATCAAGCCGCGCGATACCCGCCTTTTTACATTCGCCTTTGATCCGCACCACCAGCAGCAATGTGTTGACTTCACGCGGCAATTTCCCAAAGCGGTCAATCAGTTCAGCCGCGAAACCTTCCAGCTCAACCTTGCTGTGCAGCCCCGACAGGCGACGATACAATCCAAGGCGAACATCAAGATCAGGCACATATTTTTCGGGTATCAGAACCGGCACACCAAGATTGATCGTTGGCGCCCACTGATCGTCGGCGTCAGACAAGCCTTCCATTTCGCCGGCTTTAATCTTGGCAATCGCTTCTTCCAGCATGGATTGATAGAGTTCATAGCCGACTTCGCGCACCTGCCCGGATTGTTCCTGCCCCAGCAGGTTCCCGGCCCCACGAATATCCAGATCCTGACTGGCCAAGGTGAAACCGGCCCCAAGCGTGTCCAGCGATCCCAGCACACGCAGCCGCTTTTCCGCGGTATCCGTCAGCTTTTTGCGCGGCTTGGTGGTCAGGTAAGCATAGGCGCGGGTTTTGGAGCGCCCTACCCGGCCGCGTATCTGATAAAGCTGCGCCAGCCCAAACATATCGGCGCGATGCACGATCATCGTGTTCGCCGTTGGAATATCCAGCCCGCTTTCCACAATCGTTGTGGCCAGCAGCACGTCATACTTGCCGTCATAAAACGCATTCATACGGTCATCGAGAACCCCCGCCGCCATCTGACCATGGGCCACCATAAATGTGACTTCCGGCACTTGTTCACGCAGGAAATTTTCAATCTCGGGCAGGTCGGATATGCGTGGCACAACGTAAAACGACTGCCCGCCGCGATAGTGTTCGCGCAACAATGCCTCGCGGACGGTTATCGCATCGAATTCACTGACATAGGTGCGGATCGACAGACGATCCACCGGCGGTGTGCCGATGATTGACAGGTCACGAACCCCGGTCAGGGACAGCTGCAACGTGCGTGGGATAGGTGTGGCGGTCAGGGTCAATACATGCACGTCAGAGCGCAAATGTTTGAGGCGTTCCTTATGCACGACGCCAAAATGCTGTTCTTCGTCTACCACCAGCAACCCGAGTTTCTTGAAACGTATCCCCTTGGCCAACAGCGCGTGGGTGCCGATCACAATATCAACGGTGCCGTTCGTGAGCCCCTCGCGGGTCAGGGCTGCATCCTTGGCACCGACAAAACGTGACAGTTGCCGCACTTCTATCGGGAAGCCACGAAACCGTTCGGCAAAACTTTTGTAATGCTGGCGCGACAGCAGGGTGGTCGGCACCACGACGGCGACCTGCGTACCTGACATCGCCGCCGTAAACGCCGCGCGCATTGCGACTTCGGTTTTACCAAATCCCACATCACCGCAGATCAGCCGATCCATCGGGCGGCCTAGGGCAAGATCGTCCAGTGTTTCCTCGATGGCGCGCAGCTGATCTTCGGTTTCCTGATAGGGGAAGCGAGCAGAAAACGCTTCCCACATATGGTCGGGCGGCTCCATTATCGGGGCCGAGCGTAAAATCCGTTCCGCCGCCAACCGGATAAGCCGGTCAGCGATTTCGAATATTTTCGCTTTTAGGCGCGCCTTTTTCGCCTGCCATGCTCCACCACCCAAACGATCAAGCAGGCCTTCTTCATGGCCATATCGGCTGAGCAGTTCGATATTTTCAACCGGCAGATACAAACGCGCGTTTTCCGCGTATTCCAGCTGGATCATTTCGTGATCCGCGCCAGCCGCCGCAATGACTTCCAGCCCCTGATAACGCCCAATCCCGTGTTCCACATGAACCACCAGATCGCCGGGGGTCAGGCTTTGGGCTTCGGTCAGGAAATTCTCAGCCCGGCGTTTCTTACCGGGCCGCCGTATCAGTCGATCCCCCAGAACGTCCTGCTCTGATATGACGGTCAGGCCCTTGCCTTCAAACCCGTGCTCCAGCGCCCAGACCACCAGCCAGACGCTTCCTTTGCCCTTTGGAATATCACGAAAATTATTGATCAAGGTCGCCCCGGTCAGCCCCTGATCCTGCATCAGGCCAAGCAGGCGTTCGCGCGCGCCGTCGGAATAGCTGGCGATGACCACCTGATCCTGCAGGCGGCGTGCGTCTATGTGATCTTCCAGCGCACCAAACAGGCTGACGCTTTCCAACTGTCGTTCCGGTGAAAAGTTCCGCCCAATCCGCCCGCCTGCGTCGACCACGCCCGGTCCCGTTGCCAGAGGCAGCGCGTTGAAACTTAGCACCCGCCGCCCGGCAGTGATACTCTCCCACGCCTTATCATCCAGATAAAGCTGACCCGGCGGGCAGGGTTTATAGACCGTATCGATCCGGTTTTTCTTCTCCAGCGCCAGATGCCGAGTTTCATACTGATCTTCGATACTTTCCCATCTGGCCAGTCGTGTCGGCGTTACTGCATCATCCAGAACGATGCTCACCTCCGGCAGATAATCAAATATGGTTTCCAGTTCTTCATGGAAGAACGGTAGCCAGTGTTCCACGCCCTGATGTTTGCGCCCGGCACTGACGGCTTCATACAGCGGGTCATCCGTACCAGCCGCGCCAAATTCAATTCGGTAATTCTGCCGAAAACGGGTGATTGCGCGCTCATCCAGAATGATCTCTGATACCGGCGCCAATTCAATAACGCTTAGCTTTTCGGTGGTACGTTGTGTGATCGGATCAAAGCGCCGCGCCCCATCAAGAACATCACCAAACAGATCAAGTCGCACCGGCCCGCTATCCCCCGGCGGATAAATATCAATGATACCGCCACGAACTGCATAATCGCCGGGCTCCATCACAGACGGGGCCTGTGAAAATCCCATGCGCACCAGGAAACCGCGAAGCGCCGCTTCGTCAATCTGACGGCCCACGGTGGCGCTAAAGGCAGATTCTTTCAGTACACTTCGTGCGGGAACTTTCTGGGTCGCGGCATTCAATGTCGTCAGCAGTATGAACTGACCCGACATTCCATGCGCCAAACCGGCCAGTGTTGCCATGCGCGTTGCTGAGGTCACTGCATTGGGCGAAACCCGGTCATAGGGCAGGCAATCCCACGCCGGGAACGTAATTACCGTCACATGGGGGGCAAAAAACGCCAACGCGCCCTGCATGGCCACCAAACGCTTATCGTCCCGCGCCACATGCAGCACCGGGCCGCCGGATTTATCCAGCTCAGCCAATAGCAAGCGCGCGTCAAACCCTTCCGGAGCACCACTAACGGTAATATGAGATGTCTTTGGCATCGGAGGTTTCAGGTATAGAGCGGGGACCGGGTGTCAACCACCAAGCGGACCCACGACCAAATTCTGATACATTCCCCACATCGATGTCACGAAGACCGAAAACATGCCGATAATCTGAGTATACAGACGATGGCGGCCAAGTCGTTTATGCAACAGTTCACCGCTTGCGCCTTCGGCTTTGATCAGTCTTGCAGTCGACATGCTTAGCAAGCCGATGATCGAAAGCGGAAATACAAAGAAAAACAGCGCTTGGGCAAATTCTACGCCGTACCAAAAGCCGATCAGTGTAAGTGCGGTAATCGCCGCACATCCAAACGCCAGCAGCCACAGCCCGGATACCTGCCCGATATACAACAAACGGTTGCAGTTGATGCGAACCATGTCCTCCAGATCAACCTCGGACTGGCCACCTTTGCGCCGTGCGCGCAGCACCATGTCGAACGGCACCCCCAGCACCCAGTGGCTGGCCGTAGACCAGATCACGGCCAGTGCGATCCAGTACCAAAGATTGGAAAATGACCGCATGTCGATCACTTCAAAAACGGTGTCGTACCAGTCCAATTCGGTCGTCCCTGTTCAATTTCGCCGCGACACTACTAGGCGCGTCCGGCTATTGCTACCCTTGAGCTAAATTGAAATCCATGCCAAGCGGTTTCTGAGCCACACAAGGATAACAAACATGCCAAAACACCATGCTCCGTTTCCGGCAGGCCGGGCGCGACGCCTTAGGAGTACCCCGGCACTTCGTGGATTGCTGCGGGAAAACACCCTGAGTGCCAGTGATTTTATCTGGCCGGTGTTTGTGCAGGAAGGCAAAGACAAGATTTCCCCAATTGCCTCCATGCCCGGTGTTGCACGGCTGACGATTGACCAACTGGTGCTTGAGGCCCGTAAAGCGGCAGAGCTTGGTATTTCGGCTATCTGCATATTCCCATACGTTGAACAAAGCATGAAAACCGAAGACTGCGCTGACGCATGGAACGCAGACAACCTGTCAAATCGCGCAATCCGCGCATTGAAGGACGCGGTTCCCGAGATTGCGGTGATGACTGATGTTGCGTTGGACCCCTACAACATCAACGGCCATGACGGGTTTGTGGTGGACGGGCACATACGGAATGATGAAACTGTCGTGGCGCTGGTGAAAATGGCACTGGCGCAGGCGGATGCCGGGGCAGATATTATCGGCCCGTCGGATATGATGGATGGCCGCATCGGTGCGATACGCGCAGCACTTGAAAATGCCGGACATCAGAACACAACTATCATGTCATACGCCGCCAAATTTGCTTCCAGCTTTTACGGGCCTTTCCGCGATGCCGTTGGCGCAACCGGAGCGCTTCAGGGCGACAAGAACACATACCAGATGGACCCAGCCAATTCTGATGAAGCATTACGCCAGGTGGCCCGGGATCTGGCGCAAGGTGCGGACATGGTGATGATCAAACCCGGCATGCCCTACCTGGATATATGCAGGCGCGTTAAAGACGAATTCAACGCCCCAACCTTCGCCTATCAGGTGTCGGGTGAGTACGCGATGATCACCGGGGCTGCCGCAAATGGCTGGATCGACGGCGACAAGGTGATGATGGAAAGCCTGATCGCGTTCAAACGCGCCGGTTGCGACGGTATCTTAACCTATTTCGCGCCCCAAGCTGCGCGCGCGTTGCAAGGAAAATAACGGGGAATTGCCTGCCTATTTAACAACAGCTAATGACACCAGCACTTTGGTGTCGTATACTAGACCTTGACCGGCCAGATAAGGCAGGCACCAGAGGTAATCGGCAGATAAGGGTAAATCCATGAAGAATCTATCGCGGCGGTATTTTATCGCAGGCGCAGCCAGTACAACGCTTGTTGTAGCGGGCTGTAACAATGGCCTACAAGGCAACGGCGCTGAAACTATTGATGCGCGCGTTGACAGCTCATTAAATTTTCTTTTCTCAAACCATCCCGGCACCGCAGACCTGCGAGATAAATCCGCAGGCATGTTGGTAATGCCATTGGTAACCAAAGCCGGATTTGGTTTTGGCGGCTCATTTGGGCGCGGTGCGCTGCGGGTTGGTGGTGCAAGCGTCGATTATTACTCCGCTACGGAAGCCAGCGTTGGCTTTCAGATTGGCGCCCAGCAATCGGCACATGTGCTGTTCTTCATGACCGAAGACGCCCTGGCCGAATTTCGCAATTCGCCCGGTTGGGCGGCAGGTGCGGATCTTGAATATACCCTGAACACACAGGGCGAAAACATTTCAACCGGGACCACGACGGTTCTGTCGCCTGTTATTGCAGTAGTCTTTGGTCAGGCTGGGCTGATTGCCGGCGCTACGGTCAAGGGCACCAAATATACTCGGATAATCCCCTAAATCCCGAGAAAATGACGATAATCGACTAACGGCGCGGAATGCTCTTTCGCGCCGCGACGTATATTCACGATTTTTCGGTTAGCTCTGGCCTTTTGTGCAGGCGCAGTATAGGGCGCGGCCAACCCCCTATTAAGGTAGAACTATGGACCTGCGAAATATCGCGATTATCGCCCACGTTGACCACGGCAAAACCACCCTGGTTGATGAAATTCTAAAGCAATCCGGCTCATTCCGCGAAAATCAGGCGGTGAATGAACGCGCTATGGATTCCAACGATCTGGAACGCGAACGCGGCATTACCATTCTGGCGAAAGCCACATCGGTCGAATGGAACGGTATGCGGATCAACATCGTTGACACCCCCGGCCACGCAGATTTCGGTGGTGAAGTTGAACGTATTCTGTCGATGGTTGACGGCGTGGTTCTGCTGGTCGACGCTGCCGAAGGCCCAATGCCGCAAACCAAATTTGTGACTTCCAAGGCACTGGCCCTTGGCCTGCGCCCCATTGTGGTGCTGAACAAAGTCGACAAACCAGACGCCGAACCCGACCGCGCACTAGACGAAGTGTTTGATTTATTTGCAAATCTTGACGCAGACAATGATCAGCTTGATTTTCCGACGCTCTATGCCTCTGGCCGTTCCGGCTGGGCCGACGTAGAACTGGATGGCCCGCGCAAAGACCTGGAAGCGCTGTTTGAACTGATTGTGGAACACGTCCCTGCCCCCAAGCAGATCACCCACGCGGATGAGCCCTTTCGTATGCTGGCCACAACCCTTGGGGCTGATCCATTTATCGGGCGCATTCTGACAGGGCGCGTGGAATCCGGTACGCTGAAAGCTGGTCAGACCATCAAGTCGCTTAACAGCGATAACAAAAAAATCGAACAATTCCGGGTCTCCAAAATCCTGGCGTTTCGTGGACTGGTCCAGACAGCCATCGACGAAGCAATTGCCGGTGACATCGTTTCCATCGCAGGCGTTACCACGACCACGGTTGCAGATACTTTGTGTGACCTAAGCGTTGAGGAAGCACTTTCTGCACAACCTATTGATCCGCCTACGATTTCTGTAACATTCGGTATCAACTCCAGCCCGTTGGCCGGGCGTGATGGTAAAAAAGTACAGTCGCGGGTCATCCGCGATCGCCTGATGAAAGAAGCAGAATCCAACGTCGCTATCAAAGTGGCCGATACCCCCGGTGGCGATTCCTTTGAAGTCTCAGGCCGGGGTGAATTGCAAATGGGCGTGTTGATCGAAAACATGCGCCGCGAAGGGTTCGAGCTGTCAGTTTCACGCCCCCAGGTTTTACTGCGCGAAGTCGACGGTAAAAAGTTGGAACCAATCGAAGAGGTGACCATAGACGTAGACGACGAATATTCCGGCGCAGTGATAGAAAAAATCACCGGAGTCCGGCGTGGCACACTGGCTGAAATGAAGCCCGCCGGCGCTGGTAAAACCCGCATTATCGCCCATGTCCCGTCCCGTGGTCTGATCGGCTATCAGGGTGAATTCATGACCGATACACGGGGAACTGGCGTTCTGAACCGGGTATTTCATGACTGGCAGCCGCACCGCGGTCACATCCCCGGTCGTCGTGCTGGAGTGCTGATTTCAATGGTACCCGGAATTTCGGTTGCCTTCGCCCTTTGGAACCTGGAAGAGCGCGGCCGCATGTTCATTGGCCCGCAGGAACAGGTTTACGAGGGCATGGTGATCGGTCAACATAGCCGGGAAAATGATCTGGAAGTGAACCCGCTGAAGGGTAAAAAGCTTACCAACGTGCGCGCATCCGGCACCGATGATGCGGTCCGCCTGACGCCGCATATCGTATTTTCGCTGGAAGAAGCGATTGCCTATGTGGACGACGATGAACTGGTCGAGGTCACCCCAAAAGCCATCCGACTGCGCAAACGCCATCTGGATCACCACGAACGCAAACGTGCGTCACGCGCTGCAATCTAGTCGCTGGTCTCAATGATCATCAACTCGCGCTCACTGGCGCCTTTGGCAAACGCCAGGGCCTCCTGATAGCGGGTTGAATTGTAGCAGGCTTCGGCGTCTTCAACCGACGCGAACCTTGCTACAACATTGCGCGGCCGTTCGCGGCCTTCCAGCTGAATGAACCGACCACCCCGGGCGATGAACTTGCCGCCATGTTCAGCAATTGCATCCGTCGCGATGGCTGCATATTTCATATAAGCCTCATCATCCGTAACCGTCACATGTGCAATCCAAAGTGCGCCCATATCAGCCTCCTATCAATTTTTCTATGGCGGCAATAGCCGCACTTGCATTGCCTGCATCCTGTCCGCCGCCCTGCGCCATTTCGGGTCGGCCACCACCGCCCTTGCCGCCAAGTTCAGCCACCGCCGCCCGTACAATATCGACAGCCGAAACCCTATCCGTCAGATCAGCCGTCACGCCAGCGGCCACAGCCGCCTTGCCGCCAGTATCAGCAATCAGCAACACCACACCCGAGCCAATCTGCGCCTTATGCTCATCAACAAGTGACGGCAAATCCTTACCACTTACGCCACTCAAGGTCTTGGCTACAAACGCTATCCCATTGATTTTTTTGACTTTCGACCCGGTTCCTTGCCCCGATCCACCAGCCATCGCTAATTCGCGGCGCAGTTGAGAAACCTCGTTTTGCAAGGCTTTTCGCTCGGCCAGCAAGCCTTTGACCCGCTCAACAATCTCGGCGGTTGGGGTCTTCATTGCGGTGGCAACATCGGCCACACGACCCGTTTCTGCGCTGATATGGGCTAAGGCCGCCGTTCCGGTTAATGCCTCAATCCGGCGCACTCCGGCGCTGGACGCACTGTCACCAAGTACAATACAAAGCCCAATATCCCCGGTCCGTTCAACGTGGGTGCCGCCGCATAATTCAATCGAATAGGTCTGCCCATCCAACCCCTTACCGGTTTGCGCACGGCCCATGGAAACCACCCGCACCTCATCGCCGTATTTCTCACCAAACAGCGCCTGAGCGCCTAAATCACGCGCGTCATCTGGCGTCATTATCCGGGTCTCAACTGAGGTGTTTTGGCGGATATATTCGTTCACATCCTTAGAAACCTGTGCCAATTCCGCGCCCGTTAACGCCGCCCCATGGGAAAAATCAAACCGTAAACGATCCTCTGCATTCAGAGACCCGCGCTGTGCAACATGCCCACCCAAGGTTTCACGCAGGGCCTCGTGCAGTAAATGCGTTGCGGAATGGTTCGCCCGAATTGCAGAACGGCGTGCGTGGTTTACCTCCAGTGCGGCCGCAGACCTACGCTCAACTGTTCCGCTTACAACTTCGCCGATGTGAATAAACACGCCCGCTACTTTGCGGGTATCCGTTATCTGAACCTCACCTGTATCTGTTTTCAGCGCCCCGCTATCACCAACCTGCCCACCACTTTCTGCATAAAACGGGGTCTGATTGACGACGATTTGTACACTGTCGCCCTTTGCGGCAGTTTCAACCGATACACCATCACGAACCAGCGCCAGCACTTCCGCCTCGGCATTTTCGGTTTCATAGCCTAAAAATTCGCTAACCCCATGTTCCTGGGCAACATCAAACCAAATCGTCGCGTCCGCCGTTTGCCCCGAGCCTGCCCATGCTGCGCGGGCCTTGGATTTCTGCTCAGCCATTGCGCTATCAAAACCTTTGACATCGACTGAACGGCCTTTTTCGCGCAACGCATCCTGCGTCAGATCAAGCGGAAATCCGAAAGTGTCGTATAACTTGAAAGCCGCCGCACCCGGCAGTTCTGCACCGTCAGGAAGGTTGCCTAATTCGTCATCCAACAACTTCAACCCGCGATCAAGCGTGGTTCTGAACCGGGTTTCTTCCGATTGCAGCGTGTCTTCGATTACCGACTGACCGCGGCCCAACTCTGGATAGGCCTCACCCATTTGGGCAATCAATGCGGGGACCAACCGGTGCATTACCGGATCTTTCGCCCCCAACAGATGTGCGTGGCGCATTGCGCGGCGCATGATCCGGCGCAGTACATATCCGCGACCTTCATTCGATGGCAATACGCCTTCGGCGATCAGAAATGACGTCGAACGTAGATGATCCGCGATAACCCGGTGGTGGATGTTTCCAGGGCCGTCCGGGTCGGTACCGGTTGCATTTGCGCTTGCTTCAATCAGTGCGCGCATCTGGTCGGTGTCGTAAATATCGTGCGATCCCTGCAATAGAGAACTTATGCGTTCCAGTCCCATGCCAGTGTCAATGGACTGGTTCGGCAGGTCGGTCATACTTCCATCGGCATGCTGCTCGTTTTGCATAAATACCAGGTTCCAGATTTCGATAAACCTGTCACCGTCCTCATCGGGCGAACCCGGCGGACCACCTGGTATCTGATCGCCGTGGTCATAGAATATTTCGGTGCAAGGTCCGCAGGGACCTGTTGGACCCATCCGCCAGAAATTGTCGTCTGTGGCGATGCGGATAATTCGCTCATCCGGCAAGTTTGCTACTTTTTTCCAGATATCAGCGGCTTCATCGTCGGTGTGGTAGACTGTTACCAACAGGCGGTCTTTGTTTATTTCAAACTCGCGGGTCAGCAACTCCCATGCAAACGGAATTGCATCTTTTTTGAAATAGTCACCAAAGGAAAAATTGCCCAGCATTTCGAAAAATGTATGGTGGCGCGCAGTGTAGCCGACATTGTCCAGATCGTTATGTTTTCCACCGGCGCGCACACATTTTTGCGAAGTTGTTGCACGCACGTAATCGCGTTTCTCGACGCCGGTGAACAGGTTCTTGAACTGCACCATTCCCGAATTCACGAACATCAAGGTCGGATCGTTGCGCGGCACCAGAGGCGAGCTGTCCACCACCTCATGGCCGTTCTTTTCATAGTAGTTCAGAAAAGTGGACCGGATTTCGTTCAGGCTGGCCATTGTTGGGGTCTTTCACAGGGTATTTTCAGGTTAATAACCGTCTACCCCGGTGATCCAAAGCTGTCCACCGCAACAAAAAAGGCCGGGCAGATGTTGCCCGGCCGATCAAACATGTATTGAAGTTCAACCCTCAAGCAATGCGTCGTCGGCATCATCGCTATCGGCGACATCTTCTGCCTTGCCATCATAGTCAAAATCAAGCCCGTGTGCGGCGCGAATTTTGTCTTCGATTTCCAGCGCGATCGTCTGGTTTTCGCTTAGGTAGGTTTTCGCGTTTTCCCGCCCCTGCCCGATACGTTCGTCACCATAAGAATACCATGAACCGGATTTCTCAACGATCCCTGCTTTCACGCCCAGATCAATCAGTTCGCCATTTTTGGAAATGCCTTCGCCGTACATGATGTCAAACTCAACCTGTTTGAAAGGTGGGGCGACTTTGTTTTTAACCACTTTCACGCGGGTGGCGTTACCCACGACTTCGTCGCGGTCTTTGATTGCGCCGATGCGGCGAATATCAAGGCGAACAGAGGAATAAAATTTCAGCGCGTTACCACCAGAAGTGGTTTCAGGGCTGCCAAACATCACGCCGATTTTCATGCGTATCTGGTTGATAAAGATAATGCTGCAATTTGACTTTGAAATGGAGCCGGTCAGTTTACGCATCGCCTGGCTCATCAGACGGGCCTGCGCACCAACCTGATGATCACCCATGTCGCCTTCCAATTCCGCCTTTGGTGTCAGGGCGGCCACGGAATCAATCACGATCATGCTGACAGCGCCCGAGCGCACCAGCGTGTCTGTAATTTCCAAAGCCTGCTCACCGGTATCGGGCTGGGAAATCAACAGCTCTTCCAAGTTTACACCTAGTTTCTGAGCATACAGCGGATCAAGCGCGTGTTCAGCGTCAACGAACGCACAGACACCGCCCTTTTTCTGTTCTTCGGCAATGCAGTGCAGTGTCAGCGTGGTCTTACCCGAACTTTCCGGGCCATAAATCTCTGCAACCCGGCCTTTGGGCAAACCACCAATTCCAAGGGCAATGTCCAGACCAAGGGAACCGGTTGACGTTGCTTCAATCTCGGTCACCGGGTTATCGCCACCCAGTTTCATGATTGAGCCTTTGCCAAACTGGCGTTCAATCTGTGCCAAAGCCGAATCAAGGGCCTTTTGTTTGTCGTTGCTGCGCTTGTCTGTCATTTCTAAAATTCTTGCCGTAGCCATTATTTTCTTCCTTATTTCATACCCTGCCTTGGGCAGCAATGCCGCCAAGTGTTCGCCTCTTGTTCTCATTGCTCCTTATGGGACCAAAAAGAGAACATTTCAAGAAAATTGTTCATACCTGACTTTTACAGCCCTTGGTTAATGAAGCGTTTAAGCAACAATTCTTTTTTGAGAAACTAATTGGAAGCCGAAAAAAGACTGGGTTTGAAACGGCGAAACGGCCCGGCAGAATCTGATTTCCATACTGCCTAATGTATCTGATTTTGCACAGTTGCCGTTAGTTCGCTAAGTGAAAACGGTTTTGGCAGAAATACTGAATTGGGAATTTTCGCCTGCTGCTGGGAAAAACTTTCCTCGGCGTATCCCGATACAAAAACGACCTTTACGCCTGGTCGTTTTTCAAGCGCTTTTGCAACCCAACTTGGGCCATCCATACCTGGCATAATCACATCGGTTACAAAAACATCGATCTTTAAGGTCGAGTCTTCGAGTGTTTTCAAAGCCTCTTCAGCGTTCTCGGCTTCCAAAACGGTATGTCCCCGCATTTTTAATGCACGCGATGCAAAGGCGCGAACCGGTGCCTCATCTTCCACCAAAAGCACAACACCACCTGACTTCATAGCGGTCTCTTTTTTCGGTTCCTTTACCGGCTCGGCCAACACCACGGCTGTTTCTGTAGTGACGGGAAAATACAAAGTGAAACTGGTGCCACTGCCAACAACGCTTTCGGCAAAAATATACCCGCCGGTTTGTTTGACAATCCCATAGGCCATGGACAGGCCCAAACCGGTGCCTTCGCCAACACGTTTGGTGGTGTAAAAGGGTTCAAATATTTTTGGCAGTTTGTCAGGCGGTATTCCGATCCCCTGATCCACAACCGACACGACGACATAATCTCCTGCGGGCACAACTGCCCGGTCTCTTTCGAAGGGCGTGTCTAAATGCTCGACCCGGGTTTCAATTTTTACCTCGCCGCCATCGGGCATCGCATCGCGTGCGTTTACAACCAAGTTCATGATTACCTGTTCCAATTGCCGCTTATCGGCACGGATCGGTAAAATATCCGGGTCGTGATTCAACAATAGCTTAACTTTTTCTCCCACCAACCGGTTTAGAAGATGGGTGAGTTCATCCAGAGATTCG
Source organism: uncultured Marinosulfonomonas sp. (assembly GCA_964599985.1). GTDB lineage: Bacteria > Pseudomonadota > Alphaproteobacteria > Rhodobacterales > Rhodobacteraceae > NVTR01. Next base: position 3,897 of record CAZRHV010000017.1, on the reverse strand, counting down.
CGTACATCGACGATCTCTGGTTTCAAAGTTTGTTTGCGTGAAAACGCCAGTAATTGCCCAACCAAACTAGCCGCCCGGTTGGCATTTTGGTTGATCTGGATGAGATCGGCAAAATCCGGATCGCGTTCGTCATGGCGCAAAAGTAACAGATCACAATGGCCGCTGATTGCCGTCAGTAAATTATTGAAATCATGAGCAACGCCACCCGCCAACTGGCCGATGGCCTGCATTTTCTGGCTTTGAACAAACTGAGCCTCCAGCGTTTTTAGTTTTGTTGCATCATTCAATACAACAATCAAAGAGGTTTCCCCGTCTATTTGAACCGGCGTCAAAGTTATTTGCAAAAATGTTTCTTTAGTTTTATTTTTTGCACGGACAAATTCGGAGTGCATTTCGCCCGGTTTTTCTGCCGCCCCAGACAGCCAGTCTGCTACGGATCTTCCCAATCCTTCAACCAGATCACCCAGGAATGCGCCTTTCGCATTATTGGCGCCCAGAAGATCGCGCGCCAGAGAATTACAAAAATTGATCTCACCGCTTGGATCCACCTTCAATAGCGGCACGGGTAAAGCATCGGACGGATCCCAGATGCCGCTGGCCGAAACTGGTGCTTCCAGCGCCGGCAACAGATATATTTCCTGCCGCCCAACTGTCGTTGCGACAATCGAGACCTGTGCACAAACCGGGCCATCAGCCCCGGCAATTTCATGCACCTGCCCGGATTTAAGTGGCAGATCATTAACCACCCGATCCAATTTTGTCTGACGCGCCCCGATTAGGCGGCGCATCGCTTCATTCATAAACAAAACAGTGTTCGACTTGCTGATCGTCATCATAGGCAAGCTGATATTTTCGGCCGCACGCCCACTTTGGGTACGCTCCAACACGTCTTCAAGCCGCCACAAAAAGCCTTCTTCCCCAATCTGATGCACAGAGAGTCGAAGATGGCCGCGACGCAACACGACATCTTCACGGGCAGAACCTTTTGCCATTGCTTTTTCCTGCAATCGCGCCAGCGTCGCTGCAGGGGCGGCAAAGATATTTCCCAGAGCTGTCACCAGAGTTTCTTCGTTGGCGCCATCAAAGCGTTCCATCGCCGCCCTGTTACGGTAGCTGACCATACCGTAGCGGTCGGTTGTAAAACTGGGTGAGGCATCAAGTTCCACAAAACGGGCAACGGTTCGTTGAAGGTCTTTTTGAGTAGCCATGTCGCGGCGTGCCAAATGGTAGATCAGCGCCGAAGTTGCCAAAAGGGCGGCACCACAAAACAAAAACACCAGACCGATTTGGGGATTAGGTAAATATAGTGAGATACCAATAGCTGACACCGCAAGCGCCAACAGCGGCCCGGACTTGGGGGCAAGCTGCACAGCCTTTTCAGTCAATGGATGGCGCGAAATCGCCGGATGCAGCACCGCAAGCTCCGATATTGATTCTTATCTTCCCCATTTCAGTATGAATTCATTAACCGCCAATTAAGGCCACACTTAAAACAACTATGGGTTGATAATCACCTTAGCTATACTCGCGTTAATAAAGCAACAAAAAAACCGTCTCCACCATCCAATGGGGAAAGTTGTTGGCGTTTATTACACTGCCAGTTGGTGTTTCGTGCGAGAAACGCATCAACCTGCGCGCTGTTTTCCTGCGTAAACATTGAACAAGTTACGTAGGCTAAAACACCGTTTTTACTTACAAATTTTCGAGAATTATCCAAAATATCTGCCTGCGTCTGGCAAAGCTCTGCAAGCCGGTCAGGCGTCAATTCCCATTTTGCATCGGGGGTTCGCCGCCAGGCACCATTTCCTGAACACGGCACATCACACAGAACCAGATCAAATTTTTGCCCAGCCAATTCAGTTTCGTCTATAATTGAAATGTCTGACCCTGCCCGATCAACACGCGCAGGCAAATCCTTCATTCGTTTAATATCAGTATCATACGCGCTGATCTTAAGGTCAGACCGGGCCGCCATCGCCAGGCTTTTGCCACCACCGCCCGCACAGTAGTCCAGCACATTCTGGCCGTCTTGCAACGGAAGATATTCAACAACCGCTTGCGATGCTACATCCTGAAATTCAATCAACCCTTCCAGATACGCACTACTTTGCGCGGCGCGGCGCGGGTTCTTTGTTACTTCCAGAGCTGTACTTGCCAGTTTATTGGGGGCTGTCAAAATATCATCAGCGGCCAATAGCTCTGCTACCTGTTCCAAATCCGATTTTTTCAAGTTAACCCGCAGGAATACAGGCGCGCGCGATTGCAGGATTTCCAGCACTTCATCGGCATCCTTCCCTAATGACGCATCAAAGTGCTCCAGCACCCAGTCCTGACAATCCAAACGCACGGCACGGGGTGCCTGTGACAGGTCTCTTATGCCGGCCTCGGCTTCGCTCAGAACATCCGGGGCGTATTTTTCGCCGGTGAAAAACAATGTGGGATCCAGGTCAGCCCCTCGCACCCAGCCGATCATCAAGGCGCGCCCGGTTTCAGCCCCTCCCACAAACGCAAACGAGCGTTTGCAGCGAAGTGCGCCAAATACCAGATCACGTATAGCAGCCCGGTCACCCGAGCCCGCAAAGCGGTTAGATCGCCCCCAGTTGGTTACTATCTTTTCAGCAGCTTCGCCGGCAAGAATCCGGTCCAGAATTTCGATTGCAGCTGCAACCCGAGCAGGTGGGGTCATTGGGATTCTCTCTGATTTACATAAAGTTCGGCACGTAAGTCGCTGATATTACTAGGCTCCGCGATAATTTGGGCTTTCGCGTGTGATTTGTACATCGTGGACATGGCTTTCTTCCAACCCAGCCCCGGTAATTTTCACAAAATTGCAATTCTTGCGCATTTCTTCGACGGTTGCGTTGCCGGTATAGCCCATAGCCGCCCTTAGCCCACCAACCAGTTGATACACCACCGCACCTGCCGGGCCTTTGTAGGGCACCTGCCCTTCGATGCCTTCGGGAACCAATTTATCACTGGCCGCATCTTTCTGGAAATACCGATCGGCCGAGCCTCGGGCCATCGCCCCAAGGCTGCCCATGCCGCGGTAGGATTTAAAGGAACGTCCCTGATACAGGATCATCTCACCGGGGCTCTCATCGGTTCCGGCAATCATGCTGCCGACCATAGCGCAAGAAGCGCCGGCGGCGATTGCCTTGGCGAAATCGCCGGAAAACTTGATGCCACCGTCGGCGATAATTGGGATGTCTCCGGCCGCTTGGGCGCAGTCTTTGATTGCGGTCAGTTGTGGTACTCCAACGCCCGCCACCATTCGCGTGGTGCAAATTGAACCCGGTCCAATGCCAACCTTGATCGAGTCAGCGCCTACCCCGATCAGCGCCTTTGTGGCTTCGGCTGTGGCAACATTACCCGCAACGATCTGGAAATCACCGGATAACTTTTTCAGGCGCTCGACAGCTATTGCGACACCTTCGGAATGACCGTGCGCGGTATCAACCACAATCAAGTCACAGCCGGCCTCGATCAACGCTTGCGAGCGTTCATAACCTGCATCCCCAACCGTTGTCGCCGCTGCCACCCGCAGGCGGCCCAGATCATCCTTACAGGCGTGCGGGTTCAGCACCGCCTGTTCGATATCCTTAAGTGTCAGCAATCCGGTCAACTTGCCCTTCTCGTCTGTAACCAGCAGCTTTTCGATCCGGCGCGCACGCATCATGCCCTTGGCCTGTTCCAGATCTGCCGGTTCCTGCAATATCGCCAGATTTTCGGATGACATCATCACCCGTACCGGTGTTTTGTCATCACTGGCAAAGCGCATATCACGGTTTGTCACGATCCCCACCACATGGCCATCGTCATCCACGACGGGAAAGCCCGTAACACGATAACGCTCCTGATAGGCCTTGGCATCCGCCAGCGTCTGATCCGCTTTCAGAG